>JAEUHZ010000014.1 GCA_016795205.1 Planctomycetota bacterium | reverse complement strand
AGCGCAGCTTGATCAGGCGCGGGGCGAGCGGCATGAGCGCCGGGAAGCGCACCAGGATCGGGAAGAGCTTGTGCAGGTTCTCGATCTCGACCTTGTTGTCGTAATGGATCGACGTCGTGCGATTGAACTTCTGGGGGAAGTCGTCGTAGCCCGCGACGGCGAACCCCATGTCCTTCGTCATCTCGTTGATCTCGAACTCGGGGTAGGGCTGCATCAACGAGACGAGCGGGTGGTCGACCTTGCACTCGATGTTGAGCTTGACCGTGTCGAACTCGTCCTGGATCGTTCCGCCCGGGCCGCCCAGCATGTTCAAGGATCCGAGCCGGATGCCGTACTTCTTGATCCAGCCCGCCGCGTCGGTGAGCTGCTGCCGCGTCGTGTGCTTCTTGAAGACGGCGTTGCGGACGTAGTCACTGGCGGCCTCGAAGGCCACGCGCGCGTACACGCAGCCGGCCTTCTTCAAGAGTTCGATGTGGCGCTCCGTCGTCATGTTCGCCATCAGGATGACGTCGAACGGCAGGCCGACCTCCTTGGGGAAACGCTCGCAGAACTCCTCGAGCCAGTCGTTCCGCAGGTTGAAGATGTCGTCGACGAAGTGGACGAACTTCAGGTTGTAGCGGCGCTTGACGTCGTTGATCTCGTCGATGACGTGCGAGACCGAGCGCTTGCGGACGTATTCGCTGTTGCGTGCACCGTAGACCTTCTTCTTCCAGGCGTGGTGGAAGCAGAACGTGCACGGCATCGGGCAGCCGCGTTGCGTCACGAACACCTTGCGGTCGGTGTTCTTGTAGATGGCTCCGGCCTCGTAGACGATGTCGCGGTCGGGGAACCCCAGGTCCTCGAGCTGCGCCACGATCGGCCGGACCTCGTTCTTGTGGACCTCGCCGGTCTGGCGATCCTTGACCCAGAAGTTGGGGCAGTCGTTCACGCTCTGCCCGTTCGCCAGCCGGTTCAGGAAGTCGACGATCGCCGGCTCGCCCTCGCCGCGGCAGATCGCGTCGATGCCCTCCGTGTTCACGTACTCCGGCACGAACGTCGGGTGCGGCCCGCCGGCCACGGCCCAGACCTTGGGCAGGGCGGCCTTCACCTTGCGGTTCACCTCCGCGAAGTACAGGTGCATGCCCGTCGTCATCGAGTACAGGACGACGTCGGGGTCGTAGGCCTGGACCTTCTCCAGCCAGTCCTTGTCCGGGATGAACAGGCACTTGGCGTCGTGGCCAGCGTCCTTGATCGCCCGGGACAGGTACATGATCCCGAGCATCTCCTGGGGGAGGTACTCGTCGATGAACAGGACGCGCATGCGGCGCATGGTGGGCGGTCGGGAGAGGTTGGCGGTCGGCGGTGTCGATCCGGGTGCGGGGCGGCGAGCGCGCGCAGAACCCTCGTTCTTGCAGTCTATCGGCCTGAAGGGCGCCCGGTGTCGATTCCTACGTGAGCGTAAGGATTACGCGGGGCAGGCCCGCGTCCGCAGCGTCCCGGCTTGGCAAGCCCCGGAACGGCTCGGAGGAGCTGTCTGGGTCCCACGTGCCGCGGCCCGCGGCCCTCTTCACGCGCGGCCGGTGTCGTCCCGCGTGGGTGCTTCGGCGCCGCTGGTCGGGGCCCCAGCAGGCACGCCGCTCACGCCGGCCAGCCGGGCAAGCTGGGCCTCGACGTCGGCGAAGGTCGTGTCGCGGCGGAAACGGTCGCGGCGCGCGAGGCCGGCCTGCACGAACCGCCGGGCCAGCTCCGCATCCGAGAGCAGCCATCGCAGGGCCTCCCGCAGGTCGTTGGGCGCCCGCGGGTCGACGAGCAGCCCGTTGACCCCGTGCTCGACGACTTCGGGATTCCCGCACACGTTCGAGGCGACGATCGGGGTGCCCAGCGCCTGGACCTCGAGCAGCGTGTGCGACAGACCCTCGTAGCGGCTGTTCAGCACGAACACGTCCGCCGCGCGCACGAAGAGCGGGATGCGTGCGTGCGGCACGTTGCCCAGCCAGTGCACGCGCGCGCCCAGGCCCAGCTGGGCTCCGAGCGCCTTCCACGCTTGCTCCATGTCGCCATCGCCCGCCACGAGCAAGTGGACGTCGTCGGGCAGGCCGACCAACGCCTCGAGGATCCCGTCGACGCGCTTCCACACCATGAGCCTGCAGATCGTCAGCACGTACCGCCGCGACGGGTCGAGTCCCAGCTTGGCCCGGGCTTCCTGGCGCGTCTCGGGCACGTCCTCGCTGCGCGGGCCGTGGTAGGCGTTGTGGATGCGCTGGACCTTCGCCGACGGCACGCCGTAACCGATCACGATCTGCCGCAGGAACTCGGAGCAGGCGATGACGTGGTCGGTCCACCGCCACCAGCGCCGCTGCAGGGCGCGCGTCAGCTTGACCTGCCAGCCGTAGGTCTTGCCCTGGAACGTGACGATGTCGTCGTCGCCGCACCAGCCCTTGCGGTGCGCGATCTCCCACGCACCGTCGACCATGATGCGGATCATGACCGGCTTGCCGCGCAGCTTGGCGGCCAGCACGTGGAGCAGCGCCAGGTGCTCGTTCACGTACACGACGTCGGCGCGACCCGCGGCCTTCCAGACCGCGGCGAAGGCCTTCAAGTACCGCAGCGGTAGCGAGCCGCGCGAGATCGCCACGACCGGGAACGGGTGCCCCTGTGGCGCGGGGTCCGAGCAGAACGCCACGACCTCGACGGCGTGGCCGCGTCCGACGAGGAAGCGTCCCAGGGACGGCACGTAGACGGCCGGACCGCCCAAGTCGGGCGGGAAGACGGGGGACGTGATCAGGACGCGCATGCAGGGAGGATCCCGCGGAGTCTATCGGCCCGCGCGCCCGCCGAGCCCGCTCAAGAAGCGCCCAGCTCGCCGTCCCAAGCGTCCGCGTGGAAGCCAACGAGCCAGGACGTCCCCGCACGCACCGCCGGCGCGCGCAGCTTGCCCGTCGGTCCGAGCAGTGCCGCGAGCGCCTCCGCAGGGAGCGCGCGTCCCGGCGCGACGTCGAACGCGACGGCCGACTTGCCCTTGGCGACGATCACGCGCCGCGCGCCGGCCAGCAGACTGGCGAGATCCGCGCGCTCGAAGCGCACCTGGCCCGCGTCGACCGTCTCCCGGACGGCCGCGCGCCGCGCCTCGATCCACAGGTCGGCGCGCGCGCAGCTCGTTCAACCGCGGCGCCGGTAGTACCAATCGATCGTCGGTCTCATCGGCCGCAGCTCACGCGCTCCTGCTGGACCAGCCGTTCGCCCTCGATGGCGTTCAGGCGGTCGAGGGTGATGTCACCGGTGGGGTACTCGCCGGTGAAGCAGGCGTTGCAGAACTGCTCGATCTTCGGGTTGCCGGCGCGGGCCGCGGCGTTCATCGCCTCGCGCTCCAGGTAGACCAGGTGGTCGACGCCCAGCTCCTGGCCGATCTCGGGCGTGGTCTTGCCCGTGGCGACGAACTCGCGCTTGGTCGCCATGTCGATGCCGTACGGGCAAGGCGCCACGAGCGGCGGTGACGTCGAGGCGAAGTAGACCCGCCGCGCGCCCGCGTCGCGCGCCATGCGCACGATGCGCGCAGCGGTGTTACCGCGCACGATCGAGTCGTCGACGAGCAGCACGTCCTTGCCCTCGAACTCGAGCGGGATCGGGTTCAGCTTGCGCCGGATCGAACTCTGCCGGCTCGATTGGCTGGCCATGATGAACGTGCGGCCGATGTAGCGATTCTTGACGAACCCCTCGCGGTACGGGACGCCCATTTCCATGGCCATGGCCAGCGCCGCGTCGCGCGAGCTGTCGGGGATCGGGATCACGACGTCGGGTTCGGGCGCGCCCTCGGCCTTCCACTGCCGCGCCAGGGCCTCGCCGAAGCGCCGTCGCGTCTTGTAGACCGACACGTCGTCCAGGAACGAGTCGGGTCGCGCGAAGTAGACCAGCTCGAAGATGCACGGCCGGTGGGGCTTGTCCGTGAGCTTCCGGCGCACGATCTGCCGGTCGTGCATCACGATCACGGCCTCGCCGGCCTCCAGGTCGAACGAGCGCTTGTAGCCGTTCACGTCCAGCACGACGGATTCGCTCGCGCAGGCGAACCAGCGACCCTCGTCCGTGGTCTTCTCGCCGAACACGCAGGGCTTGATGCCGAAGGGGTCGCGGAAGGCGACCATCCCCACGTCAGGGATGACCGCCACGACCGAGTAGGCGCCCTTGACCTGCTCGAAGACGCGCTTGACGGCGAAGAACACGTCCTCGGCCGAGGGGTTGTGGCCCGGACGCATGCGCTCGTTCAGCGCGCTGGTGAACACGAACAGGATCACCTCCACGTCGCAGGTGCTGTTCAGGCGCGTCCCGCTCTTCTTGAAGTGGCGCTCGTGGAGCTCCTGAAAGTTCGTGATGTTCCCGTTGTGCGCCATGGCGACGCCGACCGGGAACGTCAGATGGAAGGGCTGCGCGTCGTCCTTGGATCCGGAGCCGATGGTCGGGTAGCGCACGTGCCCCACGCCGAGGTTGCCGCGCAGGCGCGACATGTTCTTCTCGTTGAAGACCTCCAGCACCAGCCCGAGCCCCTTCTTGACGTGGAAGGAATCCGTGAAGGTGACGATCCCCGCCGCGTCCTGCCCGCGGTGCTGGACCGCCAGGAGCCCCTCGTAGATCTCGCCCGCGACGTCGAACCCGTCCGGACCGTAGATGCCGATGAATCCGCACATGGGAACCGCTCCGCGCGCGCCTGACCCCGCCTCGTGAAGCGCACGAGTGTACGCGCGCGACGCCCACGGATGAAGGGCCGGGGCCCGGGTGGCCGGGGCCGAGCGCGCCGCGTGCCCGCCGCGCTGGTCGCCGCGCCGTCCGGACGGTGCGCGGGCGTCGTCGCGGAACCAACCGGACAGCGCTCGCACGGGATAGATTGGGACTTCCCATGCAGGCCATCCCCATGAAGCGGCTCCAGCGGGCCGATCAGGCCTTGGGGATCGCGCTGTGCGTGCTGCTCCAGCCGCTGCGCTGGTGGCGGGCGCTGTGGCGCCGCGAGCCGCGCGAGGCACGCGCCGTGCTGCTGGTCAAGTTCTGGGGCATCGGCAGCCTGCAGCTCCTGACCCCGGCGGTGCGCGCGCTGCGGCGGCGACACCCCGAGGCACGACTCACGCTGCTCACGCTGGAGTCGAACGCGGCCTTCGTCCGCGGATTGGGGATCGTCGACGAGGTCCTCACGCTCGACGTCAGCACGGGCAGCGGCGCGCTGGGCTGGTGGCGGATCCACCTGCGGATCCTGCGGCTGCTCGCGAGCCTGCGCCGGCGCCGTTTCGACCGCGTCGTCGACTTCGAGTTCTTCACGCGCTTCTCGGCCCTCGTCTCGCTGGCGGCCGGCGCGCAGGAGACCAGCGGCTTCGCCTCCCCGAGCGTGTGGCGCGGGGACTTCCACGACCGCACCGTGCCGTTCAACCGCTACTGGCACGTCGCGCGCAACTTCCGCGCCCTGGCGGGCGGCGAGAACGGCCGCGACGTCGAGCCGGACGAGCTCGACGCCTACGCACCGCGCCGCGAGGACCAGGCGAGCCTGGCAGCGAAGCTCGACGCAGCGGGGCTGGCGTCCGGCCCGGGCTTCGTGGTGCTCAACCCCAACGCGGGCGAGCTGTCCCTGGAGCGGCGTTGGCCGGCTGGCTCGTTCGCGGAGCTCGCGCGCCGCCTCGCGGAGGAGGACGGACTCGACGTGGTCCTGATCGGTGCACCGTCCGAGGCTGGCCACGTGCGCGCCATCGCCGCGCAGGCGGGTCCCGTGCGCGGCGGGCGCGTGATCGACCTCGCCGGCCGCCTGTCGATCGGGGAGCTCGTCGCCGCGCTGGCCGCGGCGCGCACGGTGGTCTCGAACGACTCGGGGCCGATGCACGTGGCCGCCGCTCTCGGCACGCCGACGATCGGGCTGTTCGGCCCGGAAACGCCGGTCATGTACGGCCCGCTCGGCGAGCGCGCCAGCGCGTTGTGGCGTCCGCCGGTGTGCAGCCCGTGCATCAACGTGCACGAGAACAAGGTCGCGAACTGCGTGCGCGGCTTCCCCGAGTGTCTCGTGAACCTGTCCGTGGACGTCGTGCTGGAGGAAGCCCGTGCCTGGCTCTTGGACGCCGAGCTGGTGCCCGCCGGCCGGCGCCGTGCGCGCGGCGGTCTGCACGTCCTGCGCGGCGGACTGCCGCTGGACGCGGAGCACGCGCGTCCGTGAAGGTCCTGCTGCTGAACCCGCCCGGGCGTCGCGTCTACATCCGCGACTACCTGTGCTCGAAGACGACGAAGTCGAACTACCTGTTCCACCCGATCGACCTGGTGGTCCTCTCCGGCACGGTCGCGGCCGAGCACGACGTGCGGGTCCTGGACTGCATGGCGGAGGCACTCACGGTCGAGGCCGCCGAGGCGCGCATCGAGGCCTTCGCGCCCGAGGCGATCGTGTCCCTGGTCGGCGCGGTCTCCTGGCCCGAGGACCGCGCGTTCCTCGCTCGGCAGGCTGCCCGCGGGCGCCGCATCGCCGCGCTCGGCGACGTCCTGCACGAGCACAGCGAGCGGCGCCTCGCCGAGGAGCCCTGGTTGGAACTCGCCCTGCACGACTTCTCGAACGCGGATGTCGTGCGCTGGCTGGCGCGCGACGAGGGCGCGCTCGAGGAAGCCACCGCGCGGCGCGCCGACGGGTCGATCGAGCGCGTGCGGCGCGGCACGCGCAAGGGCGCCTTCCGCGTGCCGACCCCGCGTCACGAGCTGTTCCCGCGGCGTGGCTACCGCTTCTCCTTCGCGCGGCGCGAGCCGTTCGCGACCTTGCTCACGGACTACGGGTGTCCATACCCGTGCACGTTCTGCGTGATCGGCACGCTGGGCTTCAAGACGCGCTCCGTCGAGGATGCGCTGGCCGAGGTGGATCACGTGCGCTCCCTGGGCATCCACGAGCTGTTCTTCCTCGACCAGACGTTCGGCGTCGTGAAGCAGCGCGCCCTGGAGCTGTGCCGCGGCCTCGCCCTGCGCCGCGACCTCTCCTGGACCGCGTTCACGCGGCCCGACACGGCCGACGACCAGCTCCTCGCGGCGATGCGAGGCGCGGGTTGTCACACGGTCATCCTGGGCGTGGAGAGCGCCGACGACGCGCGTCTGGCCGCGTACCGCAAGGGCTACGACGTCGCCGCCGTGCGCGACGGGTTCCGGCGCGTGAAGCGGCACGGGCTGCGCACGGTCGGCACGTTCATCGTCGGGCTGCCCGAGGAGGACGCCGGGTCGCTGCGGCGGACGCTCGAGCTGGCGGTCGAGCTCGACCTCGACTTCCTGTCCCTGAACATGGCCGTGCCGCGCTTCGGCACCCCCTTCCGGCGTCAGGCGATCGAGCTCGGCCTGTGCGGCGAGGACGACCTCGTCATGGATCAGGGCGGCGCGGACGCCTTCCTGCCGACGAAGCACCTGGGGCGCGCGGAGATGCTGGCGCTCAAGAAGGAGATGGTGCGCCGCTTCTACCTGCGGCCGCGCTACCTCCTGAGGCGGCTGTCGTCTGCCGCGAGCCCGGGCGAGCTCGCGCGGCAGGCGCGCGAGGGGCTGGCGCTCTTGCGGCGGAACGTCTGACGTGTCGCCAGCGGGACGTCGCGCGGCGTCGGCGGACGGTTTTTCCACTTCCGAGGGGCAGACGCTGGCCGTTCGGTCGTCAGGACCGGCCCCTCTGGAGGCTCCCCCCGTGACCGCGCGCTTCGCGTTCGCCCTCTCCGCGCTGGCCCTCGCGCCGCATCCTTCGAACGCCCTCGGCAGCGCCTGCCCGGGCGCGCCCCTGGCCTGCGTCGCGTCAGGATCTCAGACGCTGGTCGTCGCCGTCGGGCTGCCGCCCCACGCGCTCGGCATCCTGGTCGCGGGCCCTGGAGCACGGCCCGGCTCGTCCTTCGGCAGCGGGCGCTGGTGCGTGACCGATCCCCGCGTGCGGTTGGCGGCGACTTGCGCGGACGAGGACGGGACCGCGGTCGTGCGGCTCGCGGGCCGACCGCACGAGCTCGCCGGGTCGTCCCTCCAGGTCCTGTGGCGCGATCGGCTCAGTGGTCGGACCGGAGCCTCCGGAGTGACGCGCCTGCCGGGCGGATAGGGAGGCTGCGCACTTCGGCGGATTGGACGCTCGCGCCGCCGCCGGCTTATCCTCTTCCGACCGCGGCACCCCGCAGCGCGCTCGTTCCACGCGCGCGCTCGGCGCCCCCCCCCAGAAAGCACCACGAACATGCTGCTCGTCACGACCGCTCTCACCCTCCTCCCCAGCCTCGACACCGACCTCTTGGCTTCGCCCCTGGCGCCCTTTGTCGCGCCCGCTCCGGCGGCCCAGGAGAAAGAGGACTGGACGTTCAGCTACACCTACGTCGAGCTCGGCGCCGCCCGCTACAACGTCGACGTCATCGACGAGGACGCCGACGTGTTCTACGGACGGGCGTCGGTCGGCTTCCTCGGGTTCCTGTACGGCTTCGGCCAGTACACGAACCAGTCCTTCGACTTCGAGGACACGAGCACGGACCTGATCCAGCTCGGCGTCGGCGCCCACTTCGGAGTGCTGCCGAACCTCGACCTCTTCGGCGAGATCGGCTGGCTCTACAACGACATCTCCTCGGACCTCGGCGACAACGACGACACCGGCTACAGCGTCGAGGGCGGCGCGCGCTGGATGCCCCTGCGCTGGGGTGGCGGGGGCTTGGAGCTCGACGGCAGCCTCGGCTACCTCGACCTGGAGGGTGTCAGCGACGAGGACAAGCCCTTCTTCTGGGAGCTCGGCGCCCGCTTCCACTTCCTCACGAGCTTCAGCATCGGCGCCGCCTACCAGATGATCGAGGACGACGACCAGGTCGTCCTGAACGCACGCTTCTCGTTCTGAGCGCGACGGGCGCTCTCGGCGCGGGGGGCTCCGGCGGGTCGCCGGAGCCCCCCGCGGCGGTATCCTGGAGGGCTTCCAGCCTGGCCTAGAAGTCCGCCATGACCACCACCGCCCCCATCGTCGACGTCACCACCGAGACCTTCGTCCAGGAGGTCGTCGAGCGCTCGCGCACCACCCCCGTCCTGGTCGACCTGTGGGCGACCTGGTGCGGCCCGTGCAAGACGCTCGGGCCGACGCTGGAGAAGCTCGCGCGCGAGATGAACGGCAAGTTCGTGCTGGCGAAGATCGACATCGACGCGAACCCCGAGATCGCGGACGCGTTCCAGGTGCAGAGCGTCCCGACCGTGCTGCTGCTCAAGGGCGGGCGCCCCGTCGACGGGTTCGTGGGCGCGCAGCCCGAGAAGAAGATCCGCGAGATCCTCGAGAAGCACCTGGGGCCTGGCGTCGACCCGCTCGAGGCCGCGCTGGCCCACGAGAAGGCCGGCGATCCGGCCAGCGCGCTCATGCACGTCGCGGAGCTCGCCGACCAGGACCCGCCGCACCCGCTGGCGCGCGCCCACCGCGCGCGGCTCTTGCTCGCGATCGGCGAGACCGAGGACGGGCGCGCGGAGTACGAGGCGCTCACCGACCAGGAGCAGGACTCGGATCCAGGTCGCGCGGCCAAGGGCTTGCTCGCGCTCCAGGCCCAGAAGACCGATCTGGCGCCGCTCCTGGCGGCGGTGCAGCAGGCCCCTGAATCCGTCGCCGCGCGGCTCGCGCTCGGCCGCGCGCTGCTCGCGGAGGGTCGCAACGCCGAGGGTCTGGAGCAGCTCTACCAGGCCGCCAAGCTCGATCTGCGTTACAACGACAGCGAGCCGCGCCGCGCACTGGTCGAGGCCTTCGAGGCGCTGGGCGCGGACCCCGCCGTCGTGGAGTACCGGCGCAAGCTCTCGATCCTCTTGTGTTGAGACGCTGGCGTTCCGCGGTCGGTCAGGACTCGGACGCCGCTGTCGAGTGAACCGGGCGCAGCGCGAGCGAGCCACGGGGCGGCGTCGAGCGCCGTGCGTTCGCGCCGTGCGATCTCACAGGCTCCCCGCGGGTGGACCTTGAATCCCTCCGGGCGCTCGTCGGCCCAGGACCTCACCCCGCGGCGGGTACGCGCCCGTCAGCTTGTTCCAGAACACCGAGAAGGCCTCGCGTAGGACGCGCAGATAGCTCGTCGCACGCACCGTGCTGCCCAATTGGTGCTCGACGCGCACGGGTACCTCGATCACGCGGTGGCCGTAGCGGCGTGCCAGGTACAACACCTCGAAGTCGAAGCCGAAGCCGTCGAGCCGGTTCACGGCAAACAACTCCTGCGCCACGTCCGTCCGATACAGCTTGAAGCCGCACTGCGTGTCGTGAAAGCCCGGCACGACGAGCAGCGAGATCAAGAGCCCGCCGACAGCACCCAGGAACAGCCGGAACTTCGGGTACACGATGTCGTTGCCGGGCGCGCGCTTGCTGCCGATGACGATCGGCGCGGACTCGACGTGCGCGGCGAGCTTCTCGATCTCGCGGATCGGGATCGCCAGGTCGGCGTCGGCGAACAGGATCCAGGGCCGCGTGGCCGCCTGCACGCCCGTGCGCACCGCCGCGCCCTTGCCGCCGTTCGGCCGGCGCAGCACGCGCACGCGCGAACCATACGTGCGCTCGACGAGGTCGCCCGTCCCGTCCGTGCTGCCGTCGTCGACGACGATCAGTTCCAGCCGGTCGAAGCGGCCTTGGGCGTAGGCCAGGACCTTGTCGATCGTGGCTCCGATCCGCAACGCCTCGTTGTACGCCGGCAGGACGATGGTGAGGTCGCGGATCAAGGCGGGCCGGGCCGAGGGCGCAGCGAAACCTACGTCGGCCGGCCGAGCGCGGCAACTGAGGGGCAGGGAACGGCGGGCGAATCGCGGGCCCGCCGGTCATCATGGCGGGCGTGGATCCGCGCGACCCGGAGACCCGCGTGCAGGCCTTGTTCGCCGCCGCGCTCGAGCTCGACCCGGCGCGGCGCGCCGAGTTCGTGCGCAGCAGCGCGGCGGATGCGCCGGACGTCGCTCGGGAGGTGCTCGACCTGCTCGAGCACGAGGCTCGCGCCGCGGGGTTCCTGGCGACACCGGTCACGGTGACGGAGCTGCTCCGCGAGGCGGCTCACCCGGCGCGCATCGGCCGCTACGAGATCCTGCGCGTCCTGGGCGAGGGCGGCATGGGCGTCGTCTACCTCGCGCGTCAGGATCACCCCAATCGCCGTGTGGCGCTCAAGGTGCTACGCGCCAGCACGCTCGCGCCACGCGCCTTGCGGCGCTTCGAGCAGGAGGCTCAGGTCCTCGGCCGCCTCCACCACCCCGGCATCGCCGCGATCCACGAGGCGGGCACCGCGGACTCTGGCGCTGGCCCCGAGCCCTACTTCGCGATGGAGCTCGTCGACGGCCCCACGCTCGTCGAGCACGCCGAGCGGCAGGGCCTCGGCGCGCGCGAGCGGCTCGCGCTCGTGGCACAGGTCTGCGACGCGGTGCAGCACGCGCACGACCACGGCATCGTCCACCGCGATCTCAAGCCCGCGAACGTGCTCGTCGACACGAGTTCCGGTTCTCCGCAGCCCAAGGTGCTCGACTTCGGCGTCGCCCGCGCCACGGACTCCGACCTGGCGACGGCCACCCTGCTGACGGGCGTCGGCCAGCTCGTCGGCACGGTGCCGTACATGAGCCCCGAACAGGCCTCGGGCGAGCGCACGCGGATCGACGCGCGCTCGGACGTCTATGCCCTGGGCGTGCTGGCGTACGAGCTCCTGACGGGGCGCCTGCCGCACGACTTCGCCGGCGTTCCCCTGCACGAAGCCGTGCGCACGATCCGCGAGGACGATCCCACGCCGCTCTCCGCGCACCAGCCCGTCCTGCGCGGTGACGTCGAGACGATCGTCGCGAAGGCGCTCGAGAAAGACCCCGCGCGACGCTACTCGAGCGCCAGTGAGTTCGCGGCCGACATCCGCCGCTTCATCGCCTACGAGCCGGTCCGAGCGCGACCGCCCAGCGCCCTCTACAGGATCAGGAAGTTCGCCCGGCGCAATCGCGCGGTCGTCGCCAGCGTCGGCGCCGTGTTCCTGGCGCTGGTCGTGGGACTCGTGAGCACCACGTGGCAGGCGCGCGTCGCCGCCGCGGAGCGTGACCGTGCTGCCGCGGGCTGGAAGGCCGAGGAAGCGGCGCGCACCGCGGCGCTGGCGGCGCTGGAGCGCGAGTCGCGCACGGCGGCCTGGTTCCAGGAGCTGCTCGCCCGCGCCTCGCCCGCGGAGTCTGGGCCCGACACGCCGCTCGCGCACGTCTTGGATCGGGCGGTGCGGGAGCTGCCGGGATCGTTGGCCGGCGCGCCCGAGATCGAGAGCGAGGTGCGCACCACGATCGGCCGCACGTACCTCGCGCTGGGCCGGCTGGGCGACGCGGAGTCCCAATTCCGCGCGGCTGCGGCCCTCGCCACGGGCAGCGACGAGCGCTCGCGCGAACGCTTCGCGAACGCGCGCGGCTACCTGGGCCAGGTGCTCTTGAAGCTCGATCGCGTCGACGAGGCCGAAGCCGAGGTCGAAGCCAGCTTCGAGCAGTTGGCGCAGTCACGAGCGGTCGACCCGGCGCGCCTGGCGGAGTTGCGCGGCGCGCTGGGCCTCGTCGCCGCGCGGCGCGGCGACCTGGAGCGCGCCGACGGGCTCCTGCGCGACTCGATCGAGCCGCTGCGCGCCGCGCGCGGCCAGCGGGATCCGGCCGTGATCGTGCTGTCCATCTCGCTCGGAATGCTGCTCTCGATCCGCGGCGATCTGGAGCAGGCCGAGGCGCTCGAGACGGCGTCCCTGGCCAGCGCGCGCGAGGTCCTCGGCCCGCACCACCCCGAGACGATCGCGGCCATGAACAACCTGGCCTGCACGTTCCAGAGACGCGGCGAGCTCGAGCGCGCGTTGCCGCTGTTCCTGGAGGCCGAGCAGGCCGGAGCAGTGGTGCTGGGCGACTCGCACCCTGACACCCTGGCCCGACGCAACAACCTCGCCGGCGTCCTGGCCGCGCTGGGCCGCAGGGACGAGGCGGCCGAGCTCTACGCGCGCATCCTCCCCGCGCTCCATGCGCGACTGGGCGTGGAGCACGTGAACACCCTCACCGCCGAGTCCAACCTGGGGCTGCTCCTGGCGCAGTCGCGTCGGTTCGAGGAGGCCGAGCGCGTCCAGCGCGACAACCTGGAGCACATGGAGTCGGCGCTGGGATCCGAGGACGCCCGCACGATCGGCGCCCTGTTCAACCTGTCCTGGACCGTGGGTCAGCAGCGCCGTTTCGATGAGGCCCTGCGCCTCAACGAGGAATGCGTGGCGCGCGCCGAGCGGGCGCTGCCGACCTCGGCCTGGGAGCGCTGGCACTACGTGGGTGTGCTGGGCGCGTTGCTCACGGCGATGGATCGTTGCGCCGACGCGCGGCCGCACCTCGAGGCCGCGGCGCGCGAGCTCGAGCGGATCCTCGGCGCCGCGCACCCGCGAGCCGCCGACGCGCGAGCGGCGCTCGCCCGTTGCGACTGAGCGTCGCTGCGCGAGCTGCGTCAGCAGCCCTACGTGACGCCCTCGATGCCCTGTGCGCCCGGCCGTGCTCGCGGGTCGCGTCAACCGTTCGCGGCTTCGCGCCGCCCAGGTCCCGTGTCCGTTGGACGTGCCGCTCGTGCACGGCACCACGCCAGACAGGCCTCGGCCGCGGCGCGGGGATCGGTCGCGTCGAAGCGCTCGGCATAGCTGCGACCCTTCTCGCTGTGACGGTAGAGGGGGTCGTAGTAGTGCTCCAGGAGCAGACGCACGAGTTCGTCCGTGCGCCCGGCGTCGAGCAGGGTCACCAGCCCCGCGCCGACGTGCTTCCTGGGCATGCGAGCCTCGACGAGTGGCAACTGGCGGCGCAGATCGTCGCGCGCGCGCGCGCTGGCGAGGTAGTCCGCGGCCAGCACCTCGACGCGGCGTTCGACGCCGGCGACGAGCTCCAGGCTCTCACCCTCGTCCAGCGCGCGCCACAGCGCAGGCGGCACGATCGCATCGCCGACCTTGCGACTCTCGCCCTCGAGCACCAGGAACGGCCCGAGCGGACGGCGCAGGCGTTCGGCGAGGCGCGTCTCGAACTCCTTCTGCGAGCACGGCTCGAGTCCGACCATGCCGAGCAGGGAGCTGCGATGGCCGGCCAGCGCCTCCAGGTCGATGACGAGCTCGGGCACGCGGCGCTCGATCTCGCGCAAGACGAGCGTCTTGCCCACGCCCGTCAGTCCGCGCAGCACGAACGCCGGCGGTGGCTGGAACCCTGCCAAGTGCCGCGCGACCTCGGCGCGGTAGGCCTTGTAGCCACCCGCGAGCAGCGTCGCCTCCGTGAAGCCCAGCTCACGCACGAAATGCAGCACGCTCCGCGACCGCAGCCCGCCACGCCAGCAGTGGAACACGACCGGCGCGGCGGGCGCGGGTGAGGCCTCGGCGCCGACCAGGAACGACGAAGTGCGTTCGAACCCGCCACCGGTCAGCGCGTCGACGCGCGCCTCGAAGTCCTCCGCGCGCGGCGTCCAGCCCGTGGCGGCCGCGATGCCCGCGACCAGCATGCCGATCCGTCCGCGCACGATGTCGCGCGCGGCCTGGAAGGCGTCCTCCGGCGAGCTGCGCGCGTAGAGCGTCCCGACCAGGGCCCGCTGGACGTCATCGAACAGCGGCACGTTCACGGCCCCGGGCACGTGGTCCTCGGCGAACTCGGCCGGGCTGCGCAGGTCGATCACGGCGCGCGGCGGCCGGGAGCAGAGCTCGCTCGCGGAGAGCGTGGGGAAGGTCAGTCGCATGAGGCCCGCGCACTGCGCGAGTGCAGACTCTACCCAGCACCCGAACGGCCCTGCAGCGGCCGGCTGAACCCGCACGGTCCGAACTCGGCGCAACCGTCGGCTGGCTTCGAGGAAGCACTGCGCCGCGGCTCGGGAGCGCAGCCCGCGCCGTCGCCCCGGCTCAACGCTCGTGGTGTGGGCCGCGGCCACCGCCACGGCCGTGGGGCGGGGCGCAGCGCTCGTGGAGCGCGCGCCGGAACTCGTCGTGCGAGAGCTGGTCGAGCGCCGCGATCTCCGCGTCGGTCGCCAGCCCGGCCTCGCGCAGCACGGAGACGACACGCTGCCGCGCGATCCGGGCGACGAGCTCGCGGCGTTCCCCGGGCGTCAGCTCTGCGTAGCGCAGGTGGTCCGCGGCGTGCGGGCGCGCGGCTTCGAAGGCCCTCCGGCGGGCCAGCGATTGCGCGTCGTCCGGACGTGGCCGGCGGGCCTCCTCCTCGCCACGTAGCTTGCGGAGCGCCTCCCAACGCTCGGCTTCCGGGAGCGACAGGATGCGCTCGACCTCGGCCTGGGGCAAGCCGTGCTTGCGCTGGAGCAGCTCGCCCAACCGCCCGCGGCCGTGCTCGCGACCGCGTTGCTTCATCTCCCGGAGCAGGCGCTCGCGCTCCGTGCTCGGCAGCGACTCGAGCTTCGCGCGCCAGGCCTCGGGCCCGGCGCCGCTCATCCGCGCGATGCGCTCGCCGCCGTCGGCGATGGCCAGGTCGCGCACGAGCTCGCGCCGCAGCAAGGGGTCGAGCCGCGCGAGGCGCTCGCGCGTCTCGGCCGGCAGATTCTCCTCCACGCGGCGGATCGCCTCGGCGAACCACCGTGCGCGCTCCTGGAGCGAGGCGCGGTCCTGTTCGGGCATCGCACGCAGGCGCTCGTAACGCTCACGGACGCGCGCCTGCTCGGCGGGCGACAGACGTTCCCAGCGCTCGCGCGCCGCTTCCAGGCGGCCGTCGCCCGCGGAGGCGCGGCCTCCGACCAGGGCGGCGAGCACCAGGAGCAGCAGGATGTGCAGTCGCGCCATGGATCAGCCCTCGTCGTCCAAGTCTGCGAACAGCGCCGCGGCCTCCGGCCCCAGCGTCGCGAGGATCGTCTCCAGGTCGTCGGCCTGGAGCAGGTCCCAGTCGAGCAGCATGTCGAGCGACTCGAGCATCTCGTCGGGCACCGCCTGAGCAGCGACCAACGGCGCGGGCGCGGGCGCGGACTCGTGCGCGATCACGGGAGCCGGGTCCGAGCGCGGGGGGAGCACGTCGCGGCCGATCCAGACGAGCCCCGCGACCGCCGCGGCGGCAGCGAGCATGCCGGCCGCGCGCAGCGCGACACGGCGGCGCTCGGTCGCCCGGCGTGCGAGCCGCAGTGCGGCGACCGTGCGACCCGGGAGGCCCGTGGGCACCGCGATCTGGTCCAGTTCGAGCAGCCGGTCGAGACGCTCGTCCGCCAGACGCGCCTCGACCCCGCGCAGCACGCCCCGTGCGAGGTCCGGCGGCGCGGCGTCCAGCGCTGCGACCTCGAGCAGCCGGTCGAGGCGCTCGTCCTCGCGCGCGAGTCGCAAGCGGGCCAGCACGCGCTCCTTGACGGCCGGCGCGAGCAGCGGCTCGGGCAAGCTCGCGAGCAGCGACTCGAGCGCCTCCTCGGCGTCGAGCAGGGCGCGGCAATCCGCGCAATCGAACAGATGTTCGTGCCAAGCGAGCCCGGCCAGGCGGCCCTCGGCGGCGCGTCCCGCGAGACGGCCCTCGAGCAGCGCCCGGAAGTCGCGGCAGTCAGCGTTCACGCGAGCTCTCCCTTCAGGAACGGCGCGAGGCGCTCGCGCAAGTTCTCGCGCGCGCGGTGCACCAGGGACTTCACGGCCTTCTCCGAGATGCCGAGGACCGCGCCAATCTCCTCGTACGGCAGCTCGTCGTACTTGGCGAGGATCAGCGCCATGCGCTGCTGGCCGGGCAACGCGCGGATCGCCGCGCGGACGGCCGTGACGGCGTCGCCGCGCGCGAGGTCCTCGGCGGGCTCGCTGACGGACTCGTCGGCGAGCTGCGCCAGGCCGCCCATCACGAGCGCGTCGTCGCGCCGCGATCCGCGCGAGACCTCGCGCTTGTCGGCGCGCTGGGTCTCGTTGACCGCCAGGTTGAACACGATGCGGTAGAGCCAAGTCGAGAAGCGCGCGGTCGGCTCGTAGCGATCGCGGGCGCGGACGACGCGCAGGAAGACCTCCTGGACCAGGTCCTCGCGTGCACCCGGCGCGTGCACGAAGCGCGAGAGCAAGGCCCAGACCTGCCCGGAGTAGGCCTCGACGAGCCGATCGAAGGCCGACTCGTCGCCGGCCTTCCAGGCCAGCATGAGCCGCGCCCCCAGGTCTCCCTGGGAATCCCTTTCCGGGTCCGCACCGTGCATCGCCATCAGGCTACGCAACCCAGGCGGTCGCTCCCGGTTCCGCGAGCCGTCAACGCCCGTCCAGGCGCCGCCAGCGCGCGGGGGGCCAGACGACGGCGGCCGGGCGGCCCACGATCTCCGCGCGACGGACCGCCCCCCACTCCCGGCTGTCGCGGCTGCGGGAGGAGAGGTCCCCCAGCAGGAAGTACTCGTCGGGCCCGAGCTCGCAGGCCGTGGTGACGCCATGGAGGCCGTGCTCGGTGTAGGAGAGGTCGCGCAGCACGCGGACGCGGCGGAACTCGAAGCGCCCCCCCTCGCCGGCGAGCCAGACCCGGTACCCGGCGCTGCGGCGCTCGCCGAACTCGTCCGTGCCGAATGGCACGTTCTCGCGGTAGGGAGCGACGAGCGGCTCGGCGCCCTCGACCTCGAGACGCAGGACGTCGTCGCGGTTCTCGAAGGCGACCCGTCGCGGAACGCCGGCGGGCAGCCCGACCACGGCGCTGGCGAGCGTCACCTCGACCTGCCGGCCGCGCGCGTCGGTCCGCTGCGCGTTGCGGCGCGTCAGCTGGACCTCGCACGAGTGCGCGTCGACTCGGCGGATGTGCGCCTGGAACGTGTCGCCCTGCTCGGTGAGGCCGATGCGGAAGCGCGAGCCGGCCTCGTGGCTCGTGACGACGACCTCGACGCGCGCGTCGGTCGCCGGCGACTCGCCGCGCACGAGCTCGCCCGACGGGCCCAGGTAGTCGTCCAGGAACGCGTCGCGGAAGAACAGCGCGCCGCGCAGGCCGCCGCCCTCCAGCGTGCGCGCGTCGAGGTCGACACCGTCGGGCATCGCCCGCCACAGCGCGCTCTGCCCCGGGGGGATCGGGAAGGCGCTCTCCATGGAGCGCACGGCCGGGTCGAACACGAGCACCCAGGGCGGTCGCGGCTCGCTGGGCGCGAGCCGCCGGCCGTTCACGAGCACGTCGCCGCCGGAGATCAGGACGTTCTCGCCAGGGAGCCCGACCACGCGCTTCACGACCGGCGCGCGCTCGCCCGCGCGCTGTGCCACGACGACCTCGTGGCGCGCAGGCGGGGTGTCCGTGAAGCGCACGAAGACCCACTCGCCGCCGCCCTCGGAGCCCCACAGGGTCGGCGCCATCGAGCCCGAGTCGACGCGGTAGACGTCGCCCACGAAGGCGCGGACGAAGAGGACCAGGACGACCAGCGTGCCGAGCGCCCACGCGACCCGCGTGAACGTCGGGCGTCGCTCCGGCTTGCCGGGCGCACGCTGGGTCGCAACCTCCATGGGCGGCGCAGGGTAGCCGGTCCGGGCGTGCGAGCTGTGGCTCAGGCCCGCGCCCGCTCGCGGCACAGGAGGCCGGCGTGCAGCGCGCGCACGGCGCGCTCGAGGTCGGCGGCCTGCACCACGAACACCTGGCTGGAGGCGCGCGCGCCCAGGAACGCCTCCTGGATCTGGATGCGCTCCTCGGCCAGGAGCTCCATGGCGCGCGTCGCCAGCGCCGTGTCGCACCCCACGTCGCGCCCGATCACGGCCGCCAGCGCCAGGTCGCGGGTCACGGCGGCGCGCCGTCCGAGCTCGGCCACGGCGGCGTCGAGGCCCCCGCCGGGGCTCACGAGGACGCCGATCCGGTCACCGGCGGTCGAGACCACGCCGGGCTCGACGCGCTGGCGCGCGAGCACGCTGAACAGCTCGGCGACGCGCGGCGCGCGCAGCTCGCTGGCACCGATCGCGACGTCGAGGCGCAGCACGTTGCGGCGCGCGGCGATCCCCACGGGCCCCGCGCCGACGGTGCGCGCGCCCAGCAGCGTGCCGCGTGCCGCGGGGTCGTGGACGTCGAGCACGCGCACGCTGATCCCGCCGCGCTGCACGGGCGCGAGCGCCGGGCCGTAGAGGACCTCGGCGCCGTGGAAGGCGTACTCGGTCGCCTCCTGGAACCCGAGGCTCTCGACGACACGCGCGTCGGGCACGATCTCGGGGTCGGCGGTCATCATGCCGCCCACGGCCTTCCAGAGCTGGACCTCGGTCGCGCCGACGGCCTCGGCGACCAGCGCCGCGGTCAGGTCGGAGCCGTTCCGGCCCATCGTGGTCAAGTTCCCGCGCGTGTCCTTGGCCAGGAAGCCGGTGACGACCGGGATGCCCACGACCTGCTCGAGCGCCGCGCGGATCTGTGCCGTGCCTTCCGGCAACGGCCGGGCATCGCCGTGGTTCGAATCCGTCGTGAGCCCGAGGTCCCAGGCGTCGATCGGCGTCGCGCGCAGGCCCATCTTCTTCAGGCTTTGCGCCACGATGCGCGCGCTCATGCGCTCGCCGAACGACAGCAGGTGGTCGTGCTGGCCCGAGAGCAGCCGGCGCCGAACCTGGATCTCCGCCAGGAGACCGAACAGCTCGGTGAAGTAGCGGTCGAGCAGGTCGGGTTCCAGATCGAGCTGGCGCAACAGCGTGCGGTGCCGGATCCGAATGCGATCTCCTTCGAGGTGACCCTCGAGCGCCGAGCGGCCCACCGTGTCCAGGAGGTCCGTGACCCCCTGGTGGGCGGAGACGACCACGATGGGACGCGAGCCGCCGCGCTCCGCGACGATCTTGCAGGCGCGCTGGACACCCGGGCCGTCCGCGAGGGCGGCGCCGCCGAACTTCAGGACCGTGTCGAAGGGCATGGAAGCACTGGGTATAGCCCGTTTCCGGACCCGACTACCATCCCACGCTTTCGACCTGCGGCGGGGCTGGGGTTCGGCGGCCTGCGCCCGTCTGTGTAAGGTCGGTGTAGTACGGAGTCAGACTCCGCTCCGCCGTTCTCGCCCCCGCAGCGGTCGCG
>JAEUHZ010000062.1 GCA_016795205.1 Planctomycetota bacterium | reverse complement strand
CGGGTCGGCACCGTGGTCGTCGGGCAAGACGTGGTGGTCGAGCGCTTGATGATCGCGCTCTTCACGGGCGGCCACATCCTGCTGCAAGGCGTGCCGGGCTTGGCGAAGACGCTGCTCGTCAGCGCGCTCTCGAAATCGATCGACCTCGGCTTCGCGCGCATCCAGTTCACGATCGACTTGCTGCCGTCGGACATCCTCGGCTCCGAGATCCTCGACCAACGCACGAACGAGTTCCGCGTGCGCAAGGGCCCGATCTTCACGAACCTGCTGCTCGCGGACGAGATCAACCGCGCGGCGCCCAAGGTGCAGGGCGCGCTGCTGGAGGCCATGCAGGAGCGCAAGGTCACGATCGGCTCCGAGACGTTCCGGCTGCCCGCGCCGTTCCTGGTCATCGCCACGCAGAACCCGGTCGAGCAGGCCGGCACGTTCGAGCTGCCCGAGGCGCAGCTCGACCGCTTCATGCTCGTGCACCGGCTCGAGTACCCGACCCCCGAGGAGGAGCGCGAGATCCTCCTGCGCAACGCGTCACTCGGCATCCAGCGTCAGGACAAGGGCGCGATCGTGCAGACCGAGTTCGACGTCCTGTCGCAGGCGCCGGTCGGTGGCTCGGAGGACTTGGTCGCCGCGATGGAGGCCGTGAACCAGGTGCACGTCAGCGAGACCTTCGTGCACCACGTCGTCGAGCTCGTCAACCGCTCGCGCGCGCACCCGGCCGTCGAGCTGGGCTGCTCGCCGCGCGCCGGGATCTCGCTGGTCAAGGCCTCGCGTGCCCGCGCGCTGATCCACGGCCGGGACTACGCCGTGCCGGACGACCTGTTCGCCCTGGCCGAGGACGTCATGCTGCACCGCATGCGCCTCAAGTACGAGGCGATCGCCGAGAGCCACACGAACCGCGCGGTGCTGCACGAGCTGTTGCGCACGCTGGGCGCGCCTGAAGAGCGGAGCTGAGGCCCGCGCGTGGATCCGCTGCAGGGATACGTCGAGGACCTCAGCCACCTCGACGCGCGCCAGTTCACGATCGCCGTGCGCAAGCTGGCCGATGGCTTGGCCTACGGCATCGACCGCTCGCCGTTCCTCGGCTCGGGCGTCGAGTACGTGCAGTCGCGCCTCTACCAAGACGGCGACAACGTGCGCGCGATCGACTGGCGCGTCACCGCGCGCACCGGGAAGTACCACGTCAAGGAGTACGAGGCGCCCAAGTGCGTGCCGTCGTGGTTCCTGGTCGACACGTCCGCGTCGATGACGATCAGCTCGACCGGCAAGAGCAAGTATCAAACAGCGCTGTTCGTCGCCGGGGGCCTCGCGCTGGCCTGCCTCGACCGCGTCAGCCCCGTGGGCGTCGTGGCGGTCGGCGAGCGCGGCCTGCGCATCCAGCCCAGCCTGGCGCGCAACAAGGTCATGCAGTGGCTGCTGCAACTGCGCCACTTCCGCTACGACGAGGGCACGCGCCTCGCCACCCGCGTGGCCGAGCTCGTGCCGAGCCTCGGCCAGCGCTCGCTGGTCGTGGTGCTCTCCGACCTGCACGACGCGGGCGCGCTGCCCGCGCTCAAGAGCCTGGCCGCGCGCCACGACGTGGTCGCGCTCCAGCTCGTCGACCCGGCCGAGCACGGCCTGGCCGGCGCGGGCTTCTTCCGCGCGCGCGAGGCCGAGACGGGCCGCGAGTTCGTGACGCGCGGCAAGTCGACCTGGCTCGACCCCGAGCGCGCCGCTCGCGAGCTGCCACGCGCGGGCATCGACCACCTCGTGATCCGCACGGACCGGCCCTTCGTGCACGCGCTGCGCAACCTGTTCCGCGGGCGCGGCTTCATCGGGAGGGGCACGCGATGAGGCGCGCGCTGGCGCTCGTGCTGCTGGCCGCCGCCGCCGGCGCGCAGTCCGCGCGCGAGTCCAGCGTCGGCATCCCGGCGCGCATCACCGACCTGGTCCTGCCCGGGACCGAGCTCGAGGTCCTGCCTCAGACCGCCAAGACGCCCGTCGTCCTGCGCATCGCGCGCGTGGCGCGGCACGGCAGTGACTTCCGCTACGACCTGGAGTGGACCGGCCTCGATCCGGGCACGCACGACCTGCGCGCGTTCCTGCGGCGCAAGGACGGGACGGACCTCTCCGACCTGCCCGAGATCCAGGTCGAGACCCACAGCGTCCTGCCCGCCGGCCAGGTGCTGCCGAGCCCGCCGCAGGGCGGCGCGGTGCCGCGCTTCGGAGGCTACCGCGCCTGGATCGTCGGCCTGGGCCTGGCGTGGGCCGCGGGCCTGGCCTGGATCCTGTGGACCTTCCGCACGAAGCGCGTGGCGTTCGTGGAAGCGACGCGGCCGCGCACGCTGGCGGAGCGGCTGCGACCGCTGGTCGAGTCCGCCCTGCGCGGCACGCTCGGAGAGGCGGAGCGCGCGCAGCTCGAGCTGTCCCTGGTGGCCTACTGGCGCCGGCGGCTCGGTCTCGACGCGCAGCGGCCGGACGCGGCGCTCGCGGCGCTGCGCGCGCACCCCGAGGCCGGTCCGCTGCTCAATGGGCTGGACGCCTGGCTCTACCGGCCCGCGGGGCCGGATCCGGTCGACCTCGCGCGGCTGCTCGCGCCCTACCAGGACCTGCCCGAGGACGCCCTGGACGAGTTCGGCGGTGTGCGGAACGGTCGACCGGCGCCGGCGGGAGGGCGCTGACGCGATGGACGTGATGGCCCACTTCCGCACGCCGTCCGTGCTGTTCCTCCTGGTCGTGCCCGCGGCGATCCTGGCCTGGACCTGGACGCGCCGCGGCGGCGCGGTGTCGCTGCCGTTCGACCACGCGACCGTGGCCGAGCGCAGGTGGACGACCTTCTTCCTGCGTTCCGCGGAGTCGTTGCCGGCGCTGATCCTGGCGCTCGTCGTGATCCTGCTCGCGGGTCCGCAGTCCTGGGACGAGCCGCGCTCGAAGCGCGTGCTCACGAACATCCAGTTCTGCATCGACGTCTCCGGCAGCATGCTGGCCAAGTTCGGCGAAGGCACGCGCTACGACGCGGCGATGCGCGCCACGGAGTCGTTCCTGGACCTGCGCCAGGGAGACGCGTTCGGGCTGACGTTCTTCGGCAACGCCACGCTGCACTGGGTGCCGCTCACGACGGACACGTCGGCCTTCCGCTGCGCGGCGCCCTTCATGCAGCCCAACCGGCTCCCCCACTGGTTCAACGGGACCGAGATCGGCCGCGCGCTCATGGCCTGCCGCAAGGAGCTCATCCAGCGCGAGGAAGGCGATCGCATGATCATCCTGGTCAGCGACGGCCAGAGCGCCGACCTCTACGGCGGCCGCGACGAGGAGATCGCGCGCGAGCTGGTCAAGGACCGCATCGTCGTCTACACGATCCACATCGCCGAGGGCAAGCTGCCCGACGAGGTGGCGCGCATCGCTGGCCTGACCGGCGGAGAGTCGTTCAAGCCCGAGGACGAGGAGGGCTTGCGACGCATCTACGCGCGCATCGACCAGATGCAGAAGTCGCGCCTGGAGAAGACCCAAGCCGAGGCCGCCGACGATTTCCGGCCCTGGGCGCTGGGCGCGCTGTCGATCCTGGGCCTGGGGCTCCTGGCGCTGTTCGGGCTGAGGACCACGCCGTGGTGACCGATCCCGACGTCGCGCCGCTCGCGCTGGCGGCGCTCGTGCTGGTGCTGGCCGCGGCCGCGGAGTGGATCCACGCGCGGCGCGTGCGGCGCGTCGCACGCCTGGCGTTCGGTCCCAGCGGCCGGCCGGCCCCCTGGGCCCGCGCGGCGCCGGCGCTGCGCGTGCTGGCCTTCGGCGCCCTGGCCTGGTCGCTCGCGACGCTCGCGCTCGATCCGCCCAAGCGCCACGGGCTGGACGGCGCCGCGAGCCGCCGCGACACGGACCCGGGCCACGTGCTCATCGTGCTCGACGTCTCGCCCAGCATGCGCCTGGTCGACGCCGGCCCCGACAAGAAGCAGAGCCGCATGGAGCGCGCGCGCGACCTCATGGAGTCGTTCTTCGACCGCGTGCCCATGGAGGAGAACCGCGTCACGGTCGTCGCCACCTACAACGGCGCGAAGCCGGTCGTCGTCGACACGCAGGACGCCGAGGTCGTGCGCCACATCCTGGGCGAGCTGCCCATGCACTGGGCCTTCCCGACGGGCAAGACGCGCATCTTCGACGGCCTGGAGGAGGCGGCGCGGATCGCCAAGCCCTGGAACCCCGGCTCGACGACCGTGATCCTGCTCTCCGACGGCGACACCGTCCCGGCCACGGGCATCCCGCGCCTGCCGGCAGCCGTGCGCTCGGTGCTCGTCGTGGGCGTCGGCGACTCGCAGGTGGGCAAGTTCATCGACGGACGCCAATCGCGCCAGGACGTCTCGGCCCTCAAGCAGATCGCCGCGCGGCTGGGGGGCACGTACCACGACGGCAATGCCTTCCACATCGCCTCGGGGCTCGTGGCGTCCGCCATGGGGCGCGAGGACGAGGCGGTCTTCGAGCGCCTCACGCGCCGGGAATACGCCCTGCTGGCCGCGGGCCTGGGTGCAGCGATCCTGAGCCTCCTGCCGATGCTGCTCGCGGCCCGCGGGACGAGCTGGCGGCCGGGGGCGTCCAAGCGCCCGGCCCCTGGGACGGTGGCCCCACCGGCCCCCGGTAACCGCCCCCGGGCGGCGGCGCTAGGATGAGCTGGTCGGGACGAGGACGACTCGCATGAGGAAACTGCTGCTCTTCACGTGGCTGCTGCTGCCGGTCGCCGCAGGCGCCTACCACTTCGGGCCGGGCCAGGTCGATCTGCGCGCGGACGAAGCCGCGCGCTGGGCGCGCGAGGCCGCGTCGATCGCGGCCGAGGCCCGCGCCATCGCGGCGCGCGACGGTGACGCAGCGGCGCGCGGCGCGTGGGCCCAGGCCGTCGAGGCCTACGAGCACGCGATCGCCGAGCTGCCCGCGGGCCACCCGGCGCAAAGCCGCGCGCTGCGGCTGGAGCTGGCCAAGGCGCGCATGTTCGTGAGCCAACTCCCCGAGGCGCACCGCGACCTGCTGGCGCTGGTCGACGAGCTCGAATCCGATCCGACGGCCGAGCCCGTGCTGCTCGGGTCGGCCCGTGCCGCGCTGGCGAACGCGCAGTACTACCGCACCTGGCTCCTGCGGCTGGAGGGCGCGCCGCGCGAGGAATGGGAGCCCGAGATCGAGGCCGCCCGCCAGAACTACCGGCTGGTCGCCGAGACGGCCGCGCAGCGCGGTGACGTCGAGCTCGCGAAGGTCAGCGAGGCCGACGTCGAGGCGTCCGTGCGGCTCGCGCGCCTGGAGCTCTCGGACTTGCAGGGCCTGCCGTTGCCCTCGCAGTGACAAGGCTGTGACTCGGGGCGCGGTCGCGCCCCCAAGCCCGGGAAGAAGCCCGGCAAGCAACCCAAGACGGGCGGCGGCGCGGGACTCGGACCGCTCCCCGACGGCTCGGGCTCATGATCGCGCCGCGGGATCGGAAGCGCTGCGCGCGCGTGATCCCGCCCGCTCCGTGCTCGTGACCCCAGAGCTCCCCGCCGCTCCCCGCGCCGCCACGTCGCGCGCGCACCCCTTCACGCCGCCGCGCCGCCCCCCGCTCGGCAGCGCCTTGGAGATTCCGTGATGCTCCCCGCCCGCGTTCTCGTCCCCACCGCCGTGCTCCTCGTCGCCGCGTCCGCCGCGCCGGCGCAGAGCGTGATCTCGCGGCTCTCCGCGCTGGGCTACTCGGCGGAGGTCGTCGTGTTCGACGGCGAGGAACCGGTCTCCGCGGTCGACGCGGCGCAGCCGCCGGCGGCCGCGGCGAAGGCGCCCGAGAAGCCCAGCGAGCGCCGCAAGCGGCTCGAGAAGCTCGACTACGACCGTCGGCCGTCGGCGCAGCTCGCGGCCTGGGCCAACCCGCCCAAGCCAGCCGGAGAGGACCAACCCACGGCACCCTCCGAGGACGGGCCGCCGAAGTCCGCCTCCGCCGAGCCGCCCGGCGCGGCCGCCGCCGGGGGTGGCTCGGCCACGGCCGTGTCCGGCGTGGCGCTCGTGCCCTTGACCCCGTCGAGCGCGAGCGCCTCCGTGCCCGCCGTCACGCTCCAGCCGGCGGTCGTGGTCGCCTCCACGGCGCCGGCCGCCGGGGCCGCCGCGGTCTCGTCGCCCGCCGTGCCGGCCGCCGAGCCGCCGGCCGCGGATTCCACGGGCGACGAGCCCACGCAGCCGGCGGAGGCCAAGGGGGCGGCCGACGCGGCGGAGAAGCAGCGCAAGTCCGAGGAAGAGGCCGCCAAGAAGGCCGCCGAGGCCAAGGCCCTCGAGGCCGAAATGAGTGCGCTGCAGCGCCATGTGACGCTGGGCGATTGGGCCGCGGTCAAGGCCTACTACGCCACGCTCACGGAAGACGAGCGCAAGGCCGGCTTCGAGCGCATGCTCGTGTCGCTCCAGCAGGGGCCGCCGAGGAAGCCCAACGTGCCGCCGCAAGGCCAGCCGTTCCTCGAGAAGAACCGCTTCTCGCCGCACGACGTGCTGGGCCTGGCCGAGGCGCGACACGCCAAGCTCGAGAAGGCCGAACTCGACAGGCTGGGCGCGATCCTGCGGCAGGCGCTCGACCAGGGGCATCAGCTCGACGGGTTCCTGGCGGTCATCGGACCGCGCGTGGGCGGCGAGGGCTTCGCGCTCGACCGTCGCCAGCTCGCGCTGGTGCTGGCGGCCGCGAACGAGCTCGTGCGGCTCGGTGACTGGTTGCCGTCGATCGACGAGGCCGAGGCGGCGAACGACCGCGAGGGCTTGAACCTCCTGTCCCGGCACTTCCTGGCTCAGCACGAGCGCGAGAAGAAGACGGAGTGGCTCGTGCGCTCGTGGCGCGTCCTCCAGTCGGCCCTGGCCGCCGGGGACGTGGCCGAGGAGCAGAAGAACGAGGCCCTGCAGCGCGCGGTCGACATCGCGCCGCGGATCCAGAAGGACCTGGGTGAGAAGTGGCTCGACGAGAGCTTCACGGCACGGCCCGAGCGCGGGATGGAGATCCTGGCCTCGATCGGCACGTCGGCCTCGCAGGCCCTGGCGGCCAAGCCCATGGACGCCGAGCACCGCACGCGACTCCTCGAGCTGCAGTCGACCGCGGCCAAGGCCCTGCTCTCGGCGGCGCCGGAGCGCGCGGACGCCTGGGCGCGCGAGCTGACCGTGCTGGCGCACAACTGGCTGCGCGAGGCGCAGGTCACGTACCAGTTCGACCGCTCGACCTCGCTCGGCCCGCGCATGCAGCGCGACAACTACGGCAACTTCTTCTTCTGGGACCCGGAGACCCAGTTCCAGGGCAATCAAATCCAGGCGGTCAAGATCGCCAAGGTCCTGGAGCTGCGGCCGACGGTCGACTGGCTGGCGCGCGTCGACCTGACGTTGCGGCCCAAGGTCGACATGCTCTCGGCCCAGCTCCTGTTGAAGGTCGGCGAGGAGGAGAAGGCCTTCCCCTACATCGAGGGTCTGGCCGCGACGCACAGGAAGCCCGCCAAGGACCTGGTCGACGAGTTCCTCAGGGTGTGGGCTCGCAACCACGACCCGAACCAGAGCCAAACCCGCTCGAACTACGTCTACTTCTACGGGTTCGAGGAACGCGCGAACTCGATCCCGCTGACGCGCTCGAAGCAGGAGCGCAACCTCCAGGAGCTCGGCCAGTGGCTGACGCGCTTGAAGGCGCTGGGCGTCGAGATCGACCAGCAGCTCGCGGCCAACGCCTTCTCCGCCGCGCACGGGCGCGCCGAGGTCTACCGCCTCGAGACGATCGAGCGCATCTTCGGCTCGATCGATGCCCTGGACCCCAAGACCCTCTCCGCACTGCTGGAGAAGATGCGCGTGAACCTGGCCGAGGTGTGGAGCGATCCCGCCGTCCAGAAGGACGCCAAGACCAACCGCGGCCAGCAAGACATCCGCGCCGAGGTCCTGCGCGGGTACGAGCTGGCGCGCGCGACGGTCGGACGCGCGCTCGCGTCGCAACCCGCGAACTGGCGCCTGGTCAAGGCGCTGGGCGCGCTGGAGCACGACGAGAACGACTACCGCGCGACGCTGGCGAAGAGCGCGGAGTTCACCAGCCGGCGCCAGGACGCCCTGGCGACGCTGGAACGCGCCGCGCGGCTCTACGCCGCCGAGGCCGAGTCCCTGGAGCTCGACGACGAGACGGTCGAGGCCTTCGTGACCTGGTTCTACGCCGCGCTGGGCGCCGTGGACCTGAAGAACGTGACCCACCAGCGCCAGCTCGCCTCGGCCGAGATCCAAAAGATCGCCCAGCTCCTGCGCTCGATCCCGGGCGAGCGCGGCGAGCGCCACGTGGCGTCCTTCGCGAACACGATCTTCACGCGCATGGGCAGCGCGGCGCCGGCCGTGAAGTACCGCTACGTGCGCGAGGCGCTGGCCATCGCCGGCGACCACGACCTCGCGGCCGAGGCGCGCAAGCTCTACGGCTACTACCAGGACCTGGTCACGGAGATCCAACTGCGGGCCTCGATCGACGGACCCGATCGCGTCGGGCACGCGACGCCGTTCGGGCTGCGCGTCGACATCCGCCACACGCGCGCGATCGAGCGCGAGTCGGGCGGGTTCGCGAAGTACCTGCAAAACCAGAACCAGGGGAACTTCGGCTACAACTACGGCCGCCCGCTCGAGGACTACCGCGACAAGTTCGAGGAGGTCGCGCGCGTCGCGCTGAACGAGCACTTCGAGGTGCTGTCGGTGACCTTCAACGAGCCCAACGCGCGCTCGAAGGCCGACCCCGAGTACGGCTGGCGCGTCACGCCCTACGCCTACCTGCTGCTCAAGCCGCGCGGGCCCCAGGTCGACCGTGTGCCGCCGCTGCGTCTGGACCTCGACTTCCTCGACACGAGCGGCTACGCGGTGCTGCCCATCGAGTCGTCGATCCTGCCGATCGACGCGCGCGATCCGGTTGGCGACCCGCGGCCGTTCACGCAGCTCACGCTGACGCAGACGCTCGACGAGCGGCAGGCCAAGGACGGCAAGCTGCTGCTCGAGGTCAAGGCCAGCGCGCACGGGCTCCTGCCGCCGCTCGCGGACCTGGTCGACGTCGCGCCGGCAGGCTTCGACGTGACCAAGGTCGAGGACCGCGGCGTGTCCGTCGTGAAGCTCGAGGAGGAGGGCTCGGCGGTCGCCGCCGAGCGCCTGTGGACGGTGCACCTGGGGGCCAAGGAGGGCTTGCCCGAGTTGCCGACCACGTTCACGTTCCCCAAGCCCAAGGTCGAGGTCGCGACCGAGGAGCGCTTCCGCTACGTGGACGCCGACCTCCAGAGCGTCGAGCCGACCGTGAGCTTGGAGCGCCGCTACGGCGAGCCCAGCCGCTCCTGGATCGGCTGGACGCTCGGCGGGCTGGTCGCCGTCGCGCTCGGGGTGTGGCTCCTGCGCCAGCGGTCGCGGCCCGCTCCCGCGGCTCCGAGCCGGTTCCAGGTCCCCGCCGAGCCGACGCCCTTCAACGTGATCGGCCTGCTGCGCGACATCCAGCAGAACGACGGGCTCGCGCCCGACGCGCGCACCAGCCTCGCCACCGACATCGAGCGCATCGAGCGGCGCTACTTCGGCGGCGAGGAGCTCGAGGCCCCCGACCTGCGCGCCGTCGCGCAGGCCTGGGTGGCTCGCGCGCGCTGAGCTCGGGCCCCCTCACGACCCTGCGCGGGCGCCCCCGGGAAGTCTCCGACGGAGCGAGCCCTCAGCGGGCGTGCAACTTGCCCAGATTGGCCAGGATCCGGTGCTGGTTGTGCAGGATCGTCGTCTGGTTGTGGCGGATCGCGGTCTGGTTCGCGAGCACCTTCTTGAGCTGCCGCTGGATCGTGCGCTGGTTCAGCAGGAGCGTGCGCTGGTTCTTGAGCGTGCCGGGTGTGTTCGTGGGCATGGCGGGACTCTTCCGTGTCGCGCAGCGCGAGTCAAGCCGTCCGCAGCGCGGCGCCAGCTACCATGCCGCTGATGCGCACCGCGACCGCCTGTTCCCGCCTGCTCCCGTTGCTCCTGCTCGCCGCCTGCAGCTCGACGCCCGCCGCCGAGCCGGTGCGAGCCTCGCCCGAGGTCGGCTCCCTGCGCAATGCGCGCGTGGCCCTCGCGCGCGGACCCGGGGCGCCGGAGCTGACCTACTTCGCGCCGGCCATGGGCGCGGAGGAGCTCGCGGAGCTGGCGCGCAGCGCCCCACGCGTGCGGATCGTCGCCGGGCTCTCGCGCCAGGAGGCCCTGGCGCGCGCGGCCGAGGCGCACGGCGCGGACGCCGCGTACGCCTCGCCGGAGTTCCTGCGCGCGGCCGTGAACCTGGCTTGGCTCCAGGCGCCCAGCGCCGGCGTCGAGCGCTGGGTCGGCCTCGAGGAGCTGCGCTCCTCCGAGCGCATCGTGTTCACGAACCAGCGCGGCGTCCACGGTCCGGCGATCGCCGACCACGCGTTCGCGATGCTCCTGACCCTGACCCGCGACCTGCCGGTGCACCTCGCGGGCCGTGCCCGGGGAACCTGGCTGCGCGAGGGTTCCGGCGAGCTGGAGCCCGTCGCACTCGACGGGAAGACGCTGCTCGTCGTGGGGCTCGGCGGGATCGGCACCGAGATCGCCCGGCGCGGCCACGGCTTCGGCTTGCGCGTCCTGGCGACGCGGCGCGGCGACGAGCCCGGCCCGGAGTTCGTCGAGCGGGTCGCCAAGCCGAGCGAGCTCCTCGCGCTCCTTCCCGAGGCCGACGTCGTGGCGCTGGCCGTGCCGCTGACGCCCGAGACAGAGGGCTTGATCGACGCGCGCGCCTTGGCCGCGATGAAGCCGGGCGCCTACCTCGTCAACGTGGCCCGCGGACGGGTCGTCGACCAGGAAGCGCTGGTCGAGGCGCTGCGCTCCGGGAAGCTCGCCGGCGCATGCCTGGACGTCACCGAGCCCGAGCCCTTGCCGCCGCAGCACCCGCTGTGGAGCTTCCCGAACGTGGTGATCACGCCGCACGTCGCCGCGCGCGCCGAGATCACGGGCGAGCGACGCCGCGCGCTGTTCCGCGAGAACCTGCGGCGCTTCGACGCCGGCGAGCCGCTCCTGAACGTCGTCGACATCGGCGCCGGCTACTGACTCACTCCTCGGGGCCCAGGATCGCGCGCGACCACGACTCGCCCCGCAGGCGTGCCTTGAGCCGCTGCCAGCGCTTGATCGCGGCGTCCTCCGAGATGCCCAGCTTCGTCGCGGCCCGGGCGCAGGTCTCGCCCTCCAGACCGCAGTGCAGGAGCAGCATGCGGTCGACCTCGGCCAGGCTGCCGGCCTCGTCGAGGAAGGAGCGCACGGACTCCTCGCGCGCCAGTCGCTGCGTGAAGCTGGTGACGTCCTGCGGCACGCGCTCCAGCGCGAGCATGCGCGACGTGACGCCTCCGGGCGTGCCCACGATCTCGTTGCGCGTGGCGCGCAGCGACTCCATCAGGATGTTCTTCCCGATGCGGAAGGCCCAGGCGCGGAAGCTGACGCCGCGCTCGTCGAAGCGCGCGAAGCCCTGCATGCCGCGGATCCAGACCTCTTGCACGAGGTCCTGCGGATCGAGCCGCGCGCGCAGGCCCGGCCGGATGCGCAACTCGGCCCAGGCGTAGAGCGCCGGAGCAACCTCGCCGAAGAGCGCTTCGAAGCGCGGATCGAGTCCGCGTCGCGGGGTGTCGCCGCCGGTGGCTTCCATCTGGGGCGCTCCGGATTCTACGGGATCGCGCCGCGCGAGTAGGATCGAGCGTCCGGCCCGACGCCGCCCAGCCATGTCCGACGCGACGGAATCGAGCGGTTCGATCCTGTTCGACTTCGCCGACCAGCTCCTCTCCGACATGGAGGCCGGCCGGCTGCGACCGTTGGCGCACTACCTGGCGCGCTTCCCCGGCCACGAGGAGGCCGTGGCGCGCGAGTACATCGCGCTGACGACGCCGACGGCCTCCGCCGCGGCCGCGACCTCGGCCGCGGCGCGCCGACTCGACCGCATCGGGCCCTACCGGGTCGTCGAGGTCCTCGGCCGCGGCGGGCAGGGCGTCGTGTACCGCGCGGTGGATGCGCGCCTCGACCGGGCCGTGGCGCTCAAGGTGCTCACGATCCCCGTGGCGAGCGTCTCGCAGGGGCGGCGCACGCGTTTCCGGCGCGAGGCCGAGATCCTGGCGCGGCTCGACCATCCCGGCATCTGCGCGGTCCTCGACGCCGACCTCGACGGGGAGGTGCCCTACATCGCGATGCGCTTCGTCGAGGGCGAGACGCTCGCCGCGGCGCTGATCCGCGCGCGCGAGGAGCGCGAGCGCGGCCTGACGCCCAGCACCGGCAGCGACACGACCACCAGCGCCTCGAAGCTCTTGGTTCCCCGGCGCGGACTGGAGCTGGCCGGGACGCTGGCGTTCTTCGAGCGCGCCGCGCGCGCGCTGCACGCCGCGCACGAGGCCGGCGTCGTGCACCGCGACGTGAAGCCGGGGAACCTGATGGTCGCGAGCGACGGTGCCCCCGTGATCCTCGATTTCGGGCTGGCGCGCGAGTCCGACGAGGAGTCGGCGGCGCTGACCCGCTCCGACGAGGTGTTCGGCACGCCGGCCTACATCTCGCCCGAGCAGCTCGAGAGCGGGCGCCGTGTCGACCGGCGCACGGACGTCTACTCGCTGGGCGTCGTGCTGTACGAGTGCCTGACGCTCGAACGGCCGTTCCAGGGCGAGTCGAGCGCGGCCCTGGCCGACGCGATCCGGCGCACGCCGATGCCCTCGCCGCGGATCGCGAACCCGGCGCTGCCCGCGGATCTGGCGATCGTGCTCGAGACCGCGCTCGAGAAGGACGTCGGCCGGCGCTACCCCACCGCGCTCGAACTCGCCGAGGAGCTGCGGCGCGTCCGCGAGTACGAGCCGATCCGCGCCCGGCCGGCCGGGCCGCTCTTGCGCCTGTCGCGCTGGGCGCAGCGCAATCCCGTGCTCGCGACGGCCACGATCGGCTCGATCCTGGCGCTCTCGATCGCGCTCGGGATCGCGCTCGTGCTGCTGGAGCGCGTGCGGACCGAGGAGCAGCGCAAGGAGGCCGCCCTGTCGCTCTACGAGGGCGGCTGGTTCCGCGACGAAGCCACCGGATCGCTCCAGGACTCGCCGCCGCGCGCACTGGACTTCGCCATCGCCGCGGCCGAGCACGACCCGGGCCTCGCCAGCAACCGGGTCCTGCTCGCGGCGCTCGAGGCGCTCCACGAGCGCCAGGTCCTCGTCGGGCATGGCGAAGTCGTGTACTCGGCGACGGTCGACCCCGCCTCGCGCCGCATCGCGACCGGCTCCGGCGACGGGCGGGCTCGGGTGTTCGACGCCGCCACGGGCGCGGAGCTCGCGCGCTTCGAGCTCGGGTCGGGCGCGGTCTACGCCGTGGGGTTCGCGGACGGCGGGGCGCGGCTGGCCTTCGCGGGTGCCGGGGGCCGCGCCTGCATGGCACAGGTCGACGCTCCCGACGCGCCGCCGATCGAGCTCGCCGGCCACACCCGCGAGGTCTACTCGATCGATCTGTCCGCCGACGGAACGCGGCTCGTGACCGCGTCGCGCGACGGCACGGCGCGCGTCTTCGACGCGCGCACCGGCGAGGCTCTCGCCGTCCTGGGCGGCGGCATCGGGGCGCTGGCCGAGGCACGCTTCGCGGGCGGGGGCGCGCTCGTCATGACCCGCTCGGCCGAGCCGGTCGGGATCTCCCCCGTGCCCGAGAGCGATGGCGCCAAGCGCCTCTTCGAGGCCCGCACCGGCCGCCAGATCGCGCTGCTCTCCGGTGCTCCCGGCACGGCGGCCTCGATCGACGCCAGCCCGGATGGGCGCTTCGTGGCCGCCGCCTGCGACGACCGCAGCGCGCACGTCTGGGATCTCGCGCGGCCCTCGGATCCCCCGGTCCTCTCGCTCCGTGCGGATGGGCGCTACCACGCCGTGCGCTTCTCCCCGGACAGCCGCTCGCTGGCGCTGTCGTGGGACGCGGGCGCCCGGGTCGTGGACCTCGCGACCGGGAGGGATCGTTACGTGCTGCCCAGCCACGGTCGCCGCGCGATCGTGCGCATCGCCTGGAGCCCCGACGGGGAGGAGCTCGCGACCGCCGCCTACGACGACATGCTGCGCGTGTTCCGTGCCGAGGACGGCGCGCTCCTGCGCGCCTGCCGTGGATCGGCGCGCCAGATCGTGGGGCTCTCGTGGAGCCCCGACGGGTCGTTCCTCGTGACGTGGCAGCGCCAGCTCTGGGCGTCCGTCTGGCACGGTGCCGATCGCCCGTTCCTGCCCGTCCTGCGCGGCCATGCTGCCGCGGTGCGCAGCGCGCGTTTCTCGCGCGACGGATCGCAGGCCCTGACGGCCTCGGAGGACGGCACGGCGCGGGTCTGGCGCGTGCCGAGCGGGCGGCTGGAGCGCGTGCTCGACCCGCGCGCGGCCGAGCTGGAGCGCGCGCCGCTCCTGGCCGCCGACTTCGGTCCGGACGCCGTGCGCGCCGTCTCGACCGACGCGAACGGCCGGGTCCTCGTGTGGGACGCGCGCGACGGACGGGTCGAGCGATGTCTCGAGGCGCCGGGCGCGGCGCCCGTCCCGGCGCGCATCGCCCCGGATGGCGCGCGGGTGGCGCTCGCCGATCGTGCGGGCGGCGTGCGCCTCCTCGACCTCGCGAGCGGAGTCGAGCGCTGGCTCGGCGCGCACGAAGGCGAGCTCACCGCCCTGTGCTTCTCGCCCGACGGTCGGCTGCTCGCCACCGGCGGCAGCGACCGGCGCATCGCGCTGTGGGAGGCCACCCAGACCGACGCGCAGCCCGCCCGGCCGCTGTGGCGGACCGAGCCCTACGAGACCGATCTGCGCACGCTGACCCACGTGTTCGACCTGGCCTTCGCGCCCGACGGGACGCGCATCGCGGCCGCGCTGCAGAGCGCGCGCCTCGAGGTGTTCGACCTCGACGGGCGCCGGGTGGCCCGCTCGCCGCGCTTCGCCACGCCGGGGCTCGTCGCCTTCGCGCCCGAGACGGCCCACCTCGTGACGACCTCCAGGTACGGCCGCGCAACGACGCTGTGGCGCTTCCCGGACCCGGCGGCCGGAGACGAGATCCGCATGATCGACAAGCGTCCCCTGCCACTCGAGCACCACACGAACAGCCTGACCGGGCTGGCCAAGGCGCGCGGGCGGCCGCTGGCCGTGACGGGCTCGCTCGACGGCACGGCGCACCTGTGGGACCTCCGAGCGGAGGGCTGCGTGGCGAGCTATGCCGGGCACGCCGACGCCGTCTTCGATGCCGACGTGACCGCGGACGGGGCCTGGATCCTGACGGCCTCGGGAGACGGGACGGCGCGGCTGTGGCCCGGCGACCTGCTGGCCGCGGCGCGGGCCGCGCGGCCGGCGGGCTACGGGGTCGTGGTCGGGCCCCTGCTCCGGCCGGCCCTGGCGCGCTGATCCCCCGCGACCCCTGTGCGGGAGAGCGAGGCGAGAACCGGGGCCCCCGCCGGGCCGAGGATTTTTCCCGAACGGCATGTCCACCGCGCGCACGGTCGGGCCACGCAGGTCTGCGAGGCCCGCGGGACCCACCCGCGCGGCGGCGCTCCGAGCGGGCTGGCCCGACGCATGCCGGCCCGAGCGGGCGCCGTGCTAGCTCGCCCGCGCGGGCCCGGGAGCCGCGCCGAGGTCCCTCGGCGCGGCTCCTCCTCTGAGCTAGGGTGCGCCGATGGCGCGCGAGATCCTGCACCGCACACCCGCGGATTCGCGGCGCACGCCCTGGCGGAACGGGCGCGGGGAGACGGAGGAGCTCGCGCTCTGGCCGCCCGCGGCGAGCTTCGAGCGCGGTGACTTCGACTTCCGCGTCTCGCGAGCCCGGATCGAGGAGTCCGGGCCGTTCTCGCCCTTCCCGGGCTTCGAGCGCCTGCTCGTGGTCACGTCGGGGGCCGGGATCCTGCTGGTCCTCTCCGACGGCACGCAGCGCGTGCGGTTGCGCCCGCTGGAGCCCGTGCGCTTCGACGGCGGCGACGCGGCGCGGGCCGAGCTCGCGGCCGGGCCCGTCGGTGACTTCAACGTGTTCGTGCGCTCCGGCCGCGGCCGCGCGGACGTCGAGGCGCTGCGCCTCGGCACGCGCCGCGTGCGCGAGGCGCTGGGGCCCGGACACGCCCTGGTCCACGTGCTGGCGGGCGCCGCGGGCGTGCGCGTCCCGCGCGAGGAGCAGCCGATCGAGGCCGGGAGCGGCGAGAGCGTCTGGGGGCGCGAGCTCCCGCGCGAGGAGGAATGGGAGCTCGTCGGGCGTTCGGCGGACGCGCTGCTCCTCGTCGTGCGCTGGACGGGGTCGACCTGAGGCCGGCCGGGCACGAAACCGCCCGCGCGGCCTGAGGCCCGCGCGGGCGGAGCAGCGGCGTCAGGAGGGTCAGGCGCCGCTCACCGCGGCGCGCGCACGCTGCTTCAGGAGCGCGTCGAGCTCATCGAAGTCGGCGCGGCTGATCCGTCCGCCGGCGACGGCCGCGCGCAGTTGCTCGAGGCGCGCCTCGATCTTGCGTCCCAGGTCGGAGGTCGGGGCGATGCCGTAGAAGGCCGCCGTTTCGCTGATGTCCGTGAAGTCCTTCGGGACCACGATCTCCTTCAGCTGCATGGCACGCTTGCCCAGGCGCACGGGCACCCAGCGGCACATCAAGTCGGCGTGGGCCTCCATGACCGGCACGAGGTCCGTGGCCGGCAAGGCGGCCATGGCTTCCTTGGCGCGCTTCTCGAGCTTCTCGACCTCCATGCGCAGGCGGCCGATGATCGCGTCGATCTCGGGGTTCCAGCCCATGGCCGCCTCGGCGCGCAGGGTCAGGGACTGGTAGACCATCGCGTACTCGAGGCGCGTGGCCTTGCCGGCACGCACGTTGGCGGCCATGCGGCGCACGCAGCCCTCGCACTGCAGGTCGATGAAGAGGTCCTTGAGGACGTCGAACTCCATGAGCATGAGCTGCGCGTCGCGCGCCTTGACCTCGAGCTCGTTGATGCGCTCGATGAGCTTGTCGCGGATCTGCTCGACGCGGCGCTCACCCATGTACTCGTTCGCCGCGGAGCGCACCTCCTCGACGACGCGGGCGAAGTCCTGGCGCGTGGCGCCACGCGCCGCGGCCTTCTTGGCCAGCTCGTCGACGAGCGCGTCGAAGCGGCCGCGCAGGTCGATCGGTGCGGTCGGCGCCTTGGGTGCGGCGGGACTGTCCGGAGCAGCGAGCACCGGAGCTGCAGCGAAGGCGGCGAGCGCGAAGATGCAAGCGAAGCGCGTGATCATCTGGGTAACCGGAGCCGGGTCGCGGCTCCGCTCCTGTGCGAGATTCCAAGTGGGTTCGAGGCCCGTTTCCGCCGCGCGGTGCGACTTCCAGCGAGGTTCTCACGCCCGCGTTCACACTAGTCATCCGGCGTGTCTCGCGCCCTTGGGCATAGGTCGTACCCGCCGGCCCCGCAGAGTGCGTAGCCTCCGCGCCTGGGCTCCAGCCGGCTGGGCGTCGGAACTCGCTCGGTCGCGTCTACGTCCTGCGTCGTATCGCGGGCCCCGGAGGTGCCGGCGACAGTGATCACAGCGGGCGGGTGACGTCCGCTGGAGGGCCAACTCATGCGATGCAACTTCCTCATCCTGGCCGCGGCCGCGGCACTCATTGCGCTCGCCGGGTCCTGCTCGCGCGCGGTGGGCGAAGCTGCGGCGCACAACGAGTCCGGCTCACCCTGGATCGCGGATCCAGCCGACAGCGTGTGCGGTCTCCCCGACCCGCGCATGTTGAGCAACCCCGCCCGCATCGACTACGTGAGCGTGCTGGCCGCGACGCCCGAGATGCGCCGCATCCAGCAGGAGGGCATCGACCCGGCCTCGCCGCGCGGCGTCGTGCTGCGCCAACAAGCGGTCGACCGCCTGTTCCACGCCGCGGAGTTCGTCCGCTCACGCGAGGGCTACTGCAGCGTGTGGAAGCGCATCGCTCACCGCGACGGCCGCAGCATCCCCGACGTTTCGGCGGCGGTGCGTGCCCGCTTCCCGGCGTCCCAGCCGCTGCCCGACGGCGAGGTCAGTGCCAGGTGAGCGTGTAGCCGTTCGAGAAGTTCGGCGCGGGCGGGCCGCACAGGCCCGGCGAGTCCAAGTACCAAGCTTGGTAGTGCCGCGTCTGACCGGGCGCGACGAAGCCGCGCTGCGAGATCGGCGGATCGCCCGCGCTGGGATAGCTGGCCCAGTTGAAGCTCTGCGTCTTCTGCCCGAGCCGCGCCAGCGTGCCGCCCGCGCAGCGCAGGCCCTCGCCGAAGACGACGCCAGCGCCGCCGTTCTCGCGCGCGCTGCCCTGGAAGAACAGGACGGTGTAGCCCTCCGGTGCGCCCGTGATCCACAGCGAGAGCGTGTCCGCGCTGACGCTGGGATCGCCCTTGGCGCGCAGGCGCGCGCCGACCCCGACCGAGTTCGGGCAGCCCATGCCGCTCGGCCCGCTCGCGCCGCAGGGGCACGCGGCGCCGCTGCCGTCGCCAGCGCAGAACAGCGTGCCGGGCACGGGATCGGCCACGTGGACGACGCCGGTCATGCCGCCCACGAAGTGCGGCTGGCAGAAGTAGTCGTAGCGCCCTCCCGGGCGCGGGAACGTGGCCAGGAACGTCGGCGAGAACGTGACCTCGAAGACCTGCACGCCGGGCGAGAGCAGCGAGTGGAAGGCCTCGTTGCCGTTGACGAGCCCATCCGTTCCTTCGGTCACCGTGTGGCTGCCGCTGGTCCACTCCCAGCGCACCGTGTCGCCCACGTTCACGACGACCTCGCGCGGCGAGTAGTAGAAGCCGAACTGGCGGACGACGACGACCTCGGCCGCGGCGGGCAGGGCTGCGGTGACCAGAGCGGACAGGGTCAGGAGGGCTTGAAGGGCGGCTCGTGCGTGGCGCATGGGGCTCCGGGCAAGGATCCCCCGCTCCGGCGGTTTCGACAAGCGGAAGGTGGCTGCAGGCCCCGACCGGGCGCGCGCGCTGGCTCGCTCCGAGCGCGCGGGGGGCCTCGCACCGCGTCGACCCCCTCCCGGAGGCAACTCGATCGGGCGAGAATGGGCGCAGCTCCTCGGACCGCTCCGGTACCCCGCGCACCACCCTGCCCCGTCCGCCGCACGCTCCTCATGCGCACTCTGGTCCCTTGGTCGCTGTTCGCCGTGCTCGCGCACGGCGCCGTCTTCGCGCAGTCCCAACCCGCTGCTCCCGGCGCGCGCAACGCGAACGGGTACCGCGCGCTCCAGGTCGCGCGGCCCCTCTCGCCCCCGCTCGGCACGTTCGCCGCGCTGGTCGGCGGCTCGGACGCTTGCGCGACGCCGGACGTGCTCACGGGCACGGGGCTTTTCGCCTTCGACACGACGGCCGCCACGACCGGCGCGCAGGGACAGGGGAACGCGCTCTGCAACCTGACTGGCGCCGGCACGGCGATCCTCAGGGACGTGTGGTTCACCTGGACCGCGCCGGTCTCGGGCATCGGGCGGGTGAACACCTGCGGAACCACCGGGGTGGACACCAAGATCGCGATCTACGCAGGCGCGGGCTGTCCCACGGGGGCCGCGATCGCCTGCAACGACGACGCCTGCGTCGGGTTCCAGTCGACGGTGACGTGGAGCGCGACGGCTGGCCAGCAGTACACGATCCAGATCGGTCTCTACCCCGGGGCGAACCCGCCGGCCGTGCCCGGTGCAGGCCAGTTCGAGCTCGTGGTCTTCACCGCGCCCGCGAACGACGAGTGCTCGGCGCCGACGGTGATCAGCGGCTTGGGCTCGTTCGCCTTCGACAACATCGCGGCCACGACGGGCACCCAGGGACAAGCCGAGGCGCCGTGCAACCTGGCCGGCGCCGGGACCGCGATCCTCCAGGACGTCTGGTACGTGTGGACGGCGCCGCTCACGGGCAACGTGCGAATCTCGACCTGCACGTCGAGCGTCGACACGAAGCTGGCCCTCTACCAGGGCGCAGGCTGCCCGGGCGCGATCCTGGCCTGCAGCGACGACGTGTGCGGGCCGACGGGCTGGCAGTCCTCGATCACCCTGAGCGTCAGCGCCGGACAGCAGTACACGCTCCAGCTCGGCCTCTACCCCGGCACGGCTCCGGTCGCGACCCCCGGCCTCGGCACGTTCCAGATCGCCGACGCGTCGCCGCCGGCCAACGACGAGTGCCTGACGCCGAGCGCGATCGCGGGCCCAGGCCCGCACGCCTACGACTCGACGTTCGCCACGACCGGAGCACAGGGCCAGGCCGAGCTGGCGTGCGACTTCTTCGGCTCGACGACGATCCAGAACGACCAGTGGTTCGTGTGGACGTCCAGCGTGACGGGCAGCGCCACGCTCACGACCTGTGGCGGCTTCGGGTTCGGATCCAGTGAGGACACGAAGGTCGCGGTCTACGCGGGCGCGGGCTGTCCCACGGGCCCCGCGTTGGCGTGCAACGACGACGACGGCGTGTGCGGCATCCTGGGCTTCCCCTCGACGATCACGTGGCCGGTGGTGTGCGGTCAGCGCTACACGGTCCAGCTCGGGCGCTATCCGTTCAACGTGAACGCGACGCAGGGGACGTTCTCGATCACGGAGACCGGAGCGACGTGCGTCGCCGGCGTGGCCGTGTGCTTGGGCGATGGCACCGGCGCGGTCTGCCCGTGCAACAACTTCGGGAACGGCGGCAACGGCTGCGCGAACTCGGTGGTGCCGGGAGGGTCCAATCTGACCGGCTCGGGCTCGGCCAGCCTGTCGGCGGATGCGCTCACGCTGCTGGGATCCGGCATGCCGAACTCGAGCTGCCTCTACTTCCAGGGCTCGAGCCAGCTCGGGGGCGGGCTGGGCGTGGTCTTCGGCGACGGCCTGCGCTGCGCGGGAGGCACGATCGTCCGCCTCGGCACGCGCTCGAACGTGGCCGGCGCGAGCCAGTATCCGGTCGCCGGGGATCCCCCGGTTTCGGTGCGCGGCTTGATCACGAGCGCGGGCAGCGTGAGGACCTACCAGGTCTGGTACCGCAATGCCGCTTCGTTCTGTACGCCCGCCACGTTCAACCTGTCGAACGGCTTCGAAGTCACGTGGCAGCCGTGAGGAGCGCGGCGCGTCGGCGCGTCGCCCCTCAGTCCCACTCGACGTGCCCGAACAGGACGGGCGTACGCCGCGGCGGCACGTCCTCGCCCCACGGTCGATGGCGGCCCGCGCTCTGCATGGCGCGCATCTCGGCCTCGAAGAAGAACTCGCGCTCGCCGCAGGCCGGTCGCAGTTGATCGAGCCAGGTCGCTTCCGCGTCGTACTGCGCGAAGAACGGGCGTCCGACCCAGGACGGATCGCGGCCCTGCTCGAAGACCAGGATGAAGACCTTCTCGCCGCGCACTTCGGCCGCGCCGACGACCTTGACCTTGCCCGGCGTCGCGCTCATCGACGGGCCGCGGACCGTGCGCGCCAGACCCGAGACCATCGAGTAGGCCTCGTGGAAGATCTCCGCCGCGCGCGCCAGCGGGACCTCGAAGTAGTTCTTCGGGCCCGTGTCGCGCTCCACGAACATGTAGTAGGGCACGGTTCCGAGCTGCACCTGGAGCCGCCACATGTCCGCCCAGATCTGGGCCTTGTCGTTCACGCGGCGGATCAGCGGAGCTTGGCAGCGCACGACCGCTCCCGTGGACTGGATGCGACGCAGCGCCGCCTGGGCCACCGGGGTCTCCAGCTCGCGCGGGTGGCTGAAGTGCGCCATGAGCGCGAAGGCCTTGCGGGCGCTGCGCACGTCCTCGAACAGGCGCAGCAGATCGTCAGCGTCCGCGTCGGTGACGAAGCGGTAGGGCCAGTAGGCGGGAGCCTTCGTACCGACACGGATGCTGGTGATGTGCTCCAGGCCGGGCGAGAGGAGCGGCTCGATGTAGCGGCGCAGGACCGACGTCTTCATGATCAGCGGGTCCCCGCCGGTGAACAGGACGCTCGAGACCTCCTTGTGCGCCTTGAGGTAGGCGACCAACGTCTCCGCTTCGCGGCTGGCGAACTTGAGCTCGTCGAGGCCCACGAACTGCGGCCAACGGAAGCAGTAGGTGCAGTAGGCGTGGCAGGTCTGGCCTTGGCTGGGGAAGAACAGCACGGTCTCACGGTACTTGTGCTGCACGCCCGGCAGGGGCTCGCCGTCCACGGTCGGGACGTTGAGCTCCATCTGACCGGCCGGGTGCGGGTTCATCCCGAGCTGGATCTCGCGCGCCAGCGCTTGGATCTGCGCCTCGGGCGCACCCTTGCGGACCAGGTCGGCGAGCCGCCCGAAGTCCTCGGGCGCCAGCATGTCCCGCTGGGGAAACGTCAGGACGAACAGCGGGTCCTCGACGCCGCGCTCCCAGCGGATGAGCTGCTCCACCACGTAGTTGTTCACGCGGAAAGGCAACACGGCGGAGACGACCTTGATCGCCTCCAGCTCGCCCGGGGAGAGCCGCCTGAGCTCGGGGATCGAGTCGAGGTCCTTGCGCTGGTACGCACGGAAGTCGAGCGCGGCGATTCGGGTGGATGCCGGCATGGCGGGCCCTCCTTTCCAGGGTTCGGGGGTGGTTGACAGGTCGCCGCTCGCGCGCGAGCGCGGGTGACGGGAGCAAAGAGCCAGGATGGGCGCCCTCGGCCGGATCGGCAACCCGAATCGGCGGCTTTTCTCGCGCCGTCACGGCGGACCCGGCCGGTGCCGCGGGCTCACACCCTCGGGTTCGCGAGCGCTACGCTGCCGTCGCACGCGCAACCAACAGCCCGATCCGCATGTCCCTTCGCCACATCGTCGCGGCCCTGGTCGCAGTCCTGCTCGCCCTCTTCGTGATCTCGAACTTCGAGCAGGCCCAGGTGTCGTTCCTCGGCATGCGGCTCGAGATGCCGCTGGCGTTCGTCATCCTGGGGTCCGCGCTGCTCGGCGCCGTGATCGCGCTGGGCTGGACGATCCTGCGCGGACGCCGGGGCTCGAAGTCGCCCTGAGGCCCGGGTGCCCGGCGGAGGAGTCGCGCGGTTTCAGCGGCCGGACGGCGAGCGCCGCTCGCCCAGCGGAACCACCCAACCGGCGCCGAGCAGGTAGTCGAGCAGCGCGTCGAGCGGCGCCGGCAGGCCGAGCTCACCGACGCGCAGCAGGCCGCGCTCCGGACCGCGGACGCCGCGCGTGTCGAGGCCGGCGCGGCGCAGCGCCGCGCGGAAGTCGGCGACCGGCTCGGGCCCGACGAACATGCGGGCGTCCTCGCCCAGCAGCCGCCCGAAGGCCTCGAAGGCCTGGCCCGTGCGCGCGCGGTCGATCGTCGCGCTCAAGGCCTCGACCAGGGCCGACGGCGTGAGCACCAGCACGACCGGCTGCTGCGTGTAGCGCCGAACGTAGCGCACGAGCTCGTAGGCCGCAGCATGCCGCGTCACGAGCACGGGAGCGGATGGTCGCACGAGCTGCCCGACGCGACGACGGACCTGCGTCGCCGCCGGTGCCAGTCGGCGTCCGACGGCAGCCGTGGAGACCTCGAACAGCGCCAGCGGGGGCCGCTCGAAGGCCGGGTTCTCGGCCACGAGCCGGCGCGCCGTGGCCTGCAGCCCGCGCGACGACGGCCGTCCTGGTCCGGCGGCTGGACAGCGCTCGATCACGATCGGACGTTTGCGCAAGAACTCCGTGGGCGGGACGAGTGCCCCCGTGCGCGTCGTGAGCACGGCCAGCGCCAGTCCGCGTCGCACGACCTCGACGCCGAGCGCGTCGCGGTCGACCCGCGCGAAGGCCGGCCCCGTGAGCTCGACGAAGTCGATCTCGAGCCTGGCGCTGGACAGGTTCGCGAGGAGCGATTCGATCCAGCGCACTCCGCGGCCGAGCTCGAAGAAGGCCGCGTGGAGCAGGTTGACGCCCAGGACGCCCAGGGCGTCCTGCTGCTCGCGACTGCTCGGGTCCCGCAGGTTGACGTGGAGCAGCACGTCACTGGGCCGGCCTCCGGGTTCGGTCTGGAAGCGCAACCCCACCCAGCCGTGGCACTCGTTCGTGCCAGCGAAGTTGCGCGCCGAGACCGTGTCGGCGAACACGAAGAAACGCGACTTCGACCCGCGCGTGCCCCGCAGGCGCTGGAGCAGCAGCGAGTACTCGTGTTCGAGCATCGCGAGCAACCGCTCGCGCGACACGTAGCGGCCCGCCTGGCCGTAGATCGAGTCGCTGACGGCCATGTCGTAGGCCGAGATCGTCTTCGCGACGGTTCCCGCCGCGGCTCCGACGGAGAGGAACCAGCGCGCAACTTCCTGGCCCGCGCCGATCTCGGCGAAGGTGCCATAGCTCGTGGGGTCGAGGTTCACGGCCAGCGCGCGCCGGTGGGTGTCGAGGGTCTCGGTCATGGGCGGTCTCGGGTGCCTGGGCCTGGAAGGCCAGATGGTCGTGACGCGCGGAGGTGATGGCAACGAGCAGGCTGCCTCTCGACACCCGGCGCGGCACTTGGCGCGGGTCTACCCCGGATTCGCCGGCGGCCTCCGCCGAAGTGAGCAGACGATTCGGAGCGTCGAGGAACTACGGTCCTGCCGCGCTCCGTCCGTCGGTCGTTCCCTCTCCGAGATCACCATGAAGCTGCTCCTGTCGTTGCTGGTCCTCGCCCCCCTCTGCGCATGCACGTCCGAGGCCGCGCCGCGCGCGAACGACGCAGGGGTGCTGGCCCTCGGCATCCCCGGCGCCGTGCTCGTCGAGCCGGGGCTCGTGTCGTCGGGCCAATGCTCCGAGGCTCAGTTCGCGCAGCTCCCCGAGCTGGGCTACCGCACCGTGATCCACCTGCGCCCGGCCACGGAACAGGGCACGGGCTGGGAGGAGGCCCAGGCCCGGAAGCTGGGTCTCGAGTTCATCCGGATCCCCGTCGGCGGCGCGCAGGACGTCACCGAGGAGAACGCGCGCAAGCTCGAGGCCGCGCTGAAGGACCGGAGCGGGGGCACGCTCGTCTCGTGCAGCAGTGGCAACCGCGTCGGGGGACTCTTCGCGCTGAAGGCCTACTACTGCGACAAGCAGCCGGCTGAGGAGGCGCTCCGCGCGGGGCTGCGGGCCGGGCTGACCAAGGCCGAGCCCGAGGTGCGCCAGAAGCTCGGGTTGCCCGCCAAGCCCTGACGGGCGAGCTCCGGGCGAGCCGGGGCCGGCGTCGGGCCGATCAGCGCGCCGCGACGGCCGCGGCGACCGTCTCGTTCGCGGTCACGGGCCCGCATTCCGCCTCGTAGCCGGCCTTCACCAGGATCTCGCGCACGCTGCTGGACGTGCCGGCCAGGCGGAACTCGATGCCGCGCGCCGCGAGGGTCTTGTGGAGCTCGGCCAGGAGTTCCGCGCCTGCCAGGTCGACGAGCGGAACCGCGCCCAGGAAGTAGACGACGCGGCGCGCGTCGCCGCGTTCGGCCAGCAGTTCGAAGCAGCGGTCGCGCACGTGATCGACGTTGAAGTAGAAGAGCCCGCCGGTGCTGCGCAGGACGACGACGCCCGGCTCGCGCTCGTTCCGCGGATCACGGATCCGATCGGCGAACTGGTCCGTCCCCGGGATGCGCCCCAACTCGGTGACCGGCGAGCGCGCGGCGCGCCGCAGGAGCATCAGGATCGAGAGCACCACTCCGATCAGGACGCCGCGCAGCAGGCCAGCACCGAGCACGCCCAGCAGCGCGGCCGCCGCGATGGCGAACTCCGCGCGACTGAAGCGCCACAGGCGCTTCAGCGCCTCGACCTTGAACAGCCCGGCCACCGCGAGGAGCACGATCGCCGCCAGCACCGGCTGCGGGAGGTCGCGCAGCATGCTCGAGAGGAACAGGACCGCGAGCAGGATCAGGAGCGATGCGAACAGGCCGGACAACGGGGTGCGCGCTCCCCCGCTCTCGTTCACCAGCGACTGTGACATCCCGCCGCTCACGGGTAGTCCGCGCCCCAGACCCGCCGCCAGGTTCGCGCCGGCCAGCGCCAGGAACTCCTGGTTCGTGTCGACGCGGTAGCCGTGCTTCTGCGCGAACATGCGCCCGATCGCGGCCGTCTCGACCGCGGCCAGCAGGAAGCAGGCCATCGCCAGGGTCAGGATCTCGTCCACGTCGGACCAGGCCACCGCGGGCAGGCCCGGCACCGGCAGGCCCTGCGGCACCTCGCCCAGGAGCTTCACGCCCTGCGTGCCCAGGTCGAGCACCCCGGCCGCGACGATCCCGCCCACGACGACGAACAGCGCCACCGGGCGCGAGGGCAGGAACAGCTTGCCCAGGATCAGCACGGCGAGCGCCGCCAAGCCGAGCAGCAAGGCGGCCGTGTGCGTCTCCCCCACGTGCGCGAAGAAGTCCGCCATCCGCTCCCAGAAGTTCCCGTGCGAGCCCGGGATGCCGAAGAGCTTGGGGAGTTGCGTGCTCGCGAGGTGCAGGGCGATGCCGGCCTTGAAGCCCACGAGCACGGTCTCGGAGACGAAGTTGACGACGGAGCCGCCGTCGACGAGCCACACGACGAACGCCAGGCCGGCGACGAGCAGTGCCGTGCAGGCCGCCAGCGCCGCCACGCGCGCCGGATCGCCTTGGCCCAGCTCTCCCAAGGAGGCGCCGATCAGGAGCGAGATCGCCGAGGTGACGGTGATCGCCGTGTGTCGCGAGCTGCAGAACAGCCAGAAGACGAGCCCCGAGAAGAGACACGCATACAGGCCGGCTTCCGAGGACAGACCGGCCAGTGACGCGTCGGCGATGCCCGCCGGCAGGAGGTAGGCGGCCAGCGTGATCCCGGCCACGAGGTCGGGGCGCAGCCACGCGAGTTGGTACTCGCGCAGCCGGCTCAGGCCCGGAACCCAGCGGGCGAGCCGGCTCGGGGCCTCGGTGCCGGTTGCGGATTCACTTCCCATGCGGCGGTGCCAGCACGGACACTGCGGTCCTCAGTACTTCTCTGGCACGAACGTGCGCTTGGCGATGCTCTGCTGATCGTCGTAGGCGCCCTTCGTCGAGCGCTTGGGCAGCTTGATCTTCTCGCGCGGCAGCTTCTTGTGCGGGATCAGGTCCAGGAGGTGCGCGATCACGTTCAGGCGAGCGCGGCGCTTGTCGTCCGAGCGCACGATGTACCAGGGCGCGTGCTTGGTGTCGGTGGCCTCGAGCATCGCGTCCCGAGCCCTCGAGTAGTCGTACCACCGTTCGCGGGACGGCAGGTCCATCGGGCTCAGCTTCCACTGCTTGCGTGGGTCGTCGATGCGCGACTCGAAGCGCCGCTTCTGCTCGTCGTCGCCGACCTCCAGCCAGAACTTGACCAGGATCACCCCGGCCCTGACGAAGTCCCGTTCGTACTCGGGGACGCGCTCCAGGAAGCCCTCGGCCTGCGCCTCGGTGCAGAATCCCATGACCCGCTCGACGCCGGCGCGGTTGTACCAGCTGCGATCGAAGATCACGACCTCGCCCGCGGCGGGGAAGTGCGGGATGTAGCGCTGCATGTAGATCTGCGTCTTCTCCCGATCCGAGGGCGCGGGCAACGCCACCAGGCGGAAGACGCGTGGGCTGACGCACTCGGTGAGCGCCTTGATCGTGCCGCCCTTCCCGGCCGCATCTCGGCCCTCGAACACCACGATGACGCGCAGACCCTTGTGCTTCACCCATTCCTGGAGCGTGCACAGATCGGCCTGGAGTCGCTCGAGCTCGTGCTCGTACTCCTTGCGCTTCATGCGCTTCGGAGCGGCGTCGTCGCGGTCACTGTTCTTCTTGCTCATCGCACCTCATCTCCTCCTCGCGGAGCGTCCGTGTCGGCCGCGGCTGCGCCGCTCCCCTCGTCCGCTTGCGGCCATCCGCCGCCCAGGGCCTTGTAGATCTGGATCAGCGCCACGACCTCGTCGCGCATGGAGCTCGTCTCGTCCAGCTCGGCGCTGAAGAGCGAACGTTGCGCGTCGAGCACCTCGAGGTAGGCCGCGACACCGCCGCGGTAGCGCAGCTCGGCCAGCTCGACGACCTTGCGCTCGGCTGCGACGCGCGCGCCCTCGGAGCCTCGGCGCAGTCCCGCCTGACGGAACCCGACCAGCGCATCCTCGACCTCGCGGAAGGCTTGGATGACAGCGCGCTCGTAGGCGTAGAGCGCCTGTCGTTGCTGCGACTCGGTGACCTCGACGCGCCGCTGGTTCTGGCCGGCGTTGAAGATCGGCTGGAGGATGTTCGCGCTGATCGACCAGGCCTGAGCCGACGAATTGAACAGGTCGTCGAGCTCCGTGCTTTCCCACCCGAAGGCACCCGTCAGCGAGATGCTGGGGTAGAGCAGCGCCTTCGCCGCTCCGATGCGCGCGTTCGCCGCGACGAGCTGCTCCTCGGCCTGGCGCAGGTCCGGCCGGCGGTCGAGCAGCTCGGAGGGCAGGCCCGGCGGCGCAGTGTCCGGCAGGGGGAGCTGGTCCAGGTCCAAGCCACGCCCGATCTCTCCGGGATTGCGCCCCAGCAGCACGGACAGCTCGTGCTCTTTCAGCCGCACCAGACGCTCGAAGTCGAACACGAACGAGGCCGTGCGGTGGAGCTCCGCCTCGGCCTGGCGCCAATCGATCTCGGGGGTGACCCCGCCCTCGAAGCGGTCGCGGGCCAGCTCGACGTACTGCGCGCGCGACGCCAGCGTGCGCCGTGCGATCTCGAGCCGACGATCGAAGTCGCGCAGCTCGACATAGGCCCGCGCCACGTCGGAGACGAGCGCCAGCACGACGGCACGCCGCGCCTGCTCGGTGGCGTAGAGCAGTGCCAGCTCGGCCTCGGTCGCGCGTCGGATGCGGCCGAAGAAGTCGAGCTCCCAGAAGAGCTGACCGCCGACTGCATACAGCTCGTTCTCGTTGTCGATCCCCGCCGGGAGCGAGGGGATTCCCTGCCGGCTGGCCTGCAACGCACCGATCGAGCCGTAGGCATCGAGCTTGGGGTACAGGTCGGCCTTCGTGAACCCGTAGATCGCGCGCGCTTCCTCGATGCGCTCGACGGCGATCTTCAGGTCCTTGTTCTCCTCGAGCGCGACGCGGACCAGCCGTACGAGCTCGGGGTCTTGGAACAGCTCCCACCAGGGGGTGTTCGCCAGGGACTGCTGCTCGCTTGTCCCGACCTCGCGCCAGCCCTCGGGCAGCGGGAGGTCCGGCCGCGCATAGTCGGGTCCGAGCGTGCAGCTCGTCCCGAGGAGCGCGATCGCGGCAAGGTGGCGCGCGTTCATGTCAGTGCCCTCCCCCGGCGGCACCCGCGGCCGGCTGGGCCGGCCCATGACCCGCAGGCGGCGTGCCGCCCGGAGCCGCAGGCTGACTGCCGCCCTTCTGCTGCTTGCGCCCGAGCTGCTCGACGAAGGCGAAGTTGCCCGGGATGAGGAACACGCCCAGCGCAGTCGCGATGAGCATGCCCCAGAACACCGCCGTGCCCATCACGTTCTGCGCGCCCGCTCCCGCGCCGCTGGCGCGCATCAGGGGCACGACGCCCAGGATGAACGCGAAGGCCGTCATGAGGATCGGGCGGAAGCGCAGGCGCGCGGACTCGAGCGCCGCCTCCTGGATGCTCAGGCCTTCCTCGTGCTTGGCCTTGGCGAATTCGACGATCAGGATCGCGTTCTTGGCGGCCAGCCCGATCAGCATGATCAGGCCGATCTGCACGTACACGTTGTTCTCGTAGCCCATGAGCCAGGCACCGAAGAACGCGCCCAGCGCCACGAGTGGCGAGCCCAGGAGCACGGCCCACGGCAGACGCCAACTCTCGTAGAGCGCTGCGAGCAGGAGGAAGACGAACACGATCGCCATGACGAACGTGGGGCCGGGTGGCGGCGCCGTCTTCTCCTGGTAGGAAAGCGAGCTGTAGGCGAAGCCCATCTCCCGCGGCATCGTCGCCGCGAACGTCTCCTCCAGCGCGGCCAGGGCCTGCCCCGAGGTGTAGCCCGGGCCGGGCACGCCGTTGATCTCGACCGAGCGGAACAGGTTGAAGCGCATCGTCAGCTCGGCACCGGCCTTGGACTCGACCGTGATCAGGGTCGAGAGCGGGATCATGTCGCCGGTCGTGCTGCTGCGGACGTAGATGTCCCCGATGTCGGAGGGCTGATCGCGTGCCGCCCCGTCGGCCTGCACGTACACGCGGAAGAGCCGCCCGAACCGGTTGAAGTCGTTGACGTACGTGCCGCCCAGGACGGTCGCCAGGGCCTGGAAGGCCTCATTGACCGGCACGCCCAGCTTGCGCGCCTTCTCGCGGTCGAGCTGCACGTCGACCTGCGGATACGTCGGGTCGAACGAAGTGAACAGGTTCGCGAGTTCGGGCCGCTGGCGTGCCGTGGTCAAGAATGCCCGCGACTGCTCGCCCAGCTCCGCGACGCTCAGCGACCCGCTGCGGTCCTGGAGCAGGAAGTTGAACCCTGCGGAGGCGCCGAAGCCCGAGATCGTCGGGACGTTGAACGGGAAGGCGATCGCCTCCGGGATGCGCGCCAGCTGGGCCCCCAGCGTGCGCATGATGCCCTTGACGTGCAGCGCCTCCGTGTGCCGCTCGGCCCAGGGCTTGAGGCGCACGAAGATCGTCCCGAAGTTGGGCTGATAGGTGCTGGTCACCGCGCCGTAGCCGCCGATGGTCTGGTAGGACTCGACTCCGTCGAGTTCCCCGAGCAGACCCTCGATCTGCGCCAGCAGCGCGCTGGTGCGCTCCAGGGACGAGGCCGGCGGGAGCTGGACCGCCACGCCGAAGATGCCTTGGTCCTCCTCGGGGATGAACCCCGCCGGTAGCCGCTTGCCGAAGAACCCGGCGCCGGCCACGACTCCACCGATGATCAGGATGGTCAAGAAGGAACGGCGCACCAGAATGCGCGAAACCGCGACGTAGCCCCCGGTCGTGACCTCGAACAGCTTGTTGAAGCCGCGGTAGAACGCGCCCAACGGCCCGCGCGCCTGCTTGGCCGGCTTGAGGAGCATGGCAGCCAGCGCGGGCGAGAGCGACAACGCGCTGAACGCCGACAGCAGCACCGAGATGGCGATCGTCAGCGCGAACTGCTGGTACATCTGCCCGGTGAGACCTCCCAGGAACGCCACCGGAATGAACACGGCCGAGAGGATCAGCGCGATGCCGATGACCGGCGCCGAGACCTCCTTCATGGCCTGGACCGTGGCCTCGCGCGGGCTCTTGCCGTGCTCGATGTGGTGCATGACCGCCTCGACGACGACGATCGCGTCGTCGACCACGATGCCGATGGCCAGCACGAGGCCGAACATCGAGAGCGTGTTCACCGAGAACCCGAGCAGCGGGAAGAACAGGAACGTCCCGATCAGCGACACGGGCACCGTCAAGAGCGGGATCAGCGTCGCGCGGAAGTTCTGCAGGAACACGAACACGACCAGCGTGACGAGGATGACCGCCTCGATGAACGTGTGGATGATCGACTCGATCGAGGCCTCGACGGCTGGCGTCGTGTCGTACACGACCTTGTAGTCCATGTCCGTCGGGAAGATCTCCTTGGCGCGCTCCATCGTCTGGTAGATGGCCTCCGCCGCCTGGAGCTGGTTCGCGCCCGGCAACAGGTACACGGCCATCGCACCCGAGGGCTGGCCGTCCAGGCGCCCGAACGAGTCGTAGTTCTGCGCACCGAGCTCGGCGCGCCCGACGTCCCTGATGCGGATCTGCGCGCCGGTCTCCGTCTCGCGCACGATGATGTCCTCGAACTCCTCGCTGGTGAGCAGGCGACCGCGCGTGCTGACCGTGTACGTGAAGTCCGTGCCCTCCGGCGCCGGCGCTCCGCCCACCTTGCCGGTGGGAGCCTGGAGGTTCTGCTCCTTGATCGCCGCGATCACGTCACTGGGCGTGAGGCCCAACTTCGCCAGCCGGTCGGGCTGCAGCCAGACCCGCATCCCGTAGTCGGTGCCGCCGAACAGGTCGACCTGCGCCACGCCCGAGATCCGCAGGAGCTGGTCCCGCAGGTTGATGCCGCAGTAGTTGACGAGGAAGTTCGCGTCGTAGCTGTCCCCCGGCGAGTACAGCGAGATGATCATCAAGATGCTGGGGCTCATCTTCTTGACGGTCACACCCTGCTGGACGACCTCCTGTGGGAGGCGCGCCTGCGCCGCGGACACACGGTTCTGCGTGAGGACGTTGGCGTTGTCCTGATCGACGCCGACCGCGAAGTTGACGTCGAGCTGCATGCGGCCGTCGCTCGTGTTCGACGACTTCATGTAGATCATGTCGTCGACGCCGTTGACCTCCTGCTCGATCGGCGTGGCGACCGACTGCTCGACCGACAGCGCCGACGCGCCGGGGTAGTTGGCCGTGACGCGGATCGTCGGCGGGGCGAGGAACGGGTACTGCTCGATGCTCAGGCCCTTCAGCGTGAAGAGGCCCATGAGCACGATCAGGATCGCGATGACGATGGCGACGATCGGCCGCCTGATGAAGAAGCTGGCCATGGGCTACTTCGACGTGCCGCCCGCGGGCCTGGGCTGTGCGGAGGTGCCGACCTCGTCCTCGATCAAGACCGTCTGCGGCTTGACCTGGATGCCGGGCCGGACCTTCTGCAGGCCCTCGACCACGATCTTCTCGCCGGCCTTGAGCCCGGAGGCCATGACCCACAGAGCCCCGCGGCGCTCCGCGGGCGTGACCAAGCGCTGCTCGACCTTGTCCCCGGCGGCCAGCACGAGGACGCTGAAGACGCCCTGCTGCTCGACGACCGCCCGCTGTGGCACGAGGATCGCACCCGCCCGTCGGTCGACCGTGGCCCGGATCCGCCCATACTGGCCCGGTCGCATGATCAGTCCGGGGTTCGGGAAGGCGGCCTCGACCATGATCGTTCCGGTGCGGGGGTCGACGTTGCGGTCGACGAACACGAGTTCTCCTGGCGCAGGATGCAGCGTGCCGTCGGCCGTGAAGAGCTCGAACGTGGTCTTCCGCTCGGAATCGGGCGTGACGCCGGTGCCGCGCTTGCGCGCTAGCGCCAAGTAGTCCTTCTCGGGGAAGCTGAAGCGCACGTGGATCGGATCGGTGCGCGAGATGCGCGTGAGTAGCGTGCTCTGTCCGCGCCCCACGAGCGTGCCGGCGTAGACCTCCGTCCGTCCCGCGAGACCGTCTTCGGGTGCCATGACCCGCGTGTACGACAGGTCGATCTCCGCTTGCTCGACCAGCGCCTGGCCAGCCTCGACCACGGCAGCAGCAGCCTTCTCCAGTGCGACCGCGGTCTCGTACTCCTGCCGCGAGATCGCGTTCTTCGCCACGAGCGGCTCGTAGCGCACGACGTCTTGCCTGGCCCGCGCGTACTGCGCCTCGGCCTCGGCCAGCGAGGCCTTGCTGGCCGCCAGCCGGGCTTCGAACGGGCGCGCGTCGATCGTGTAGAGCAACTGCCCCTTCTTGACCTCGGAGCCCTCCTTGTAGTCGACCCTCTCGATGAAGCCCTCGACCCGCGCACGGATCTCGATCTCCGTGTTGCCGCGCGTCTCGCCGATGACCTCGACGTAGACCGGCACGTCGCGTTGGAGGACCTCGGCGACCTTGACGTCGGGTGGCGGAGGCGGCGGCGCCGGCGGCTGCTCGTGGCACGCGGCGAAGAGGCAGAGCAGGGGCAGGATCGGAACGGGAGGGAGCCAACAACGCATTCTGGATCTCTTCTACGTGAGTGCCCGGGCGGCGATCGCGCCCGAGCGCCCTCCAGTAGGGACCTCATCGTACCGGCGCGCCGGCAGGGACCGAGCCGCCCATGCCGGCCCGTGGACCGGCCGGGCCGGTGCGGACCGGTGTCAGCCCGCGGGCCTCGCACGAAATCCGATCGAGATGGGGACGAGTGCGTATCCGCGAGCACGCTCAACCGGGCAGCCCACCGGCGGGACCCACTCCGGCCTGAGGGCCACACGAACCGGAGTGCGTCTCGTGGCCGGGAATGTCCACATCAGCGCGGAGCCGAACCGGTGCGACGTGGCGGCACCGAATGAAGCACGCGACCACCTCCAACCTCGTCGATTGGCAGCCGCGCTCCCGCGAGCAGGACCGCATCACTGCGCCGGAGGGCGCGGGGCAGGGCGGACCCGCGAGGTCGCGCCACGTTCAGGCCGCTTGGGACGGCTCGCGATAGAGTGGATTCGTGCGCCAGTTGTAGCGGATGGCCAGCATCCGCACGACGAACACGGCTGCGATCGTGACCAGCGCGGAACGATTCGGCGTCCACCCGCTCCAGCGTGCGAGCGAGAGGTAGAGACCCGCGCCACCGACGGCCACCAGCGCGTAGAACTGACCCGGCTTGAAGAGGAGCGGCTCCTCGCGAACGAGGACGTCCCGCAACAGCCCGCCACCCACGGCGGTCAGCGTCCCGCCCAACATGGCAGCTGGTGCGCTCAGGCCCGCTTCCAGGGTGCGTTGGACGCCGATCACCGCGAACGCTCCCAAGCCCAGCGAATCGACCACCGCGATCGCGCGCCCGAACCGATGCACCTGTCGATGGAACGCGAGCGTCACGATCACGGCGATCAGGACGACGAACAAGTAACGCGCGTCCGTGAGAATGCTCGCCGGCCCGCTCGAGAGCAGCAGCCCGTCACGGATGAGACCTCCACCACCGGCGGCGATCAGCGCCAGGAACGCGACGCCGATGATGTCGTATCCGCGCCGCACACCCGCCAGCGCTCCCGTCACGCCGAAGGTGAAGAACGCCAGCAGGGTGAACGAGAGCGGCAGCTCGAAGGCACCGCTCTGCGCATGGATTCCGCCGCTGTTCATGCCCGGACTTGGACGTGGTTCGTGTGCCTATCGCGCCCGTACGGGCTCGCGAATCCGACCGCCTAGCGCTCCGTGAGCGACGCCATGTCGATGCAGAAGCGGTACTTCACGTCGGATTGCTCCAAGCGCGCATAGGCTTCGTTCAGCTTCTGGATCGGGATCACCTCGACGTCGGACGTGATCTCGTGCTGCCCGCAGAAGTCGAGCATCTCCTGGGTCTCGGGCAAGCCTCCGATGAGCGACCCGGCCAGCCTGCGGCGCCCGAAGAGCAGCGCGAAGGCCGAGATCGACAGCGGTTTCGACGGGGCGCCCACCAGGGTCAGCGTGCCGTCGTGCACCAGGAGATTGAGCAGCGCGTTGACGTCGTGGTCGGCCGAGACCGTGTCGAGCAGGAAGTGGAAGCTGCCGGCGTGCTTCTGCATCTGGCCTGCGTCACTGGACACGATCACCTCGTGGGCGCCGAGGCGCAGCGCGTCCTCCTTCTTCCTGGGCGAGGTCGTGAGCACGACGGTGTGCGCGCCGAACGCGCGCGCGAACTTGACGCCCATGTGACCCAGGCCGCCCAGACCCACGATCCCGACCTTGTGGCCCTGGCCGACGCCCGCGCGCCGCAGCGGCGAATAGGTCGTGATCCCGGCGCACAGGAGTGGCGCGGCGCCGGCCGGGTCGAGGTTTGCGGGCACCTTGAGCACGAAGCGTTCGTCGACGACGACGCTCTTCGAGTAGCCGCCGTACGTGACCGGCGCCGTGCCGTGCGCGTCGGGCGCGTTGTAGGTGAACGTCGAGGCCGCGCACAGGTTTTCGAGGCCCGCCTTGCACTGCGGGCAGGTGCCGTCCGAGCCCACCAGACAGCCGACGGCCACCAGGTCGCCGGGCCGGTGGCCTTTGACCGCCGCGCCGACGCTGTGGACGCGTCCCACGATCTCGTGCCCTGGGACGCACGGGTAGACAGTGGGCATGAACTCCTTCCAGTCGTCGCGGACGGTGTGCAGGTCGGAGTGACAGATGCCGCAGAAGAGCACGTCGATCCGCACGTCGCGCGGCGTCGGGTCGCGCCGCGGGATGCGGGCGGGAACGAACGGGGCGGTCGGGCTGGCAACGGAGTAGGCAGAGGTTTCGTACATCGTGTGAGTGTACGGAGTCAGACTCCATTCCGCCGTTCTCGCGCCGG
>JAEUHZ010000044.1 GCA_016795205.1 Planctomycetota bacterium | reverse complement strand
CCCCATCGGCCGCGAACGCGGCCGATGGGGTAGGCGGCGAGACCGGCGGAGCGGAGTCTGACTCCGTACACTGCAGGCATGAAGACGCTCGTCGCCGCCGTCTGCCTGGCCTTCCTCTTCCCCCCCCCGGCACGCGCCCTGCTGTCGCGACCGGACGCACAACCGACTGCCGCGCAGCCCGCGCCCGTGGTGCCCGCGCTGCAGCAGGTCGCGGTGATCGGCGCCAGCATCTCGGCCGGCATCGGCCTCGACCGCAGCTCGAACCCCTTCGCGGGCGAGAAGTCGAAGCTGCAGCTCGCGCAGATCGTCGACGCCTCGATCCTCGGCGCGCACGACGCGCCCTGGAACGGCGCGGATTTCAACTTCTTCTCCTCGCCGGAGGCCATTGCCAAGCGCTCCGCCGCGGACGCCAAGGCCGAGAAGCCCAGCGCGCTCGTCGCGCTCGACTACTGCTTCTGGCTGGCCTACGGTCCGGGCAGCGACGAGAAGCGCGAGGCGCGGCTGGAAGTCGGCCTGAAGAGCCTGGAGGCCTTCACCTGCCCGGTGCTCGTCGGCGACCTGCCTGACTTCCGCGGCGCGGGCACGAATCCGCTCTTCCTGCCCAAGGAGTCGATCCCGCCGGCCGAGACGCTGGCGCGCCTGAACAAGCGACTCTACGCCTGGGCTGACGCGCGCAAGAACGTGATCGTCGTGCCCCAGGCCGAGTTCCTGCGCAAGCTGATCGCGGACGAGCCCATCACGGTCGGCGCGACGACGTACGAGCCGGGCTCGAAGCCGCGCCTGCTGCAGGCCGACAACCTGCACACGACGCTGGAGGGCACCTGCGCGCTGTGGATCGCGGCGGTCGAGGCGTGGCGGGCTCACAGTCCCGAGCTCCCGGCCGCGGCCTTCCTGATCGACGCTCCCGCACTGGCCGTGAAGGCCGAGGAACTCGCGCAGGCCGCGCCCACGAAGAAGGGCAAGGGCAAGGCCCCGAAGAGCGGGAAGGACCCGGGCAAGAAGCAGAAGATCGGCGCGGGGAGCTGAGGTCGGCCGCGGCTGGAGCGGCGCTACCCGCCACGCGCTTCGCGCATCAGGACCGGCGAGGCCGCCAGCGTGTCCAGCCCCAGCACGGCCTCCGTCCGCGTGTCGACGCTCCCGAACTGGAGCGTCCCCGTCGGGCACGACTGCACGCAGGCCGAGCAACGCACGCACTGGGGATCCGCCATCGGGAGCCCCTTGTTCGCGAAGTTCATCACGTCGATCCCCTGGTGGCAGACGGTCGTGCAGACGTTGCACGAGATGCACTTCTGCTTCTCCGGGACGATCCGAAACCTGGAGAAGCGCGCGTAGACGTGCATGAGCGCGGCCAGCGGGCACGCGAACCGGCACCACACGCGCCCCGAGAAGTGCCAGTACAGGCCGACGCCCAGGATGCCGGCCCACAACAGATCGACGAACCACACGTAGTTCAGGGCGACGAGGTCCTGGAACAGGAACTGGAAGACGCGCCCGAACGGCCCGCTCGGGAACGTCCAGGCCAGGACCCTCGCGACGAGCAGCACGAACGCGAAGACCAGGAAGACCTGGCCGACGAGGTTCAGGCGGTTCCAGTGCCTGCCGTGCGGCATCTTCTCGCGGTGTGCGTCACCGAGCGTCTCGGCCAGCGCGCCGCACGAGCAGATCCAGCCGCAGTAGGCGCCCTTCCCCCACCTCCACACGATCGCGGGAATGATCACGAACGTCTGGACGAGGCTCACGGCGAGCCAGGCCCACAGCGGCTGTTCCGTGAACACGTTCCAGAAGAACAGCGGCCAGGCCAGCACGAACCCGAACGCGCGCCAGTACTCGCGCCCGTGGCCGTACTCGACGGCCGGGAAGAACGCGTCGGCGAAGCTCCCGAGCGCACCGCTCTCGAACAGCCCCGCGTTCCCCATCCAGGGCAGGACGACGTAGGGCAACAGGAAGAGCGGCACGACCTGGATCGCCGCCAGCGTCCAGGTCTGCACCGTGACGTAGGGCGTCTTGCGGCGCCGGATGCGCGCCATCCCGAACGCGACCACGGCCAGGCAGTAGGCCAGTGAGTAGTAGAAGCCCGGCTCGCCCAGCGAGACCCTGAGGGTCCCGAGCAGCGTCGTGCGATCCGCGCAGGCCGCGCCGAGCGAGGCCCACCACTCCGGCACGGCGAACGGGAACCAGCCGTGGCGCTGGAAGGCCTCGTGAATCCCGAAGTACACGCCGCCCTTCTTCCAGTGGTAGACGAAGACGGCCGCGAGGAGCACCAGCGCGAGCGAGATCCAGCTCCGCGCCGTCCACTCGCCGCGAATCCGCACACCGCTCTTGCGGAAGAAGTCCAGCGGCGCCTCGCGCCCGATCATCGCGAACACGGCGTCGTTCGGCATCCTCCGGTCCGCGCCGGTGGCGTCGCGCACCACGACCTCGCGCTCTTCGATCGAGCGCACCGCGCTCGAGAGCAAGAGCTCGATGCTGCCCGGCTGGCGGCCGCGCCCCTGGAAGGCGCCAGCCGCGGTCGTGACGCGCTCGCTCGACGGGTCCGGAACGGACACGTCCGCCAGGGGGTCGGCGCGCAAGCGCTCCAGGCGCTCGACGTTCTCCGGCTTGGGCCGCGCGAACTCGGGCTGGCGGTACGAGAGCGTCACGCGCGCGCCGCTCGTGGCCAGCGCGATCGCCGTCTCGAGCGCGCTGTCGCCGCCGCCCACGACCAGCACGTCCTGCGCCACGTGATCCCGCGGATCGTGCAGGCGGTTCGAGACCTTGTCCAGGTGCTCGCCCGGCACGCCCAGGCGCCGGAAGTTGCCCGAGCGACCGATGGCCACGATGACGCGCCGCGCGCGGACCGCTGCGCCCTCCGCGAGCTCGACCACCAGGACGTCGCCTTGGCGGACGACGCGCACGGCGCGCGCGCTGCGGGGCTCGATGCCGCGCCGCGCCAGCGTCGCGCGCAACTCGTCGAGCAGCGGCTCCTTGACCGCGGCAGTGAACTGGAGGTCGCCGTAGGGCGTCATCTCCGTCGGATAGGTGTAGATCGGCTTCGCGCGCGGGAAGTTCGCGATCGTCGAGAACGGCTCGGAAGCCTCGAGCAGCTCGCAGCGCAAGCCACGCTTCTGGGCCTCGAGCGCGGCGGCGACGCCCGAGACGCCCGCGCCGATCACGACCAGGTCGAAGACCTCCGCCGCGGAGCGCGCGCGCTCCTTCTGGAAGTCCTCGTCCTCGGCGATGCGCGCGACCGCGCGCGCGCCCGTGTCCGACGAGAACTTGAGCAGCGGGATGCCGGTCAGGTCGCCGACGACGAACAGGCCCGGGACGTTCGTCGAGCCGTCGGGCGCGACCTGGGGCAGCTTCTCGACCGTCCCCGCCGGCCAGCGCAGGTGGAGCCAGTCGACGTAACGGGCGAGGAAGCCCCGCCTCGGGGACGGAGGCGCGGCGGCGGCGGTCGTGGTCATCGGGGATCGCGAGGTCGCGCCGCGGCGCGGCGGGAGGAGAGCGTACTACGCGCGCTCGCCGGATCTCGGACCGGCGATTCTCGGCACGGATGCGCGCCGCGTGCTTGATCCGCGCGCGCCACGCGCTCCAATCCGTGCGAGGGACCCGAGTGGACGCGCACGATCTGGAACCGGGCTCCCTGTGGGCCGAGGACGAGGCGAGCGCCGCGGCGGCGCCGGTCGGCCCGCCGCCGACCTTCGAGGACGTCGTCCACCACGTCCGGCACGCGTTCGGCTTCGACGCGCTGCGCCCGATCCAGGAAGCAGCCGTGCGTGCGACGCTCGCCGGTCGCGACGTCGTGGTCGTCATGCCGACCGGCGGCGGGAAGAGCCTGTGCTTCCAGGCTCCGGCGCTGGTGCGCGCGGGGCTGACGGTGGTCGTCAGCCCGCTGATCGCGCTCATGGAGGACCAGGTCGCGGGCCTGGTCGAGAACGGCGTGGCCGCGGCGCAGCTCACCAGCTCGCAGACGCCCGAAGAGCGCCGCGAGGTCGAGCGCCGGATCGCGCGCGGCGGGCTGCAGTTGCTCTACGTGGCGCCCGAGCGCCTGGCGGCCGAGGGCTTCCTGGCGTGGCTCGAGCAGAGCGGCATGAGCGCGCTGGCCGTCGACGAAGCGCACTGCATCAGCCACTGGGGCCACGACTTCCGGCCGGAGTACCGGCTGGTCGGCGAGGTGCGCGCGCGCTTCCCCCACGTGCCGATCCTGGCGCTGACCGCGACCGCGACGCCCGAGGTGCGCGCGGACATCGTGCGAAACCTGGGCCTCGCCGACCCGCTCGTGCTCGTCGGCGGGTTCGATCGCCCCAACCTGACCTACCGCGTCTTGCCGCGCCGCGACCTGGTCGAGCAGGTCATGAGCGTGATCGCGCGCCACGCCGGCGAAGCCGGCATCGTGTACTGCCTGCGGCGCTCCGACGTCGACGAGCTGAGCGCGGATCTGCGCGCGCGCGGCGTGAGCTGCGCCGGGTACCACGCCGGGATGGACGGCGCCGAACGGACGCGGGTGCAGCGCGCCTTCCTCCAGGAGGAGCTCGACGTCGTCGTCGCGACGGTCGCGTTCGGCATGGGCATCGACCGCAGCGACGTGCGCTTCGTCGTGCACGCGAGCCTCCCCAAGGGCGTCGAGCAGTACAGCCAGGAGACCGGCCGCGCGGGCCGCGACGGCTTGCCGGCCGAGTGCGTGCTCTTCTACGGCGGCGCCGATTTCCACGGCTGGAAGACGCTCATGGAGCTGAGCGCGCGCGACGCGCGCGCCGAGGGCCAGGCCAGCGCCGGATCCGACCTCGAGCGCCAGCTCGAGCGCCTCGGCCACATGTGGAGCCTCGCGACGGGCGCCGTCTGCCGCCACCAGGTCCTGGCTGGGTACTTCGGGCAGGAGCTGCCCGTCCCCGCCGGCGGCTGCCGTGCCTGCGACGTCTGCCTGGGCGAGATCGCGCACGTGCCGGAGGGCGCCGTGATCGCGCAGAAGATCCTGTCGGCGGTCGTGAAGACCGGCCAGCGCTACGGCGCGGCGCACGTGGCCGACGTCTTGCGCGGCGCGGACACGGCGCGCATCCGCCAGACCGGGCACGACCTGCTGTCGGTGTACGGCCTCCTGCGCGCGCAGTCGCTGGCCGACGTGCGCTCGTGGATCGACCAGCTCGTGGGCCTGGGCCACCTGCGCGTCGCGGATGGCGAGTACCCGACGCTGTTCCTGTCGAAGAGCGGCGTCGAGGCCATGCACGCGCGCGTGCCGGTGACGCTCTACGTCCCGGCGCGGCCGAAGAGCTCGGGCTCGAAGCGCGGCGGCTCGGGCGCGTCGAGCGCCGCACGCTCGGCCGCGCTCGACGAGGCCGGCCCGGGCGTCGACGAGGCGCTCTTCGGACGGCTGCGCGAGCTGCGCCGCAGCCTCGCGAAGGAGCGCGGCGTGCCGCCCTACCTGATCTTCAACGACCGCACGCTGGCCGAGATGGCGGCCAAGAAGCCGCGCACGATCGAGGAGCTCTTGCGCGTGAAGGGCGTCGGCGACAAGAAGGCCGCGGACCTGGGCGAGGAGTTCCTGCGCGCGATCGGGGAGTGAGGGCTCGCCGTGGCCGTGCCCGCGCTGACCGCGCAGGCCTCGTGCGCGAGGTTCCGCCGCGCGCTCGAGGACGTCGCTTCCCGTGGGGTCCGCATCACGGGGCCCCGATTCCGAGCGACCAGCCCGCGGTGGGCCGCGTCCCGCCGACTGCTCGACGGGGAGGGCGCGCGGCGCGGCGGCGGGCGCTGGAATCCTCCCGGCATCCCCGTGGCCTACCTGAGCGACACTCCCGAGGCTGCGCTGACCGGGTACCCGGCGGGCCTGCGCAGCGCCGGTTTCGCCGTGAACGGCGGTCTCCCCGCCGTGATCGCCTGGGGGGAGGTTGACCTGCACCGGGTGCTCGACCTCAAGCAGCCCACCGTTCGTGCCAGGCTGAAGGCGCGACCCGGCCTCGCCCTCGACTGGCGGGCGGAGAACGAAGCCGGGAGGGAGGCCGTCAGCCAGGCCCTGGGCCGCGCGGCGCGCGAGGCGGGCTTCGAGGGCCTGTTGGTCCCATCCGCCGTGGTGCACGGAGTCATGAACCTCGTCGTGTTCGTCGACCGGATCGGTCGGTCGTCACGCGTCGAAGCCCACGGCTTGCTGTCTCCCGACGGGTCCGGATCGTAGCCTGCAGGAATGCAGGCAGATCGGCCTGCAATTCCGAGATTTCCCCTCCTGCCGGACCGACCTGGGCGGTAGTGGTCCTGTGGAGGCCGGCCATGCCCACGAACCGCCACACCAAGTCCGGGAAGTCCAAGCTCCGCGCGGCCTCCGCACCTGCCGCCCGGCGCGCCCCCGCCCGATCCAAGCCCGCGGATCTCGGAGCCGCAGACCTGCGCGCGCGCCTCGGACTCTCGCGCGCCGTGTTCGCGCGCCTCGTCGGGGTGTCCGAGCGCACCGTCGCGACCTGGGAGTCCGCCCCCACCACCCCCGCCGGAGCCGGGCGACCGCTCTCCGAGCTGCGCTCGGTGGTGACGGCGTGCGAGCGGGTCGTGAAGCCCGCGGCGGTGGGCCCCTGGCTCGTCGCTCCCAACGAGGCGCTCGGCGGGTTCAAGCCGATCGAACTGATCGAACGCGGCGAGTCGGCGCGCGTGCTGCGCCTGCTCATCGCGATCGAGTCGGGCACGCCGATCTGACGGCTTTCCACGGCGGATCGCTGGGCGCGGCGCACCATGAGCCCGCGTCGGCACGACGCGATCCGCCGCACGCGGCGGATCGCGGACTCAGGCTGCGCCCGGTCGCGGATGCGTGCCCTGCGCCTACGGCGCCCAGGACACCTGCACGCCGTTCGTCAGATTGAACGTGCTCGGCGTGCAGAAGGCCGCGGCGTTCCTGTACCAGGCTTGGTAGTAGCGCGTCCCGCCGCCCGGTGGCAGCAGCCCGCGCACCGACACGCTCGGATCGCCGACGCCGGGATAGGAAGCAACGCCGCCGGCAGCCGTCTTCGTCGCCAGGCGGATGACCGTCCCCGCGACGCAGCGCAGGCCGTCGCCGAACGGGCTGCCTTGCCCGAAGTTCTGCTGCGCGGTCCCCTGGTAGAAGAGCGCGGACGTGCTCGGCGGCAGCCCGCTGGCCGTGAACGCCAGCGAGTCCGAGGCGACCGAGTTCGCGCCGCTGGCCTGGAGCAGGCCGCCGGTCCCGAACGAGTTCAGGCAGCCGGTGCCCGGCGCACTCGGCGGCCCGCACGGGCAGGTCGCTGCGGAGCCGTCGCCGGCGCAGTACGAGAGCGGCGTGAAGAGGAGCTGGGTCGCGTACGAGCCCTTCGACCCGGCGAAGTAGAGCTTCGAGACGCCCGGCGCCCGCGCGTGCTGCAGGTCGCGCGGGAACTCGCCCGCCGGCAGCCCGGTGTCGAACGGCGTGAACGTCGCTCCGAGGTCCTCGGACGCGCGCACGCGCACCGCGCCGGACTGCGCGATGTAGACCTCGCTCGGGTCGTAGGCAGCGGCAGCCACTTCGAAGACCTGGCCCACGAAGCCCGTGGCCGTCCACGAGAGCCCGCCGTCGTAACTGAGGTACAGGCCGGGCGCGCCCGCCGCCGCGCTGTTCGCCAGGTAGATCCCCGGCAGGAGCGTCGACTCGGAGAGCGAGTAGCACTGCATCGCCGCGCCGAGTCCGGTGTTCGACGGCGCCCAGGTCAGAGCCGAGTTCGCGCTGCGCAGCACGCCGCCGACGCCCCCGGAGTTGAAGTCGACGTAGCACGCCAGCCACTGCGTGTTCGATTCGAAGGCCAGGGCAATCACGTCCCGCAACGGCCGATTCGCGACCGCGCCCTCGTAGACCTTCGTCCAGCTCGCGCCGCCGTTCGTCGTGCGCCACACGGTGGGCTCGAAACCCGCGACGCCGAAGTCGGCGCCCACAGCGACGATGAAGTCCGGATTGCTGGTGCTGACGCGCAACCCGAAGAGCTCGGACTCGAACAGCGTGCCCTGGTCGGGCCCGATCGGCGCCCAGCTCGAGCCGGTCCGCCGGTACAGGCCCTCGGCCCCGACCGTCGTCGGCCCGGACGAGATGGCGTACAGCACGCCCTGCGGCGCGTAGCGTACGTGGCTGTAGCGCGTGCCCGGCAGCGCGGCGAGCGACCAGGTCGCGCCGGCGTCTACCGAGGTGTAGACGCCGCCGTTGTTCAAGCCTTGGAACGCGATCGAGATCTCGTTCGGATCGAGCGGGCTCGAGTCGATCGAGTACACGTCGAGGGCGCCGATGCCAACCGAGCTCTGCCCGAAGCTCGCGCCGCCGTCCGTGCTGCGCCACACGGCGACGCTGCTGCCGCCGGTGAAGATCGTCGACGAGCTGCCCGGCGCGTAGGCCACGGAGTTCAGGGAGAGCGAGCCGGTCCCGCCGACCTGGAACGCCCACGAGGTCCCGCCGTTCGTCGTCCGGAACAGGCCGCGCCCGGCCGTGGCGACCCAGACCGTGCTGGGCGCGTTCGGGTCGATCGCGATGTCGTGCGTGACGAGGTTCGGCCACGTGCCGTCGTGGAGCTGCGTCCAGTTCAGCCCGTCGTTCACCGACGAGAAGAAGCCGAAGTTCTGCGAGCCGAAGAGCTGTCCGCCCGCGACGTAGACGCGCGTGCCGTCGTGCTCGAGATCGTTGACCGGCGTGCCCGGCAGCCCCGCCGAGCGGTTCGTCCAGTTCAGGCCGCCATTCGTCGTGACCCACACCTGACCGCCGCCGCCGAAGCCGCGGAAGCCGGCGAAGACGCGCTGCGGATTCGTGGGATCGATCGCGATCGACGAGCACGACGTGGGCTGCGCCAGCGGCGGCGTGCGATTCGTCCACGTGCTGCCGCCGTTCGTGGAAACCATGACGTTCACGGGCTGGTTCCCGAGCGCGTCCGCGACCCCGATCCACAATACCTGCGCGTTCGTGGGATCGACGTCGACGTCGAAGACCTGATCGTTGAGCCCGATGCCGAGCGGCAGGTTCGTGAACGTCGCGCCGCCGTTGACGCTGCGCCACACGCCGTCGACGGTGCCGGCGTAGGCCGTGCCGTCGGGCGCGAAGGCGATGTCGTGGACGGAGATGTTGTTCAGCGAGGCGACCGCGCTCCAGCTCGCGCCGCCGTCCGTCGAGCGGAACAGGCCGCCCCCGCCGCCGCTGGCGGGAGCGAGGCCGGCGAGGACGATGTTGGGATCGGCGGGCGAGACCTGGACGTCGTCCATGTCGCCGCCGAAGGGGCCGAGGGATTGCCAGTTCGAGATCAGCGCGTGCTGGGTCGGGGCGGGCTGGCGTCGGCCGAGGTCTTGGTAGGCGGTCGTGCGATTGCCCGCCTCGTCCTGGAGGATCGAGAGCTCCGGGTTCTCGGAGTGGACCGGCCAGGATTGGGCCAGGAGGGGCGCGGCGAGCGCGGCGAGGGTTCCGGGGACGGTCCAGAGGGCGGTGCGGCTCATGGGGATCACGGTGTCTCGGCGGGTTGGCGCGCGGAGCCGGAGCGGGAGGCGAGCGCGGGTTCGCAGTCAAGGTTACACGGCCATCCAGGGCGCGGGTAGGCGGCCCGACGCGGGCTTGCCTGTCGGACCTCGCGGCGTCGACCCCCCTGGCGCAGGCGGCGCGTGAGGGTTCGGAACCTGCCAGCTCATCCACGAGACACGCAGCGCGACGCGCCCTGGCAAGCCCGCGCGCCGGGATGGCGCCCCTCGGCGAGGCGGCACCCGCCGAGTTCGGGCCGGATCGCCAGCGCGAGATCTCCCGCGCAAGGCGCGCGGCGCCGCTGCACGGGGGCTGGCAGAACGACGGTGAGGCGGCCCGCCAGCACTGCACGTGCTCTGCCGAACCTGTGCTGCACGGAGTGCTCCCCTCCCCCGCTCGGGACGCGGCCGCGGGGTCGCCTCCCGAGGGCCGCGCCGATGCCGCGCGGCCTACGGCCTCACGGACAGAACGAGGCAGCCGCGACGTCGCTCAGGTTGAAGCCCGCGCCGACCGCATCGCGGAACCAGAACTGGAAGCGGTACGTGGTCCCAGGACGGAAGCCGTACTGCGTCGCGAGCTGCGCGAACGGGATCGGCATCGCCGCGTTCCCGCCCGCATCGCTCGACGCGAGCCCCGGCACGCGGTGGATCCCGGAGAACATGTCGATGCACAGGTGGCCGTTCCCGAACGGGAGGAACGAGGAGTTCCGCCCCATCAGGAACTGCCCGCGCGTCGGGAACGGCAGGCCCGCCACGCGCAGCGCCGCTTCGCCGGCCGCGACGCTGAGGCTGCCCGTGATCGACAGCGCGGCCGGAACGCCGGAGCTGTTCGGCGTGGCCACGCACTCGTTCCACCTCGACGCCACGCGCGTCTCGTCACCCGTGAGCACGAACACCTGACCCTGCGTGGTCGAGAACGCCAGGCTCTCGTTCCCCCACCGGACGAGGTTGCGCGGCGTGCCCTGGACACCCGCGATCGTCAGCGTGTCGAGGAGCGCGAACGTCGAGCGCACGTACGTCCGCAGCGTGTTCCCCGAGATGTAGTAGACCCGGTCGAGCCCCGGATTGACCGCCACGCGCGCCGCGCTTCCCACGCCCGGATACGTGCCGAGCGTGAGGCCTGTCAGCGGATTCACCGCCGCCCCCGTGGTCGCGTAGAGCGCACCCTGGGCGTACTCGATGTCGACGCCGAAGCCGCTGATCGCGGTCGCGAGCGCCTGCACGTTCGCCGCACCCTGCGCGCTGACCTGGATCGTGCGGACGCGGAAGTCGGTGGTCTCGTTGTTGTAGCCGACAACGGTGTCGGCGGCGTCCGTCCACTCGATCACGTTGCTGCCCGTGTGATCGGGCGTCGTGAGCGGCCGCTGCACCGCGCCCTCGAACACGGCGACCCCACCGTGCCGCGGGCTCACCCCGAGCCGCTTGCGCGACACCGCGATGACGGTTGGGTTGCCCGGCTGGACGGCGAGGTCCTCGGCATAGAGCGGCCCGAAGAACGGATCGCTGCCGAGCGGGATCGTGAGGTCCGCCGTCTGCGTCGGAACGTGCACGCGCTGGACGGCGTTCGAGCCCTCGAGCGCGGCGTAGAGGTACTGCCCGTTGTCGGAGATCGCGATGCGCGAGGGCTGGCTGCCGACGAAGACCGGGGTGCCGACCGTGTGCGAGTAGGGATCGATCGGAACGACGGAGTTGCCGCCGGAGCCGGTCGT
>JAEUHZ010000022.1 GCA_016795205.1 Planctomycetota bacterium | reverse complement strand
CGGTGGTCGACCTCGCGCGGGCGCTCGATCTGCTCGGGCGCCATGTAGTGCGGCGTGCCCATGACCTGGCCCTCGCGGGTGAGGTCGGCGCCCTGCGCGGGTCCGATCAGCTTCGCCAGACCGAAGTCCGCGACCTTCGCGCGGCCGCGGCGGTCGACGAGCACGTTCTCGGGCTTGATGTCGCGGTGCACGACGCCCTCGTCGTGCGCGTACTGCAGCGCGTCGCACAGCTCGCGCACGAGGGCCAGGGCCGTGCGCGAATCCATGCGGCCCGACTTCAGGATCGCGCGCAGGTTCGCGCCGTCGACGTATTCGAGGAGCAGCCAGCACACGCCGCCGGTCTCGCCGTAGTCGTGGACCGCGACGATGTTGGGATGGGAGAGCCGCGCCAGCGCGCGCGCCTCGCGCAGGAACCGCTCGGCGAACTTGCGGTCGGCGGAGAGCTCCTTGGGCAGCACCTTGAGCGCGACGTCGCGCTCGAGCTTCTTCTGCCGGGCACGGAAGACGGCGCCCATGCCGCCGTGGCCGAGGAGCTCGCCGATCTCGAGGTCGGGGAAGAGCGGCGCGAGCTCCGCCGCGGTCGGCGGGACGAAACGCACGCTCGGCGCCGAGGCCGCGGGCTCGTCGAGCTCCTGGGGCGTCCCGCCGAGCCCCAGCTCGAGCAGGCAGCGGGCGCACAGGCCCTCGTCGAGCGCGGTGCCACAGCGGCGACAGGTGCGGGGGGCGTCCATGGGCGGTCTCCGGTTCGCTCCTCCGTGCCGGGGCCGCGGGACGAGGTTACGGGAATTCCGGGCGCGGCTCAGCCGGTCCCGAGCGCCGCCAGCAGCTCGCGCAGCTCGCCCTCGACGTCTTCCCCCGGCCCCAGGGTGCCCGCGACCTCGTCGCGCACGAGCTCGCCGAGTCGCCGCCGCAGGCGGTGCAGCGCGACCTTGGCCGCGTTCTCGCTGATCCCCAGGCGCAGCGCGACCGCGGCGTGCGGCGGCGCGTCGTCGTCGCCGGCCAGCGCCGGGAGCAGCGCCTCGAACACGGCGGCCTTGCCCGCGTGCGCTTGCTCGGCCGCGAGCCGCTCACGCGCGCGCCCGAGCAGCGTGAGCGCCCATTCGCGCTCGAACGTGCGCTCCGGAGGGCGCGGATCCGGGAGATCCAGCGCGAGCCGCGACTCGGCGCCCGGCGCGTCGATCGGCACGTGGATGGCGTTCCCACCGCGTTTCTGCGCGCGCTCGGCCTCGCGCTGGTTCGCGAGCAGGTGATCGAGACCCGCGCGCAACCAAGCGCGGAAGCGGCCGCGCTCGCGGTCGACGGTGGCGAGATCCTCGCGCTCGAGGATGCGCGCGAAGTGCGCCTGCACGAGGTCCGCCGCGGCATCGCGCGCGAGCCCCTTGCGCCGCGCGTAGGCGTACAGCGGGAACCAGTAGGCAGTCGCCAGGTCCTCGAGCGCCGCCGCGCGGCGCGGAGAGGCCACGTTCCCAGCGTCGAGCACGACGGACCAGCGTGTCGTGAGGAAGCGCGCGTCCCCGCTCGTCGCCGCGCTCACGAGGCCCGAGATCCCTGCGCCTGCCAGGCTGAACGCGGCACGAGCCCGTAGATGCTCAGCAGGTTCCCGTCGGGGTCCTCGAACAGGCACGAGACGCCGACGCTGGGCCCGGCCTCGTGGACCATCTTGGGCGGCGCGACCGTGACGCCGGACTTCACGACGGCCGCGCGCACGCCGAGCGGATCGTCCACGGTGAACACGACCTCGACCGCGACCCCCTGCTTCTGCGACGGGTCCGCGAGCGGCTTGGGAGCCGGCGGGGCGTCGCCGTCGATCGTGTGCAGGGCCAGGATGGCGCCCGTCATGTCGAACTCGGTCCAGTTGTGCTCCTGCATCTTCACCGGGATGCCGAGCGTGTCGCGATAGAACGCGATCGAGCGCTGCATGTCGCGGACGAAGAGGATCACGTAGCCGATCGAGCGCAGGCCGGTGGTCGTGCGCGCTGAGGTCATGGTCGCTCCAGGAGGCAGGCGTCGGCGGGCCGCCGTCGTGGCTGCACGTGCCAGGATCCTGCCAGGGGGGCGCGGCGCGCAAGCCGCGGGCGCTCAAAGGTCGCCGTCGGGACCTGGATCGTGCGGCGGCTCGCACTCGAGGTCGACGGCCGCCGGCTCCGGATCGGCCGCGGGCACGGGCTCGCCCTCCGCGGGCGGCAGGGCGAGCGGCCCCTCCCGCAAGACGTCGTCGGGCGAGAGCCCCGGTCCGAGCCACAGGGCCAGGAGGACCGCGACCGGCAGCGCGACGAGGAACAGCCGTGTTCGCATCGCTCAGCGGAGCTTGGACCGGAAGGTGTAGCTGCCCGCGGGCAGCTCGAGGCGCACGATCCCGGGCGCGCCCGGGCGCGGGCTCAGCGAGGGGTCCTCCGAGAGTGCCTTCCCATCGAGCTCGATCGAGGCGCCGTCCTTGGCCGGCAGATCGAGCACGGCCGTCGAGCCCGGCGGCACCGTGCAGGCGTACTCGAGCACGTCGCCCTCGACCCGCCACGCGCTCCGCACGAATCCCGCGATCGAGCGGTGCTCGGCGCTGGCGCTCGTGAGCCCGCCCGTGATGCGTGGCGCGAGCTGGATCCGCGTCCACGGTCCGGGTGCGTCCGCGTCGGACAGCTCGAGCCCGGCGATGGCGCGCACCAGCCACTCGCCGATCGCCGGCGAGGTCGCACGCGCCCAGGTCAGGCGGGCGCCCGGCTCGGCCGGTCGGGCCGTCCACCAGGTGGGAGGCGCTTCGCCCGGGCGCAGGTGCAGCTGCTCGGGCTCGGGGCGCCGTAGGAGCTCGAGCGAGAGGTCGTGATGCCCGTGGCGCGAGAGCACCAGCAGCGCGCGATGCCCGAGGTCTGAACCCACGACGAGCGGCTGCCCGGCGCGCAGGAGCTGCGCGAGCTGGCCGGCCCAGGCGCGGGCTTCCTCGGGTGACTCCCACAGCTCGAAGGCCAGCACGGCGACGAGCAGTCGCTGTTGGTGCAATCCGGCGGCGCGCGTGGCCTCCGCGAATCCGGCGCGGGCGTGGCTCGTCGCGCGTTGGGCGATGGCGAGCGCCTGGGCGTGCGCGGCCGGGTCGTCGACGGCGAGCGCCATCCTGGCCGCGATTCGCGCCGACCGGGCCAGGTAGACCGCAGCCAGGATGTTCCCGGCGTGCTCATCGGCGCGCGAGAGGCCCTGGCGCTCCGCGACCGGCCAGGCGAGCTGCGCAGGCTCTGGAAATGAAGCGATCCAGGAGAGCGCCCGTGTCGCGCTCGAGCGCAGGAACGGGAGGTCGTGGGTGTGGAGCCACAGCTCCCACGGCTGGAGCACGTAGACCTCGGCCCACGCCGGGTCGTCGTGGGAACCCGGTCGGCGCGGCAGGGCGTCCAGCGCGGCGCGCGCCGCCGTGAGCCGCGCGCCGAGCGCGGCGGCGCAGTCGAACCGCAACAGCGCGAAGGGGGTGACGACCGCGCGGGCCTCGAAATCCGTCGGGGTGAGCCACTGCTCCTTCAACGCTCCGGACTCGCGCTCGAAGATCGCGTTCAAGACCGGATCCGAGCTGCGGAAGGCGGCCGCCTCGGCCAGTTCCGGCTCGACGACCAGCGCGACCGCCGTCGGCGGCGGCGCGTCCGTAGCGCAGCCCTCCGCCCGCACGTAGCGGAACGTGCCCAGCCCGAAGTGCGGCTCGAGCGTCTGCTGGCCGTCGCGCAGCGTCATACGGTCCGCTGGCTCGGAGCTGGGAGTTGCCGGGCCTGGCCCCAGGGCGCGCAAGCTCCGCCGAATCGTCACGACCTGCCCCGCCGTGCCGACGAGCTCGAGGCGCACCGCGCCGATGACGTCGCGTCCGAAGTCGTAGTCGAACACGCCCGGCGCGACCTCGCGCACGGAGGCCGGTTCGAGGAGGTCCTGGACGCGTGCCGGCGGCTCGCGATCCGCCACGAGCACCGGCCGCAGGTCCTCGACGACCTCGACGGGGCGCCACCCGGCGCTGCTCGCGCGCTGCGCGTCCCAGCCCTCGGCGTCGCGCCGCGCGTCGCGCGTCTCGTCGCCGCGCACGCCCAGCGAGAGCAGCGGACCCGAGCGCGTGCCGCGCCAGCTCACGCCCGTGCGCAGCGGAACGCGCCGGCCGTTCTCGAGCAGCACCTCGCCCTCGGCGAAGAAGGCCGGCTCGCCGGGCCCCTCGGGCTCGGCGGCCTCCGCCGAGGGCGGCCACGGGCTGCGCCGCGCGAGCTGGACGCCGATCACGCTCTCGCCCTGCGCGAGGAGCCGCGTGAGGTCGTACGTCTGGTAGACCGCACGCTGGGCATCGTTCCCGGCGTCGACCGGGCGCGCGCCGCGCGCGGGGCGGCCGTTGACCGTCAGCTCGTACGCGCCGAGCGCCGCGGCGTGCAGGTACGCGCGCGCGATCGGTGCTTCCAGGGTGAGCGAGTGCCGCAGTCGCGGCTGCGCGGGTTCCAGGACCGTCGCGGGATCTGCCCCGGGCTCCAGCACCCCGTCGACGAGCGCGAGCGGAGACCACTCCGCGCCGAGCGCCGAGCCGCTGACCGTGACCTGCGCGCTCGGGGCGATGTTCGTGCCGGCGTCGAGCACCTCGACCTCCCCCAGCGCCAGCGCGTACCCGCTGGCGCCGTCCGACTGGAGCTTCGTCGCGACGATGCGCAGGTAGCGCAGCGTGTAGCGCCCCAGCTCGAGCTCGAACGGCGCCGCGCCGGCGTCGGGGATGTCCTGCCATTCGTACTCCGCGATGCGGAAGGCCTTGGTGTCCGCGAAACGACCGGTGGGGTCCGTGTACACCCGGATGCGGAGCGGGAACAGGACGCCCGGCCGCGAGGCGTCACCGTGCGGACGCGCGGGGTGCAGCCGGATGCGGTCGCAGCGCACGTCACCGCCGAAATCGAGCGAGATCCACGGCCAAGCATCCGCAGCCGCCACGGTGTCGCTCTTGTGACCGACGGCGGAGGAGGCACGCTCGGGCGCGGCGCGGATCCACGACGCTTGCCAGGCATGGTCCGGGCGTGGCGCGGGGACGAAGCGCACCGGGGCGGACCAGGGCGACGCGACGCCGGTGGCATCCCAGCTCCGCACGGTCCACCAGTAGGTGCGCCCGGCCTCGAGCGGCTTGCCGGCGTACTCGACGCCGCTCGTGCGGCCCGACTCGACCTGGCCGCTGTCCCAGGCGTCGCCCTTCCCGCCCTTGAGCCCGACCTCGCTGGCCGCGACGAGCAGGTGGTAGGCGCTGGACCGCGCAGCGCGCCGCGGATCGTCGAGCTCCCACGAGAAGCGCGGCCGCGGGTCGTCGACCCCCAAGGGATCCTCGCGCAGCTCGACGCGCAGCCTGTGCGGCGCGCCCGGGCCCTCTGGAGCGGCCGGATCCGCGGGCCCGCTGATCGCAGTGCCGGCACACAGGACCAGCAGGCAGAGCGCGCTCTGCGGACGGATGGGGATCTTCGTCATGACGATCGCACAGGGTGGTTGGGCTCGCGCGGGGTCCGAGGCGATCCTATCTTCCCCGCTCGCCCGGTCGGGTTGCGGGAACAGATCTGGAACAGCACCACCTAGGACCCTCGCAATCGGCCTGGATCGAGGTCGCACGCTCGCGCGATGCGCGCGCCATCCGGCACCAGACCCTGACGCTCCAGGCGGCCGGGATCGCGAGCGGCGTGCTGCGGCACGCGGGCGAGGAAGTGCTCGTCGTGCGCGCCGAGGACCACGCCGCCGCCGCGTCCGAGCTGGCGCGCTACGCCGCCGAGAACGCCGGTTGGCCGCCCAAGGAGGTCCATCCGGCCCCGATCTCGGGCGGCGTGCACGCCGCGATCGTGTTCGGTGGCCTGCTCGTGCTCCTGTTCACCTTCCAGGAGGCGCACCGGTTCGGCCTGGACTGGGAGGCGCTGGGCCGCGCGGACGCCGCCCAGATCCGCGCCGGCGAGTGGTGGCGCGCCGTGACGGCCCTGTTCCTGCACGCCGACCTGCCGCACCTGGCCGGGAACGTCGTGTTCGGCGCCGTGCTGTCCGTGATTCTCTCGGCCAGCGTGGGCGTGGGCGCGGCGTGGTGGAGCGCGCTGCTCTCCGGCACGCTCGGGAACTATGCCAACGCCTGGCTACAGGACGCGTCGCACCGTTCGCTGGGGGCCTCGACGGCCGTGTTCGGCTTGCTGGGCGCGCAGGTCGCCTACGAGTTCGCGCGGCGCTCCGAGCTGCGTTACCGCCCGTGGCGCCGTTGGGTGCCCGTGATCATGGGCTTCGGCCTGCTGGCCTGGCTCGGCATGGGCGGCGTCAACGTCGGGGACCCCGACTCGCTCGACGCCTTGCAGCGCGTCGACGTCGGCGCGCACGCCCTGGGCTTCGCTGCCGGCGCGGGGCTGGGCCTGCTCCTCGCGCGCGTGCCGCGCCGCGCGCTGCGCCTCTCGGACGGGCGGCAGGCGCTGGTCGCCGCGGGCGCCGTGCTGGGCGCCGCCCTGGCCTGGACCGTGGCGATCGCCAGCCGCTGACGCGGGTCGGCCCAGCATTTCTTGCGCGTCCCGCACGACTTGCGGTCCGTGCTTGCGGCAGACTCGCGCGCGCATGACGACCGCCGACGAGCCCGCGCCACGCACGTGGCTCGGACGCCTGGTCCAGATTCGCCCGGGCGAGGGCGCGTCGATCGCCTGGGCCACGGCGCTGTTCTTCCTGCTCCTGTGCGCCAACTTCACCCTGCGCCCCGTACGCGAGGCGCTGGGGATCGAGCGCGGGGCCGACGACCTGCCGCTGGTCTGGACGGGGACGCTGACGCTTTCGCTCCTCGTGCAACCGGTCTTCGCGACGCTGCTCGCGCGCACCCGGCGGCGGACGTTCGTGCCGCTGGTCTACGGCATCGGGATCGCGTTCCTGCTCGCGTTTCGAGCCGCGTTCGAGTTCGCGCCTGCGGGCTGGAAGCTCGGGATCGGCTACGCGTTCTACGTGTGGTTCAGCGTCTTCAACGTGTTCTCGTTGTCCGTCTTCTGGGGCTTCGCGGCCGACCTGTTCCGCCTGGAGCAGGCCCAGCGCCTGTTCGCGTTCGTCTCCGTGGGCGGGACCGTGGGCGCCCTGTGCGGCTCGACGCTCGCGAAGGAGCTGGCCAGACCGTTCGGCACGGTGAACCTGATCTTCGTGGGGTGCGGACTGCTCGTGCTGGCGACGGGCTGTGTCGTGGCGCTCGTGCGCCTGCACCCCGAGGACGCGCCGCGCGAGCCCAGTGCGGCCGCGGCGACCGGCGCGGCCGATCCGCGCTCGGCCTGGCGCGGCTTGGCCTTCATCGCCCGCAGCCCCTACCTGCAGGGGATCTGCGCGTTCACGCTGTTCCACACGCTGTTCGGCACCGTGCTCTACTTCCAGCAGGCGAACCTGGTGTCCGCGGCGCTCACGGAGCGCAACGAGCGCACGGCGTACTTCGCCACGGTCGACCAGATCGCCAACGCGCTCACGCTGTTCCTGCAGCTCTTCGTGACCGGTCGACTGATCCAGCGCCTCGGCACGGGCTTCGCGCTCGTGACCCAGCCACTCGTCGCCGGAGCCGCCTGCCTGGGTCTGGGCGGCATGATCCTGTACGGGACGGCCGCCTTCGGCGACGGCTGGACGCATGCCTGGCCGCCGTCCCTGGTGGCCGTCGCGGCGGCGCGCGTGCTGCTCTCGGCCGCCAACTACGCCACGGCGAAGCCGGCGCGCGAGTCGCTCTTCACCGTCGTGCCGAAGGCCGCCAAGTACGCCTCGAAGAGCTTCGTCGACACCTTCGTGTACCGCGCTGGCGACCTGATCGGCGCGTGGACCTTCGACCTGTTCGCCAAGACCCTGGGCGTGGCGCTGGGGACCATCGCGCTGGGCGCGGCCCCACTGGCGCTCGTGTGGCTGGGCGTCGGCGTCGCGCTGGGCCGCCGGCAGCGCGACCTCTCGGGCGGCGGGCCGGGGTGAGCGTCAGGCGGCGGGCACGTCGCCGGCCAGGTGGAGGATCTCGAACACCGGCTGGGCGCCCGCGGCCAGGAGCGCGCCGGTCGTGGCCTCGTCGGCCTCGATCACGAGCTGGATCCAGGTTGCGCCCCGCGGGCACAGCGGCACGAGCTGCTCGAGCAGCGGACGCGCGAGCTCGGCCGCCTCGACGTGGAACGGGAAGCAGCCGGGGTAGCGCGGGTCGAAGCGCGCGAACGCGACGGTGCGCTCGTGCTCGACGAGCCTCACGAGCGTCATGCCCGCCAGCGAGCGCAGACGCGCGAGCTTGCCGTCGGGCAGGTGGAACGCGCGCTCGACCTCGGCATCGGCGGCGGGCGCGACGCCGCGCGCCAGGACCGGGCGTGCACAGCCCGCGAGCCGCGCCACGCCCGGGAGCGAGAGCCGCACCACGTGCGTGACGTGCTCGGTGCGCATCCCGTAGCGTTCGTAGAGGGCGATGGCCGGCCGGTTGTCACGCTTCACGTTGAGCTCCCAGCGCGTCGCGCCCGCGGCGCGCACGCGCCGCGCGAGCTCCTCCATGAGCGCACGCCCCACCCCGCGACCGCGCGCGTCCTCGGCCACCACGACGTGCCGCACGTAGCCCCGCGCGCCGTAGAGCTCCAGGAACGCGTAGCCCACGAGGCGTCCCGCCTCGGCCAGGAAGAAGGTGCCTGGCGCCAGCTCTCGCTCCCAGCGGTCCGGGTCGGGCAGCGGGTCCTCGACGCCGAGCTCGGCGAAGAAGCGCGCGAAGGCGGCGTGGTGCTCGCGGCTGGCGGGAACGACCTCGAGAGGCACGGTCATCGGCCGGATGCTAGCGCCCGGGGACGCTCGGAGTAGGATCCCGCGCTCCCCCTTCGCCCCCCTTCGAGGAACGCATGGATCCTTCCGCGCCGGCCCAGGAACGCACCACCCTCGGTCATCCTTCCGGTCTCTTCGTCCTGTTCTTCGCCGAGCTGTGGGAGCGCTTCTGCTACTACGGGATGCGCGCGCTCCTGGTGTTCCACCTGATCGCGCTGTTCAAGAAGACGCCGGCCGAGGCTGCGGTCATCTACGGCGCCTACACGGCGCTGGTCTACGCCCTGGGCGTCTTCGGCGGCTACGTCGCCGACCGGCTGCTCGGATACTCGCGGTCCATCGTGCTGGGCGGCCTGATCATGGCGATCGGTTGCTTCACGCTGATGTCGCACGACGAGCAGATCTACCTCGTCGGATTGGCCACGATCATCGTCGGCAACGGGCTGTTCAAGCCGAACATCTCGACGCTCGTCGGCCGGCTGTACCCGCAGGGCGATCCGCGGCGGGACAGCGGCTTCACGATCTTCTACATGGGGATCAACCTGGGCGCGTTCCTGGCGCCGATCTTCTGCGCGCGGATCTCGCGCTGGATGAGCGACCTCACCGACCCCGCGACGGGCGAGGTCATCCCCGACTACCGCTACGGGTTCATGCTGGCCGGCATCGGCATGGTCCTGGGCCTGCTCGTGTTCGGGGCGGGCACCAGCAAGCTCGCCGGCAAGGGCGACGCGCCGCCGGAGCGCCGCGGCTTCGGCATGCTGGCCCTGGTGGCGGCGGCCTGCGTGGCCTGCGTGCCGCTCATGTACTTCCTGCTGCTCAAGCGCGACGAGGTGGGCACGGCGCTGGGCGTGATGGGGCTCGGAATGGTCGCCTACCTGCTCTACTTCGCCTTCCAGAGCCAGCGTGTGGTGCGCGACCGGATCCTCGCGCTGCTGATCCTGCTCTTGTGCAACGTGATGTTCTGGGCCAGCTTCGAGCAGGCCGGCAACTCGCTGAACGTCTTCGCCGCGAACCACATCCACCACCTGCGTCTGGACTTCATCGACTGGACGATGCTGGCCGAGGACTTCCAGTCCGTGAACGCCATCGCCATCGTGCTGCTCGGTCCGGTCTTCGCGGCTGCCTGGATCTGGCTGGAACGTCGCGGCTGGAACCCCTCGATCCCGGCCAAGTTCGGCCTGGGCCTGATCCAGGTCGGGCTGGGTTTCGGCCTCCTGATCCTGGGCATGGCGACGGCCGACGACGCCGGCAAGATCCCCTGGTTCTGGTTGGCGGGCCTGTACCTGATCCACACCAGCGGCGAGCTGTGCATCTCGCCGGTGGGCCTGTCGATGGTCACGAAGCTGGCCCCCGAGCGCATGGTGGGCATGGTCATGGGAGCCTGGTTCGTCTCGATCGCTTGCGCGAACTACGCCGCCGGCTTGTTCTCGAAGATCGCGGGCGAGGTCAGCATCGCCGAGGACGCGGTGGGCGAGGCGGCTCTGGCCGGGTACACGACCGCGTTCACGCCGATCCTGTGGCTGGCGGTCGGCATCGGCGTGGCCCTCTTCCTGGCCTCGCGAGCCGTGAACAAGCTCATGCATGGAGTGAAGTGATGACGACCAAGCACTACGCCGCGCACGTCGCGGAGCGGCAACGGAAGCTGGAGACCGCGCTGGCGGCGGCCGGCTTCGACGGGCTCGTGATCCAGGCCGGCGCGCCCTTCACTTACTTCTCCGACGACCAGGACGCGCCCTTCCGGCCGACGCCGCACTTCGCGCACTGGGTGCCGCTCGAGGGGCCCGCGCACCTGCTCCACCTGCGACCGGGCGAGCGGCCGCGCCTGGCGCGCGTCGCGCCCGAGGACTACTGGTACGAGCAGGCGCCGCTCGGGAACCCGTACTGGGCCGCGCACTTCGACCTGGTCGAGGTGCCCGACGTCGAGCGCGCCTGGCGCGAACTCGCGATCCAGGGCCGCACGGCCTACGTCGGCGACCGGCCCGAGGAGGCCACCGCACGCGGGATCCTGCGCGACGCGCTGAACCCCACGGCGCTCACGGCGCGGCTCGATTGGGACCGGGCGTACAAGAGCGCCTACGAGGTCGACCAGCTCGCCGCCGCGTCGCGGGCCGGCTGGCGCGGCCACCTCGCGGCGCGCCGGGCGTTCCAGGAGGGTGCGAGCGAGCTGCAGATCCACCAGGCCTACGTCGAGGCCGTGGGCTGCACGGACAAGGACCTGCCCTACGAGAGCATCGTGGGCCTCGACGAGAAGGGTGCCATCCTCCACTACTGCGGCAAGCGCACGACGGGCGGCGGCAAGGTCCTGCTCATCGACGTCGGCGCGCAGGTCAACCGCTACGCCTCCGACATCACGCGCACGTGGGTGACGGACAAGGCCGACCCGGCCTTCCGCGAGCTCGTCGCGGGCCTGGAGAAGCTGCAGCTCGAGCTGTGCGCTCTGGCGCAGCCCGGGATCCCCTACCTCGAGCTGCACGCCGCGGCGCACCACAAGATCGGCGACCTGCTGCACCAAGCCGGCATCCTGAAGGTCGGCGGCCAGGAAGCGCTGGCGCGCGGCGTGACGGCGCCGTTCTTCCCTCACGGCCTCGGCCACTTCCTCGGGATCCAGGTCCACGACGTGGGCGGCCGCCAGAAGTCCCCCGAGGGTGGCACGCTGCCGCCGCCGCCGGAGTTCCCCTACCTGCGGACGACGCGCAAGATCGAGGAAGGACAGGTCTTCACGATCGAGCCCGGCCTGTACTTCATCGAGATGCTCCTGCGTCCGCACCGCGCGGGCGCGACGAAGGAGCTCTTCGACTGGAAGCTCGTCGACCGGCTCAGCCCGCACGGCGGCATCCGCATCGAGGACAACGTGCTCGTCACGCGCGCTGGCCACCGCAACCTGACGCGCGAGGCGGCGGCCGCGGCCTGAGCGGCGCGGCAACGGCGGCGACTCGCGTCGAGCCGCACACGGACGCCGCGGGTGCACGCTCGCTCCGAAACCGCGCGGGCCGCCCGCCTCGAGTGAGGCGAGCGGCCCGCGCGACGTGGCTCGAGCCCGGCTCACCCCGGGCTCGAACCGCGATCACGACTGCCAGACGAGCTGCCAGGCGTTCGTCAGGTTGAACGTGCTGGGCGTGCAGAAGCTGGCCGCGTTGCGATACCAGGCCTGGTACACCCGGACGTCGCCCGGCGAGCACGCGCCGCGCACCGAGACGGACTGGTCGCCGCCCGTGGGATAGGCCGAGGTGCCCAGCGCGTTCGTCTTGGTTCCCAGTCGGATCACGGTGCCCGCGGCGCAGCGCAGCCCGTCGCCGAAGGCCGTGCCGGCTCCGCCGCCAGCGACCGACGTGCCTTGGAAGTACAGCACGCTGCTGTCGGGCATGCCGGCCCCGGTCAACACGAGCGTGTCCGCCGAGACGCTGGGCGAGCCGCTCGCCGCCAGCGTGCCGCCCGTGCCGAGCGAGTTCAGGCAGCCCTGACCCGCCGGCGCGTTGTTGCCGCACGGGCAGGCTGCGCCGGTCCCGTCGCCGAAGCAGACCGCGATGGAGCCACCGCCCGTTCCCGGGACGTGCGCCGCGGCGTCCATCGACGCGGGAGCGCCCGCCCGCCACAGGCCCAGGCCCACGAAGCCCGTCGCCGGCGCGACGTTGGCGTCGAACCGGAAGTTGTAGGTCGTGCCCCAGCGGAGCGCGTTCGCGAGCTGGCTCTGCCCCTCGGTCTGCGTCGACCACGTGGCGAAGCCGCCAGCCAGCGCGAAGGTCCACGGATCGCTGGACATGTTCACGTTCCCCGGCCCGTCGCCGTTGCGGTACACGACGCCGTTGAAGCCCGCGTTCGTGATGCTCGCGCCGGCCGGCACCGGCACGGAGAACGTGCCGCCGCTGCGGTGCGAGTTCATGTTGTAGACGGCGTACTCGTAGCGCCATTGGCCGCCGCCCAGGTCGAAGGCGCGCGAGCCCACCACGAACAGGCCGTCATTCGGCACCTGGACGTCCGTGAGCTGCACCTGATTGTCGATCTGGGCCCAGACGCGGATCGCGCTCTGCTGGCGCTGCGTCGAGCCGAGCAGCGTGAAGGCGTAGTTCGAGGAGTTGCCGCTGACGGTGAGCTCGCGCCAGCTCGCGTTGTTGTTCTGGTTGCCCGCCAAGGCGTCGTCCGGCGTGACGTACTGCGCCTCGCCGAAGTAGCGCGTGCCCGTGCCGCTGACCTCCAGGTCGCTGAGCAGGACCTCGATGCGTCGCGCGGTGGTCCCGCTCCAGGCCGGATTCGCCGGCGGATACGTGAAGTTCCCGGTCGAGGCGTTGACCTGCCAGCGCGGACCCAGGCCGCTCTGGCTGCCGTTGAGCCCGGACGAGTACGGGTCCGAGCAGCCGACGCCCAACGCGGACCCGCTGCCGCCCGGTTGGCACGGGCAGCACAGGTTGCCTTGCAGGGCCGTGAAGCCGTGCTTGAGCCAGCTCTGGCCGATCTGCTCGAAGCGCCAGGCGCCGCCGACCTGCTTGTAGCGGTAGAGGTTGCCGCCGATGACGGGGTGCTGGTTCGTGCTGGCGACCCATGACAGGGTCGCGTTGCCGACGTTGCACGAGGTCGTGCCGAGCGCCAGCGCGTCGAGCGCGCCCGTCGGCGAGTAGTTCGCGACGTCGCTCACGTCCCCCACGATGACGTCCGGGCCCGTGGACGGGGCCGGGCAGCCGGGCGGCCCACCCGCGGTCACCGTGAAGCTGCCGGCGCCGCCCGCGCCGCCGTTGAACGAGCCGACCCGGATCACGTACGGCTGGCCAGCCGTCGCGACGAATGCAGTCTCGCTGATCAAGCCGCACGAGTCGTCGTTGCAGTTCAGCGGCGCGCCAGCCGGGCAGGTGCTGCCGGCGTACACGGCGACGACCGTGTCCCAGCCGCTGGCCTGACCGCACAGCGAGACGGTCATCGGACCGCTCGCAGCCGCGGTCCAGACCCAGAACAGGTCGCGGCCCAGACCTCCGCACGCGGTGCCCGCGGTGGTGTTCGTGGCCGTGCTCGTGTTGAAGCTGAAGGGACCGATACCGGCGATCGGCGTGGGCGCAGTGCAATCGTCCGTGCCTTGCGCCGTGGCCGCCGAAGCGAGCCCGAGCAGCACCATCGAAGTCAAAAGGATCTGTCGTTGCATCGAGAAACCTGGGTTCGGGGACCGGCGAGCAGCATCCGTCATCCTAGGGGGATCGCCCCGGTTCGGGGACCCGCGAGCCGAGTATCCTCCCCCGGATGGGGCTCCCCGCGATGATCCGGCTGGCCGTGGCCCTGTCGGACGAGGACCGCTCCGTGTGGGACGAGCTGGCGCTCGTGACGGCCGTCCACCCCTCGGAGACCCCGGAGTTCCTGGCCGCCCGCTGCCTGGCTTGGGTGCTCTCCTACGAGGAGGGTATCCAGCTCTCGAACGGGGTCTCCGACACGGACCTCCCGGCCGTCTCGGTGCGGGCGCTCGACGGCCAGCTCCAGGCCTGGATCGAGGTCGGACTCCCCGACCCCGACCGGCTCCACAAGGCGGCCAAGCGGGCGCCACGGGTCGCGGTCTTCCCCCACCGCCCGAGCGGGCCGTGGCGCGAGCGCTGTCGGTCGGCGCGCGTGCACCGCGCACGCGAGATCCAGGTCGTGGAGTTCGACCCCGAGTTCATGTCCTGGGTCGCGAGCACGCTGACGGGACGCTCGCGCTGGGACGTGTGGGTCTCGGCCGGCGAGGTCCGGCTCGCGATCGAGGGGGTCGAGCGCGTGACCACGCCGCGGGTCGGGACGCTCGCGGGCGACTGAACGGGTCGGGATCCGTCGTTCCAACGCCCGCGCGCAAGACGTAGCCTCGCGCCCATGGTCCGCTGTGTCACCCTCGCCGGCGCGCTCTGCGCGCTGGCCGTCCTGGCTCCCTCCTCCTCGTCGCGCACGCAGGCCCCGGCGGCGCCGCGCCTCGAAGCCCTGTTCGCCGAGGCCCAACGCGACCCGGCCGGCGTCGTGCCGCTGCTCGTCGAAGGCAGCCGCGTGCTGGCCAGCCTGCCGCCCGAGGCGGCGCGCCGGCTGGGCGACACGCTGGAGCCTTTCGCCCGCCGAACCTTCTTCGGGCCCGAGCGGCTGCCCGGCATGGAACGCCTCGGGCTCGTGCTGCACACGGTCGCCAAGGGCGAGAACCCGACCGTGATCGCGGCGCGCTACGACGTCGGCAGTGGCCTGCTCGGATACCTGAACGAGTCCTTCGAGCCGAAGAAGCTGCGCGTCGGCCAGAGGCTCAAGGTCCTCGACGCCTCGCACGGAGAGCTCGAGCTCTCGATCGACCGCGCGACCTTCCGGCTGACCGCATGGCGCCAGCTCGCGCAGGGCGGCCGCGTCCTGGTCCTGTTCGCGCCCGTCGGCCTCGGCGCGGCGGACTCACCCACGCCGACCGGCCAGACGCGCATCACGACGCGCGTGCTGGAGCCGCAGTGGACCGATCCGGACACGCGCCAGGTGTTCGGGCCGAAGGATCCGCGCAACGTGCTCGGCGGGTACTGGATCGCGCTCGATCCCGACGGGCTGGGGGGCCGGCGCGGCATCGGCCTGCACGGCTACACCGGCTCGCCCGCGGACGATTGGCTCGAGAAGCCGGGCTCGCAAGGCTGCATTCGCCTGCTGCAGAAGGACGTCGACCGCGTGTTCCACCTGGCGACCGAAGGCACGGTCGTCGAGATCCGCTAGCGGCCGAACGAGCGTCCCGAGCGCGGCGCGAGCTTGACCTCCAGGAGCTTCGTCACGCGCGGATCGGCGCGCACGCGCTCCAGGAGCGGCTCGCGCTGCAGGCGGTAGCGCAGCGCGGGATCCTGGGCGTAGGCGGCCTCGAGGTGCTTCACGACGAGGTCGGCGTCAGCGCGCGCCGCGGCCACGCAGGCCTCCGTGGCGGAGACGCCGGCCAACGCGCGCGCACCGAAGCTCGCCGCCAGAGAGCGCGCGCGGCTGGCGTGCGCAGCGGCCTCCTCGTGCGCGCCGGCGCGCGCCAGCGCCAGCGCGAGCCCGTCCTCCGCCAGGAACAGGCCGGCTTGCTCATGGCGGTCGCGCGTCTCCCGAGCCCCGAGCTGGGTCAGCAGGGAGCGCGCGAGCTCCGCGACCCAGGCCTCGCCGACGTGCGCGGCGTGCGCGTGCTCGGTCGCGGCCAGGCGCACGATCCAATCGGCGCCCTCGGCCGACGCCCGCTCGCGCAGCCAGGCGACGCCGTCGGCCCGCAACGCGGCCAGGTGGGACAGCTCCAGGTAGGCGGCGGGCAGATCGTCCCAGGCCGTCCGCCGCACGACCGCGAAGCGTGCGCCGCGCGCGATCGCCTCGAAGGCCTCGGGCGGAAACTCGTCCGGCGGCTCACCCTCGAGCGCGATCGCCTGGACGTGGGCCAGGGCGCCCGCGCCGATCAGGAACACGTGTCGGTCGTGCTCGCGGTAGGGCGGATTCAGCGCGTGCACGCGCTCCGCGGCGGCGAAGCCGGCGATCGTCGAGATCCCCATGCCGATCAGCCGGTCCCCCAGCGCCCCCTTGCGGCAGGCGTCGCCATCGAGACTCGGCGCGGGCCCACCGTGGATCGTCACGCGCACGTCGTCGGAGCCGAGCCAGCCGGCCGCCAGCAGGTACTCGCCCGACGACTTCCGCATGAGTTCGCGGCGCTCGACGTCGTCGCGCCAGCCCGGGAGCGGAAGCCGCACCTGGACGTCGGTGGCCGCGATCGGCAGGACCCGCGTGGCGACGGGCTCGTCGGCGGGGCCGGCGAGCGCGGTGAGGAGGAGCGCGTGGGCAGGGTTCAGCATGGGCCGGTCCGGGCGGGGCCGTCGAAGGGTATCCTCCCCGGATCGGCCGGATGAACGCGCTTTCCGCAGTCCTACTCGCACTCCTCGCCAGCGGGGGCGCGTTGCAGGCCGACCGCAGGCCCTCCGGGCTGCGTCCGCTCGACTTCGAGCGCGCCCGGACGGTGGCGCGCGTCGAGCGCCGGCCCGTGCTGGCGGTGTTCTGCGCCGGGCCGGCCGAGCTCCAGCAGCTCGCTGAGGGCGTCGCCAAGGACGCGCAACTGCGCAAGTGGCTCGCGGAGCGGCTCGTGGCGGTCGCGCTCGATCGCGCAGCCGAGCCCGAGCTCGCCGCGCGCTACCGCGTGCGCCGCACGCCGACGTACCTGTTCGTCGACGAGCGCGGCGTCGAGCTCGATCGCCTCGTGGGCGCGCGCGACGGCCAGGCGTTGCGCGGCGAGGGCGAGGAGATCCTGAAGGGCGGCGACGCGTTGCAACGCGTCGACCGGCTGCGCGTGGGTCGGGAGGCCGACCCGGACCTGCGCCTGCGCCGCGCCGACGTGCTGGCCGACCGCGGCGACCTCGACGCGGCGCTCTCCGAGTATCTCGCCATCCATGGGTCGGGCGGCGCGGCCGGCGTCGAGGCCTTCGACGAGGTCCTGCGCCTGGCGCGTTTCCATCCCAGGGCCGCCGACGCCGTGGGCGCGATCGTGGCAGCTCTCGAGCCGCGCATCGTCGCGGGGCGCGCCGACGAGGCCGAGTTCGCGCGTTGGCTCGACCTGTGCACGCGCCTGCGCTTCGACACGCGCCTGCTGCACGCCTACGACGCCCTGGCGCCGCGCGTGGAGGCGGCGGAGCCTGGGCATGACGAGCACGATGCCGAGGTCGACCCGGACGACCCCCCCACCTCGGCCGAGGACGCGGCGGCCCGCGCGGCGCGCGCTCGCGAGCTGCGCGCGCGGCTCGCGCCGCTCCTGCGCGACGTGTTCTACGCCGACCGGAGGTACGCGGACCTCGCACCGCTGCTCACGGCGCCGCTGGGCGACTTCGCGGCGCGCCGCGCAGCCCACGGGCGCGTGAGCGCGCAGGGCGATCCGGCGGAGACCCGGCGCAGCCTCGCACGGTTGCGACAGGACACGGCGCGCGACTTCGAGGCACTGGTCGGCGTGCGCCAGCTCTCCGATGCGCTGCTCCTGGCCGACGGGCTCGTCGCCTTCGACCCGACGGCGGCGACGTACGACGCGCTGGTCGACGCTGCGCTGCGCGCCGGAAGTCGGGCCGAGGCCGAGCTCGTCGCGCGCCGCGGCCGCGAGGACGCGCGCGTCGATCCGCGCGAGCGCGCGCGCATCGGGGCCTCGATCCCCGAAGAGAAAGGGCAAGAGTGAACACGGCACTCCTGGTGTTCCTGGGCGGCGGACTCGGATCGCTGGCGCGCTACGGCGCCGGACGCCTGGTCTGGCACCTGTCCGGCGCACCCGCCGCGGGTGGGTTCCCCTGGGGCACGTTCACGGTGAACGTCCTGGGGTGCCTGGCGCTCGGCGCACTGGCGGGCTACGCCGAGCAGCGCGCCATCTCCGACCCGGCGCGCGCGTTCCTGTCGGTCGGGCTCCTGGGCGGGTTCACGACGTACGCGACGTTCAACCAGGAGACCCTGGCCCTGTGGGAGTCGCGCGGGGCCGGGGCGGCCGGTGGCTACGTGCTGGCCATGGTCGCCGTGTGTCTCGCGGCCGGCTGGTGCGGCGGGGCCGCGGCCCGGCGCGCGTTCGCCGCCGGGTAGGCGCGCCGCGCGGGCCGTCCTCGGCGCGCGGTTAGGATCCGGGTGGTGCAGGCTCTCCTGGAACGACTGCGCTCGGCTGGCGCGAAGCCGGCGCACGAGCGGCGCGCGCTCTCGAACGCGCTGGCGGGCCGCCCGCTCGACGCCCGGCGGGCGCGCGGCGACGCGGCCTTCCCGCGCGGCCTGGAGCTGGCGCTGCCGGCGGCTCAGCGCGCGCTCGAGAGCCTGGCCACGATCGAGTCCGCGCACCCCGGCCTCGATGGCTCCGAGCGGCTGCTCGTGCGGCTGGCCGACGGCCGGAGCGTCGAGACCGTGCGGCTCCCCAGCCTCTCGCTGTGCGCGAGCACGCAGGTCGGCTGCGCCGTCGGCTGCACGTTCTGCATGACGGGCCGCGAGGGGCTCGCGCGCAACCTCGCGGCGGACGAGATCCTGGCCCAGGTCATGCTCGCCCGCCGCCGCGGGCCGGTGAAGCGCGTCGTGTTCATGGGCATGGGCGAGCCGGCGCACAACCTGGCGGCGGTGCTCGCGGCGGTCGACGCGCTCGTGGAATGGGGCGGCCTAGGCCGCAAGGACCTCGTGATCTCGAGCGTGGGCGACCGGCGCCTGTTCGCGCGGCTCGCGGAGCACCCGGTCAAGCCCGCGCTGGCGCTGTCGCTCCACACGCTCGACGCCGCGCGACGCCGCGAGCTGCTCCCGCGCGCCCCGGCGATCGACCCCGAGGAGCTCGTCGAGCTGGCCCAGGAACAGGCGCGCGCGAGCGGCATCCCCACCCAAGTCCAATGGACGCTGCTCGCCGGCGTGAACGACGGCGACGACGAGCTCGCGCGCATCGAACGCGTGCTGGCCGGCCGCTGGGCGGTCCTGAACTTCATCCCCTGGAACGCGGTGGACGGCGTCGCCTACGAGCGTCCGAGCGCCGAGCGCCTGCGCGCGATCGGCACGCGCCTCGGCGCGGCCGGCGTGTTCGTCAAGTTCCGTCGCTCGGCGGGTCAGGACGTCGACGGCGCATGTGGGCAACTTCGCGCCCGGCGCGCAGTCTGCTGATCGAAAGCGGCTCGCGCTTCAGACACCCCGCCGGAAGCCGCGCGGTGGGGCGCCCTTGGCGCGCCGCTGCTTCGCAGCCTTCTTCTTCGCGGCCGCGGCTGGATCGGGTCGCCCGGCCTCGCGATCGGCCTGCTTCTCGGCGCTCGAGCGCGCGTCGCACGCGATCCAGCCCTTGGGCGGCCTCTCCCCCAGCATCTCGTAGAAGAAGCGCGAGGGCTGCGACTCGACGCGCGTGCCGTACTTCGAGCGCGACTTCGTGCACGACACCGTGAGGTGCTCGCGCGCCCGGGTGATCGCCACGTACATGAGGCGCCGCTCCTCCTCGACGCCGTCCTCGACGACGGCGCGCTGGTGCGGCAAGAGCCCCTCTTCGACGCCGACCAAGTACACGCGCGGGAACTCGAGGCCCTTCGCGGCGTGGATCGTCATCAGCGCCACCGCGTCGCGCTTCTCCTTCTGCTCGTCGGCGCGGTCCTCCTCGGCCGAAAGCGTCAGGGCCTCCAGGAAGCTCGCGAGCGTCGGCTTCTGTGTGCGACGGGCGTGGTTCTCGGCCATGTCGAACACCTCGACCACGCTGGCCCAGCGCTCCTCGGCCGACTTGGGGTCGGGGTAGCAGCGATCGACCTCCGAGCGGTAGTCGACGGCCTCGACGAGGCGCCGCACCCACGCGACCAGGTTGCCACCGGGGTGCTCGGCGCCGAAGCGAGCGAGCTTCTCGAGCAGGGTCGCGACCGCGTGCGCGGCCGACTCGGGGACGCCCTCGATCTCCCGCGCGCGCTCGAAGGCCTCGCAGGCGCTGATCCCGTGCTCGGTGGCGAACGCGACGACCTTCTCGATCGTCGACTTGCCCACGCCGCGCGGAGGCGCGTTCACCACGCGCAGCAGCGACACCTCGTCGCGCACGTTCGCGGCGAGGCGCAGGTACGCCAGCACGTCGCGCACTTCCTTGCGGTCGAAGAAGGACATGCCGCCGGTGAGGACATACGGCACGTTGCGCGCACGCAACTGGACCTCGAACGGCCGCGGCTGGGTGGCCGTGCGGAACAGGATCGCGAAGTCGGACCAGCGAAAGCGCTTCGCGCGCACGAGCTCGGCGATCTCGCGCGCGGCATGGTCGGCCTCGGCGACCTCGTCCTCCATGCGCAGCGTGGCGACGGGCTCTCCGACTCCCGCGGCGGCCTTGAGGGTCTTCCCGAGGCGCGTCGGGTTGTGCGCGATGACGCGGTTCGCGGCGTCGAGGATGGCCTTGGTCGATCGGTAGTTCGTCTCCAGGCGCACGACCTTGGCACCCGCGAAGTCGCTTTCGAACGCCAGGATCTTCTGCACGTCGGCTCCGCGCCAACCGTAGATCGACTGGTCGTCGTCGCCGACGACGCACAGGTTGCGATGGCGCCCAGCGATCGCGCGCACGAGGTCGTACTGCGGCCCGTTCGTGTCCTGGTACTCGTCGACGAGGACGTGGCGGAAATGGCTCTCCAGCGACTCGCGCACCGAGGGGTGCGTCGCGAGGAGCTGCACCGAGCGCGTGAGCAGGTCGTCGAAATCGACCGTGCGCGAGCGCGCCAGGTGTTCCTCGTACTTCCGCCAAGCGCGGCCGACCAGCTCGTCCAGGTCGTCCCTGGCACGCTCCAGGAACTGCTCGGCCGACAGGCCCTTGTTCTTCATCAAGGAGATCCGCGCGTGCAGCGCCGCCGGCTGGATCGAAGCCTCCGGGATGCGCAGTTCGCGCAGCGCGCCGCGCAGCGCCGCCTGCTGATCCGAGGAGTCGCAGATCGTGAACGACCGCGCGAGCCCGGCTTCGGCAGCGTGCCTGCGGAGCAGCCGCACACAGAAGGCATGGAAGGTCCCGACCGTGAGCTCCTCCGCGCGTTCCCTGCCGACGAGCCCGGCGACGCGCTCGCGCATCTCGCGCGCGGCCTTGTTCGTGAACGTCATCGCCAGGACGTTCGCGGGGTCGACGCCCCCGTGGAGCAGGTACGCGATCCGCACCGTGATCACGCGCGTCTTGCCCGACCCGGCGCCGGCCAGGACGAGCAGCGGGCCCTGCGCCGTCGTGACGGCCGCGCGCTGTTCGGGGTTCAGGCTCGCCAGGATCTTCTGCATCGAGGCGCGAACCCTAGAGGCGCGCATCCGCCTCGTCCACGCGCGGATCCGGCGCGCCGCGCAAACCGTTGCTCGCGGCGGACCTCCGTGCACGAGCGGGTGGTCGCGAGACCCACGGCCCCCTATCCTCACGGCCCCCCCGTGAGCGTCCTCCTCTTCGCCACCCTCGACACCAAGGGTCGGGAAGCCGACTTCGTGCGCGGCATCCTGCGCGCGAACGGTGTCGAGGTCGAGCTGGTCGACACCGGCTGCCTGGGCGAGCCGCAGGTCGCGGCCGACGTCGCGCGCGCGGACCTGTTCCTGGCCGCGGACACCACGCTCGCGGCCGTGCGCGCACGCGGCGACCGTGGCGAGGCCGTCGCGGCGGCGGCACGCGGTGCCGAGGCCATCGCGCGACGGCGGCATGCCGCCGGACGGCTCGACGGCGTGATGGGCCTGGGTGGCGGCGCGGGTAGCACGATCGGCTCGGCAGCGATGCGCGCGCTGCCGATCGGCGTGCCGAAGCTGCTCGTCAGCACGCTGGCCTCGGGGCAGGTCGCGCACTACGTCGGCTCCAGCGACGTGCTGATGATGAACGCCGTCGTCGACGTGTCCGGCATCAACCGGATCAGCCGCGCCGTGCTCACGCGCGCGGCGCAGGCGATGGCGGGCATGGCGCGTGGCGGCGCGCTGGCCGCGAACGCGGACGACAAGCCGCTCGTCGCCGCCACGATGTTCGGCGTCACGACACCGTGCGTCGAACGCGCCCGCGCGCGGCTGGAGGCGGCAGGCTGCGAGGTGCTCGTCTTCCACGCCACGGGCAGCGGCGGGCGCACGCTGGAGTCGCTCGCTGCGAACGGCATGCTGGCCGGCGTGCTCGACCTGACCACGACCGAGCTCGCGGACGAGCTCGTAGGTGGCTTCCTGAGCGCTGGCCCAGACCGGCTGACGGCCTCCGGCCGTGCGGGCATCCCGCAGGTCGTGTCGGTGGGCGCGCTCGACATGGTGAACTTCCATGGAATGGACAGCGTTCCCGAGCGCTTTCGCGGCCGCAGGCTCTACCGGCACAATGCGAACGTGACCCTGATGCGCACGACTCCGGCCGAGTGCCGCGAGCTGGGCCGCGAGATCGGGCGCAAGCTGGCCGCGGCGCGCGGGCCTGCCGTAGTCCTGTTTCCGCGGCAGGGCCTGTCGGCCATCGACCGCACCGGACAGCCCTTCGACGACCCGGCGGCCCGCGCCGAGCTCCTCCGCGGCCTCCACGAGACGCGCGGCGCCGTGCCGCTCGTCGAGCTCGACCTGCACATCAACGACGACGCGTTCGCCGACCGTGCGGCGGACGAACTCCTGGCGCACATTGCCGCGCGTCCGAACTTCCGGAGCTGAACCATGAAGCTGACCGCCCTCGCGACCACCCTGTTCCTCGCCGCGTCGGCGGCGCTGCTCACCGCCTGTGGCGACGACCCGGCGAAGAGCGCAGGCGCCGACGGGTCGGCGCCGCAGAGGCTCGTCGTGTGGTGGTTCCAGTGGGCGCCGGCCGACGGCCTCCAGGAGCTCGGCCGCGAGTTCCAGAAGGAGTCGGGCATCGAGGTCGTGGTCGAGCAGATCCCGCTCGGCTCCTACCAGGAGAAGGTGTTCCTCGAATTCGGCGCGGGGCGCACGCGCTTCGATATCGTGATCGGCGACAGCCAGTGGATCGGTCGTGGAGCGACGAAAGGTCTCTACCTGGAACTCACCGACTGGCTGCCGACGGTCGTCGATCTTGCGACGATCCACCCCCGCGCGGCGAAGTACCTGTGCGAGTACCCCGAGGGCAGCGGCAAGTGGTTTGCCGCGCCCTGTGAGACGGACGCCGTCGGGCTCGCTTACCGGAAGGACTGGTTCGAGGATCCGGCCGAGCAGGCTGCGTTCCAAGCCAGGTTCGGCCGCGCGCTCCAGGTCCCGGGGACCTGGCAGGAGTTCGCGGAGGTCGCCGAGTTCTTCCAGCGTCCCGACGCCAAGCGCTTCGGTTGCTCGCTGCCCAGCGACCGCTCGTACGACGGGCTGACGATGGGCGTGCAGAACCTCCTGTGGGCGTTCGGTGGCCGCTGGCACGCCGAGACGAGCAACAGGGTCGTAGGCGAGCTCGACACGCCCGAAAGCGCGGCTGCCATCGAGTTCTACAAGCGGCTCGTGAAGCTCGGCCCCAAGGGCGCCGAGCGTCTGGACTACGGCCAGGTCCTCGAGTCGTTCACGAACGGGTCGACTGCGATGATCCTGAACTACTTCGCGTTCTTTCCCGGAATCCACGCGCAGTTCGGCGACAGGGTGGGCTTCGCGGTCGTCCCGGCGCACGCCGGCCGGCGCGTCGCATCGCTGGGCGGCCAGGGCCTCTCGATCTCGACGAAGACCCCGCCCGCGCAGCAGGAACTGGCCAAGAAGTTCATCGCCTGGTTCCTGCAGCGCCGCGTGCAGGAGCAGTGGATCACGAAGCCGGCCGGTTTCACGGCCAATGCCGACATCCTGGCCAGCGCCGAGTTCCGCGCCAAGACGCCCTACAACGCGCCCTTCGCCGAGTCGGTCGACACGATGCGCGACTTCTGGAACGTGCCGGTCTTCAACGAGCTGCTCTCGGTCACGCAGCGCTACGTCGGCATGGCCGTCGACGGCGAGCTGCCGACCGAAGAGGCGCTCAAGCAGCTCGCCATCGAGAAGGAGCGCATCCTGAAGGACGCTGGCCTCCTGTGACGGGGACAGGACGAGCCGACGCCGCATGAGCCCGGACAGCGCACCGGCCCGCCGCCGCGGTGCGGGCATCGCTTGGGGCCTCGTGGGCCCCGTGCTGCTCCTGCTCGTCGCGTTCAACGTCTTCCCGCTCGTCTACAACGTCGTCCTGTCGTTCACGAGCCGCGAGCTGGTCGGCGACGACTGGCGCTGGGTCGGCGGGGCCAACTACGAGCGCGTGTTCACGGACCCGCTCTTCGCGGGGGCGCTGCGGCGCACCGCGCTGTTCGTCCTGTGCGCGGTCGGCGCGGAGCTCGTCCTGGGCTTCGTGCTGGCGCTGGCGCTCGTGCGCGGCTTCCGCGGCAAGGGCGCGGTGCTGGCCGTCGTCCTCGTGCCGATGATGCTCTCGCCGGCCGTCATGGGCCTGTTCGGCGCGCTCGTGCTGAACGGCAACTACGGCGTGCTGAACCAGATCCTGGGCGGGCTCGGCCTGCCGCAGCCACAGTGGCTCTCGGACCGCGGCCTGAAGTTCTGGTCCGTGGTGCTGATCGACGTGTGGATGTGGACGCCGTTCATGACGCTGATCGCGCTGGCCGGTCTGTCGTCGATCCCGGCCCAGGTCCACGAGGCCGCCGCGATCGACCGCGCATCGCGCTGGCGCGTGTTCACGCGCATCACGCTCCCGATGACCGCGCCGCTGCTCGGCTTGGCCGTGCTCCTGCGCGCCACCGACGCGCTCAAGCAGTTCGACCTCGTCATGGCGACGACCGGCCCGAACGACGCGGCCACGCAGACCCTGTCCACGCTGCTCTACCAGGTCGTCTTTCGCGACGGGAAGGTCGGGCTCGGGGCGGCCTTCGCCTGCGTCGTCTTGGTCGTCGTCATCGCGCTGGCCACCGTGTTCACGCGCTACCTGGAGCATCTGCGCCGAGCGAGGGAGGCCTGATGCGCGCGCTGCGCTGGATCGTGATCGTCCTGGGCCTCCTGTTCTCCGGCCTGCCGCTCGTGTGGATGGGACTCTCGTCGATCAAGCAGCGCGCGGACGCGATCAGCCAGCACCCTCGTTGGATCCCGGCCGCCGAGGCGCCTGTGGCTCCGGATTCACCGCGCTTCGAGGCCACGACGTCGGCGTTCCGGGATCTCGCCAGCGTCCACGCCGGCGCGCAGGCCAGCTTCTGGGAGCACCTCCTGAACAGCGCGATCATCGGCTTCTTCTCGACGCTCGCGACGGTGGCGCTCGGGACGCTGTGCGCGTACGGGTTCAGCCGCTTCCGCGTGCCCGGCGAGAAGGACTGGCTGTTCTTCGTCCTGTCGACGCGCTTCATGCCACCGCTGGCGGTGGTCGTTCCGGTCCTGCTCATGTACCGCGCGTTCGACTTGCAGGGTACGCGCCTCGGGCTCGTCGTCCTCTACACGGTGTTCAACTTGTCGCTCGCCGTGTGGCTCATGAAGGGCTTCCTGGACGAGATCCCGCGCGCGTTCGAGGAGGCGGCGGTCGTCGACGGCTACACGCGCTTCGGCGCGCTCGTACGCGTGGTCCTGCCCGAGGCGCGCACGGGCATCGCGGTCACCGCGGTCTTCTGCCTGATCTCGGCCTGGAACGAGTACGGCTTCGCGATGACGCTGAACAGCTCGGGCGCCGTCACCGTGCCGGCCTACTTCGCCGGGCTGCAGGGGAACATCGAGGGCATGCCCTGGCCACAGGTCGCCGCCGGCGCGCTGGTCTTCGTGGCGCCAATCGTCGCGTTCACGGTGCTCGTGCGCTCGCACCTCCTGCGCGGGGTCACCTTCGGGACGGTGAAGCAGTGAGCGCGCGCACGGCACGCACTCTCGAGCGCGGAGCCCTCGTGGGCATGGCCGTCGGCGTCGCCTTCATGCTGCAGCCGGCCTGGTCCGGCGGCATGCGCACCGGGTTCTTCGTGGTGATCGCCACCACGCTGGCGCAGATCGTTCTCGGGAAGCTCGCGGCGGAGCGCCCATGAGCTTCCTGACGCTCGAGCGTGTCGCCAAGCTCTGGCCGGACGGCACGTCGGCCGTGCGCGGCGCCGACCTCGCGATCCAGGAGGGCGAGCTCGTGGTCCTCCTGGGGCCATCGGGCTGCGGCAAGACCACGACGCTGCGCATGATCGCCGGCCTCGAGTCGCCCACGTCCGGCCGCATCCGCCTCGCGGGCTCGGACGTGACCGACCTGCCGCCCGCGCGCCGCGACGTGGGCTTCGTGTTCCAGTTCTACGCGCTCTACCCGCACATGACGGTGGCCGAGAACATCGCGTTCCCGCTGGAGTGCGCCGGCCTCTCTCACGGCGAGCGCGACGCGGCGGTGCGGCGCGTCGCCGAGCGACTGGGTCTCGTAGACCTGCTCCAACGCCGGCCGCGCTCGCTGTCCGGCGGCGATCAGCAGCGCGTAGGCCTCGCGCGCGCCATGGTTCGTCGCCCGCGGCTGTGGCTCATGGACGAGCCCCTCGGCTCGCTCGACGCCGCGCGCCGCGCCGAGATGTGCGAGCTGATCCGCGTGCAGCAGCTCCAGGACCGCGTCACGACGATCTACGTCACGCACGACCAGGAGGAGGCCATGCGCCTGGCCGACCGTGTGGTCGTCATGTCGCAGGGCGAGATCGTGCAGGTCGGCGCGCCGGGCGAGGTCTACGACCATCCCGCGACGCTGTTCGTCGCGCGCTTCGTCGGCAGCCCGGGCATGAACCTCGTCGAGGGCGTCGTGCACCGCGGCGAGTTCCAGCCCGCGCGCACGGACGTGCGGATCCCGCTCGCGCACGCGGCGCCCGACGGCCCGGCCGTGCTCGGCGCGCGGCCCGAGCACGTGCGGCTCGACCCCACCGGTCCGCTCGCCGGACGCGTCGCGCTGGACGCCGAGGCCGGTCCGTGGCGCCACGTGCACGTCGAGGGTCCGTATGGCCGGGTGCTGGCGCAGACCGTCGAACGCCGCGGAGCGCTCCGCGGCGCCGAGGCACGCATCGCGTTCGACCCGACCGGTATCCGCTTGTTCGACCCCGAGTCGGGTCGGAGCCTCGCGTGACACCCGTGCTCGCCATCCGCGAACTCGCCAAGCGCTTCGGGCGCACGCCGGCGCTGGCCTCCGCGAGCCTCGCCGTCGGCGAGCGCGAGATCGTTGCGCTGCTCGGACCGACTGGCGCGGGCAAGACGACGCTCCTGCGCTGTGTCGCGGGCCTCGAGGCGCCCGACGGCGGCACGATCGAGCTCGGCGGGCGCGACGCTTCGCAGATCGCGCCCGCGGAGCGCGACATCGCTCTCGTCTTCCAGAACTTCTCGCTCTACCCCTCGATGACCGTGCGCGAGAACCTGGCCTTCCCGTTGCGCGCGCCAGCGCGGCGCAGGCCGTCGGGCGAGGTCGCCGAGCGCGTCGCGTGGGCCGCGAAGCTCCTGCGCATCGAGGCCCTGCTCGAGCGCCCGGCGCGGCGCCTGTCGGGCGGCGAGATGCAGCGCGTCGCGATCGGCCGCGCGATCGTGCGCCGCCCGCGGCTCTACCTGATGGACGAGGCGCTCACGAACCTCGACGCCAAGCTGCGCGAGGAGCTGCGTTTCGAGCTGCCCGCGCTGGCGCGGGCGCTCGGCACGCCGGTCCTGTGGGCCACGCACGACGCGCTCGAGGCCCTGGCGGTCGCCGACCGCATCGTGCTGCTCGATCGCGGCGTGGTGCTGCAGAGCGGAACTCCCGCCGAGGTCTACGCACGCCCGGCCTCCCCCGCCGCGGCGCGGCTCCTGGGCTGGCCGCCGGTGAACGTGCTTCCCGCGCGCCGCAAGGACGGCCATTGGACGGCCGCCGACGGCACGCGTATCGCGCGCGCCGCGCCGGGTGGTCCCGACGCGGCGACCCTCGGGTTCCGGCCGGAGCACCTGACGCTCGAGGGCGGCCCTGCACCGGCCGAGGTCGAGGTCGTCGAGCTCACCGGTCCGGCGCAGGTCGCGCTGCTGCGCTGGGCCGGGATCCGCGCCTACGCGCTGGTCCCGCGCTCGGCACGGATCGCGCCAGGCCTGCGCGTCACGCCGCAGGTCGCGCCAGAGCACGTGATCGTCTGGCCCGCGCCCTGACGCGCGCGGGTCGCGCGCGTTACCCTCCGGCGCTCGCGTCGCCGGCGCCCCCCTGCTCCTCGATCCCATGCTGACCCTCCTTGCGACTGCGACCCTCCTCCTCGGCGGCGCGCAGGAGCCGTTGCGCGTGTTTCTGCGTGGCGGACCCAAGACGCACGGGCCGGGCGAACACGAGCACGCGCTCTTCGTCGACGAGTGGACGCGGCTCCTGCGCGAGCGCGGCGCGGAAGTCGACGGCGCGCTGACGTTCCCGAGCGCCGCGCAGCTCGCGCAGACGGACGTGCTCGTGATCTACGCCGCCGAGGGCGCGTCGATCCACGGCGCGGAGCGCGAGCATTTCGACGCGTTCCGCGCGCGCGGCGGCGGCCTCGTGGTCCTGCACGACGGCGTGTGCGGCGACGACCCAGAGTGGTTCGCCAGCGTCGCCGGCGGTGCTTGGAGGCACGGCCGGGCACGCTACAAGGAGGGCCCGACCGACGTCCACGTCACGGACAAGGAGCACCCGATCACGCGTGGCATCGCGAGCTGGCGCTTCGACGACGAGATCTACTGGGACCTCGAGATCGACCCGGCGGCACGGATCCTGGCGCGCGGCTTCCACACCGTGTTCGACGCGACTCCACAGGCCTGGGTCCTGGAGCAGGGGCCGGCGCGCAGTTTCGTCTCGATCCAGGGCCACGAGTGGACGTCGTTCGCGCATCCCGCGTGGCGCGCGCTGGTGCTGCGCGGCATCGCCTGGGCAGGCCGGCGCGACGACGTGGATCTCCTCGTGTCGCAGGAGGAGCGCGCCCAGCTCGCCTATCCGCCGGGCGGACCGACCGCGCCCGAGCGCGCGCACGGGTCGATCATGGTCCATCCCGACTTCGGGCTCTCGCTCGTCGCCGCCGAGCCGCTGATCGAGAAGCCCATCTCGATCGACTGGGACGCGCGCGGTCGCACCTGGGTCGCGCTGACGCCGGGTTATCCCGACAAGTCGCAGTTCAGTGGCGTCCCGCCGCACGACGAGATCGTCGTGCTGGAGGACGCAGACGGCGACGGACGGATGGACTCGCGTCGCACGTTTTGCGGCGGGCTCGACCTCGTGACGAGCTTCGTCTTCCATCGCGACGGCGTGATCGTCTCCGCCTCACCCGACATCTTCTTCATCCGTGACACGGACGGCGATGGCACCGGCGAGACGCGCGAGACGCTCTTCACGGGCTTCGGCTACGGCGACACGCACGCGGTGGTCAGCAACCTGCGCTGGGGCATCGACGGCTGGATCTACGCGACGCAGGGCTACAGCGGCGGCGCGTCGCGCCACGTGAAGAACGCCGCCGGCCGCGACTTCGGCCACATCGGGAACGGCATCTTTCGCTTCAAGCCGGACGGCAGCGCCATCGAGATGGTGTCGAGCTACGGCTCGAACACCTGGGGCCTCGACTTCGACGACGCGGGCGAGTTGTTCTTCACGATGGCGAACGGCGCGCACCTGAGGCACGTCGTCGTTCCCGAGCGCGTCCTGGCCGACGCGCGCGTCGGCCAGGTCGAGAGCTGGACCGACCTCCCCGACCACGACCGCGTCGTGCGCCTCTCCTCGGAAACGATCCAGGCCTACGTGCAGATCGACTTCGTCGGCGGGTTCACGGCCGCGTCGGGCTGCACGATCTACACGGGTGGCGCGTGGCCCGCGGAGTGGAACGGCACGCACTTCGTGAGCGAGCCCACCGTCAACCTGGTCCACCACGACGTGGTCACCCCGAAGGGCGTCACGTTCACGGCCACGAAGGCGCGCGAGGCCGAGTTCCTGGCGAGCACGGACCGGTGGTTCCGCCCCGTGCACGCGCGCGTCGGGCCCGACGGCGCACTGTACGTGCTGGACTTCTACAACCAGGCCGTCGTGCACAACGACACGCGCGGACCGAAGCACGGACCGACGAACGCCGCCGAGCGTCCGGACCGCGACCGCACTCACGGGCGGATCTGGCGGGTGCAGCACGGCTCGGCCCGGCCCCTGCACGCCCAAGGCCTGGCCCACGCGCCTGCGTCCGGGCTCGCCCGCGCCCTCGCTCACGAGAACCGTTGGCAGCGGCTGTCCGCCCAGCGTCTGCTCGTCGAGCGCGGTGGCGCGGCGGAGCTCGAGGGGCTGCGGAGTGCCTTGGCTTCGCCGAGCCCGCAGGCACGCATCCACGCCTTGTGGGCGCTCGCCGAGCTGGGCGCCCTGGCGCCACCCGAGCTCGCCATCGCCCTCGCGAGCGACGACGCGCGGGTCCGACGGAATGCGACACGCATCGCGGGCGCATCGTCACCGGCTCGTGAGGACGTCCTGGTCCAGGCCAGGCTAGTCACACTGGCCACGACCGACGACTCCCGCTCGCGGCTCGAAGCGCTCGTGACGCTGGGCGAGTGCGACCCGACGCCGGCGATCGCGGACGCCGTCGTGCGCGCCTGGCCGATTCTCGAGGACGCCTGGTCGCAGAGCGCAGCCGTGCGCGTGGCGCTCCGCCAGGGCTCCGCGTTGTGGCGCGCGCTGGAACACGCCGGCAGCGCCGCGCCGGCCGATCTCGTCGCACAGGTCGTACGACGCGCGGCCCGGTCGGCGGGCCACGAGCAGTTCGAGGCCCTGCTGGCGTTCCTGGCGGCCGGCGCGGAGCACGATCCCGGGGCCACGCGTGCAGCGCTCGAGGCGCTCGACGACAGCCCTGCGGACACGATCGCGGTCGCCGCGGGTGGCACACAAGCGCTGGCACGCCTGCTCTCATCGCCGGATTTGGGAGTCGCGATGGCGGCGATGTCCGTCGCGGCGCGACTCGTCCCCGCCGCACGGCCGACGCGCGAGGTCGAGGTCCTTTCTGCCCGCCTGCACGCACTGCTGGCTGACAGCTCGGGTGAGCACGCGTCGCGCGTCGCCGCGTTGCGCGCGTTGATCACGGTTCCCGAGCACCGCCCGGCGGCGATCGTAGCCGCCGCCCCCCTGCTCGCGCCGTCGGTCGCGCTACCCACGCAGCTCGGGGTCGTCGACGTGCTCGGCAAGCTCGAGGACGTCGCTGCGGCCAGAGTCCTGTGCCAGGCGATCTCTGGCTCATCCAGCACCGTCCAGGCGCGCATCTTCGAGAAGCTCGTCGCGCGTGCAAGCTGGTCGCACATCCTGCTCGACGCGATCGAATCGGCACAGATCGAGGTGGGCGCGCTCGGTCCGCAGCGGACGCACCGACTGCGCACGCACTCCGACAGCGCCATCGCGCAGCGCGCGCTCGCGCTGCTGGGCGCAGCCACGGCCAGCGGCGCAGCGATCGACGAGCTCGTCGCGAGGCTCTTGCCGGAGGTCGATCGGCCCGGCGACGCCGAGCATGGCCGCGTGGTCTTCGCCGCGAACTGCGCCAGTTGCCACGTCGCGAACGGCGTCGGCGGCAAGATCGGTCCGGACGTCACGGGCATGGGCGCGCACGGCGCGCGCGAGCTGCTGCCGATCATCCTCGACCCCAACCGCGCGGTGGAGACTGGCTACTCCGAGTGGATCGCCGAGACGAGGGACGGCGAGATCGTGAGCGGCATCCTGGCGCGCGAGACGGACCGCTCGATCCTCTTGCGGTCCGCCACCGGCGACGTCGAGCTGGAGCGCGCGGAGATCGAAGCGCTGAAGAACACCGGGCGCTCGTTGATGCCTGCTGGATTCGAAGCGCTCGGGGCCACGGCATTGCGCGATGTCATCGCCTACCTGTCGATGGGCACCGAGGGCTACCGGGTGCTCGACCTCGCACCGGTCGCATCGGCGAACAGCTCGATCGGCCTCTACGACGTCAAGCGCGACGCGAACCCGATGCGCTTTCGTCGCTTCGGCATCCAGGACGTCGTCGGCGTGCCGTTCGAGATCCTCGATCCGGCGCGCACGGCATCGGGATCGAACGTGCTCGTCCTCAAGGGCGGCCTGCGCGCCGATTGGGACAGCAAGACGAAGATGCCGCAGCGCGTCGAGGTCGAGGTCGGCGCGCTCGTCGAGCGCGTGCACGTGTTGGGCGGCATCGCGGCCTGGGGTTTCCCGTACTTCAAGGACCTCGAGCCGATCGTGAAGTGGACCTGGGTCTACGCCGACGGCCGGCGAGAGGAGGTCGTGCTGAAGAACGGCGTCGAGTTCGGCGACTGGATTGCGCGCCACGACGTGCCGGGATCCGAGTACGTCGAGGAGCTCCTGGCTGAAGACAGTTGGGGGCAGGTGCGCTACCACGCACTGGTGCCGGCGCGACGCGAGCAAGTCACGAGCATCGTCCTCGAGAGCTACGACAACCGCTACGCGCCGACGATCGTCGCGCTGACGGCCGAGCTACCGGGCGCGCCGAAGCGAGCGGCGGCACCCGAGCCGTCGGAGCGCCAGACCGCGAAGGTCGTCCTCGTTGGCGGTGGATCGAGCCACGAGTTCGGCCGGTGGTTCGACCGCGAGGACCGCGCGATCCTGGCCGCCGTCATCGGCGACGACGTCCTGTACACGGGCCGGACTGCGGACCTCGCTCTCCGGCTATCGGGCGCGCAGGTCTTGGTCCTGTCGACGAACCAACCGATCGCGGAGCCCGACGCTCGCGCGATCGTCGAGTTCGTCGAGAAGGGCGGCGGCCTGCTGCTGCTCCATCCGGCGACCTGGCGCAATTGGCCCGACTGGAAAGAGCACGCTGAGCTCTGTGGCGGCGGCTCGTCGAGTCATGAAGCCTTCGCCGCGTTCGACGTCACGGTGCTCGAGCCCCGGCACGCGCTGTGCGTGTCCGTGCCGGCGACCTTCCGCATCGAGGACGAGCTGTACCGCTTCGAGCCCGCGCCCGACGCGCGCGGCGTAACGACGCTGGCTCGCGGACGCTCGCTGTCGAGCGGCGCCGAGTACCCTGTGCTGTGGACGCTCGCGCGCGGCCGAGGCAAGGTCGTGGGCTTCACCTTGGGACACGACGGGCGCGCGCACGAGCACGGCGCGTTCCGCGCGATCCTCCAGAACTCCGTCCGCTACCTGATGCAACCATGAGCACCGAGACACGAGGCGCGCACGACAACTCGCGGGCCGGGATCCTGGCGCGCTTCCGCGCGCAGATCGCGCGCGGTGAACCGATCATCGGCGGCGGCGCTGGCACCGGCCTGTCGGCGAAGAGCGAAGAGGCCGGCGGCATCGACCTCCTGATCGTCTACAACTCGGGGCGCTACCGCATGGCCGGCCGCGGCTCGACCGCTGGCCTGATGCCGTACGGCAACGCCAACCAGATCGTCAAGGAGATGGCCTACGAGGTCCTCCCGGTCGTGAGGCGGACGCCCGTGCTCGCCGGCGTGTGCGGCACCGATCCGTTCATGATTCCGCGCCTCTTCCTGCGCGAGCTGATCGAGCTCGGCTTCGCCGGCATCCAGAACTTCCCGACCGTGGGGCTCATCGAGGGCGAGCTGCGCGCGACGTTGGAGGAGACCGGGATGGGCTTCGGCATGGAGGTCGACGTCGTGCGCCTGGCTCACGAGCTCGACCTGCTCACGACGCCGTACGTGTTCAACGAGGACGAAGCCGTCGCGATGACGCAGGCCGGGGCCGACATCGTGGTCGCGCACATGGGCTGCACGAGCGGCGGCACGATCGGCGCGAAGAGCGTCAAGACGCTCGACACGAGCGTGCAACGCGTGCAGGCGATCGTGGACGCCGCGCGCCGTGTGCGTCCCGACGTGCTCTGCTTGTGTCACGGCGGACCGATCGCGATGCCCGAGGACGCGCGCTACGTGATCGAGCGCGTGGACGGCTTGGCCGGCTTCTACGGGGCGAGCTCGACCGAGCGTCTGCCGACCGAGGTCGCGATCAGGGCCCAGGTCGAGGACTTCAAGCGCATCCGCCTGCCCATGCAGGCCAGGCGATGAGCTGCGCCGCCTGCCTGCGCTTCGTGACGTCGAGCGAGGCGCTCGTCGAGGACCTGCCTTGGGGCCGTCACGAGTGGCTCTCCCGGGTCGGGTTGACCGAGGCGCGGGCGCTCCAGCTCGTGCGCGTCACGATGCCACCCGGAACGGGCCACGCGTTCCATCGGCACCCGGCGTTGGAGGAGGCTCTCTACTACGTTTCCGGTCGCGCCGAGCAGTGGGTCGGCCGCGAGCGGCGCGTGCTGGGTCCGGGTGACGTGGCGCACGTGCCTCGCGACGAGGTCCACGGCACCTACAACGACTTTCGCGAGCCGGTCGTGTTCCTGGCGATCCTGTCGCCGGCCGTGTTCGAGGGCCCCGCGCTGATCGACGTGTCGCGAGACGAGCCCTGGCGCTCGTTGCGGGCGCCGCTCGGCCCGTGAGTCAGCCCCGTCCGTGAACGAGCGCGCTCGCGATTCCCACCGCGAACGCCAGCGGTGGGATCAACAGCGCCAGGCCGGCGGCTCCCAGCCAGCGGCGCATCCCCATGCGCGGCACGGCGAGCAGGTCGCGGTCCAGCAGGAAGCCTCCCAGGATCCCCCAGGCGAGGCCGCCGAGGTGGGCCGCGTTGTCGATGTGCGGGATCGAGAGGCCCAGCAGCACGTTGAGGCCGATCAGCATCAGGACGTTGCGGACCTGGGCGCGGAACACCGCACGTGGCAGCTCGCTCCGATGCCGGACGAAGAACGCCAAGTGGGCTCCCAGCAGCGCGAAGATCGAGCCTGACGCACCCAGCGACACGACGTCGTGATCCCAGTGGATGCTGACGACCGAGGCCGCCACGCCGCTCACGAGGTACAGCGCCAGGAAGGCCGGTGGACCCAGATAGGCTTCGATGAACGGGCCCAGCACGCGCAAGGCCCACATGTTGACCGCCAAGTGCAGGATCCCCCCGTGCAGGAACGTGCTCGTCACGAGCCGCCACCACTGACCCTCGAGTCGGACGGCGTGGTACTCGTTTGCACCGAGGGCGAGCGCCTGTTGGCCGTCCGGACCGAAGAGCCCGACGCCGCGCCAGAGCATCCACAGGAACGCGCAGGCGTTGAGGCCGATCAGTGCCGGCGTCGCCCAGGCCCGGCCGGCGACCACGATGCGCACGCGCTCGGGGGGCGTGGCGACCGGCGGGGACGATTCCATGATCTCCATGAGGGTGCTCGGCAGCGTGCGGCGCTGCGCCGCCGCGCCGGGGCGATCACGAATGCATGATCGAGCGCGCCGCTGGCTCCACTAGGACCTCCTCGAAGCTGATGCGGCCGGCGACGAGCCGCGCGAAGCGCAGGTGGATCGCCAGGTGCGGCGCGCGATTCGCGACGATCTGCGCGCCCCGCCGCAGGTCACGGTACTGCAGCACCTCGTACTCGCGATCCGTGAGCCCCGGCTGCTTCATGCGGTAGTAGGCGCAGCCCTCGTGGGCGATGAGCCAGCACTGGTTCAGGTCGTGGTACTGCAAGAAGAGGTCGAACGCCGTGTCGAACACGCGCGTCTCGTCGAACGAGCTGGCCCACGGATCCAGGATCACCGGCCCGCCAGGAACCGCCAGGAGGTCGGAGCGGTCGGAGACCACGACGCGCACGAACTCGGTGATGGGCTGGTGGAAGCGCCCATCGGAGCAGCACACGACGAGCACGTGCGGCCGGGTCGGGTTCCAGGGCTCGGTCGCGACGAACGTGTCCTTCATGCCCCGGCAGTCTCCCCAGCCTCCGCGGCTCGCGCGAGGCGTAACTTCGGGGAAGCGCCGCGGGGTAGCCTGTCGCGGCATGAACGCGCCCGCGACCGCCGTCCCCGTCGTCGAAATCGAGCCCCAAGCGCCGGTGCGATCAGCCGTGATCTTCCTCCACGGCCTCGGTTCCGACGGGCGTGAGCTGGCCGCCATGGTCCCGGCCATGCTCGTGCCGGTGGAGCGGCGCATCCGCTGGGTGCTGCCCAGCGCGCCGGAGCGCTCGCTCGGAATCGCGGGCGGCGAGCGGCGAACGGCCTGGTTCGACGTCGGCCCCGAGGACCTGTGGCGCGCGGAGACGAGCGACCCCGCGGGCCTCGCGCGGGCTGACGTGCAGTTGCGCGCGCTGATCGAGCGCGAGCTCGCGCGCGGCGTGCCGTCGAACCGCCTCGTGGTCGGCGGGTTCAGCCAGGGCGGCGCGCTCGCGGCGTACACGGCGCTGCGCTACGAGAAGCCGCTGGCCGGCGTCTTCGCGCTGTCGACGTTCCTGGCGCGCAACGTGCATCTCGAGGCCGAGAGCGTCGCTGCGAATCGTGGGCTCCCGGCTTTCGTCGCGCACGGCACGGAGGACCGCCTCGTGCCGCCCGCGCGCGGGCGCGAGCTGGCCGAGCGCCTCGCGGCCCTCGGCGCGACCGTGACGCAGCGCGAATGGCGCATGGGTCACGAGATCGCGGTCGAGGAGCTCGCAGCGCTGGGTGCCTGGATCGCGACGCGCCTGGCCTGATCCGGGACCGCGCTGCATGCCGGGTTGGCCGCGCTCAAGCCCGGGGCCGATCACGCCGAGGAGGCCGACATGACGACGCGTTCTGCTCCCTCCGCCGTCGAAGCGGACCTGATGCTCGCCGAGGACGTCGAAGGCTGGATGTCACGCGAGGAGCTCGCGCTGCTCCACGAGCTCGCCGCGCGCGTGCCGCGCGTACAGTGCGTGGTCGAGATCGGCAACTACCGCGGCCGCTCGACGGTCGCCCTCGCGCTCGGGGCGCGCCATGGATCCGGCGCCGACGTGTACAGCGTGGACCCGCACGCCGAGTTCACTGGACCGCGCGGCGGGCATTTCGGGCGCGAGGACATGGCGCACCTCTACGCGAACCTGGCCCGCAGCGGGGTCGGCGCGCACGTGCGCGTCGTGACGCTGCCCTCCGTCTCGGTCGCCCGAGCCTGGACGGGGCCGCGCGTCGGCCTGCTGTTCGTCGACGGCGACCACCGCTACGAGGCCGTGCGCGCCGACTACGAGGCCTGGCGTCCCAGCCTCGCGCCAGGAGCGGTGATCGCGTTCGATGACTGTGATTTCGCGGAGGTCGTCCGCTTCGTCGAGGAACGCGTCGACGCGGGGGAGCTCGTGCCGCAAGGCGGCGCGGGCAAGGTGCGTTGGTTCGGTATCCGCCAGACGGCCTGAGCCCCCGGCGGGTCGCATGCCGTCCGCGCACTCCCGACCGGCCGTAGCCGTCCTCGCGAAGCCGGCCTCGCTCGAAACCTCCGTCACCCGCGTCGCTTGGGCCGCCTCTGCGCCGGCGCTGTCCGAGGGTCCTCAGGCCAAGCGTGCCGCGGGTACCGCGCGCGCAGGTCCTTGCGCACCTCGAAGTAGGCGTTCGACCAGAAGCTCGCCAGGTCGTCGGTCACCTGCTGCGGCCGGCCGTTCGGCGCGAGCAGGTGGATCAGCACGGGCACACGACCGCGTGCGACGCGCGGCGTCTCCGCCAGACCGAAGAGCTCCTGGATGCGCACCGCGAGGACGGGCGGGCGGCCGGGCTCGTAGGCCAGGCGCACGTGGCTGCCGCTCGGTACCTCGAGGCGTTCGGGCGCGTCGCTCTCGAGCGCGCGGCGTTGTTCCCACGCGAGGCGCTCCGCGAGGAACGTCGCGAGATCCTTCCGCTTCAACTCGGCGAGCGAACGGCAGCCGCGCGCGAACTCGGGGAGCAGGGCGCGCAGCTCCTCGTCGTCGAAACTGGGCAGGCCGAGCTCCGGGATCCAACCACGCAAGGAACGCACGCGCGCCAGGAACGAAACCGTCTCGGGCTCGTCGAGCGGCAGGAAGCGCGCGAGGTCAGCGGAAGCCGCCTCAGCCAGCGCCTGCGCGAGCTCGCCCTCTTCGGCCGCACCAGTCTCGACCTCCTCGAGGACCAGCGTCCCGTAGCAGGTGCGCCGCAGCGCGCGTACGCGGCCCGTGGCAACGTCGAAGAGGACGGCGCGTTCCTCGCGCACGAGCGCGGGATCGAGCCATTCGCGCTCGTAAGCCGAGGCCTGCCGCACGAGCGCCTCGGCACCGGAGCCGGCATCGAGGTCGACGCACACGAACAGATCGTGGTCGACGACACCCGACTCATCGGCCAATCGCACGCCGCGGCCGCCCTCCAGCACGGCGCGGCGCGAGCCGGGCTCGCGCCGGCGCGCGAGGCGGTCGGACCAAGCCACGGCGATCGCGCGCAGGAGTGCGGGCTCGTCGTGCTCGTCGCGCGCTGGCGCGCCCAGCGCGCGCGTCGCTTCGCGGACGAGCTCATCCGCCGCGCGCAGGACGAAGCGCGCGGCTGAAGCGTGGACCTCGCCCGGCGCGGCGGGCGAGGTCGCGCCACGCTCGAAGGCACGCAGCGCGCGCACGCGGTCGGCCACGTCGCTGTCCGAGCGCCGTGCGTTGCGCTGCGCGGGGCTGCGCTGGAACGGGTCGCGCTCCTGGAGCAGGGCGGCGGCCAGCGCGCCGTCGGACAGTACCCCGCGACGGTGCGCCTCGACGAGCAGCCGCGCGAGCCGCGGGTGCGCACCGAAGCGCGCCAGGGTGCGGCCCAGGTCCGTGAGGCCCATCGTGTCGCGCGCTCCAAGCCGCTCCAGCAGCATCAGCGCGCGCTCGAGCGCCGCGGCCGTGGGTGCCTCGAACCAGGGGAACGCGGCCGGATCGCGCTCCCCGAACGCCAGGAGCTGCAGGATCGAACCTGTCAGATCGACGCGGCGGATCTCGGGCTCGTCCTCCTCGGAGAGCGAGCGTTGCACGCCCGCGGTCCACAGCCGCAAGCAGACACCGGGTCGCGTGCGGCCCGCCCGACCCGCGCGCTGGTCGGCGGACGAACGCGAGATGCGCACGAGTTCCAGACGATCGAGCCCGACGCCGGGATCGAAGCGCAAACGCCGCGCGAGGCCGGAGTCGACGACCGCGGTCACGCCCTCGACCGTGACCGAGGTCTCGGCCACGTTCGTCGCCAGGACGACCTTGCGCGCTCCGCCGGGGCGCAGCACGGCGTCCTGCTCCGACGCGGGCAGGTCGCCGTAGAGCTCGAGCACACGCACACCGCGGCGTTCCGCCAGCGTCGCGAGCGCTGCCTTCGTGCGGCGGATCTCGCCGACTCCCGGCAGGAACGCCAGGACGTCGCCGTCCGTCGCGGCCAGCGCCTGCTCGATCCCGCGCGCGACCTCGCGATCGACGAAGCGGTCGGGCTCGCGCTCGAGGTACGACACGTCGACGGGAAAGAGCCGTCCGGTGCTCCGGACGACGGGCGCGTCCCCGAGCCAGGTCGCGATGCGCGCGGCGCGCAGCGTGGCCGACATCACGACGATCTTGAGGTCGGGGCGGGCCTCTGCTTGCACGCGCCGCGTGAGGGCCAGCGCCAGATCGACGTGCAGGCTGCGCTCGTGGAACTCGTCGAAGACCACGACGCCGGTGTCCGACAGGAAGGGGTCGTCCTGGAGGTAGCGGACCAGCAGGCCTTCGGTCACGACCAGGATGCGCGTGTCGCGCGAGGCACGCTTCTCGAAACGCACGTGGTAGCCGACTTCGGCGCCTAGTTCCGACCCACGCTCGGATGCGATGCGCCGTGCCGCCGCCCGCGCCGCGAGGCGCCTCGGTTCCAGCATGACGACGCGCCCTGAGCCCGCGAGCCCCGCGTCGAGGAGCGCCGGCGGCACGCGCGTCGTCTTGCCCGCGCCGGTCGGCGCCTCGAGGACGGCGCAGGAGCGTTCGGCGAGCGCCGCGACGAGTTCGGGCAGCACGGCGTCGATCGGGAGCGGAGAGAGGGGCATCGGCGCGTCGCGGCGTCGCTATGCTAGCCGTGCGCGTGCGTCCCGAACCCCTGCTCCTCCCCTACGGGGATCGCTCCCCGCTGCTCGGCCCGGGCGTGTTCGTCGCGCCGACCGCCACCCTGATCGGTGACGTCGAGATCGGCGCGCGCGCCTCGATCTGGTACGGCGCGGTGCTGCGCGGCGACGTCCACGCGATCCACATCGGCGACGATTCCAACGTCCAGGACGGTGCGGTGCTGCATGGGACCCTGGGCGAGTTCCCAGTCCTCGTCGGCGCGCGCGTGTCGATCGGCCACCAGGCGACCGTGCACGGCGCGACGGTCGAGGACGACGTGCTCATCGGCATCGGCGCGCGCGTCCTGGACGGCGCGCGCATCGGGAGTTGGTCGCTGGTCGCCGCCGGTGCGCTGGTGCGCGAGGGCACGATCGTCCCCCCGCACTCGCTCGTGGCCGGCGTCCCAGCCGTCGTGAAGCGCGCCCTCACCGAGCGCGAGGTCGAGGTGATCCGCCGCACGCCCGAGCGCTACCGCGCCCTGGCCGCCGAGCACGCACGTGGCCGCTCCCGATGACGCAGGCCACGCCGATCCCCTGGAACGCCACGATCGCGCGCCGCCGCGACGTGAGCCCGGGCGTGAGGCTCCTGTGGATCCGCCCCGACTCGGGCGCCGTGGCGCGCTTCGAGCCCGGCCAGTTCATCCAACTCGGCTGGCCCAAGCCCGAGGATCCCGCCGGGGAGCCTCCGACACGGGTACGCTGGAACAAGCGCTCGTACTCGATCGCCTCGTCGCCCGACGAGCACGAGGCCTACGAGCTGTGCTTGACGCTCGTCGCGGGCGGCGTCTTGACTCCGCGCCTCTTCGATCTCGAAGCGGGAGCGCGTGTGTGGTGCGACGACGCGCCCAAGGGCCACTTCACGCTCGAGCGCATCCCGGCGGGCCGTCACCTGGTGTGCGTCGCGACGGGCACCGGCATCGCGCCCTTCGTCTCCATGCTGCGCCGCTATCGTGGCACCGGACGATTCCGCAAGCTGACGGTCTTGTGGGGTGCGCGGGAGTCGGCCGACCTCGCGTACCACGCCGAGTGGACCGCCGCGGCGGCCGCCGACACCTCGATCGCCTACGCCGCGATCACGTCGCGGGAGCCCGCGTCGAGCGCTTGGCGGGGCGCACGCGGCCGCGTGCAGTCGCTGCTCGAGCCCGCGACGTTCGAGCACGTCGCGGGCGAGTCGCTCTCGCCCGAGGACACGCACGCGCTGCTGTGCGGCAACCCGGCGATGGTCGACGATGTGCGCCCGCTGCTCGAGGCGCGTGGTTTCGTGCTCGACACGGCCAGGGCGCCGGGGAACCTGCACTTCGAGCGCTACTGGTGAGGCGCGGGGTCGCGCTCACCTCGACCTTCGCCGTTTCACAGCCTCTCGCAAGAGCCACTCGATGTGCGCGTTCAGCGAGCGCAGCTCCTGCGCAGCCCAGGCCCGGAGCTCGGCATGGAGCTCCGGGCTGAGGCGCAGCAGGAAGGCCTTGCGCCCCGAGTCCTCGGGTTCCTCGGGCGCTTCCCGGCCGGGCTGAACACGCTCGGTCACCGCGACCTCAGTTGTAGAGCCCGCCCGTGTTCAGGACCGGCTGGGCATTCTGCTGGCCGCACAGGACCACGAGCAGGTTGCCAGTCAGCGTGGCCTTCCGCTCGTCGTCGAGCTCGACGACCTTGTGCGCACCGAGCTTCTCGATCGCCATCTCGACCATGCCGACGGCGCCGTCGACGATCAGCTTGCGCGCCGCGATGATCGCGGTCGCTTGCTGGCGCTGGAGCATCGCGGCGGCGATCTCCGGTGCGTAGGCGAGGTGCGAGAGGCGGGCCTCGATGACCTCGATGCCGGCGATCTGCAGGCGCACCTGCAACTCGCGCTGGAGTTCCACGGAGACCTCGTCGGCGCTGCCGCGCAACGTCGTGTCGACCTCGGTCGCTTGGCCGTCGTCATAGGGGTGACGCGAGGCGACCATGCGCAGCGCGGACTCGCTCTGGGTGTCGACGAAGGTCAGGTAGTCCTCGACGTCGAAGAGCGCCTGCGCCGTGTCACGCACCTGCCAGACCACGATCGCCGCGATCTCGATCGGGTTGCCCAGCAGGTCGTTCACCTTGAGCGTCTTGCCGTTCAGGTTGTGAGCCCGCAACGAGATCTTCTTCTTCGAGGTGAACGGGTTGGTCCAGTAGAACCCCGGGGTCCGAACGGTCCCGCGGTAGCGCCCGAACAGGACCAGGGCGCGGCCCAGGTTGGGCTCGACGATGAAGAAGCCGGGCAGGAGGAAGACCCACAGGACCAGGGTCGGGATCGCCAGCGCGACCACGGCCGGCTCGGGCGCCTGGTTGCCGGGCAGGTTCGCGCTCCACACCAGCGCCGTGACGCAGGCGATTGGCAGGAGCAGGACGAGCGCGAGCATCCCGTAGCCAGACAGGGGGTGGAACTGGGCTTCGTGGGAGGTGTTGCGAGTTTCCATGGGCGTGCGGGGCTGGCCGCTCGAGGCGGCGGGAGTGATATCAGACATATACTACATGGACATCATATCTGCCTTCAACATCCACGCAGGGACCAGCGCTTAGCCCCGTAAGGTCAATGACTTGCGGCGCACCTCCGCGCCACCATCCCCCTCGACCCAGCCCCCTCCCCCTCGTAGGATGCGCCCAGTGCAAGGCCCGCAGCCGAGCGTCTTCCCGCGCCACACCGGCGGCTTCCGTCTCGTGCGCGAGCTCGGCCGCGGCGGCATGGGCGTCGTCTACGAGGCCCAGGAGGTCGATTCCGGCCGCGTCGTGGCGCTCAAGGTCCTGGCCGCCGAGCTGTCCGTCTCGGGCGAGGCCTTCGAGCGCTTCCGCCGCGAGGCACGGCTCGCAGCCGCCATCTCCGACGCCCGCTGCGTCTTCGTCTACGGCGCGCACCAGGTCGACGGATCGCCCGCGATCGCCATGGAGCTCGTCGGCGGCGAGACGCTCCAGGACAAGATCGCGCGCGGCGAGACGATCTCGATCGAGACGGCCGTGCGCTGGGCCATCGACGTGATCGACGGCCTGGAGGCGGCGCACCAGGCGGGAGTCATCCACCGCGACGTCAAGCCCTCGAACTGCTTCGTCACGACCGACGGGCAGGTCAAGATCGGTGACTTCGGATTGTCACGCACCCTGGAGCGCGACATCGAGCTCACGCAATCCGGCCAGTTCCTGGGCTCGCCCTTGTACGCCAGCCCGGAACAGATCCGCGGCCGGACCGTCGATGCCAAGAGCGATCAATACTCGTGCGCAGCGACCCTCTACGCGCTGCTCACTGGCCGCGCGCCGTTCGGCGGGAACAACGTGGGCGAGGTGCTGGCGCGCATCCTCTCCGAGGCGCCGGCGCGCATGCGCTCGCTTCGCCCCGAGATCCCGACCGAGCTCGAGCGCGTGGTGCGCCGCGGCATGGAGCGCGACCCGGACAAGCGCTACCGGGACCTGGAGGCGTTCCGCACGGCGCTGCTGCCGTTCTCGAGCAGCGCGGCCGCGGCGGCCTCGATCCCTCGGCGCTTCGGAGCCTGGGTGGTCGACGCTTCGATCCTGTTCTTCGTCTCCAGCTCGATCAGCACGCTGCTCCAGACCTCCAAGGACCTGCACCCCGCGGACTTGGAGCGTCCGTGGCGCGCCATCCCGCTGGGCACCCAGTTGGCCATGGCCTCCCTGCCGATCGTGTACTTCGCGCTCGCGGAGGGCTTGTTCGCCGCCACGATCGGCAAGTGGCTGCTGGGCCTGCGCATCGCCGCGGTCGGGCCCGGACCGGCGCTGTGGGTGCGCGCCATTCCGCGGGCTTTCCTCTATGAGGCCGTCGCTCTCCTCCTGCTGATCCCCCTGCACTTCCTGCCGCAGGACGCGTTGACGTACGCGTTGCTCTCGCCCCTGGTGCCACTCGGCGCGGTCGCCTTCCGCCTCTCCACGATGCGGCGCCGCAACGGCTGGCGCGGACCCTACGAGCTGTGGACGGGCACGCGCGTCGTCCAGGCACAGATCCCGTTCCGTCGCGTGCGGCGCACCACGCCACCCGCCGAAAGCGTGCCCGTGCGCAGCGCCGGGCTGCCCGAGCGCCTGGGTGAGTACCGCGTTGCCGGCCTCGTGGGCGAGACCGGCAGTGGCGCGCTCCTCGCGGCGCGCGACGAGCGCCTGGAGCGCAGCGTCTGGATCCAGTTCCGCGATTCCGGCGCGGTGGCGAGCGAGGCCCGGCGCTCGCTGAGCCGTCCGCAACGGCTGCGGTGGCTGGAATCGCTGCGCACCCAGGGCGAAGTCGCGGACGTGTTCGAATCACCTGGCGGCACGAGTCTGGCGGCCCTCGTGGCGCGTGGTGAGCCACTGGAGTGGCCGATGGTCGAGCGCATCCTGGCCGCCCTGGCCGAGGAACTCGCGCGTTGCGAGCAGGAGGCCGGCGCGCCGCTCTCCTGGTCGCCGAACCAGGTTTGGGTCGATCGCAACTGGCGCGCACGCCTCCTGGACGAGCCCGTGCCCGCCAGCCCGCAAGATCAAGACGCCGTCCGTCTCCTGGGGACGACCGCGCAGGGGCTCCTCGGCATCGGTCCGGACCGTGCCTTGCCGCCTGACCTGCCGGTGCATGCCGAAGGACTCGTGCGCGCGCTGACCGGGGCGGCGGAGCCCTACCGCGATCTGGGTGCCGCGCGCGCGGCGATCGAGGCCTGTCAGTCCGCCCCAGCCACCGTCGAGGTGCGCGCGCGGTCCGCCCAGCTCGCGGTGAGCACGCTCATCCTGACGCTGTTCACGGCCTTCTGCCTGGTCCTGTTCCTGGTCGTCGCGACCTTCCTGCCGAGGGCCGTCGAGCTGCGCGGCGTGCTCCGCGAGCTGGAGGCCGGGCGCACCGCGGTGAGCAGCGAGGAGCTCAAAGGACGCTCCGCTCCGCCTCCCTCCGGGCCCGAGCTCGACGAGCAGTCGCGTGGCTGGCGCTATGTTCTCGCCTCCTACGAGGCCTCCCACGGCTTCGGACCCAACTTCACCGCTGACTTCGGGTCGGAGGAACAGACGCAGATCGCCCTCGCCCGCCAGTTCGCCCCGAGCCCGACCGTGGAGGAGTGCGAAGCCGCCCGCGCGCAGATCTTGGCCCAACGCGGACCGGGCATCGTGGCCGAGATCGAGCCGTTCTCCTCGCTGCCGCGTGCCGCGTTCGTGCCGATCTTCGTGGCCTTGGGCACCGCCCTGTGGACTTTGCTGGCATTCCTCTCCGCGCTGATCTGGCCGGGCGGCCTCTCGTTCCGCCTGTTCGGCCTCTCGATCCGCCGCCGCGACGGCCGGCGGGCGGGGCGTCCCTTCGGCCTGCTGCGCACCGCGCTGTTTGCCCTGCCGCTCACCGCAGCCTATGCCGGATCGCTGCCGCTCTTGCGCGTCCTGCCGTGGGCGGGGTGGACCCTCTTCGCCGTCGCGGCCAGCCTCCACGCTGCGGGAATCGTGGCCACGATCTTGGTCCCCTCGCGCGGCCCGGCGGACCGGCTGCTGCGCTCGCGGATCGTGCCGCGCTGACGCACGACGCGGGCGGCCAAGACAGCGCGCCGCGCGGTGTGTACCGCGCGGCGCGCCCCTCTCTCGAAGGCGGTGCGAGCCGCCCTCGAACTCGCTCAGAGCGTCGTCTGGAAGATCGCTGCCGCCCAGTCCGGCATGACGGTGTAGTTCATCCGCCGCGACAGGTTGGTGAGCCGCAGCGGATCGCCGCGCGAGAGCATCAGCCCCAAGCCCTCGATGGCCGCGGCCTTGCGCACGCGCGTCCCATGGTCAGCGCGCGACAGCTCGGCGAGCTGCGCCAGCGCTTCCGGAGTCCCGTGGAAGGCCAGCGCCGTCGCCGCAACACCTTGCAGCCCCGGCTCCGCGAGCAGGTTCAACGCGGCGCGCATCGCGACCACGTCTTGGTTCTCACCCAGGATCCCCAGTCCTTGCGAGATGCCCACCAGGGCCAGGGGGTTCGACTCCCGCGGCAAACGCTCGCGCAGGACCGCCGCGCAACGCGCGCCCCCCAAGAGGGACAGCGCCGTCGCCGCGTACATGCGTTGTCGAGGATCTGCTGCGGAGGCCAGCGGCTCTGCGATCGCATCGATGGCAAGCTCGTCGCGAAGAAGTCCCAGCGCCAGCCAGTAGGCTGCGCGGCCCTCGGCGCTCTTCTCGCGCTCCAACGCGCCTCGCAGGAGCTTCGAAGTCTCGGGATCACCCGTCTCGCGCGCCAGGACGCCCAGCGCAAGGGCCGCCCAACGCCGCTGTCCGCTCTCGCCCGCCACGAGGATCTTCGACAGGAAGGCGTGCGCCTTCGCCCCGCCCAGGCGGCCGATTCCGATGAGCACGAAGCCGCGCGTGAGCACCTCGGCCTCGAGCTCGAAGGCGGTCATCAGGGCCGGCAGCACCACGAGCTCCCGCGTCGCACCCAGCGCCAGCGCCGCGCTGCGGCGCAGATCCAAGCGTGGTCCCGAGAGCAGGGTCTGGAGCTTCGCCAGGGTCTTCGGATCCTTCGCCGAGGCCAACGCCTCGACCGCGCGGCAGCGCACGCTGGGTGACTCGCGCTCGTCGAGCGCCAGCTCCAGCGCCAGCTCCTCCAGGCTCGTGCTCGGGAAGAGCACGTGGTGGAACATGGTCGCGATGGCCAGGGCTTCACGCTCCGAGCCCCGCGCTTCTCCCACCAGCGTGCGCAGTGCCGCGTCCACCCGCTGCTCCGAGCCCGCGCGCAGCGCGAGGCCGAGCGCCACGACCGCCAGCGGGCGCGCGTAGGGCGAGATCCGCGAGCGAGAGCCCTCGACATGCGTCCCCTCACGCGCGATCCGGAGCAGCGTGATGACCGCCGAGGTCGTGCCGGTCGCGCCCAACGCCAAGAGCGCTCGGTGCCGTACGTCCTGGCTCGGGTCGTCGAGCAGGCGCACCAGCGGCTCCAGCGCGTCTCGGCCGCCGCTGGCACCCAGCGCGGTCGCAGCCGCAGCCCGGATCCAGGCGTCGGACGAGCGCGCAGCTTCCACGAAACGCGGGAGTTCGCTGCGGCGCGTGCGCTCGATCGCCTCGCGGAGTGCACCAGCTACGTCGTCGCCCGTCGTCGGCGCGTTCGCCAAGCTCAGGCGGTTGGGGACGAGGAACTCGGCCTTGGAGTACTCCCACCACAGCCACCAGCTGTCGTCCTCGGTCGTCGAGAGCCCCAGCGCCGTGGGCCGGCCACCCCCGCGCAGCGGCTCGCCGCCCGGGGTCCGGCTGGATCCAGGAGTGACCGCTCCGGGGGCACCGGTGGCCGAACCCGGGCCACTGGGAGGGGGCGGCCCACCCCCACCGCCCGTCAATCCGACGGTGTCGGCAGGGCCGCCGTAGCTGCCGCCAGCGGGCGGCGGAGGACCCCCGCTCGAAGGACTCGGAACGGCATCGTAGGCCGCGGGATTGAACAACGCGGGACACTGGATACGGGCCGCCTCATCGAACTCCAGCCCGTTGCGTGTCAGCCAAGCCTCGAAGGCTGCGTCACCGGCGAGATCCAGGATCCAAGCGTGGTTGTCGGTGGCGCGGACGCGCTCGATGGTCTCGTGCTCACCGGTCACGTGGAGCAGTTCCGCGACGGCGCAGCGGCGCCCCTCGGCATCGACGAACCACGGCTGGCGCCCATTCGGGTTGTCGGCACGCCCGAAGTCCTCCCGCTCCCGATAGACCCGTAGGGCCTCGACAAGGCGTGCACGGCTGGAGCGCTGATCGGAGTCCAGGTGTGTGACCGCTGCGGCTTCGAGTTCGACGAGCACTGCGTCGTAGTGCGCGCGGACCCGCATCAACGACTCCCACGCGTCTTGGATGCCCGGATCGGATGGTGCGTGTAGAGCGAGAAGCAGTGGGCAGAGCGGGATCATGACGGCTCCAGGCAGGGGAGCCCGTCCAAGGCAAGGGGTGTACCACGGCCTCCGGTCACCCAGAGCCGCGCCTCAATGGTTGGATCGTCGTCCCCGCGCCAACGCCGTACCGATCATGTCACGATTCTGGAACGCACAGGCGTGTGCCAACCGTGCCGGTCGGGCGACTCCCCGCGCGCCAACGCGAAGAACGTGCCCTGCAGCCGCGCCGTGACCGGGCCGCGCCTCCCGTCGCCGACCGGCTTGCCGTCGACGCTCGTGATCGGCGTCACCTCGGCCACGGTGCCCGTGAAAAAAGCCTCGTCCGCCGTGTAGAGCAGCTCGCGAGCCAGCCGCTCCTCGACGACCGGGATCCCTTGGTCCCGCGCGAGCTGGATCACCGCGCCGCGCGTGAACCCGGCCAGG
>JAEUHZ010000012.1 GCA_016795205.1 Planctomycetota bacterium | reverse complement strand
GCTCTTCGTGCGCGGCGCGCGCCGCGAGGGCGAGCCCGCGCCGAACGCGGCCGCGCTGGCGCTGGAGCCCTTCCGCGGTCTGCTCGCGTACGACGAAGAGCACGCCGCGATCTTCTTCGGCCGCGAGGAGGAGACCGAGGCGGCGCTGGCCCGCCTCAGCGAGCGCTCGGCGCTCTTCGTGTACGGCGCCTCGGGATCGGGCAAGTCGTCGTGGCTGCGCGCCGGCATCGTGCCCGCGCTGCGCGCCCGCGCGGCGCTCGCGGGCCGCGCGCTGACGCCGATCGTCCTCGTGCCGGGCGACCGCCCGCTCGCCGCGCTGCGGCGCGCCGTGACGGACGCGCGCGGCGGCACGCCGGAGGAAGCCTCGCGCTGGTCGCGCGAGGTCGACGCGACGATCCCGCCCAAGTCGACTGCAGCGCACGAGCGCGGACTCGTGCACCTCCTGCGCGGGCTCGCTGCGCAAGGAGCCCTACCCGTGCTCGTCGTCGACCAGATGGAGGAGGCCGCGATGCTGCCTCTCCACCACGAGGAGGGCCGCGCGTTCCTCACGCTGGTCGCCACCGCCGCCGCGAGCGCGAAGGACGCCGGCGCCGTGGTGCTCGCAAGCGCGCGCGCCGATCTCTTGGCGCCGCTGCTCGAGCACCAGTCCGTGCGGACGTTCCTTGACGAGCACGGCGCCGCGATCGGCTCGATCGCGACCGAGCGCCTTGCGCGCGTGATCGTCGAGCCGCTGCGCGGCCGCCGGGTGCAGATCGAAGCTGGGCTCGCGGAGACGATCCTGGCCGACGTCGCGGATGAGCCAGGCTCGCTGGCGCTCTTGTCGCAAGTCCTCACGACGTTGTGGAGCGAGCGCGGGCGCTTTGGCGGCGCACTGACGAAGCAGGGCTACGTAGACGCGGGGCGAGTGGCGGGCGCGCTCGAACGTCAGGCCGAGGCCGCGCTGGCCGAAGCGTGCGCGCAGGCCAGCATGTCGCCCGGCACCGCGATCGAAAAGCGGGTGGACCGCCTGTTCCGCGGGCTGGCCGCGACTGACGAGGGCGAGCGCTTCACCCGCCGCCGCGTGGCGCTCGCGACGCTGGCGTCCGAACTCGGAGCGACACCCGACGAGATCCGCACACTAACGCAGCCATTCGTTGCGCGCCGCCTGGTGGTCCTCGCCGCCTATGGCCGCGACGAGACGATCGAGGTCGCCCACGAGCGCCTCCTGATCGCCTGGCCGCGCCTCGCGAACCTGCTGGCGTCCGAACGCGAAGTGCTCCAGCTGCGCGCCGAAATCGAAGCTGCCGCCGCCGCGTGGCGCGCGAGCGGCAAACGGCGCGAGATGTGGAGCGACTCGACCTCGAAGCTGCGGCGCGGCGAGGAGCTGCTGGCGGCCGGTCGGCTGGACGTCGATGCGCGTGGGCTGGACTTCATGGCCGCGTCCCGCAACGTCGTCCGTCGCCGTAAGCGCATCGAGCGCTCGGTGCTGGTTGCACTCCTATTGTTTGCGTCCGCGGCAGGGTACGGAGTGTGGTTCGCTCGGCAAGCGACAGCGCGCGAGAGGGAGGTCAAGGAACGCGCGATTGCCCTGGTTCGCAAAGGGATGATGCGGAATCTGATGCACGAGTTGGAGTACTTCGATTCACTCGATGACGACGTCTACGACTATGCGCGCCAGCAAGTCAGTCCCGCCCACGTTTGGTGGTGGGAAGAAGCCAAGAGGCTCATCGAGAACGTCCTTATTGATCCGGAAACGGGCCAGGAATGGAGTGTCGGACTGCGAGCAGCAGGCGCGGAACTCGCTCGTCTACGGGAACGCGCGCGGCCGCGATCACTAGAACAACAGGAAAGCGACCGGCGGTCGGATCCCCGTTGGGGCGAATTGGAGTCCGCCCACCGCTGGCTGCAGTGGGAACGTCGGATGCTCGGTCTGGAGACATGGCCGGACGAGCACGACGCCGAGTCCGATCTGGGCGAGACCTTGCCCACGGACGCAATCGGCCTGAACGATATGGCTTGGCGGCTTGTCTCCCCCGATTACTTCGAGCCGGGCAACGAGCAACGCGGCGTAGCCCTTGCACGGCGAGCCCTCGCGCTCGCGACGGAAGCACAGCGCGCGAGCGTTCACCGTACTCTGGCCTGGGCTCTGTACTCCTGCGGTCAGTTCGAGAGTGGACGGACCGAAGTGCAGCACGAATCGCAGGCCACTCCCGAAGCGGATAGGGCGAAGTTCGAGGTGTACCAGCAGCGGTTCCTCGACGCTTGCGCGCGCTGGACGGACCCTGCGCTTCGAGCGGCGCAAGAGGAACGCATTACGTCGCGCGCCGCCCGCGTAGTCGAGTTGGAAGAAGCACTCCGCGGTCGCCTCATCTGGGAGTTCGAAGACTTCCAAGACGGCTGGTGGCACCGGGAGTTGGTCAAGCTACAGGACGGTCGACGTCGGTTGGAGCAGCAGATCGCCCACGCCCAGGCCAGTGTGCTCGAACCCGCGGCGGTACGCGCCTGGCGCGAGGCGATCGACGCCATCGCGTCCAGCGACCGCTACCGTGGCGTGATTTGGCCAGGAGGTGATCGGCTGACGCCGCAAGTCGGCATCGTGCCAATCGGCCCCGACCCTGATTCCGGTTTGTGGGAGTTTTCTCACCTGATGTCGGGCACGCGTGCAATGCGTGGGACGGAGGGACGGGTCCGAATAACAGAGAGTACCGGGATCATATTCGTGTTGTTGCCCGGGGGGCAAGTACCTATTGCCGCGAATCAAGCTGACCGACAGGAACCTTCACTGACTAGCGTTGCTCTCGATCCGTTCTTCTTGTCGAAGTTTGAACTTACCGACGCTCAATGGCGGCGGATCGGTGGCTGGTACTGGCTTGATCTCGCTGGAAGGGGCCCGTTGTATCCCAAGACCGGGGTAAGTTGGGACGATTGCCGTGACGTGTTGAGTCGCACAGGCTGGCTGAGGCTACCGAGCGAGGCTCAATGGGAGTACGGTTGCCGCGCAGAGACGACGACGACGTGGTGGACGGGGGATCGCCCCGAAGACCTGCGCGGAGTGGCGAACAGCAGCTTCAGCATCAGGAAGACCGTTTCCCTGCTGCCAATAGGCAGCCTCCGACCAAATCGCTTCGGGCTGCACGACGTGCACGGCAACGTATGGGAATGGTGTCAGGATATGTGGGCCGACTCGGTGAAGCGTCGAGCGGGGGACGGTGTCTGGGACCCCCCAAGCGCCGGGTCCCGCGTAATGCGCGGCGGCGGCCACATAGGCGGAGCCTCCGATGCGCGCTCGTCGTACCGGATCGGTCAAGCACCCGACCAACGGAATGGCGTTCTGGGCTTGCGTCCCGCACGTGGAATTACACCTTAGAATGGGCCTTCTGCAATCGTGTGGGTAGCACATTGGCGATCGGGGTAAAGGTCGAAGCCACTACAGTGTAGTATGGCTTTTTGAAGCGCTTGGATGCCGCTCGCCGCGTTAGGCGAGCACCCCTGCAGCGAGTCCCCGCCGTGACGATAGAGGTCGAGGCGGGCGTTTCCGGTCACGAGGATGCGCTGGCCGGCGCGGCGGCCGTCGTAGAGACCCTTAAGGTCGCCGCGCCAGCTCTTGTACTTGTGGGTCTCGTCGAAGGCCCAGAGCTTGGAGCTCGGCACCTCCCGCGCGAGGATCCGCGCCCGATCCTCCCCGATGTCCCAGTTCAGGTAGCCACGATTGCCACCCGGGAGAGCACGAGCTAGCGTGGTCTTGCCGACCTGGCGCGGTCCGGCCACGAAGACCATCTTGCGGGCGAGGTCGGCCTGGACCTGTGCCGTCAGATAGCGGGCGCCTATGGCCATGCGGGACACGGTGATGTTTTTGTTTTTGGACAGGTGTCCTAATCACTCACGGCGATTTTCACCTCACGGAGAAGTCCTCGGTCGCGTGCGCCCGGCCTGCGGGCAAGGTACTTCCGCGATTCGAGGCAGTCGGTCCTTGGGGCTGAAGAAGGACCGCCTCCGAGCCATTCGGCGTCCCACGCCAGTGGAGAGAACCTCGCAGTTTTCTGGCGAGTTCCATCGCCGCCGTCCTTTTGCTTCCTCGATTGACGCCACTTTGGACTCGCGACGCACGTCCTCTCCACCAGACGCGCGCACCTACCGCGCCCACACCGCAGGTGCTACCGTGACGCCCGATGCTCGACGTCCGGCTCGCACGCCTGGGACTCCCGCTGCCTCTCGAACCCGCGATCGGCCGCGCGCTGATGCACCGCGAACGCGCGGCGCAGCACGAGGGCCTCGTGGTCGCGTGGGAGCTCGCCGTGCGCATCCTGGCCGGTTCGCTGTGGGCCGCGTGCCGGCACGCGCACCTGAGCTCGAGCGCGCTGGAGCGCGCGACCGCCAAGCTCGAGCGGCCGTCGCTGGGCCACTGGGTCGAGCTGGCGCGCACCTGCGCGAGCCTCTTGCGCGAGAGCGATCACGCGGTCGCCCGAGCCTTCCGCACGACGCTCGACGGGCTCGAAGCGCAGCTCCCCGCCGAGTGCGGCCTGCGCACGCTCGTCGCGCGCATCGCCGAGCTCGACGGCGCGCTGCCGCGCCCGCGGCGCGTGCAGGAAGCGCTCGACCAGCTCCCCCACTACCGCAACCAAGCGCAGAGCACGCACAAGGACGTCGGCCCCGCGTTCCGCGAGGCCAGCGTCGAGCCGTTGCTGCAGGGCCTCGTCGACTTCTGCGAGCGCGTGCCGCTCGTCGGGGCG
>JAEUHZ010000009.1 GCA_016795205.1 Planctomycetota bacterium | reverse complement strand
CCGCCCCCGCCCGCCCCCCGGGCTTGGCTACCGCAGACCCCCCCCACCCCGCCGTACACCCCCCCCCCCCGCCCCGGGCGCCGGGGGTGTGAGACGGGCGGAGTGGAGTCTGACTCCGTACTACTCGATGCCATCGCGTTGGAGTTCCTCGGGCGAGGCCCGCACGGCCTGCGTGCCGGGCGGGTGGGCGTACCAGCCCGGCTCGACGCCCTCCGTGAGGTCGTCGCGCACCTTCACGATCGTGAACATCCCCGACATCGTGATCAGTCCGAACGGCCCGCGGCTGCCGATCATCGGCAGGCTGTTGGCGGGAACCAGCGCGTCGTGGTCGCCGCCCATGCCGGTCTCCTCGCCCATGGCGGCGTAGGCCGGCACGTGGGCGTAGAGCGCCCGGTCGAAGTGCGCGAGATCCACGCCCACGGTGTTGGGGATGCCGTGCCCCATCTGCGTCATGACGTGGTGCGTCATGTGGCAATGGAGCGGCCAGTCGCCGGGGAGCTCGGCCGTGAACTCGATCGTGCGCGTCGAGCCGGTCGGCACCAGGATCGAGGTCTCACGCCAGCCATTCGTCTCCGGCAGCGGGCCACCGTCCGTCGCGACCACCCGGAAGCTGTGACCGTGGAGGTGGATGGGGTGGTGGCTCATCGCCGACAGGTTGCCGAGCCGGATCCGCACGCGCTCGCCCGTCCGCGCGACGAGGTTCTGCGTCGCGGGGTGGATCTTGGCGTTCATCGTCAGCACGTTGAAGTCCGCCATCTCGTTCGGATCGGGACGGCGCTCCCCCGGACGGATCTTCCACTCGCTGAGCAGGATCGCGTAGTCGCGCGCGGGCGGTTCGGGCTCCGGCTGGCGCGGATGCACCACGAAGAGGCCCATCATGCCGAGGGCCATCTGCGCCATCTCGTCGTGGTGGGAGTGGTAGAGGAACGTCCCGTGCTGGACGAGCTGGAACTCGTAGCGGAACGTCGTGCCCGGCTCGATCGAGCGCTGGTGCAGGCCGCCGACGCCGTCCATGCCGTTGGGCACCGCCAGCCCGTGCCAGTGCACGCTGGTCGCCACGTCCAGGCGGTTCGTGACGTAGATCCGCACGCGCTCGCCCTCGACGGCTTCGATCGTGGGGCCGTGGACGCGGCCGTTGTAGCCCCAGCACGTCGCGGCCAGGCCCGGCGCGAACTCGTGCTCGACCGGCTCCGCGACGAGGTGGAAGACCTTGACGCCGTCGACGATCCGGAAGGGGAGCGCCACGGAGTTGGGGGTCACCACCGGCCGGTAGTCGCGTCCGGGAAGGCCCGGCTCACGCGGCGGGGAGCCCGTGCTGCTGCGCGCCGCGGCCGGCGCGGCGAACAACGGCGGGAGCGCCGGGAAGAGCGCCGCCGCGCCCAACGTGCTCGTCAAGACCTGCCTGCGTGACGCGTCCATGTCAGTGTCCTCCCGCCGTCGTGCGCGGCGTGCTGCCCGCCGCGGAATGTCCGTCCAAGAAGAGCCGGGCGTCGTTCGCGCGGCCCGCGAGCAGCTCCTCCAGGTCGAGCCGCGCCTTGGCTGCCTCGGCAGAGAGCGCCACGCGGCGGCGGTCGGCCGCCAGCGCCACGCCCTGGGCGCGCAGCACGTCGAACACCCCGACCTGCATCGCGTTGTAGTTGCGCAAGGTCTCCTCGACGACGCGCAGCTCGGCCGGCACCAGGACCTCGCGCGCGAAGCGCGCCTCGGCGTCCAGCGCGCGCAGGCGGTCGCGAAAGGTCCGCGCCATCGAGCGGATGGCGACGGCGCGCGCCCAGGCGTCGGCCTCGGCCGCCGCGACGCGCGCGCGCGCGCCGAAGCCGCGCGCCGAGCCCGTGTCGACGAGCGGGATCCCGAGCGAGCCGCGCGGACCGAGCCCCCAGTCGGAGCTGTCGTGCTCGCGGGCCGCGCCGACACCCAGCTCCGCCTCTTGGAGGCGCGCATCGAGCTCGGCGAGACCCGCTTCCTGGGTCAGTGCGGCGACCTGCGCGCGCCGCTCCGCGAGGTCGAGGCTGGACGCGATCGCACGCGACTCGACGCGCTCCAGCTCCAGTCCACCCGCGGGATCCGCACGCAGGCTTCCGGCCAGCTCGAACGCGGCGAGCTCGCCCCACAAGCCCATCTCGCGCGCCAGCGACTCGCGCGCTGCGAGCAGGGCGCGCTCGGCGGCCGAGCGCTCGAGCAAGCGCTCCGAGAGCGCCGCCTCCTCGAGCGCCAGCGCGACGGCCGTCGTGTTCCCGGCTGCGTGCAGCCGGCGCGCGAGCTCGACCGCGGCCTCGGCCGCGGCGGCGTGGCGCGACTCGAGCTCGAGGCGCTCGCGGGCGGCGAGCGCCTCGACGTGCGCGCGCCGCGTCGCGTAGGCGCGTCCCACGACCTCCCGCGCGACGCGGGCGCGCGCGGCGTCCAGCCCGCGTCGCGCCGCCGCCTCGCGCCGCGGGCGCAGGATCGCGTTGACGAACGACTGGGACAGGCCCAGCTCGATCTCGGTCCCGTCCTCGAAGAACAAGAGGCCCACGTCGAGCACCGGGTTCGCCCACAGGGAGGCGACCGCGAGCTCTGCCGTGTGCACGCCCAGCTCGGCATAGCGCGCGGTGATCGCGCGGTTCGAGAGCACCGTGACCCGCACCGCCTCGTCCTCGGTCACGCCATCCGCGAGCAGCGCGCGCACGCGCGCCTCGGCCACGACGCCGGGTTCGTCGCGCGGGAGCTGGCCGAGGCGCTGGTCGACCTCGTCGCGCACGGCGCCACGTGCCTCGTCGGTGGCCTGCTCCGGCGCGGCACAGCCCGCCGACAGCGCCAGCGCCGCGAGCAGCCCGAGCAGGACCCGCGCGACCCGCCCCGCGGGCGCGGCGGTCATCGACGGCCTCCCGGCATGCCTTGGGGCCTGCTCCCGAGCGGCGGCTGTGCGGCTGCGGGCGCCGCGAGCACGGCGCTGCGCGGGCCCACGATCTCGGCCGCGGGGGCCTCCGCCGCCGCGGGCGAGGCCGGGTGGTCCGGGCCCGGCGGCGGTGGCTCGGGCACGGCGCGGCAGGCGGCCACCATCAGGGCCGCGAGGGCGAACGGCACGCGCACGGCTCAGCCTCCCGCCGGCACGGGGGCCGGCGCCGGCTCGGCGGCCTGGGCACGCTCGCGCTCTTCCGCCGCGCGGATCTCGAGCGCCTTCGCCAGGGCCTTCTTCGAGTCCTTGCGCGCCTCCTCGATGGCCTTCTGGGATCCGAAGCGCACGATGTGGCCGTCGATCACGCCGATCACGTTCTTCGCGACCGGCTCGGCGAGGATCGGGCACTTGCCGTTCCGGACGTCGACGAGCTTGGGGTTCGCCAGGCGGGTCAGCGTCACCTGCGCATCCTCGAGCGCGATCGCCGCCGCCGCCTTGTCCGCGACGCGGAAGTCGCGCCCCTGGAGCTCGACGCGCGTGGCCTTCTCGGGCTCGATCGTGCGCCCGGTCACGGGGCAGACCTCGTTCTCGACGCGCTGCGTCTCGGGATACGCGGTGCGGTAGGCGAACTCGACGTCGGCCTGGATGTCCTTCACGCACGCCTTGCAGCAGATGTAGATCCGGCCGTACTTCGTGTCGGTGTAGAGCTTGGTCGAGATCGCCTTGCCCATCACGGGGCAGGTCGAGTTCGGGAAGGCGGGGATCGAGACGGTCTCGGCCGCTTGCGCGGCGGTCGCGGGGGTCTGGTCGGCGACGGGCGCGGCGGTCGGAGCGAGAAGCAGCGCGAGGGCTGCCGTGAGCTGGGCGGTGAGCATGGTTCGTGATCCTCGTGGGTCGTTCAGGACGGTCGGTGCGCGCGGCGCGGGCACGGGCCCGGCGCGCAGGCGCGGAGTCCGCTCGGGCGGAGCGGGCGCGGCGGCGGACGAGGCACCGCCCAACGTCGTCGCGAGGCACGCGCGGCAGCGCGCGCCCCAGGCGATCACAAGCGCAGAGGGAGCGGGATCACGCCGCCTGGGCTCGGGCCGCGCGGTCGCGGAGCCGCGAGCGCGGGGCGCGGGGACGAGGACGTACCCCAGGCGGGGAGCTCCTGCGGCCACAGGCACACCCCGTCGACCGCCACGGGCGCGGAGTCCGGCCGCGCGAGCGGGTCGGCCCGCTCAGGGACCGCCACCGAGCAGTTGCACTCGCGCTCCGCCGTGTCCTCGCGACCGTCGGCGTGCTTCCCGGCGGCGTCCGCGTGCGCCGCCGTGCAGCAGGGCGGCGCGGTCTCGACCACGCAGCACGAGCGACCGTCGATTGGACCGAACAGGCAGCCGCACAACGGCACGCGCGCCCCGGAGGGCAGCAGCCAGCCGGGGAGCAGGACCAGGACGAGCAGCCAGTGACCGAGCATGGGGGCGACCTCGTACGCGGTCGAGGCCGCGGTGTGAGGTCCGCACCACCCTAAGGCGAACGCGTGGGACGCCGCAATGCGGGACCACGACGAGGGCCGCGCGACGGTGGCCAGGGGCCACCACGGGCGCTGGCACCACCCCGCACCCCGCGCGGTCTGCGGGCCGGCCGCGCCGGCTGCAGCACGCCGGAGCCCGCGGTGCCGCGCCCCGCGCTCGGGCCCGCGCTCGGGCCCGCGCTCGGGCCCGAGCGGCGCGGGACCGGCCGCGGACCCGGCCTACGCGCCGGCCAGCTCAGGCGCGCTCGTACTTCCAGTTCCGGCGCTTCCCGGCAGCGAGCCACTCGATCGCGGTCGCGATGCGCCGGGCGCGCGTCTCCTCGCGCCGGGCCTCGGCGATCCACTCCCGGTACTCGCGCTGGTGGCTCGGCGCCAGGGCCTCGAAGGTCCGCCGGGCCCGCGCGCTGCGCTTCAAGGCAAGCGCGAAGTCGGGGTGGAGTCGTGCCGGCCGCGTGCGCGCCGTCTTCGTGCGCGGCGCGACGGTCCCAGCTTCGTCGAGCGCGCGCGCCTTCTTGACCAGTGCGACGAGCCGCGCGCGCGAGGGCAGGTCACCCAGCGCGCGGATGCAGCCGAAGCTGCCCATCGCGTCGCGCTCCCGCGGCGCGTCCTTCAGGAGCAACTCGTGCTTCCACAAGCCGAACACGCAGTGGGACTTGAAGGCCGCCATGCCGGCCAGGATGCCCCGGCGCTCGAAGGAGGGCATGCTCCACTTGATCGTCTCGGTGATGTCCGGGCAGCCGGCGTGCACGACGGCGCGCAGGTGCCGCAAGATCGGTCGCGCGAACTCGGGCGCGGCCTCGATGTAGGCGTCGACGCGCGGATCGCGGCGTGACGTCTTCTTGGAACTCTGGGCAGCGGCGGGCTTGCGCGCGGGCATGGGGGCCAGCATCGCTCCGCGGCCCGCGCCGGGCCAGCCCGGCCGGTGCGATCCCGCCCTGCTGGGACCCCCCTGACGCAGGCTGGCGTGGCGCGAGGCGAGCGCGTAGATCTGGCGGGCTGCGCTCGACGCCCAGGCCGTCGCGCACGCCGCCGCTCGCGCCCCACCCGCCCCACAGCCACGATCCGCATGGACACGCGCGAGCGCCTGCCCTCGATCCTCGACCTGATCCACCTGGGTCGCGTCCTCGACGCCGATGGCCGGCCGCTCTACGAGAGCAAGGCCCCGGCCGACCTCCAGGCGCGCGCGCCGGCGCGGCTCGCGCCCTACGGCTTCTCGGACAGCCCGAGCCGGACGGCCAGCGGCCGTCCCGTGCGCGTAGATGCCTACGAGCAGGTGCGGACGCACCTCGACGAGGTCCTGTGGACGTTCCAGGTGCTGCGCGACCTCCACGAGCGCGCGAGCGGTGAGCCGATCGGCGCGCTGGCCGACGTGCGGCGCCTGTGCACGATGGGGCAGTCGGTGCCGCGCTACCTGCGCGCCGCCGCCTACTTCGGGCGGACTCCACCGCGCGATCCGGCCACGCTCGACGAGGTTCGGCTGCCGGTGCCCGCGGCGGTGCTGTTCAAGTCGATCGTGGGCATCACGAGCCTGATCGACCATGTCCTGGCCCAGGATCCGGAGGCGGTGATCTGCGACTCGACCAGCGCCTCGGGCGGCACGCTGCAAGCGCGGAGCTGGACCGCGGAGAAGCTGCTCGCGGCGGCGGAGACCGGGGGACTCCTGGTCGGCCCGCGCGAGGCCTGCGCGGCCCCAAGCAGCATGATCCTGCGCACGCTGCGCACGTTGCTCCAGGGGCGCGGGGGGGAAGCACGCCCGCCGTCTCTGGCGCCGATCTTGGCCGAGCCCGAGCGCTTCGTGCGCTTCTCGGCTGCCTCGACCGGCGCCACCGGGGAGATCCGCCGCTTCAAGGAGCTCGCCGCGCCGCTCGTCGACGTCGCCCGTCGCGAGCTCGAGGCGCATGCGGCGCCGCTGCTCGCGCGCGCCGAGTTCAAGCGCGTCGCGCGCCGCATCGAGCGCTACTTCCGACTGGAGCAGGACCTCCTGACGGCGCTCGCCGAGCGACAGGCGGAGATGCTCGCGCTGTTCGACCTGGACCCGCGCCGCGCTCCACGCCCTGGGCCGGCGGACGTCGACGTGCGTGTCCTGGCCGGGAATCCGCGCGCGCTGCTGGCCGCTCGTCACCCGTTCGAGGCGCGCTACCGGCCGCCCGGTGTGGTGCTCGTGCCGCGCGACGGCACACCCTACGAGCTGGAACTGTGAGGCTCGAGGCATCACGCTCCGATCGCGGCGGCCTGCCTCGGTGCGCTCAGGGCTCCCCAGCGCCGTGGCAGGCGATCGAGCGCGATCTCGGCGATCTCGGGCTGGCGGCCGCCTCCCGAGCGCCGTAGACCTGGCGCGCATGCCGCCGCGTACTTCGACCTCGCGAGGACCCGTCACCCACTTGAGCGGCTCGCGCGCGAGCCTCGACCGGCTGTTCCGTCCGCGGGCCGTGGCCGTGATCGGCGCGTCACGGCGCGCGGGATCGATCGGCTGGCAGGTGCTCCACAGCCTCGTGACCGGCGGCTTCGAGGGCAAGGTGTTCCCGGTGAACCCGCATGCCGAGGTCCTGCACTCGATCAAGTGCCATCCGAGCGTCACGGCGATCCCCGACCCGGTCGACCTGGCGGTGATCACGGTGCCGAAGGCGCTCGTGCAGGGCGCCGTCGAGGACTGCGCTCGCAAGGGCGTCGGCGCGGTCGTGGTGATCACGGCCGGCTTCAAGGAGACCGGCGCGGCGGGTGCGGCGGCCGAGGCGCGGCTGCTCGCCACGGCCCGCCGCCATGGGCTGCGCTTGGTGGGCCCCAACTGCATGGGCATCCAGAACGCGGAGGCGGGAGTGCGACTGAACGCCTCGTTTTCGCGCTCGTTTCCGCAGTCGGGACCGGTGGCCTTCGTGTCGCAATCGGGCGCGATGGGCGAGGCGATCCTGGCGCACGCCGACCACCTGCAGCTCGGCGTGGCGATGTTCGTGTCGATGGGCAACCGCGCCGACGTCAGCGCCAACGACCTGATCGACTACTGGGGCGCGGAGGATCCGGTGCGCTGCATCCTGCTGTACCTGGAGTCGTTCGGGAACCCGCGCAACTTCGTGCCCATCGCGCGCCGCGTCAGTCGCGACAAGGCGATCGTCGCCGTCAAGGCTGGCCGCTCGGCGCAAGGGGCGCGCGCGGCCTCCAGCCACACGGGCGCCTTGGCGGGCGCCGACGTCGCCGCCGACGCGTTGCTCAAGGAGTGCGGCGTGCAGCGCGTCGACTCGGTCGAGGAGCTCTTCGACGTGGGCTTGGCGCTCTCGAAGCTCGGGATCCCGGCTGGGAACCGCGTGGCCGTGCTCACCAACGCGGGCGGGCCCGCGATCCTGGCGACCGACGCGTTGATCGGCTCGGGACTGGCGCTGGCGCAGCTCTCGCAGCGCACCCGCGCGGCGCTGCGCCGCATGCTGGTGCCCGAGGCGTCGGTCGAGAATCCGGTCGACATGGTCGCCAGCGCGACCGCGGAGAACTACCGGCGCGCGCTGGGCGTGCTGCTCGCGGACTCGGGCGTCGACGAGGTGCTCGTGATCTTCGTGCCGCCGATCACGCACGATCCCGTGGCCGTCGCGCGCAGCGTCTTCGCCGCCGCGCGCGGGTCGACCAAGCCGGTGGTCGGTTGCTTCATGTCGCGCGACGAGGTCCTGGCGTCGATCGCGCGCGAGGCCCAGCAGGACTGGGTGCCCGTGTACCTCTACCCGGAGTCCGCGGTGCGCGCGCTGGCCGCGCTCGACGAGCGACGCCGGCTCCTGGAGCGGCCGCGCGGGCGGCAGAAGCGCTTCAGGGTCGACGTCGCGGCGGCGCGCGCGGCGCTGCACCCGGGCTGGCTCGGCGTACGGGAGCGGCGCGCGCTGGCCGCGTCCTACGGGCTGCCGGCCGTGCCGGGCGGCCTGGCGCGCACGCCGCGCGAGGCGGTCGCCATCGCCAGCCGCGTCGGCTATCCCGTGGTGGCCAAGCTCTCGGCGCCGTCCGTGGTGCACAAGTCCGACGTGGGGGGCGTGCTGCTCGACCTGGCCGACGAGTCCGCGGTGCGCGCGGCCTTCGCGCGCCTCTCGCGCGCGGGCGGCGAGGGCGTCAACGTGCAGAAGATGCTGCCCCGCGGCCGCGAGGTCGTGATCGGCTTCACGCAGGATCCGGCCTACGGGCCGCTCCTGATGTTCGGGCTCGGCGGCATCTACGTCGAGGTGCTCAAGGACGTGTCCTTCGCCCTGTGCCCGGTAACCGACGTGCGCGCCCGGGAGCTGATCCGCGAGATTCGTGGCTTCCCGATCCTGGCCGGCGTGCGCGGTCAACCCGGCATCGACGAGCCGGCGCTGGTCGACGTCATCCAACGGCTCTCCCAGTTGGCCGTGGACCATCCCGTGATCGAGGAGCTCGAGATCAACCCGCTGCTGGCCTTCCCCGACGGCGTGTGTGCCGTCGACATGCGCGTGCGCGTCGGTACGGAGTCAGGCTCCGCTCCGCCGTTTTCGCACAGCT
>JAEUHZ010000015.1 GCA_016795205.1 Planctomycetota bacterium | reverse complement strand
GCGTGCGGCGCTGATCTGCGCGCTGGCGATCCCGCTCTCGATGCTCATGACGGCTACGGGCATGGTGCAGGGCCGAGTGAGCGGCAACCTCATGTCGCTCGGCGCGATCGACTTCGGCCTGATCGTCGATGGCGCGGTCATTATCGTGGAGAACTGCCTGCGCAGGCTCGCGGAAGAGCAGCACGCCAAGGGACGCTTGCTGACCCTCCAGGAGCGACTGCACGTCGTCTTCGATGCCTCGAAGGAAGTCCGCAAGGCAACCGCGTTCGGCGAGGCGATCATCATCACCGTCTACTTCCCGATCCTCGCCCTCTCGGGCGTCGAGGGGAAGATGTTCCATCCGATGGCCTTGACGGTCATCTTCGCGCTGATCGCGGCCTTCGTACTGTCGCTCACGTTCGTGCCCGCGATGGTCGCGCTCTGCATTCGCGGACGTGTCACCGAGAAGGACATGTTCCTCGTCCGTTGGGCGAAGGCTCTGTACGCGCCCGTGGTTCGCGCGGCGGTGAGGACGCGCTACGCCGTCGTCGGTGCCGCCATCGCGGCGTTCGCCGGTGCGGTCGTGCTGTTCGGCACCCTCGGCCAGGAGTTCGTGCCGACGCTCGACGAAAAGGACATCGCAATGCACGCGATGCGCATCCCATCGACGGGCATCACGCAGTCGCAGTTGATGCAGTACGACGTGGAGCGCACCGTCGCCAAGTTCCCCGAGGTTGCGTTTACCTACTCGAAGACCGGCACGGCGGAGCTGGCATCGGACCCGATGCCGCCCAACGTCTCGGACACGTTCATCATCCTCAAGCCGCGCGAGGAATGGCGCAGCGAAGAGGAACTCGACCGCCGCATCTCCGAGTTGGAGGCCGCGCGTCCCAGCGAGGCAGCACACGAGGAGGACGAGCAGGGCCACGGGGAGGAAGCCGAAGGTGCCGTGGCGGCGCAGGGACACAAGTCCAAGCTGATCAAGCTGATCGAGCTGACGGTCCAGTCGGTGCCGGGAAACAACTACGAGTTCACGCAACCGATCCAGATGCGTTTCAACGAACTCATCTCGGGGGTGCGCGGCGACGTGGCCGTGAAAGTGTACGGCGACGACTTCACGTCGATGCAAGAGACGGCGAGCATGGTCCTCTCGACGCTGCAAGGCATCGCTGGCGTCGCCGATGCCAAGGTCGAGCAGACCGAGGGCCTGCCCGTGATGACGGTCGATCCCGATCGAGCGGTGCTCGCTCGCTACGGACTGAACTTGTCCGACGTGCAGGACGTGGTCGCCGTCGCGATGGGCGGTCGCGAGGCTGGCCTCGTGTTCGAGGGCGACCGTCGCTTCGATCTTGTGGTGCGACTCCCCGACGCCCTGCGGGGCAAGGTGGACATCCTCGACCGGCTCCCCATTCCGCTGCCGCGTGGCGAGCAGGAATCCCAGGAGCCGGGCCTTCCGGCACTCTCGGACGATGGCGGAGCAGCACTGTCCCGCGCCCCTATGGAGCGAGGATTCGTGCCGCTGGGAACGGTCGCGCGTATCGAGGTGGCCGAGGGGGTCAACCAGATCAGCCGCGAGAACGGCAAGCGGCGCATCGTCGTGCAGTGCAACGTTCGCGGGCGCGACCTCGGCTCGTTCGTGACCGAGGCGCAGGACAAGATCGGCGCTCTCTCGCTACCGGCTGGGCAGTGGCTCGTGTGGGGCGGTCAGTTCGAGAACTTGGTCGCGGCGAAGCAGCGACTCTCGATCGTCGTGCCGGTGTGCTTCGCGATGATCCTTTTGCTGCTCTTCGCGACCTTCAAGAGCTTCAAGTATTCGCTGCTCGTGTTCGCGGCCGTCCCGCTCGGACTCACTGGCGGAGTCGTCGCGCTGTGGGTTCGCGACATGCCGTTCTCGATCTCTGCCGCCGTCGGCTTCATCGCGCTGTCCGGCGTCGCCGTGCTCAACGGGTTGGTGATGATCATCTTCATCAACCAACTGCGCGAGAAGGGCGAGGCGGTCGAAGCCGCGATCATCCACGGCTCGATCACGCGCTTGCGGCCCGTCTTGATGACGGCGCTCGTGGCCTCACTCGGATTCGTGCCGATGGCTATCGCTACCGGCACGGGGGCCGAGGTGCAGCGTCCGCTCGCGACGGTCGTCATCGGCGGCTTGATCTCCAGCACGTTGCTCACGCTCGTCGTGCTGCCCGCGCTCTACCGAATCTTCACCGGAACACGCGCCGACGGACTCCCGGGGCCGAGGCCGGAAGTCTGGGAGGCAGGCGACGGAGCGGGGGTTGACACCACCGCTCATACGAGCACTCAAGAGTCGAGCGGGTCGCGCGGCAACACCGGGCATTCCGATGCTGACGCAGAGCCGGACGAAGGAGCGCCGCCTCACGGCGCGGCACCGAGTGCAGCGAGCTGACAGCCGCCTCGATCACACCCACAGGCGGTCGGCCTCCGGCGTGTAGCCGGTTCCAGGAGCGACGCCCAGACCCTCGACCCCATCAACCACGGAGAACTTCAATGACACTTTCTAACTCGATCCTCGGCGGGCTCGCGCTCGCCTCTACGGCCGCGCTCTTCACCACGCAAGGCGCGTCGGAGCCGGTGAAGTCCGCGCCCGAGTATTTCGTCACCGCCGAAGGCGACAACGCGCACCTGTGGGTGCGCGAAGGCAACGGCCTGCGGGTCGTCGGCCACGGTACATGCAAGGACTGCCCGCTCGAAGCCGAGGGCGAGCACAAGGAGGGCGACGGGCACGACCACGGCAAGCCCGCAAAGAAGTAGGCATCAACCTTCCGCAGGATTCGTCGCGCGGCCCCACCGTATCGAGCGAGTCAGCCACACCGCCGACGCACATCGCGAGGCGGGCAGTCAGCCTCCTGATCTCACACCGTGTCGGGCACATCGCTCGGCACGACCTACCTCAGCACGTCTCGACACGAGACACGGTGTCTACGCAAATGCTCCTCGAACCCATCGCTTTGCTCCTCGCCGTCCCGCTGTTTCAGGAACCCGTCTCGCGCGTGCCGTCGTGACCCGTGTGACCCGGTGAGGGTGCGGGGGTCCGTGCGACCGCCGAAGGCAACATTGAAAGTCCGTGGGTCTTGAGCGCTCGCTGGATTCCTGGCATCGACGTGGATCGTGCGGAACTTCGCACAACCGTGATGTACCAGTTCGCTCCGACGTTCTCGGCGGGTGTCGAGGTCAACCCGCTCGCCGAGGACGTCCGACCGATCGCGAACTGGCTCGCGATCCAGGAGACCCAGAACACGCCCGGCCTGATCTTCGGCACGAGCTCGGACCGCATCGGAACGCCGAGCGGTCAAGCCTTCTACGGGACGTTCTCCAAGGACTTGGAAGCCTGGACCGGATTGCCGATCGCGCCCTACGTTGGCGCATCTTTCGGGACGTTCGACGACGAGCTTGTCGCGATCGGCGGCCTGCGGATCGCGTGGACCGATCAACTGAGCACGACGAACCTGTGGGACGGGCACAACCTGCACCACACGATCAACTACGGGCTCGACGGCGGGCACCTCCTTGGGCTCGTGATCGCGAATCTCGATGAGCACTACAGCCTTGGCGTGTCGTACTCGATCCGGTTCTGAGGCAAACAACGGTTCTCAATCGGAGACCGACACCACGGCGAACCTCACGCGAGCGGTGATGGCGAGATTGAGCCGATGGACGAGCTGAACACCGAAACGAGCGCAGCCGTCCCGTCGGGATCGACTCCGGCAGAGGTGGCGGCTCGCGCCTCCGCGCGAGCGCGCGCCTTGCGGTTGGAGCATCTGACCGTCGGCTACAACATCGTCGAAGGGATCATCGCCGTGATCGCCGCCAAGGCGGCAGGAAGCGTCGCGCTCCTCGGATTCGGCGTGGACAGCTTCATCGAATCGCTGTCCGGGGCCATCCTGATCTGGAGACTTCGGGCGGAGAGCGGATCGAGCACGAGCGCCGCGATCCACGCCCTCGACAGAAAGGCGGAGCGGTGGGTCGGGGTGTCGTTCTTCGTGCTTGCCGCGTACATCGCCTGGGAAGCGGCAACGAGTCTCGTCGAGGGACGACGGCCGGGGATCACCTGGATCGGCATCGGCCTGACCGTCGTCTCGATTGCGATTATGTGGTGGCTCGGGGCCGCCAAGCGGCGGGCGGCGAAGGAGTTGGGAAGTCGCGCTCTCGAAGCCGACGCCTTCCAGACGACCGTGTGCTGGTGGCTTTCGCTGATCACGCTCGGAGGCGTCGGCCTGAACGCGGCGTTCGGATGGTGGTGGGCAGATCCTGTCTCAGCTCTGGGAATGAGCGCGCTGCTCCTGCGCGAAGGGCGCGAGGCATGGAACGGACAGCCCTGCGGAAGCTGTGGGTAGACCCTTGCCGTCTTGTGGAGCGCCCCGGAGGCATTCTGGACGCGCGCGAGACTACTCCCCGAGGCGGGTCTGCATTCCCGCTGGCGTCGGTCGCCCAGCGGGGGCTTGACAGCCCCATACGGCGTGATCACACTTCGTGCCCATGACCAACGACCCTGGATCTGTCCTCGCCCCCCTTGTGGCGCAGGAACCGGCCCCCGCTCTCGCTCGCGCCGTCGAGGGCGTCCAAGCCCCTGCGTTACGTTCCCGCCCCGCCAAGTCGAGCTTCCTGCACATCCGCGTCAGCGAACGCCAGCGCGAGGACATGAAGGCGGTGGCCGAGCGCCACGACCTAACGGTCTCCGCGCTCCTCTTGGGCCTCTTCGAGCACGCCAAGGAGCGGCTGTAGGAGCACGCGATGGTCCGCACGAGCCCCGAGTTGATCCGCAAGATGTGGCGGCAGCGCGCGCGCAACGCTGGCTACGAGCTGACGGTGTTTCGCCACTCGTTCCTACCGGAAGCCCGCAAGCAGCTCCTTGATCGTGCTGGGCGGCCGGAGTTCGTCTACTTCGCTTGGCGCGTGTGGCGCGGCCTGGAGTGGGAGAACCCTGAGCGGGATTGGTACGAGGAGCTGGAAGGCGACATCCGCACCCCCTACCTGAACATCGAGGCGAACTTCGACTGGAGCTTGCCGCCTGGAGTTGCCGCGTCCGAGGTTGATGGCGAGCTGCTCCGCGACACCTTCTCGGTGTGGCAGCCCGTCCTCCCCTACAAGCTGACGGTGGCGCGGGCGCTCGCCCTGATCGAGCCTGTCGCGCGACTCGGCAAGCTGGAGACGCGGCCATGTTGAGGACCATCGGATTCGCTCGCGTTTCCTCGCGCGAGCAAGCGCTCGAAGGCAATAGCCTCGATGTACAGGTGTCCTCATTCGAGCGGTACACGAGTCTCAAGGGTGAGGAACTCGTGGAGGTCTTCCGCATCGCTGAGTCCGCGAAGCGGAGTGAAGCGCGCAAGGAGTTCGACAAGGCGCTCCGTTTCGCAAGCGATCCGAAGAACCGCATCTCGAAGATCCTGTTCAGCGCCGTGGATCGTGCTACCCGAAACCTCAGTGACCTCGCCCGCCTCGCAGAGTTGAAAGACCGACACAACGTGGTGTCCGTTGCGATCAGGGAGGGGGTGGACAACTCCACGTCGGACAGTGAACTCGTTCTGACCGTGCTAGCTGCCGCAGCCCGGCACGTGATCCGAACCTCTGCGGAGAAGATCAAGGCGTCGATCGACAATCGCGTGATCGAGAAGGGCCTGCCGCCTGGACGTGCCGCTTGGGGGTTGAAGAACGTCCGTGGGGAAGACATGCGCGGCCGAGTTGTGCCGCACGTTTCGCGCGGGTCCCAGGTCACGCGCATCTTCACGCTCGTCGCGGACGAGAACATCCCGGTGTTTCCCGATCTCGCAGATCGACTCGTCCAGGAAGGCATCTACTTCTCGGAGAAGTCCCCTCGCTTCACGCGCAGCAAGCTGTACGCACTTCTCCGCGACCGCACCTACGTCGGCGAGATCAAGTACCAGGGCAAGTGGTGGCCGGGGAAGATTCAACCGCTCGTCGATCGAGCGCTTTTCGATCGAGTGCAGGAGCGGCTGCGCAGGAAGGGCCAGCGCACGAAGCGCAACCTGCTCTTCTCCGGCGTGCTGATCCGCTGCGGCCACTGCGGGCGCGCGATCACCGGCGAGTTCAAGAAGGGCAGGTACGCCTACTACCGCTGCGCGAACGCGAACAAGCAAGCCGACCATCCTCGCGTGCGGCTCACCGAAGCCGACCTCGACGTGCAGATTCGCGAGATGCTGGAGTCGCTGCGCGTGAGTAACGGCGAGGTGCGCGAGTGGTTCGTCCGTGTCCTTCGGTCGCGATCTCGCAAGACTCAGGTCGAGGCGGAGAACCGGCGCACGCAGATCATGCGCGAGCTGACGAAGACTCAGCGGAAGAAGGACGAGCTTGTTCGTATCCGACTCTCCGAGGAAATCGAGCACGAGACGTTCTCGCGCAACCACGCGACGCTGCTCGTGCAGGAGCGTGAGCTACGCGCGACTCTCGATCGCGAAGCGACGCGACAGACCGAAGACGGCGAGCAGGCGGTCCAAGTGTTTGAACTCGCGCAAGACCTGACGGCACGTTGGGTTGCGGCGGAAGTGCCCACCAAGCGCCTCTTGCTCGACATCCTGTGTTTGAACTTGGTCCTCCAAGACCAAACCCTCGTTCCCACGCTGCGCAGGCCCTTCGACCTGCTTGCAGCGGGTGACCTCCTCCCGAAGGAGGAGGATGGTCGGGGCGAGAGGATTTGAACCTCCGGCCTTTGCGTCCCGAACGCAACGCTCTAGCCAAGCTGAGCTACGCCCCGACCCGGGGCGCAGAACGATACGGGCACCCACGCGACCCGTCAATCCGCCGCGCGCGGGTCCGGCCCGCGGACCTCGACCGCGTGGCGCAAGGCCCCGGCCGCGGGCCGGCCGTGCGCCGGCCCCTTGCGCGCCGCCGGCGCTACTTGCCCAGGTCGACGAAGATCCCGCCGTTCTCCTCGGCCATGCGGCGCATGAAGTCCTTCTGGAACTCCCCGATCGCGATCGTGTGGATCGTGATCTTGCGCAGCTCGTTGGCGGCCTTGACCTCGCGCAGGATGTCGTCGGGATCGACGAACTCTCCCACCGTGGGCCGTCCGTCCGAGAGGAAGAAGATCGTGTCGACGTCCGTCTTGTAGTCCTTGGCTCCGGTCTGGTTCCCCTTGGAGGGGTCGATGCCCATGGCGGTCATGATCGCGCCGTAGGTGTTCGTCTTGCCCATGTCGAGGTTCGCGGACCCGACGAGGCCGACGGAGGCCAGGTCCTCCTTGGACGCGCCGCCGATGGCGTAGAGCCCCTTGACCCAGTCGTTCGCCGACGACTTGTTCAGCACGTTGGCGGGCACGAGGCGACCGCGCTTCCAGGGCTCGACCTTCGTGGCGAACGAGATGATGTTGAAGTTCACGAACGGCTCGAGACGCCGGATCGTGTTCTGCAGCTCCGTCTTGACGATGTCGATGCGCTGGAAGCTGGGGTAGTTCCCGTCGCTGAAGCGCTCCTTCTCGACGACCTCGGCCTCCATGGAGCCCGACACGTCGATGACGAAGAGCACGGAGCGGCTGGGGGTCTGGATGCCGTGGTAGTCGGCCACGCCGGACTTCGCGTACTCGAACTTGGCCTTGCCGGTGGTGGCCTCGCGCTTGCCGCGCATGTAGGCGATGGCCTCGGCCTTGGGCAGCACGAACGTGGACTTGTTCGCGTCCCACCAGTTCTTCCAGGCGACGGGCTCGACGAGCTCGAGGCCGGTCAGGTTGGAGAGCGCCTCGACGATCTGCGGCGCGAGCACGCCCTGCTCGACCTGCAGGCGCGCGACGAGCGGCGCGACCGCATCCTGGTGGCGAATGCGCGTGAGCGCCGCGATCGCGCTGGCCCGCACCTGCCAGACCGAATCCGAGAGCAGCGCGCAGGCCTTGGGCACGACCAAGTCCGAGCCCAGCGCGGCGAGCGTCTCGAGCGCCTGGCCGCGGACGGCCGGCTCGGCGTCGTCGAGCAGCGGCACGACGGCGGCCGACGCGGCCGGATCCGGCACGGACGCGACGATCTGCAGCGCGCGGCGCCGCACCTCCCAGGACTTGTCCGAGAGCGCCGTGGTCGCCACCGCCAGGGCGCCCTCGTACTTGCCCTCGCCGATCGCGCGCAGGATCCCCACGCGCCCGCCCTCGTTCTTCTCGGACTTGTAGGCGGCGAACAGGGCCTCGATCGTCCCCGGCGAGGGCAGCTTGGCGAGGACCCGCACGGCGGCGCGCACGACCTCGGTCTCGGGGTCGCGCAGCACCGGGACGAGCAGGTTCACGACCTCGGTCTCGTCGATGCCCTCCAGGGAGAGGACCGCCTCGACGCGCGAGGGCGTGTCCGTGTACGTCCGGAAGTACTTCTTGAAGGCCTTGGTCGTCTCGTCGGCGCGTGCCGCGGGTCCGGGAACCGCGAGGAGCGCGAGGAGCGCCAGGGCCAGGGCCGACCACGGAGCGAGACCTGTGGGTCGCTGGCCGTGTCGCCGGGGTGCCGTGCTGATGCGCATGGGATGCCTCTTCGGTGCCGCGCGCGGGGACCCGCGCGCTCCCCGCATCCTAGCCCCCCCGCGCTCCGCGGTTGTCCCCGGATCCGGGCCGAATCCGGGCCGCCGGACCCTACTCCGGCTCGGCGTCCGAGACCTCGTCGGCCTCGACGGAGACCCGCGTGCCGGCGTCCGTGACGAGCGTCACCGTGCGGCCGTCGCGCGCCAGGACGCGGCCGTAGAACACGCCGCCCGCGGTGCGCACGCGCTGGCGGCGCGGAGCCTCGGGCCCACCCGGCGCGGCGCGCTCGGCGATCTGCTCGAGCGCCCGCAGGCGATCGCGCTCGACCTCCAGGGTCCCCCCCTCGGTGCGGATCCAGACGCGGCCCTGCCCCAGCGCCACGAGCCGCCCCTCGATCCGCTCGCCGTCCGCGAGGCGCACGCGGACCAACCCCACGGCGGGGGTCTCGAGCCGCAGGCCGCCGGAGATCGCCTCGACGGGGATCGTGGCCCCTTCCCAGATCCCGCCGCCGGACGCGGCGGGTGCACTGCCTGGCGGCGCCGGCACGGTGTCGGCGAGCGGCGCCGAGTTGCGGCTGTGCGCCGCGAGCCAGCCGTCGACGTCGTCGCGGGCGCGCGCCTCCTGCGCCAGCGCACTCGCGGAAGGTTCCTCGGCCGGCACGCCGTAGACGGCCAGGGGCGCTGCCGGAGCGGGCGTCGGTGCGGGCGTGGGGCGTGCGGCGGGCCGCAGCCGCGCCGAGCGTGCGGACGGATCCGCGAGCTCGGGGCGGGCGAGCCCGGGCGCGCGCAGTTCGGGCTGCAGGGGCGCGGGCGCTTCGCGCGGCGCGCGCTCCGTGCGCAGCAGCAGCGTGCGCGTGACGACCGCGACGAACACCAGCCCCGCCACGATCCACAGCCCGCGCAGGAACCACGGCGCGACGCGCTCCGCGACCGGCTCGCCCTCGGAGTACGACGCGTTGGCCGGCGCGGCGCCGGGGACGAAGGCCGGGTGCGCGGGCGGCAGGTCGGCGTCGTCGAGCGCAAGCAGCCAGCTCGGCGACGTTGCGGCGGAGCGCGGCTCGGCCGGAGCCCCGACCGCGCGCCGCGTGGGCCACGTGTTCGGACGCGCGTCCGGCCAGTGCGCGCGCAGCGCCTCGCCCGGTCCGAGCAGCTCGGCGCTCGGCATCGCGGCCTGCGCGCGCGGCAGCACGGGGCGCGCGGGGTGCGCGGGGTGCGCCGCCGGCGCGAACGGCGCCTGGTGGCTCGGCGGCCCGGGCGGCCTGGGAAGCGCGGACGCGGACGCCGGGGCGCGCCGGGCGAGCTCGTCGCCGAGGCCCAGGAAATCCTCCGCCGCCACGCAGGGCGGCGGCCGGTCATCCCTTCCGTGTGTGGGTTCGAACCCTCGCGGCATGCGGATCTCCAGAGGATCCTCCGGGGGTGGATCGGCCGGCCGGCGCACCGGGTTGAGCCAGCCCGGGCAGGAAACGCGCTTCTTGCGTGGGCGTCGGCCTCAGCGCCGGCGCAGCACGCGGTTCGCGCCCTGCCGGATCGTCAGGCCCACGACGTCGAAGTGCTCGAGGAGCGGGATCAGGAACTTGCGCGTGGTCTGCAGCTCGTCGCGCAGCGCGGGGATGTCCAGCGAGCGGTGCTGCTCACAGTTGCGCACGACGGCGGCCTTGGCGGCGGCGTAGGCCTGCGCATCCAGGACGATCTCGCCGGCCTGGATCACGTGGACCTCGCCGCGGTCCTTGGCGGCGTCGATCGCGCGCTGCACGTCCTTCGTCGGCACGCCGAGGCGCCCGGCGAGCTCGGTGGGTGACGGCGGCTGGAAGCGGGCCGAGGCCAGCTCGGTCCGCAGGCGCGCGATCAGTGCCTCGAGCTCGGGATCGAGCGGCGCGTGGCCTCCGGCGCGACGCACGAGGCCACCGGGCTCGACCCGGACCTCCCGCGCCCGCTCGAGCTCGCCGAGCAGCGCGTCGAGGAAGTCGGGGGCGAAGCCCGTGGCGCGCCGCAGCTCGCGCACGTCGACGACCTCCCGGTGCGCGTGCTCGCCCTCGAACCAAGCCGCGATGGCGCCGCGGACCTTGGCCAGCGCGGCCTCCAGGCGTTCGGCGTGGATCCAGCGCGGTGGCGCGCCCAGGCGCACGACCTTGCCCTGCGAGGCGAGGTCGTGGAGCAGGCGCTCGGTCTCGGGCACGGGCCGCTTGATCTCGGTCGCCAGGTCGGCGGGGCCCGCCAAGCCGGGCCGCGAGCGCACGAGGATGGTCTCGAGCAGATCGCGCGGCGAGGCCAGGCTGCGCGAGGCGCGCGCGAGCTCCTCGATCACGAACTTCTTGAAGCGCTTGAGTCGGTGGCGGCTCTCCTCGAGCACCACGCCGCCACCGAGCACGTAGGCCGGCGAGGCCAGGCGCAGCACGAAGCGGTCCCCGGGCGCCACGACCACGGGCTCCTCGAGGCGCAATTGCGCGAGCGCCTCGCCGCCCGGCTCGAGCACGTCGCGGTCCAGGATCACGAGCTCGCCCATGACCTCGGCCGTTCCGGCGTGGAAGCGCACCTGCGTGCGGTCCTCGATCGGCCGCTCCAGATCGGCCAGCGCACGCACCGCCGCGCCCAAGAGCGTCGCCGCGCGGAAGTAGCCCGGCGTCGCGGCCACCATGCCGCGCGCGACGGCGTGCTGGTCGACATCGGCCACGTTGAGCGCGCTGGAATGGCCGGCGCGGACGGCGTCCACGGGCGCACCGTAGGCCTGCAGGGCGCGCACCTTGGTCGAGATCCCGGGCGGGAGGATCTCGAGCACCTCGCCGGGCCGGAGCGAGCCCGAGACCGGGATCCCCGTGATCACCGTGCCGTGTCCGTGCGAGCTGAACACGCGCTGGATCGGCATGCGGAACACGCCCTCGGAGCTGCGCGGCTTGGTCTCCGCCGCCAGGCGGTACAGCGCGGCCTTGAACTCCTCGAGCCCCGCGCCCGTCACGCTGGATACGGGCAGGATCGGCGCGCCTTCCAGGAACGTGCCCGCCACGGCGGCCCGCACGTCCTCGCGGGCCAGCTCGGCGAGCGCCGGCTCGACGGCGTCGATCTTCGTCAGCGCCACGAGCCCGCGCGACAGCCCGAGCAGCGTCATGATCGCGAGGTGCTCGCGCGTCTGCGGCATGACGCCGTCGTCGGCCGCCACGACCAGGATCACGACGTCGATGCCCGTCGCGCCCGCGACCATGTTCTTCACGAAGCGCTCGTGACCCGGCACGTCGACGACCCCCACCGTGCGACCGTCGGGCAGCCGCAAACGCGCGAAGCCCAGGTCGATCGTCATGCCGCGCTCGACCTCTTCCTTGAGGCGGTCGGGGTCGATCCCGGTGAGCGCCTTGACCAGCGTCGACTTGCCGTGGTCGATGTGTCCGGCGGTCCCGACGACGATGGGCTGGATGGACATGGGGCGCCGCGCGAGTCTAGCGGGAGCGCGCGGCGTGGCGGCGCGCCCTGCGGCCGCGCCCGGCGTCGCGGCCCGGGTTCGGCGATTTCGTGCTCCCTGGAGCGGGCCGCAGGGTTCGTACCATGTCGTCTTGGAGACCCGCACCCATCCTGCCAGGCGCACGCTCCAGGGCGCGTTCCTGGTGACGCTCGCCGCGCTCGTCGCTGCCTGCTCCGAGCCCCCGCGGCGGCCGAACGTGCTGATCCTGTCGATCGACACCCTGCGCGCGGACCACCTGGGCTGCTACGGCTACGAGCGCCCGACCTCTCCGCGCATCGACGACTTCGCCGCCGGCGCGATCCTGTTCGAAGAGGCCCACACCACGGCCCCCTGGACGCTGCCCGCGCTGGCCTCCCTGCACACGGGCCTCACGTCCTCGGCCCACGGCTGTGACCGGATCGAAACGCGCCTCGACACCGAGTACGTGACGCTGGCGGAGCACCTGCGCGATGCGGGTTGGGACACGGCGCTCGTCGCCTGCCACGTGTTCCTGGGCAGCGGCTACGGGCTCCAGCAGGGCTTCACGCACGTCGACCAACACCTGATCACGACCGCCGCCGAGCTCGACCAGTCCGTGACCTCGCCGGGGATGACCGAGCGCGGGCTGCGTTTCCTGGAGGCCAAGGCCGGCGCCGCGGACGGCGTGCCCTGGCTCCTGTGGCTGCACTACTTCGACCCGCACGCGGACTACCTGGTCCACGAGGGTTTCCACGAGCCGTTCGGCACCGCGCGCGAGATCGACTGCTACGACGGCGAGATCGCCTTCACGGACCACCACATCGGGCGCGTGCTCGCGGCGCTCGACGCGCTCGGCTTGCAGCAGGACACGATCGTGATCCTGGTCGCCGACCATGGCGAGGAGTTCGGCGAGCACGGCGACTTCCGGCACGGCACGAACCTGTACCAGGAGGTCATGCGTGTGCCGCTGATCCTGCGCGCGCCGGGCCTCGGGCCGGCGCGGATCGCCGAGCCGGTGGGGATCACCGACGTCCTGCCCACGCTGCTCGAGCTGTGCGGCGTGCCCGCGCGCCGCCCCATGGAGGGTCAGAGCCTGCTGCCGCTCGTGCGCGGCGAGGCTGGCGCGCCGCGCGAACTCCTGCTGGAGGTGCGCTGGCGCGACGGTCAGGACTTGCGCGGCCTGCGCCACGGCGCTTGGAAGTACTGTGAGTACCGCCAGCGCGGGCAGGGGCCCGACCTGCTCTTTGACCTCGCCCACGATCCGCGCGAGCGGCACGACCGCAACCGTGATGACCGCGCGTGGACCGAGGCGCAGCGGCTGGTCCTCGACCACGCCCTCGACCGGGCGCGCGCGCTGTCCTTCGACTATCCGCGTCCGCAGGTCGCCGCGCCCTCGCCGGCCGACGCCGGCCAGCTCGAACGCCTGGGCTACGTCGGGGACGACGGGCGCGCCACGGAGGCGCCGCGGTGAGCAGCGTGTCGCGCCTGGCCGCAGCGGTGGCGGGCGGGGCCTGGCTGGCGCTGCTCGCCGCGGGCTGCGACGGCGAGGTCCGTCGCACGCACCTGCCGGACGGGCGGCTGTGGTCCGAGGTGCGCTACGTGCGCGGTCTGCCGAACGGCCGCATGACGGCCTGGCACACGAACGGAATCAAGGCGCGCGAGGGCGAGTACGTCGACGGTCACCAGCACGGCACCTGGCGGATCTGGGGCGAGGACGGGACGCCGATGCTGGAGACGCCCTACGTCCGCGGTCACGTCACGGGCACGAGCCGGGGCTGGTACACGAACGGAAGCCCGCGCTTCCGCGGGGAGTTCGTGGACGGCCGCCCCTCCGGGCCGTGGGTCGAGTACTTCGACGACGGTGGGATCTCGATCCGCGGCCACTACCTGAACGGAGAGCGCCACGGCGTGTGGCACGCCTGGCACCGGGACGGGTCCCCGAAGGGTGGCGCGCGCTACGACAATGGGCGCTACATGAACAAGGTCCAGCCTCCGCCGCGCCCGGAGATCCCGTGAGCGACGGACCCACGGCTCCGCGCTTCCGGGCCTTGCAGCCCTGGCTCGCCGCACGCTTCGGGCGCCCCGTGCACCGCGTGGCGCTGGACGCCGGCTCGACCTGTCCGAACCGCGACGGGACGAAGGGCTTCGGTGGCTGCACCTACTGCGACGTGGAGGGCTCGGGCACCGGGGCGCTCGCGAGCGGTGCGGACCTCGCGCGCCAGCTCGAGGACGGGCTCGCGCGCGTGGCGCGGCGCGGCGCAGGCGTCGGCGCGATCGCGTACTTCCAGTCCTACTCGAACACCTACGTCGAGATCGCGCGGCTGCGCGAGGTGCTCGCCGTGCTCGACCCCTGGCTCGCGCGCGCGGATCGTCCGATCGTCGCGGTCTCGATCGCCACGCGGCCCGACACGCTGCCCGACGCGGCCCTCGACCTCCTGGAGCAGCTCGCGCGCCGCGTCGAGGTCTGGGTCGAGCTGGGCCTCGAGACCGCCGACGACGAGGTCCAGCGCGCGATCCGTCGCTGCCACACGCTGGCCGAGTTCGAGGACGCGGTCGCGCGCGTGCGGGCGCGCGGGCTCGTGTGCGTCGGCCACGCCATCCTGGGGCTCCCCGGCGACGGGCGCGAGGGCGCGCGCCGCACGGCCGAGGCCCTGGCGCGCACCGGCGTCGAGGGCGTCAAGCTCCACCACCTGATGGTCCTGCGCCGCACGCAGCTCGAGAAGGCTTGGCGCGAGGGCCGCGTCGCGACCCTGGAGGCGGACGAGTACGTGGATTGGCTGGCCGACTGCGTCGAGCGCCTGGCCCCAGAGCAGGTCCTGCACCGCCTGACCGGCGACGCCGCGCCCGCCAAGCTCGTCGCGCCGCACTGGACGATCGCGAAGAACGTCGTGCGCGCACGCCTCGAGGCGGAGCTCACGCGCCGCGGCACGCGGCAGGGTTCGCTGCACGCCGCGCGCGGCGCTCAACCCAAGGCGTAGAGGATCCGGTCGCAGGACGGGCAGCGCACGAGCTCGGCGCCGCGCGCCACGCGCACCGTCATGTTCGTCGGCATGTCCATGAAGCAGGCCTGGCACTGGCGGCCGTCGAGCTGGGCCAGCGCCACGCCGCCGCGCGAGCGCAGCAGGCGCTCGTAGTCCACCAGGACCTCCTGGGGGATGTCCCCCCGCATGCGCTGCGCGCGCTCGGCCTCGAGGACCTTGCGGCGCGCGTCCGCGGCCTCGATCTCCCGGTCCACGTTCGCCGCGAAGAGGTCGAACACCTTCTGCTCGGAGTCCAGCCGCGCCTGGAGGTCGGCGGCCTCGCGGTCGTGGAGCTCGACCTGCTCGAGGAGCTTGAGCGCCTCGTCCTCCGCGCTGCCGATCTCCTTCTTCAGCGACTTGATCTGGTGCTCGAAGAACGCGTGCAGTTGCGCATCGGCGCGCGCGCCGCCCAGGTCGTTCTCGAGCTTGCGGATCCGCTGCCGGCCGGCGGTGGCTTGGTCCTCGTACTCCTTGATGCGCACGCGCAGGTTCTTCGCCGCCAGGCGCTTGTCTGCCAGGCCGGCGGCGAGTCGCGTGAGCTCGGCCTGCCGTGCGGCCCGCTCGGCCGGGAGCCGCTTGAGCTCCTCGAGGACGCGGTGGAGGTCGCGATCGACCTCCTGAAGATCGAGGAGGGAGCGGATCACGTCGCGCATGGGGCGAAGAGGATACGGGTCCGCGCGGCGCTGTCCACGCCGGCGCCGGGACCGGCGGCCCGGGCGGGTCAAAAAAATGGCCGCGGGGCGGCCAGACGGGCCGCCCCGCGGTCGCTCGGATCCGGTCGGCCTCGCGGCCGGGGATCAGAGGTCGCCCGAGTCGTACGCCAGGTCGGCGCCCTCGAGGTCATCGGGCACGGCGGCCCCGTCGAGGAAGCTGGCGAGCTGCCGTGCGCGCACGGGGTGGCGCAGCTTCCGCACGGCCTTGGCCTCGATCTGCCGCACTCGCTCGCGCGTGACGCGGAAGATCCGGCCCACCTCCTCGAGCGTGTAGGTGTAGCCGTCGCCGATGCCGTAGCGCAGCTTGATGATCTCGCGCTCGCGGAAGGTCAGGGTGCTCAGGACGTCCTCCAGACGCTCCTTGAGCATCTCGTGGCCGGCCGCCTGGAGCGGGCTCTCCGCCGACTCGTCCTCGATGAAGTCGCCGAAGTACGAGTCGTCCGACTCGCCGATCGGCCGGTCGAGGCTGATCGGGTGCTTGCTGATCTTCATCACGCGCTTGGCCTCGTCGACCGAGATGCCGGTCGCCTCGGCGACCTCCTCGACGGAGGGTTCGCGGCCCTTCTGCTGGACGAGCTTCTTCGTGACGTTGCGCAGCTTGCTCATCGTCTCGATCATGTGGACCGGGATGCGGATCGTCCGCGCCTGGTCGGCGATCGAGCGCGTGATGGCTTGGCGGATCCACCACGTCGCGTAGGTGGAGAACTTGTAGCCGCGGCGGTACTCGTACTTCTCGACGGCCTTCATCAGGCCCGTGTTGCCTTCCTGGATCAGGTCGAGGAACGACAGGCCACGGTTGCGGTACTTCTTCGCGATCGAGACCACCAGGCGCAGGTTGCCGGAGCTGAGCTTGCGCTTGGCCTCCTCGTACTCGGCGTAGTGCAGCTTGACCTGCTCCAGACGCCGCTTCAGCCGACTGGCCGGCTCGAGGCACTCGAACTCCAGCTCCCGGAGCTCGTCCTGGAGCGGCTTGGTCTGCGGCAGGGCCTTCTTGTTGCCGCGCAGGGCCGAGAGCTTGCGCTCGATGGCGCGCATCTCGCGGAAGCGATCCTCCATCTTGTCGATCGACGGGCGCACCTTCTTCACCTGCAGGTGGCACTCCTCGATCAGGATCACGAGCTTGCGCCGCAGCGACTGGACGACCTCGAGCTTCTCGCTGCGCTTCTTCTTGGGCAGCTCGGCGTCGAGCAGCGGGCGGTACTCCTCGCGGATGCGCTCGTAGAGGCGCTTGATCGTCGCCAGGTTCACCGGCAGGCGCTTCTGGAGGAAGTTCTTGCCCAGCGTCTCGACGATCTTGGGATCGTCGTCCGGCTTGGGGTTGGGGTTGACCTTCAGCGTGCGATCGAAGGCCAGCTCGCCGCGCTCGACCGCCTCGAGGACCTTGATCGACTCGCGCATGGCGAGCCCCGAGCCCATGGTCTTCTTGCGGAAGCGCTTGCGCGTGATCTCGATCGTCTTCGCCAGGTAGATCTCCTGGTCGCGCGTGAGCAGCGGGATCTCACCCATCTGGGTGAGGTACATGCGCACCGGGTCGTCGATCTTCTCGGGCACCGCGCCCTTGGGGAACAGCGTCTCCGGCGGGCCGTCGTCGTCGCCGTCGTCCGCGGCCTCGTCGATCGACAGCTCGCGGCCCTCGTCGTCGCCGTCGCCGATGCGCTCGGCCGCCGTCTCGACGTCGTCCTGGATCTCGACGCCGCCGTCCTCGAGCGCGACGAAGATCGCGTCCATCTTGTCCGGGGGGACGAACTGGTCCTCCAGGATGCGGTTCATCTCCGAGTAGGTCAGGAAGCCCTTCTTCCGACCCTCCTCGATGAGGTGCTTGACGATATCCTCGGTCTTTTCGGCCATGTCGTTCGATCCGGGGTACTTGCTCGGGGACTGCTCGAAAGTGTTCTAGTCTCGAAGCGCTCTTGGTTCAGGGGCCCGGCCGGGACGCGCCGGCCGCACGGGGCGACAGGTTGCGGGCCAGGGCCAGGAGTTCGGGGTCGTTCAGGGCGGCCTGGGGGTCGGCGGCGCCCAGCTGGCCGGCCTCGCGCGTGCGCAGCTCGACGTAGGCCGCGCGCAGCGCCCGGCGCTCCACGACCTGCCGCACGCGCGCGATCTGGACCTCGACGAAGCGCGCCGGCGTCCATTCCTCGTCCGCCGCGCGCACGTGCTCGGCCAGCGGCACCACGCGCAGCCGCGCGGGGTCGTCGACGAGGCGCGTCAGGACGGCGTTCTCGTCGATGGGCTCGGCGTCCTCCTCGCGCAGCGCCAGGACCGCGTCGGCAATGCGCGCCAGGTCGGCGTCGGGGCAATGCTCCAGCCAGCGCTCGACGACCGGAGCCAGGGCCGGATCGACGAGCACGGCGCCCACGAGTTCCTCGAAGCACAGGCGCAGCTCGCGCTCCTCGCGTTGGAGCGCGGGCGAGGCCGGCGGCGCGGGCGGCGCCGGCGCGGGAGCTTCCGCCGACGGGCTGGCGGCCGGCCGGGCACGGCGCACGCCGGCCGCGGAGGCGAGCTGCGCGCGCAGGCTCTCGGGCGACATGCGCACGCGCTCCGCGAGTTCCAGGATGCGCGCCTCGCGGTGCACGGGCTTGGGGATGCGTCCGAAGAGCTCGAGGATCCGATCGACCTCACGCGCCAGCGCCATGCCGCGCAGCTCGTCGAGGCCCAGGCACACGAAGTCGAGCCACGGTCGCGCCATCTCGAGCTCGGCCGCGAAGGCGCGCGCGCCCTCCTTGACGCACAAGTCGCAGGGATCGATCCCGCCGGACAGGGAGACGACGTCGATCTCGACTTCGAGGTGGAGCAGCCCGTTCAGCGCGCGCCAAGCGGCCTTGCGGCCGGCCTCGTCGCCGTCGAACACGAGCGTGATGCGCCGGGCTCCGGTGCGCCGCAGGAGCGCCGCGTGGTCCTCCGTGGTCGCGGTGCCGAGCACGGCGACCACGTTCGACGCGCCGCACTGGTGTGCCGCCATGACGTCGGTGTAGCCCTCGACGAGCACGACGTGGCCGCGCTTGCGGACCTCGGGCAGGGCGCGATCGAGCGCGTAGACCAGCCGTCCCTTGTGGAACAGCTCCGTCTCGGGCGTGTTCACGTACTTGGGCCCGGACTCGTCGCGGTCGTCGAGGCGCCGTGCGCCGAAGCCCACGACACTGCCCGCGACATCCCGGATCGGGATCGTCATGCGGCCGCGGAAGAAGTCGTAGGGGCGCCCGCCGTCCGAGCGGCGCACCAGGCCGGCGCGCTCGGCGGACTCGAGGGGCAGGTTCGCGGCGCGCAGGGCCGCGACGAGCGCGGTCCCCTGGGCCGGGGCGTGACCGATCGCGAACGCTTCCGCGGTCGAGGCCTCCAGACCGCGCTCGGCGAGGTAGCGCGCGGAGGCGCGGCCCTCGGCGCTCGCGAGTTCGGCGCGGTAGAAGCGGCAGGCGAATTCGAGCACGGCGCGCAGCGGATCCAGGTCGGCGTCGTGTCCGCGCACGGCGCCGGCGCGCTTGGGCAGCTCGACGCCGGTGCGCGCGGCCAGGATCTCCACGGCCTCGCGGAACGGGACGTGATCGCAGGCCTCGACGAATCCGATCACGTCGCCCCCGGTGCCGCAGGCGCCGTAGCATCGCCAGGTGCCGCGCCGCGGATCGACCTTGAACGACGGCGTGCGCTCGTCGTGGAACGGGCAGCAGGCCACCCACAGCGCGCCGGCCTTCTTCAAGCCCGGAACGCGCTCGCGGACCACGTCCTCGATCGGAGCGCGCAGCTTGATCGCCTCGAGCGCGCGGCGGAACTCGTCGTGGAGCACGGCAAGGGGGCGCCCGGGGGCAGCGGGCGCGGCGGGGTGGCGTGGACTCGGGGGAGGAGACGCCGCGGGGCGTGCGGCGGCCCCGTGGGGACGGGGAGGGCGGAAGTTCGGGGCTGTGAAGGGGGCTTTGGACCTCGGGACGTCGGGGAGGAGGGCGGAAAGAATGGCCGGGCGCGAGTCGCGCGCGATTCGAAGACTACTCCGACGGAACGGCCGCGGTCGGCCTGGGGCCCCGCGATCGGGCCCGGCCCCGCCGGCTGCGCAACGGATCCAGGATCTGCTGCGCGGGGTGAGGTCCGCCCTGCCGCCCGCGGGAGGGCGAGGTCGGCCGCCGCAGCGCTCCTGAACCCATCGCCAGACTCCTACGACGTGCAAAGGGCGAGTCTAGATCCGGGGAAACCCAGCTTCCAGGGTCGGGTCTCTCGGATTCGAGTTCCTCGGGGCCCGGCGCGGTCAAGTTCCCGGCGGACGGGCGTCCACGAGCCGGAACAGGGCCTCCAGGTCCAGGACCTCCGCCCGCTCCTCCCCGCTCAGGCCGGCAGCGGCGGCCCAGGCGCGGCCGGCCGCGGCGGAGCCCGCCAGCTCCCCCAGCACCCGCGCCAGACGCTGGCGCCGGCGCTGGAACAGGCGCTCGACGAGACCCGACAGGGCGGCCTGACGCTCAGGCGAGGGCCGGTCGGGGCGCAGATCCAGGCGCAAGACGGCGCTCTCGACCTGCGGACGAGGCCAGAAGAGGTCGGGCGGGACGCGGCGCAGGATGCGACCGGTGTAGGCCACCTGCACCCGGATCGAGAGCGGCCCCCAGGCCTCCGTGTCGGGGCGCGCCACGACCCGCTCGGCGAGTTCGAGCTGCACGAGCACCGAGATCGACGTGGGCGGATGATCGAGCGCGGCCGCGATCGCGAGCACGGGGCCGGCGACGGCGTACGGCAGGTTCGCGACGAGGTGCCAGGGCTCGGACGCGCCGATCCAGGCACGCACCGCCGGCGCGTAGGCGTGCTTCCCGGCGAGCACGTCGCCACGCAGCAGCGCGAAGGCCGGATCGCTGGCGAACGCGGCCGCGACCCGGTCGGCGAGGCGCGGATCGATCTCGACCGCCGTGACGCGCACCCCCAGGGCGAGCAGATGGCGCGTCAGGAAGCCGAGCCCCGGCCCGACCTCGAGCACGCGCGCGCCCGGCTCGAGCGCGGCGTCGCGCGCGATCGCGCGCAGCAGGTTCTCGTCGAGGAGGAAGTTCTGACCGAGACGCCGTGAGGGCCTGAACCCGGACGCGACGAGCTCCGCGCGCAGCTCCGCCCACGGGCCGCGACCCGCTTGGCCCGCCGCGCTCACCCGCGGGCCCCCTCGAGCAGGTGCCGCAGCGAACTCGGCGCGCTGGGCGCTGCGCTGAGCTCCTCGAGGAGCGGCACCGCATCGCGCCCCCAGCGGGCACCGATCCGCCGCAGGCCCTCGCGCTCGGCGGCCGTCGCGCCGAGCTCTGGCGCGTGCTGCGCGAGCCACACGCGCGCATCCGCCACGCAGCGCAGGCCCACGTCCAGCGCGCGGGTCGCCGGGTCGAGATCGACGTGGACGACGACGATGCGGCCCGCGGCGTCCACGTCGTGGAGTTTCCACAGACGGGTCGCGTAGGAGCCGCCCATGGCCCAGGCCAGCGCACGCAGATCCCCGTCGCCGCCCGCCGTGCCGGGGAACGGGGCCTCGACCCACTCGGCGACGTTGCCCAAGAGGTCGTAGATCCCGTCCGGCGAGGCTCCCTGCTCGAAGGCGCCGACCGGCACGGGGCGCCCCAGGCCGAGCTCGGCCGTGTTCGCCACGGAAGCCGCCCGGGAGAGCCCCCACGGAAAGGGCTGCGCGCGGGTGCCGGCTGCGATGCGCATCCACTCCGCGGCCGTCGGCAGGCGCATCCGGCGCGCGGCCGCGAAGGCCCGCGCCTCGCCCAGGCTCATGCCCGAGGCTGGCCAGGTGGTGGCCGCGTCAGGCCAAGCCTCGACGAAGGAGGGCGGTGGCGGCGCGGCCTCCGCGTCCGCGCGCGGCGTCCAGCGTGCCCACTCGCCGCGGGTGATCTCGTAGCGGTCGACGAGCAGCGCGCGGTCCGTCGCGCAGCGGATCTCGACTCCACCGCGCCCCACGAGGCGGCACTCCCCGGCGGGCACGAACGCCAGTGCGTCGAGCCCGGCCAGCGCGGCCGACGGATCGGCCTCAGGACCCCCGCACGCGGCGAGGATCCCGGCCAGGACGAGCGCGACGAACCGCGCCCGGCCCGCGCGCGGCGGGCGAGGAGCCTGTCGCGGCGACCGGCCCGCACGACGCGGAACCGGAGGGCGCATGGTGCGCGAGGCGGACTACTTGCCGGCGGCGCGCGGCGCCGCCCGATCCGCGACGAAGATCTCGACGCGGCGGTTGAGGCGCTTGTTCTCGGCCGAGTCGTTGGGCTTGAGCGGCTCGTAGGGACCGAAGCCGGCCACCGTGACGTCGCGCGCGTCGACGCGCTTCGTCCCGATCAGAGCAGCCGCGACCTCGACAGCGCGCGCCGCGGAGAGCTGCAGGTTCCCGTGCGGGAAGCGCTCGACCGTCTGGGGCTTCACGACCCGGTCGCTGTCCGTGTGGCCGCGGACCTGCAGCCGGCCGTGCGGCGCCTTCTCGATCTCGTCGACGATGCGCTGGATCGTCTTGCGGCCCTCCTCGGAGAGGTCCGCGGAGCCGGACCCGAACAGGATCCGGTCCTGGACGAGCAGGACATAGCCGCCATCGACCTCGATGCGCTCGAAGTCACCCATCGGGCGGCCGAGCCGGTCGATCTTGGACTGGAGCTCCGAGAGCCGCGACTCGAGGTCGCCGCCGTAGCCGGCCTCGGACAGCGCCGAGACGCCGTTCGCGGCCATCTCGCGGCGCAGGCGATCGCGCTCGGCCTCGAGCTGCGCGATGCGCTGCTCGCGCTCATGGAGCAGGGTCTGCTGGTTGCGGCCGAACTCGACCGCGTCGTCGTACTGCCGTTGCGTGACGCAGGCGGAGCAGACGAGAAGGCTGGCAGCGAGCCAGATGGCGTTCCCGGAGACGTGCATTCCGGAGTTCCTCGAACAGGTCCGGCGGCGCACGCGCCCCCGGATCGAACCGAATCGCGGATCCGGCGGAGACACGCGTCCCCCGTCCCGGGCTCCGACCCCTCGCCGAGCGCTCTCCGTGCGACGACGCGGGCTTCGCACGCGGCGAAGGGCGTCGGACCGGCTCCGCGCGGGAGCCGGCGCGTCGGAAGGCGCTCGACGCGGGCGAATCTGTCAAGCGCCGCGACCGAATCCAACGCCGCGTCGGCCGGCGCGCGCAAGTCGTTGTCGCGCAGGAACTCCGGACCTCAGCGGAAGAGGCTCGAGAGCGCGTCGGCGACCGCGTTCATGCGGCCCGTGCTGATCGCCAGCGCCAACGGCAGCCCCAGGATGAGCACGAAGCTGGTCGCCACGAGCAGGGTGCGCAGGCCGGTGCCCTCGTACTCCTCGGGAGCCGCGACCGCGCGGGACGCGACCGGAGCGCGGCGCTCCTCGGCGGCCTCGTCGTCGACCTCGGGCTCTGGCTCGGGCTCCTCGAGCACGGTCTCGACGCCGCCGATCTCCTCGGTGGCCATGCCGATCTCCTGCGTGGCCAGCCCGGCGTCCTCGGCGACCTCCACGTCGTCCTCGAAGACCAGGTCCTCGTGAACGTCGCCCAGGTCGACGACCTCTCCGCCGGTCAGCTCGTTGCGCAGGGTCTCGACGTCGGTCCGGCGCAGGCGCATCGTGTCGCCCTCGCGGAAGGCTCGGATCTCGCCCTCGGAGACGAGGCGCTTGAGCTCCTCTTCCTTGAGGCGCAGCTCCTTGAGGGCCTCTTCGAAGCTGTAGAACTGGTCCTTTTCGGCCACGGAGGTTCCTGGGGGGGTCTGGGGATCGTTCGGACTCAGGGTGCGGGCGCGCGGACGGCGGCGCCGTCCGACGAGGCGGGAGCCGGGTTCACTTCTTCGCAGGCTGACCGGCGCGGATCTTGGCGAAGCGCGCCTCGAGTTCCTCGTACGGGTACTGCGAGCGGTCGTTGAACCCCTCGAGCTGCAGGTCGAGGTCGATGCGGCGCGCGCCGACGAGCTTGACGCCTTGCATGGACTCGGTGCCACCGGTCGCCTGATAGATCGCAAGCTGCTTCTCGCGCGTGTCGACGAGGTACAGGATCGAGGAGCCGGTCAGGTCGATGCCGGTCACGGCGATCATGTGCCCGTTCGAGTCGGCGTTGCCCAGCGCCGCGAAGGGCGCCGTGCGCGGGTCGGGCTGCTGCGGGGTGCCCGACCCCTGCAGGGCGGCGCGCGTCGGGAGCGCGAGGCCGACCGCGAGGAGGGCGCTGCCGACGAGCAGCAGGGCAGCTTGACCGTCGAGGAAGGCGTGCCGGCGCATGGGGGTTCTCCGCAGGGCGGACGAGCATCCTAGGGAGCGCCGCGGGTCGCGGCCAGCCCTGGGCGGACAGTACCCCCGACCGCGTCGCAGGTCACGCGGCACCCCTACCAGCGCGCGAGGTCGCCCGAGATCTCCTCGAGGAGGTCCTTGAGGCTGACGATCCCGACCGGCGCAGCGCGGGTGCCCACGACCGCCAGCCGCTGGCCCTGGGCTCGCAGTCGGGCCAGGGCTCGGTCCACCGGCAGGTCCGGGGGCAGCTCGGGAATCGGCCGCAGGCGCTCCAGGTGCGGCGCGGCCTCGGCATCGCCCAGGACGTCGAGCTGGTGCACGTACCCCAGGACGGCCCCCTCCCCGTCGGTCACCGGGATCCGCGTGTGCTCCGCGGCTGCCACGAGGGCGTAGGCCGCCTCGGGGCTCTGATCGGAGCCGAGCCGCACGGCACGCGCCCAGGGGGTCATGCAGCGCTCGACCGGGATCGAGCGCAGGAACAGGACGTTGCGCGCCATCTCGGCCGCGTGCGCGGGGATCGTGCCGCCCTGCTGTCCCTCGCGCAGGAAGCCCAGGACGGCCTCGCGCCCGCGGGCGCCCGCGCCGAGCCCGCGCCCGCCACCGCCGCGCTCGGCGCGGCGCGCCAGGGAGGTGAGCGGCGCGACGATCGGCCACAGCAGAGCCCGCACGGCGAGCACCGGCAGAGCGGCAGCCCGCAGCCAGGCATGCGGCCGCCTCCGAGCGAGCTCCTTGGGCAGCAGGTCGCAGGCGAAGAAGACCGCCGGGGCGAGCAGTGCCGCGAGCAGCACGTCGATCAGCCCGTCCGCGGCCCCGCGCGCCGCGAGCAGCGCCTCGACGCGCCAGACGAGCACGAGCAGCGCGAGGTCGAGCACCAGGACGAGCACCACCATGAGCGCGGTCCGGTCTCCCGCCAGCCGCCGCGCGCTGCGCGCTGCGCGGCCGCCGGCGCGCGCTTCCATCTCGAGGCGCACGGGCGAAACCCGGTACACGGCCGTCTCGGCGCCCGCGCACAGGGCCGCGGCCAGTCCGCAGGCCACGAGGAGCAGGAGATCGAGCGCCACGCTCACGCGCGCTCCTCCAGCTCCCGCGCGCCGGGCGCGGGGGCTGCGACCCGCAGCTCGACGTCCTCGACGCGCCGGCCGCGCACGGCGCGCACCGTGATCGTGATGCCGCCCACCGCCACGACGTCACCCTCGCGCGGGATGCGGCCCAAGAGCGCACCCACGAGCCCGCCCACGGTCTCGAACCCGGCCGGCACGACCTCGCGCCCGAAGCGCTCGTTCCAGTCGCGGATCGAGAGCGCGCCCGGCGCGCGGAACCGACCGCCGCCCAGGGCCTCGATCGTGGGCGTCTCGCGCTCGCCCTCGACGCGCAGGTCCCCCACGATCTCCTCGAAGACGCTCTCCAGCGTGACGATGCCGGCGGTGCCGCCGTACTCGTCCACGACGACGGCCTCCGCGCAGCCGAAGCTGCGCAGCGTGCGCAGGAGATCGAGCACGCTCGCCAGCGCCGGGACGAACACCACCGGCTGCACGAGCGACTCCAGCGACGCGTCGGGCTTCGCCAGCACGTCGCGCAGGCGCACGAGGCCCACGACCTCGTCCGCGCCGCCGCGCACGACCGGCATCCAGGTGATGCGCTGGGCGAGCGCGCGCGCGATCCGGAACCAGCGCCGCTCTTCGTCGCGGTCGGACAGATCGAGCGTGATCATGTCCACGCGGGGGGTGAGGATCTCGGCCACGCGCACGTCGCCCAGCTCGACCAGCTCCGCAAGCAGATCGGCCTCGCGCACGTCGATCAGGCCGGCCCGCGCGCTCTGGTCGAGCACCTCGGCCAGCGTCTCGGCACTCACGCCGCGCTCGGGGCGGGCCGCATCCCCCGCCGCGCGCAGCACCAGGCCCGCGGCGCGCTGCGCCAGGCGCACCACGGGTGCCAGCAGGACGAACAGCACGGCCACGGGACCCGCGACCCAGCGCGCCACGCCGCCCCGCGCGCGCAGCGCCAACGCCTTGGGCAGGAGCTCGCCGAACACGGCCAGCGCGAGCAGTGCGCCCAGGCCGACCGCCACCAGGGGAGCCGGCCCCGCGCTCGGCACCAGCTCGGCCGCGGCCGAGAGGAACAGGACGTTCACGGCGAGGTTCGCGAGCAGCACGGTCGCGAACAGCGCCTGTGGGTCGCGGAAGAGACGCTCGATGCGCGGACCGGCGTTCCGCCGCTCCTCCGGCGAGAGCGAGAACAGGGCCGTCTCGGCGGCGCTCAAGCCGGCCGACGCCAGGAGCAGCGCCGAGCTCGCGATCCAGGCCGCGCTCACGCCGGCTCCGGACGGACGCCCCGCCAGGCCGGCAGACGGATCTCGACGAGCAGGCCGCGGCCCGCCTCGCTGGCGAGGTGCAGCGCGCCGCCGTGCTCGCGCACGATCCGGTGCACGATGGAGAGCCCCAGTCCCGTGCCCTTGCCCACGTCCTTCGTGGTGAAGAACAGGTCCGAGATGCGTGGCAGGTCCTCGGGCGCGACGCCTGGCCCGTCGTCCTCGACCGAGAGCACGAGCTCGCCGTCCGTGGCGGAGAGCTGGACGTCGACGCGTCCGCCGCGCCGGCCGTCGGCGCGCGTCTCGATGGCGTCGAGCGCGTTGACCAGCAGGTTGAGCACGGCCTGTCCCAGCTCGTGGGCCTCACCCAGGACGGCGGGCAGCGCGCGGGCCGCCTGGACCGCGGCCTCGCCAGCCCTGCCAGCACACGTGAAGCGCACCTCGACGCCGAGCGCCGCGGCACGGTGCTGAACCAGCGCGACGGCGTCGAGCACCGGATCGGAGAGGGAGAGCGGCACGGGCCGCGCCTGCCGGGGCGTGAAGCGCAAGAGCTGCCCGACGGTCGTGCGGATGCGCTCCAGACCCGAGCGCAAGAGCCCGTGGTACTGCTGGCGCTTGTGCGGCGCGAGGTCGTCGCGCTCCAGGGCGTCCACCGCGTTGAGCAGCCCGCCCAGGGGGTTATTGATCTCGTGCGCGATCCCCGCCGCCAGCTCGCCGGTCGCGGCCAGGCGCCGCTGCGTCATGGCGGCGGCCTCGGCGCGGCGCACCTGCTCGGTCGCCTCGCGGACCTCGCGCGCCCGGCGCGCGTCGAAGCCCTCGATCTCGGCCGCCATGACGTCGAAGGTGCGGATCAGGTCACCCAGCTCGCCAGCCCCGGGGCCCGGCCCGGCGCGCGCCGACATCTCGCCGGCTGCGAGCCGGCGCGAGGCGGCCGCCAGACGCGCCACGGGATCCAGCACCGAACGGCGCAGGATCCAGGCCGTGGCGAGCGTGATCAGCGCGGTCGAGAGCAGGAACGCCGGCAGGATCACGTCGAACGGGCTGCCCGGCGGCCGGTAGGGCGCCAGCGTGAACCAGCAGCCGCCCCACACCGCGCCGTTCGCGTCGCGGATCGGCACCGCGGTGCCGCCCTGGCTGGAGCGCGGCACGCCGTCGGCGATGGCCCGCGCCACGTCGGCGAGCACCGCCTCCTCGTCGACCGAGCCGAAGCGACCCACCCGGCCCAGCGGGTTGAGCCAGGCGCCACGCGGCACGACGCGCCCACGCTCGTCGGCGCCCAGGTTGCGATGGACGATCAACGCGTCGTCGAAGTAGCGCCACAGCGGCCAGGAGAGGATCGTCGCCACGCGGATCCCTCCGCCCTGGTCGACGGTCGACTGCAGGCGCTCGAACAGCACCCGCGAGGCCTCGGCCAGGTTCTTCTCGTACTCGGCGCGCAGTCGTCCCTGGATCTCCTGCGACGCGATCCAGAACGCGGCGCCGAACACCAGCAGGTTGGCGGCCGTCACCGTGCCGAGCACGCGCACCCGCAGGGAGAGCCTCACGGAGGACCTCCCCGGCCGCGCGCCGCGGCGCCCGGGACTGGCTCAGGCATTGCCGATCGTGTTCATGATCTCGAGCAGCGGCAGGAACAGCGCGACGACGATGAATCCGACGAAGCCCGCCACGACGATCAAGAGCGCCGGCTCGATGACCTTGAACAGGCCGTCGATCTGCCGGTCGACCTGGACCTCGTAGGCGTCGGCGACCTTGAGGAGCATGCGGTCGAGCTCACCGGTCGCCTCGCCCACGTCGACCATGTTCACCACCAGGTCGTCGAACAGCCGCGTCTCGCCCATGGGCCGCGCGATGCCCTCGCCCTCCCGCACCGTGCGCCGGATGGCTTCGACGCCTTCGGCCAAGACCTCGTTGCGCGTCGCGTCGCGCACGATCGACAGCGCGTCCAGGTGCGGAACTCCGGCCTGCACCAGGGTGCCGAAGTTGCGGGTGAAGGCCGCGATGAGCGCCTTGGAGGTCAGCGGGCCCAGGAGCGGCGTGCGCAACAACACCTGGTGCACGCGGTAGCGGTACGGCTGGCTGCGACGCAGCCCCATGACGTGGGCCACGCCCAGCGCGAGCGGCACGCCGAACACCAGGTACCACTGGTTCACGGCGAAGCCCGAGACGTCGAGCAGGATCTGCGTCATCCGCGGCAAGGCGATGTTGAACGAGCGGAAGATCTCGTCGAAGCGCGGGATGATGAACACGATGACCGCCGCGATGACCAGCACGGCCACGGCCACGATCACGCTGGGGTAGATCGTGGCGTTGCGGATCTTGGCCTTGATCGTCTCGACGTTCTCTTGGTACTTCGCCTGTCGCTCCAGGACGGTGCCGAGCACGCCGCCGGCCTCGCCGGCGCGCACCATGCTGGCGTACAGGCGGTCGAAGGCCCGCGGGTGCTTCTCGAGCGCCTCGGAGAGCGGGGTGCCGGAGGTCACGTCCTCGACCACGTCCTGCAGCACGGCCTTGAACGGGCCCGGACGCATCTGGCCCTCCAGGATCGTGAGGGCCTTGACGATCGGGATGCCGGCTTCCGACAGCGTGGCGAGCTGGACGGTGAAGTCGGTCACCTGTCGCGGGCGGATGCGCCCGCGGCGGCGACCGGCCGGCCGCGGCGCGGACTCGCCCGGGGCTGCGGTGGCGGGGCCGGGCGCGGCGGGGCGCGCGCTCGAACGCTGGATCTTCTTGGCCATGCCGTGCTCCGTGCCTTCCGCTAGCGCGCCGTCTCGCGCAGGACTTCCTCGATCGTGGTCCGGCCGGCGAGCATGGCCTGGATCCCCACCTCGCGCAGCGTCCGCATCCCCGCGCGGCTGGCCGCGTCACGGACCTCGCCGGCCGAGGCGCGCCGCAGGATGGCGCTCTTGATCTCCTCGCCCACGCGCAGGATCTCGAAGATCCCGGTGCGACCGCGGTAGCCCGTGTGGTGACAGCGCGGGCAACCCTTCCCGAACCAGAACGGCCGGCCGCGCACGAGCTCGGCGTCGGGGCCGAGCTCCATGAGCAACTCCTCGTCGGGCTCGTAACGCTCCTGGCAGGCGTCGCAGATCGTGCGCACCAGGCGCTGCGCCACCACCGCCTCCAGCGTGGCCGTGATCAGGAAGGGCTCGACGCCCATGTCCACCAGCCGCGTCACCGTGCTGGGCGCATCGTTCGTGTGCAGCGTCGAGAACACGGTGTGGCCGGTGAGGCTGGCCTCGACGGCGACCGCGGCCGTCTCCCCGTCGCGGATCTCGCCGATCAGGATCTTGTCCGGATCCTGGCGCAGCACCGTGCGCAGCACGGACGCGTAGGTGACGCCGATGTCCTCGTGGATCGGGACCTGGACCACGCCCTCGATGTCGTACTCCACGGGGTCCTCGACCGTGATGATCTTGATCGCCGGATCGTTGGTCTCCTGCAGCATGGCGTACAGGGTGGTCGTCTTCCCCGAGCCCGTCGGGCCCGTGACCAGCACGATGCCGTGCGGCAGCTTCGTGAGCCGCCGCAGCGCGTCGCGATCGGCAGCCTCGAGGCCCAAGGCTTCGAGATCGAGGCTGACCGCGGTGCGGTCCAGCACGCGCAGCACGACGCCCTCGCCCGAGACGCCCGGGATGGTCGCCACGCGCAGGTCGACGGGCCGACCGTCGATGGCGAGCTCGATGCGTCCGTCCTGCGGCATGCGCGTCTCGGCGATGTCCAGGTCGGACAGCACCTTGATGCGGGCCACGAGCGCCTGCGCCAGGTGCGCGGGGGGCGCCTCGATCTCGTACAACGAGCCATCGACCCGGTAGCGGATCCGGAGCACGCCCTCGAAGACCTCGAAATGGACGTCGCTGGCGCGGTCCTGGATGGCGCGGTGCAGGATCGAGTTGAGGAGGCGCACGACCGGCGCGCTCTTGGCCGCCGACTGGACGTCCGCGCCGGACACGGCGCGCGCCGCGTCGCGGATGGCGTCCGAGAGCGAGCCCTCCGGGCCGTACAGCTCGAGCACGCGCGCCTTGAGCGCCCCGGCGTCGGCCAGCGCCGCGCGCACCTCGATCCCCTTCTGGAAGCGCAGGTCCTCCAGCACGGCCGTGTTGAGCGGGTCCGCGATGGCCACGACGAGCGTGCGCCCTTCGACGCGCAGCGGCAGGATGCCGTAGGCGTGCGCGGTGCTGGCGTCGACCAGCGCCAGCGCCGCCTTCTCCGGGGTCGCGCGCGTCACGTCCACGGACTCCAGGCCGGCCTGCTCCGCCAGCCCGCGCGCGATCTGCGCGCTGGTGGCGTGGCCGAGCTGCACCAGGCACTGCCCGATCAGGCCGCCGTGCTTGCGCTGCTCGGCCAGCGCCTCCTGGACCTGGCCTTCCTTGAGCACGCCCTGGCCCTTGAGCACCTGGCCCAGGAGCCGGCGGCCTGCGCCCGGGGCGGGCTGATCCGCGCTCACAGCCGCGTCTCCAGGTCCTTGTCGTCCTGCGCCGCGTCGAGCGCCGTCTCGCGCGAGATCAGGCCACGCTTGACCAGGTCGAGCAGGTAGTCGTCCAGCGTGATCATCCCCAGCTTGCGCGAGGTCTGGATCGTCGAGTTGATCTTGTTGGTCTCGTTCTTGCGGATCAGGTTCGCGATGGCTGGCGTCATCGTCATGATCTCGAACGCGGCCACGCGACCCGAGCCGTCCTTCCTCGGGAGCAGGACCTGGCTGATGACGGCCAGGAGCGACACGGACAACTGCGCCCGGATCTGCTCTTGCTGGTTGGCGGGGAAGGCGTCGATGATGCGGTTCACGGTGCGCGCGGAACCGGTCGTGTGCAGCGTGCCGAAGACCAGGTGGCCGGTCTCCGCCGCCGTGATCGCGGCCGAGATCGTCTCCAGGTCGCGCATTTCGCCCAGCAGGATCACGTCCGGGTCCTGGCGCAGCACGCGCCGCATGGCTTCGGGGAAGTCCGCCACGTCCACGCCGATCTCGCGCTGCGTGACCAAGCCCTTCTTGTGTGGGTGGAAGTATTCGATCGGGTCCTCGATGGTCACGACGTGCCGGTCCAGCGTGGTGTTGATCCAGTCGATCAGCGTCGCCAGCGTGGTCGTCTTGCCCGAGCCCGTCGGCCCCGTGACCAGGATCAGTCCACGCGGCTTGCGCAGGTAGGGCTTGAGCGTCTCGGGCAGCCCGATCTCCTCGAAGCTCAGCAGTCGGTTGGGGATCAGCCGCAGGACCGCCGAGGTGCGTCCGCGCTGGCGCAGGACGCTGACGCGGAAGCGGTCGCCGCCCTCGTGCGCCAGGCCGAAGTCGGTCGTCCCGGCAGCCTCGACCTCCGCCCACTGCGCCTCCGTGCACAGCTCGCGGCACAGCGCCTTGCAGGCGGCGTCGTCCAGGACCTCCTCCCCCAGCGGCACGAGCTCGCCCTTGATGCGCGCCACCGGCGGCCGGCCCGGGTTCAGGTGCAGGTCGGAGGCCTTGCGCGCCACGCAGGCGGACATCAGCTCACGGACGCTCTTCGCCATGCTCGCGTGCCTCCTACAGGTCCTCGCCGGCCGCGAGTCGCGTCACGCGCACGACCTCGCTCACGCTCGTCTCGCCGCGCAGCACCTTGCGCGCGCCGTCCTGCACCAGCGGGCGCAGCGCGCCGCTGGCCGCGGCGCGCTCGCGCACGGCTTCCAGCCCCGACTCGCGGAACACGAGCTCGCGGATCGCGGCGTCCATCTCCAGCAGCTCGAACACGGCGATCCGGCCCTTGTAGCCGCTGCCGTCGCAGGCACGGCAGCCGCGCGCGCGCTTGAACTGGCGGCCTGCGACCAGCGCCGGATCGAAGCCCATGGCGCGCACCTCGGCCTCGACCGGCGTGTACCCCTCGGCGCATTCACGGCACAAGCGGCGCACGAGGCGCTGGGCCACGACGGCCTGCACCGAGGCCGAGACCAGGAACGGCGCGACCCCGATGTCCACCAGGCGCGTCAGCGCGCTGGGCGCGTCGTTCGTGTGCAGGGTCGAGAAGACGAGGTGCCCGGTCAACGCCGACTGGATCGCGATCTCGGCCGTCTCGTGGTCGCGGATCTCGCCCACCAGGATCACGTTCGGCGCGGCACGCAGCATGGCCTTGAGGATGCGCGCGAAGGTCAGGCCGATGCGCGTGTTGACCTGCACCTGGTTGATGCCGGGGATGTGGTACTCGACCGGGTCCTCGGCGGTCAGGATCTTGACGTCCGGCCGGTTCAGCTCCGTGAGCGCGCCGTACAGCGTGGTGGTCTTGCCCGACCCCGTGGGCCCCGTCACGAGCACGATGCCGTTGGGCCGGCGGATCTGGCGGCGGAACCAGCGGTAGTCGTCGTCCTCGAAGCCCAGCTCCCTCAGCGAGATCAGCGACCGCGAGCGATCGAGCAGACGCATGACCATGGTCTCGCCGTGGCTCGCCGGCAGGATCGAGCAGCGCACGTCGATCTCGCGGCCGTCCACGGTCAGGCCGATGCGCCCGTCCTGGGGCTTGCGTCGCTCGGCGATGTCCATCGAGGCCATGATCTTGAGGCGCGAGATCAGCGGCGCGTGCAGGTGCAGCGGGTGCTCGGCCGCGTCGCGCAGCAGGCCGTCGACGCGGAAGCGGACGCGCACGGCCACGCGCCCGGGCTCCACGTGGATGTCGCTGGCGCGCGCCTCGAGCGCCTGCTGGAAGGTGCGCGTCACGAGCCGCACGATCGGCGCGTCGCTCTCCTGGTCGCCGTCCTCGACCTTCATCGAGCGCGCCACGGTGTCCGCGGCCGGGACCGCGCCGTAGTAGCGCGCGATGGCGCGCTTCAGCGCGGAGGGCTGGGCCAGCGCCGCGGCCACCTCGACGCCCAGCGCGAAGCGCAGCTGGTCGACCAGGATGCGCTTGGTGGGATCCTCGATCGCCACGACGAGCCGGCCGTTGCGCTCCAGGACCGGCACGAGCCCCTGCTCGCGCGCCGTCTCGGGCGGCACCCGCGCCAGGACCTCGGGCGCGATGCGCCCCTTGTCCAGATCGACGAATGGCAGGCCCTGCTCCTTGGCCAGCGCCCGGTAGAGCGTGCCCTCGTCCACCAGGGCCAGCTTGGACAGGGCCTCGTCCAGCCGCAGGCCCCCGTTGCGCTGGTAGGCCTGCGCCTCGCGCAGCGCCGCTTCGCTGAGCGCGCCGGAGGCGACCAGCATCTCGCCGAGGGTCTGGGACACGGAGGGGGGAGGGCGGACGGGCCGCGCGCCGACTAGGCCCGCGCGGGCGGGCCGGTAACGTACGGGCGGACGCCTCGGATGGAAACAGCCGCGCCCCCCGGACCGCGCGGCGCGCGGAGCGGAGGGCGCGGACCGGGCCCGGCCGGGGCGTGTCCCGGACGAGCGGCCTCGGCTAGCGCGGACCCGCCGTGGGCACCGCGGCGCCGGTGCGGCAGACCCCCGTGATCGGGATCTTGATCTCGGGTCGGTCCGGATGGCCCAGCTTGACGAGCAAGGTCCCCGAGAAGCTGCCCGAGAGCGAGTCCGGCAGACCGTTCAGCGTGACCTCGACGTCGATCGCGTTCTCGTTGGGGACGGGCCGCACGACGGCGTTGAAGTTCGGCGCGAACTCCCACTCCGCGGTGTCACGGCCCTGGATCGCGACCTCGGTCGACGTGAGCTTGAAGTCGTGGTCGTGGCTCGTGATCCGCACCGAGCGCGACAGCGTCTGGCCCGGGCGCAAGAGCCCCATCGCGACGAACTGCGGGTTCACGGAGATCGCGCCCGTCACGCGCGCCATGACCGTGGCCTGGACCTCGTAGGTCGGCAACTGGCCGTTGGGCAGCTTGTCGCCACCCGGGATGGCCGCGTCGCTCTTGAGCTGGACCGAGTAGGCCAGCGAGCCCTCGGACAGGCCCGGACCGGCCGTGGCGACGAGTTCCCAGCGCGAGGCCTTGCCCTCGGCGTCCTCGTCCAGGGCGCGCAGATCGAGCTTGAGTCCCTGCGGCAGGTTGTCCTTGGCCGCGCTGAGCCGGACGCGCTGGCCCTTGACGGTGGCGACGGTCAGCTTGTCCGTGGCGGTGTCCTTCTGGGACAGGCTCTGGAAGTTGATGCTGGGCGGCGTGACCGTGAAGAACGGCTCGACGTCCGCTTCGAGCGAGAGGATCGTCTGGCCGCGCGGGTCGTTCGTGAAGACGTTGATCTTGCTCGTGGTGTGCGCGCGCTTGCCCTGCGTGTGGAGCGTGGCGCCGATCTCGATCCGGCGGCCGGGCGGCAACGGCTTGCCGTACTGGTAGGGCACCATCTGGCCCTCGCCGTCCTGTGCCATGATCTGGGCCACCGTGCAGCCGCAGGTGGGCTTGGCCTGCTTGATGATCAGGTCCTCCTCGCCCGAGGACTGCATCAGGAACTTGTGGTTCAGCACGTCACCCTGCATGACCTTGCCGAAGTTGTGCGTGTCCGAGCCGTACTCGTAGGTGATGCGAGCCTTGGAGTTGGGGTCCGTGTCGACCAGCGGATCCCCGGCGGCCTTGGCGGCCGCGGCCTTGGCCTCGAGCTGCTTCGCGACCTCGTCGGCCTTGGCCTGCTCGGGCGACTTGAGCTCCGGCTTGGGCGCCTGGCCGACCTGGGTGGCCTGGCTCCCGGCGATCTCCGCCGCGGCGGGCTTGGCCGCCCCCGGCTGCCCGGCGACGGGCTGTGCTGCCGCGGGGGTCGGCGCGGCGGCGGCCGGGGCGCCCGCGCTGGCGCTCGCTCCCGGCGCGGCCGGCTTCTGGGCATCGCTGCACCCGGGCAGCAGGGCGGCCACGACGGCGAGGGCGCCGGCAGCGAGGAGGCGGCGCGCGACGACGCCTTGCGACAGGGCATTCAGCAGCATGTTTCGTACTCCGATGGAGGGCCGAGGATAGCCCGGCTGGGTGACGGTCGCCATTACGCAACGCTGGGGTAAGAGGTTGGCCCCAAGGGCAGGTGGGCGCTTTTTTCCGCTCCCGGGGGGCGTGGCCGCGCTCCCCGGGGACCGCGGTGGCGTCCGGACCGCGCGCTGCTAGGCTCCGCCCCGTGAGTCGATTCCTCTCTTCGGCCGGCGGCCTGGCGCTCTGGATCCTGACCCTGGCCGGCTGCGTCTGTCCCCCGACGCCCGCCGACGTCCTGGCGATCGGCTTCCGCACGCCCGAGCAGGCCTTCCGGACCTTCCAGACCGCGACCCGGCTCGACGACGCGGACCTCGAGCTGCGTTGCTTCTCGCTGGGCTTCCGCGCCCGCCATCAGGTCTCCCAGCTCACCTGGCGGGAAGCGCGCGCGGAGCTCTACGCGCGCCAGCCCTGGCTGCGTGCGGGGATCGCGGGCGCCACGATCGAGTCGCAGGACGAGGCGCGCGGGGTCGCGCGGCTCTTGGTCGACACGGCCGGCGGCGACTACTCCGTCCTGCTCGTGCGCGAGGACTTCGCCGAGGCCTGGCGCGGCCCGGAGCGGGTGCTCGACGAAGGGATCGACTGGCGTTCGTCCACGGGCATCCAGACCGGGGCGGGCCAGGGCCGATGGATCTTCGGCCGCGCCGCCCTGCCCCTCGGCGTCGACGGCGCGGAGATCACCGATCTGCGCTTCGGGAGGGAGTGGAAGATCGACGAGGTCGGACCGCTCGCGAAGTCCGGCCGGAAGCCCCCCCGCAGTGCCCAAACCCCCTAGCGCCTCGAAGTCGCGACGCCCTCCCCGTTCCCGCCAGGCCGAGCGCCGCGTGTGGTCCTTCGGTCCGGACGGGGCCGACGGCGACCGCTCGCAGAAGGACCTGCTCGGCGGCAAGGGCGCGAACCTGGCCGAGATGTGCCGCCTCGGCCTGCCCGTTCCGCCCGGCTTCACGCTCTCCACCGCGGTCTGCACGCACTGGTACGCGCACGGGCGCAAGCTCCCGCCTGGGCTCCCCGCGGAGGTCGAGAGCGCGCTGGAGCGCGTCGAGCGCACGGTCGGCCGGCGCTTCGGCGACGCGGCGGATCCGCTGCTCGTCTCGGTGCGGTCCGGCTCGCGCGCCTCGATGCCCGGGATGATGGACACGGTCCTGAACCTGGGCCTCAACGCGCGCACGGTCGAGGGCCTGGCGCGCGCCTCGGGCAACCCGCGCTTCGCCTGGGACGCGTACCGCCGCTTCGTCGCGATGTACTCGGACGTCGTCCTGGGGCTCAAGTCGCACGGCGAGCGCGCGCTCGATCCCTTCCGCGCGGAGCTCGACCGCGCCAAGGCCGAGCGCGGGGTCAAGCTCGACACGGATCTCGAGCTGGACGACCTGCGCGCCCTGGTCACCCGCTACCTGGCCCTGGTCGAGGCGCGCACGGGCCGCCCGTTCCCGAGCGACCCGCGCGAGCAACTGTGGGGCGCGATCTCGGCCGTGTTCCGCTCCTGGAACAACGAGCGCGCCATCGCCTACCGCGCGATGCACCACATCCCCGCCGCCTGGGGCACGGCCTGCAGCGTGGTCGCCATGGTCTTTGGGAACCTGGGGCCGGACTCGGGGACCGGCGTGGCCTTCACGCGCGATCCGGCCACCGGCGCCAAGCGCTTCACCGGCGAGGTGCTGATGAACGCGCAGGGCGAGGACGTCGTCGCGGGCCTGCGCACCCCGGATCCGATCGAGACGCTCGCCACGCGCTCGCCACAGGCTTGGCAGGAGCTCGTGGCGATCCAAGCGCGGCTGGAGTCCCACTACCGCGACATGCAGGACATCGAGTTCACGATCGAGCGCGGCCGCCTGTGGGTCCTGCAATGCAGGAGCGGCAAGCGCACCGGCACCGCCGCGGTGCGCATCGCCGTCGAGCTCGTCAAGGAGCGTGTCATCGACCAGCGCGAGGCGCTGTTGCGCGTCGAGCCCGCCTCGCTCGACCAGCTCCTCCAGCCGGTGTTCGAGCCCGCGGCGGTCGAGGCGGCGCGGCGCGCCGGCCGGCGGCTGACGAAGGGCCTGAACGCCGGGCCGGGCGCGGCCTCGGGGCCGATCGCGTTCACGCCCAGCCGCGCCATCGAGCTCGCCAAGCGCGGCGTGCGCGCCGTGCTGACGCGCGTCGAGACCTCGCCCGACGACATCCTCGGCATGCAGGCGGCGGCGGGCATCCTCACCGCACGCGGCGGCATGACGAGCCACGCCGCGCTGGTCGCGCGGCAGATGGGCCGCGTGTGCGTGGCCGGCGCGGGCGAGCTCGAGATCGATTACGGCGCCGGCACGCTGGCCGTGCAGGGGCGGACGCTGCGCGAGGGCGACTGGATCAGCGTGGACGGTTCCACGGGCGAGGTCTACGCCGGCGAGCTCGCCACGCGCTCCTCCGACGTCTGCGCGGTGCTGCTCGAGGGCGCCAAGCCCCAGAAGGGCTCGATCTGGCCGCACTTCAAGACGCTGCTCGGCTGGGCCGACCGCCACCGCACGCTGGGCGTGCGCGCCAACGCGGACCAGCCCGATCAAGGCCGCGCCGCCGTGGCCTTCGGCGCCGAGGGCATCGGCCTGTGCCGCACGGAGCACATGTTCTTCGGCGAGGGCAAGATCGAGCTCGTGCGCGAGATGATCCTGGCGGAGAGCGCCGAGGAGCGCGTGCGCGCGCTGAAGAAGCTGCTCCCGCTCCAGCGCGCCGACTTCGCCGGGCTGTTCCGGGCGCTGTCGCCGCGTCCGGTCACGATCAGGAGCCTGGATCCCCCGCTGCACGAGTTCCTGCCCCATGACGAGGCCGCCGTGGCGGCCGTGGCCAAGCACCTGGGGCTCGCGACCGAGCGCGTGCGCGACAAGGCCGAGGCACTGCGCGAGCAGAACCCGATGCTGGGCCTGCGCGGCTGCCGCCTCGGGATCCTCTACCCCGAGATCACGATCATGCAGGCGCGCGCCATCTTCGAGGCGGCCTGCGACGTCGCGGCCGAGTCCGGCCGCAAGCCGCGCGTCGAGATCATGATCCCGCTGGTCGGGACGCGCGCGGAGCTCGATCTGCAGGCCGAGGTCGTGCGGGCCACGGCGGCCGAAGTCTGCGCCGAGCGCCGGACGAAGATCCCCTACCTCGTCGGCACGATGATCGAGTTGCCGCGCGCCGCGCTGCTCGCCGGGGACATCGCACGCACGGCCGAGTTCTTCTCGTTCGGCACGAACGACCTGACCCAGACGACCTTCGGCATCAGCCGCGACGACGGCGGCCGCTTCCTCCCGGAGTACGTCGAGCGCGGCATCCACGCCGACGACCCCTTCTCGACGCTCGACCGCGACGGCGTCGGTCGCCTGATGCGCATCGCGGTCGCGGAGGGCCGTGCTGCGCGGCGGGGGCTCAAGCTGGGCATCTGCGGCGAGCACGGCGGCGACCCGCGCTCGATCGCCCTGTGCCACGAGCTGGGCCTCGACTACGTGTCGTGCTCCCCGTTCCGCGTGCCCCTGGCCCGGCTGGCGGCGGCGCAGGCCGCGCTCGGGGGCTGAGCCGCCCGCCCCTCAGCGCAGGCTCTTCTCGCGATCGAGTGCGTCGAGCATGCGCAGGACGAGGCGCGCGACGCGGCTGACCTTGTCGTAGTCGAGCTTCTCCGGGTCGTCGCCGGGGCGGTGGTAGTCCTCGTGGATGTCGGAGAAGAGGAACATCACCGGGATGCCGAGCCGGGCGAACATGTAGTGGTCGCTGCGCTCGTAGTACTGGTCGGCGTTGCCGAGCTTGGGGAAGCCTTCGAGCGGCGCGAGCTTCTCGGCGATCTTGACCAGCTCGTTGTAGTCCTTGGCGCGCTCCTTGGTGGGCGTGACGAGCAGCTTGTCCGGCGCGTTGCGACCGACCATGTCGATGTTGATGTTGCCCACCGGCTTCGCGCCGTCGGGGAACCAGGGGTTCTCGGCGAAGGCCTTCGAGCCCCACAGCCCCTTCTCCTCGCCCGAGACCCAGATGATCATCACCGAGCGCTCGAGCGGTCCGTGCTCGGCGAGCGCCTCGGCCACCGACAGCAGCAAGGTCGTCCCCGAGCCGTTGTCGTCGGCGCCGTTGTGGATCTGCCCACGGGCGTCGACGCCCACGTGGTCGTAGTGCGCGGAGAGCAGGATGCACTCCTTGGCGCGCTTGGGATCGCTGCCCGGCCACCAGCCCACGACGTTTTCGACCAGGATCCGCCCGTCGTCGCCGCCCAGGCGGCGCGTCTCGCTCAGCGTGATCCCCAGGTCGGCGCCCTTGGCCGGCGTCGCCGGCTTCTGCGCGGCCGCGAGCAGCGCGGCGGCCGCCGGTTGGGTGAGCAGCAGCGTCGGGAAGGCCTCGCGCTCCTCGCGCTCGTCCGCCGCGGCCTCCTTGGCGGGGCGCGGGTAGGCCACCGAGCCCTTGCGTTGGCGCGCGAGCACGTCGGCGTAGCGCGCCGCGTAGTCCTCGCCCGCGTACTTGGGCCCGGGCGCCACGATCAGGCCCTTGGCCTTGGCCCGGCGCGCGTCGCGCGTGATCCGCGAGAGCTCGCCGCCGGCGTCGTGGACCAGGGCCCACTTGCCCTCGACCCGCCCGCTGCCGAGGTCCTCCTTGGAGCCGTCGCCGGCGAAGACCACCGCTCCCGCCGTGTCCAGGCGCGTGATGTCGCGCAGGCCCGGCAGGAAGTAGTCGACGCCGAAGCGCAGCGTGCCTGCGCCGCCCTTGGCGCGCCACTCGACCTTGGACTGCTCCTCGTCGAGGACGCGGTGCTCCAGCGGGTACTCGTGGAACCAGCCGTCCTTGGCGCCCGGCTTCCACCCCAGCCGTTCCAGGCGCGAGCGCAGGAAGCGCGCGGCCGTGCGCAGGCCTTCGCTGGGCGTGTCGCGGCCGGCGAGGTCGTCGCTGGCGATGAACTCGACGTCCACCCGGATCGCCTCCGGCTTCACGCTGGAGAGGGCGGCGAGCATCCGCGAGCTCGTGGGATCGGCGGCCGTCGGCCCGCTCGGGAACAGGGACAGGGCCGCGGCGAGGATCAGGAGCGTCGGCGTCATGGCGTTCGAGGATAAGGGACCACGGCCGGGCGGGCCGTACGAATCCGGTTCGGGAGCCGCCCGCTCACGCGCGGCCCTTGGAGCGCAGGAGCTCGCGGGTCGAGAGCCCGACCCGCTCGAGGATGGGCGCGAGCGCGGCCTGGTCCTCGAGCGCTCCGAGGTCGTCCAGGTTCGCCCGGCACCAGGGGCAGGCAGCGTCGTCGACGTGGAAGCGCACGAAGGCCGCCGGTCCCTCGGCGAGGGTCCCCGCGAGGTGCCGCGCCAGCCAGTGTCGCGCCGGGCAGCTCGCGCGCTCGGCGAGCCACACGCGGCGCAGGTCGAGGTCGAAGCCCTGCTCCTCGCCCAGCGCGTTCGCCACGGCCGCCAGCAGGTCGCGCTCGGCGCCCTGCTCGAGCGCGATCTCGCGCAAGCGCTTCAGCGCCCGGAACTTGATGCCGGCGACGGCGGACTCGTCGCGCAGCCCCAGGCGCGTCCACACGTCGCGGTTGCGCCAGCCCGCGGCGAGCAGCGCCTCGACGACGATCAGGCGCTGGAACTCACCCTGCGCCCAGGTCTCTTGGACCCAGGCCTTGACGATGCGGCCCAGCACGCGCGCGCCCTCCGCCTCGAGGTCGCGCCGGCGCACGACGCGGCTGGGGGTCTCGTCATCGCTGGCCAGGTCTTCGAGCTCCAGCGCCGCGGCGTCCTCGTCGGATCGTCCGCCGAAGGCGAGCGGCTTCTGCCGGCGCTGGTGGTCGATGACGCGGTTGCGGCAGATGCCGAAGAGGAACTGCTCGAAGGTGTAGGCCGGGTCGTAGAGGCGGATGCCGCGCACGGCGCCCAGGAAGACCTCCTGGACCACGTCCTGGCGCGCGTCGTGGTCCGGAACGCGGCGCGCGACGTAGGCCAGGAGCCGGCCGCAGAAGGCGCGCTCGACCGCCATCCACTCGGCGTCGTCGTAGGCGACGAGCTTGGCGACGTCCGGTGCCCAATCGCTCACCGTCAGGATCCCCCAGCGCGCCCGCGCAGGAGCAAGAAGGCCGCCAGGGTGGTGACGGCGCCGAGCAGGGCCAGGAACAGCGCGAACAGCGTCAGGCGCACGGCGCCCACGACGAAGCCGGCGAAGGCGCCGCGCGCCGCCCCCCCTCCGCGCGCGAGCAGTCGGCGGGCACCGCCCACGAGCCAGCCGGTCAGCGCCAGGAAGACCTCGAGCGCGAGCCGCGCCGTGGCCCGCAGCGTGCCGAACCAGCCGCCCGGAGCCGGCGGCGGCACGGGGATCGTCGGCACCAGCTCGGTCGGCGGGAGCCGCACGACCGCCGCGTCCGAGAGCGTGTGGACCTCGAGCACGTCCAGCGCGGCCGCGCTCGCGGGGCCCCCGGAGCGCACGACGGCCAACGCGCGCTGCACGAAGGGCGTGTCCGCGGCCTGCGCGCCCGCTGCGCCACCGCTCTCCTGCGGGCCCGGGCCGGCGACGGGAACCGCGCGGTCGGTCGAGCCTGGACGCGCCCCTCGCTCCTGCGGTTCGCCCGCGCCGGGCCGCAAGCCGTCCCACACGCCGCGCGCGACCTCGACCGCGCCGCGGGTCAGCTCCGCCGCCGTCTGGCGGGCTTCGCTGCGGGGCGGCGTCGGCGGGCCGCCCGCTGCTGTCCCGGTCGGCTGCGGGGCGCCCGCGGCCGGCCAGCGCGCCGAGTCACCCACGCGCGCGCTGTGTCCCAGCGCCGCGAGCAGCTCCGCCACGTTCGCGAAGCGGTCCTCCGGCGCCAGTCGCAGGCAACGCGCGACGACCGGCTGCCAGCGTGCGGGGAACTCGGGCGGGAACGGCGGCGGGAGGTCGTCCTCGCGCACGTGGAAGGCGCCAGGGACTGCTGGTTCGTAGGGCAACCGGCCGCTCAGGCACTCGTAGAGGATGACCCCCAGGGAGTAGATGTCCGCGCGGTGATCGGCGCGGTTCTTCAGCATCTCGGGCGCCATGTACTGCGGCGTCCCGCGGCCGAACGACAGCGTCGAGCGTCCGTCCGCCAGCATCTTCGAGAGCCCGTAGTCGCCGACGCGCGCGACGTCGCCCTTCAGGAACACGTTGCCGGGCTTGAGATCGAAGTGCACGAGGCGCCGGTCGTGGAGCGCCAGCACGCCGCGCGCGACCTGGACGAAGTAGAGCAGCGCCGTGGGCTCGTCGAGCGCCCCCTGCTTGAGCTTCTTCGCCAGCGTCTCCTCGCCGGCGTAGCCCATCACCAGGTACGGCACGCCGCCCGCGACGCCCAGGTCCTCGATCGAGACCAGGTTGGGGTGATCGAGCGACGCGAAGTGGCGCACCTGCTCGAGCTCGCGCATGGCCGCGTCCCGCGCCGCGTCGCCGTCGACCTTCAGGAACTTGATCGCGTAGCTCTTGCCGATCGAGGCCTTGCGCGCCTTGTAGACCTCGCCGAACGCGCCGCCGCCCAGGCGGTTGCCGATCTCGAAGCCGGGCACGAAGCCGGGCTCGCGGAAGCGGGCGTAGAAGGTCTCCCAATCCATCGCGGGGTCCCCGCCATCGTACGGGGCCGTCCGTCAGCGCTCCAAAGCGGGCCCGGCCGGGCGGAACACGAGCGCGAACGGCGGCTGGCCCGCCGCACGCGCGTGCGCGAGCAGGGTCTGGGTGCTCGCGAGCGGCAGCGCCAGCCGCACCGCGGGCGCCTGAGCCGCGTGCGCCCGCGGCGCGACGCCGCCGGCGCAGCGCACGGTGAGGGCCGTGGGCCGTCCGTCGAGCGCGTCGGACTCGACCACGAGCTCGATCTCGTGGACCAGCTCTGCGACGGGGATCGTGCGCGCCCCGCTCGGTCCGACGCGCGCGCGTCCCCCGGCGCCGGGCGGGAGCAGCAGGACGCGCGGCGCGCCCAGGCACTCCGCGCCGCCGAGCAGGTCGAGCCGCGCGGCGCTGGTGCCGGGCTCGCGTGCCACGAAGCGGAAGGCGAGGTTCGGCGCCAGGCGCACGAGATCGCCGTCGGCGAGCGGCACGGGCCCCGCTCCCGCCTCGCCCTCGTTCAGGCCGGCGCGCACCCCGGGCCCGGGCACCAGGCACCAGCGCGCGCCGGCGTGGAAGTCCTCGACGAGTTCGACGAGTGCCGCGAACGAGGGCACGTCGGCCAGGAACGGCAGGTCGACGTCGGCGGCGCGCACGTGCCCGATGCGCGCGCGCGCGGCGGGCACGACCAGGAACTCCCACCCGTCGTCGGCGGCGAGGAGCAGGCGCGAGTTCGCTCGTGTGGACATCGGAGGCGCTCCTGGGGCGTGCCAGCGGGAGCGGCGGTGCGGGTGCCGCACGCCCCCGTCGTGGGCGGCAGCCCGCCCGCTGGAGCGTGGACCTGGAGCGCCCCGCGCGGACTCAGGCCGCGACCACGCCCCCGCCCTCGGCGCGCGCTTCGAGGAACGCGCGGCGCGCGCGAGCGAACAGGTCTTCGCGGCGCTTGACCTCCGGGTGCGGGCAGGTGCTGATGCCGACCGAGATCGCGACCGGATCGCCGACCAGGTCGAGCAGCCCGCGCTGCTGCGCGGCCTCGCCCACGCGGCGCGCCATCGTCGCGGCGCCTTCGGGACCCGTGTTCGGCAGCAGGAACAGGAACGAGGTCTCGTCGAAGCGGCCGAGCACGTCCGTGTCGCGCGAGGTCTCGAGGAAGATCGCCGCCAGCTCGCGCAGCACCGGTTGGGACACCGAGCCTTCGTAGCCCAGCAGCACGCAGGAGAGCGGCGAGCCGAAGCGCTGCGCCCGCTTGTACTCCTCGTCGAGCTTGTAGGAGAGGAACGCGAAGTTGAAGAGGCCCGTCTCGCGGTCCGTCAGCACCGCGACCAGGTTGTCCTCGGGCTTGCCGGCCAGGCTGTGGAGCAGTTCCTCGGGCGCCAGCCCCGCGCCCTGCTTGCCGCGCGCCTCGGAGGGCAGCGCCGGCCGCGGGCCGCCGGCCCGCGAGAGCGCGTCGCGCAGCCGGCTGGGCACGATCGGCCGCTGGAGCACGCCGGTCGCGCCGCAGAAGCGCGCGATCGGCTCGGCCATGGCGTTGCCTTGCTCGACGACCACGAACGTGCGTGCGCGCGTCTTGCCAGCGATGCGGCGCGCGCCCTCGTAGACGTTGCCACCGCGCGCCCAGGCGTCGAGCAGGATCACGTCGCCCACGGCGGGCGCGGCGCGCAGGAGCTCGTCGACGCTGGCGCGCGCCGCGACCTCGAAGCCCTCCAGCGCCGCCGCGGCAGTCCGCGCCGAGGCCAGGAGGGATTCGTCGCTCGTCACGACGTGGATCGTCCGCAGTCCATCGCCCATCGTCAGCTCTCCACTTCTTCGGGGGGGTGCCGGCAGCTCGCCGGCGGGCGGATCGTCCCGTCCGCGCGCGGGCGGTTCAACGGGGCGACTTTAGGATCCGGCCAGCTCGGCGATCCACTCGGCCGGGATGTCGTAGTTCGCGTAGACGTTCTGGACGTCGTCGTTGTCCTCGAGCGTCTCGATCAGGGCCAGCACGCGCCGTGCGACCTCCCGGTCGGCGACCGACACGAGCGTCCCGGGCACCCAGCCCATCTCGGCCGAGAGCAGCACGAGGCCGCGCTCCTCGAGCGCCGTCTTGACCGCCAGGAAGTCCGTCGCCGGCGCGGTGATCGAGACGACCTGGCCCTCGACCTGCACGTCCTCGGCGCCGCACTCCAGGCCCAGCTCGAGCCAATCGTCCTCGCCGCGCTCGCCGCGCTCGGCCACGACCAGCGTCTTGAACGCGAACAGGAACGACACGGAGCCGGGTGAGCCCAGGTTCCCGCCGCCCTTCTCGAAGGCGTGCTTGACGTCGGGCGCCGTGCGGTGCCGGTTGTCGGTCAGGCAGGTCACCATGAGCGCGATGCCGCCGGGCGCGTAGCCCTCGTAGGTCAGCTCCTCGAGCGAGTCGGCCTTGTCGGCCGCCGAGCGCTTGATCACGCGCTCGATGTTGTCCTTGGGCATGTTGCCCGCGCGCGCCTTCTCGATCGCGTAGCGCAGCTTGAGGTTGGCGTCGGGGTCCGGTCCGCCCTGCTTGACGGCGGACATGATGTTGCGCGAGAGCTTGCTGAACGCCTTGGCGCGCTTCTTGTCGACCGCGCCCTTGCGCGCGGCGATGTTCGCGGAGTGGCTGTGGCCGGCCATGTCTCGGTGTGCGGGAGGTGCTCGCGGAACGAGCGGCCCCCACGGCCTCGTCTCGAGGATCGCGGGGGCCGGTGGGTGCCGGGCCCAGGGCCCGACGGTGGGATCAGCGCTTCGAGAACTGCACGCCGCGGCGCGCACCGCGCCGGCCGTACTTCTTGCGCTCCTTCATCCGGCTGTCGCGCGTGAGCAGCCCGTTCTGGCGCAGCACGTCGTCGAAACCCGGATTGATCTTCTTCAGCGCACGCGCCAAGCCCAGCGTCACGGCCTCGGACTGGCCTTGCGGGCCCCCGCCGTCGCAGGTCACGAGGATGTCGTACTGGCCTTCCGTGCCCGTGGCCTTGAGCGGCGCCAGCGCCTGGCGCTGCATCTCCAGCGTCGGGAAGAACACCGCCATTTCCTTGTCGTTGACGAGGAAGCCGCCGGCGCCCGGCTTGACGCGGACGCGGGCCTTGGCGGTCTTGCGGCGGCCGAGGCCCCAGGTCGTGTTCGTGCTCATGGAGGGGTGCGTGGAGTGGGTTGCGATCAACCGCGGATCGTGTCGACCTGGACGGGCTGCTGCGCGCTGTGCGGATGCTCCAGGCCCGGATAGACCTTGAGGCGACGCAGCATGTCGCGTCCCAGCGTGGTCTTGGGCAGCATGCGCTTCACGGCCTGGCGCACGATCTCGTCGGCGCGACGCTCACGCAGGTCCTCGAACGGGACCGCGACGTGGCCGCCCGGATAGCCGGTGTAGTGGTCGTAGGTCTTGGTCTGGTTCTTCGTCCCGGTGGTCTTCACGTTGCGCGCGTTGATCACCACGACGAAGGCGCCGTTCTTCTCGCTGGCGGTGTAGTGGGGCGTGTCCTTGCCCATCAGGTTCATGGCGATCTGGCTCGCCATGCGCCCGAGCGTGAACTTCGAGGCGTCGTAGAGGAGCCAGCGCTCGGGCAGGCTCTGGGAGCGGACGTGGGTGGTCGCGTGCATGGCGGACGAGGGGCCGGCGGGAACGCGCGCGAGCCCGGGAGGAGAGGCCTCCCGGAGAGCGCGCCGGACCGAACCGGGCGAGAGAAGGTAGCGGCGGCCCGGGCGTGCGGCAACGGCTTTCCCCGCGCGCCGGTGCCGGAGCGCGGGTGCCCGCACCTGGGCCGGGGGAGCCCGACCGGCCGGCCCCCCGCTCGCTGCGCGCGGCCGCCGCCACGGGCTACGGCCAGGTGCAGCGCACCCAGGAACGCGCGGCGCCCGCGACCTCCCCCACGACGAGCGTCACGCCCTGCGGCAGTCCGCTGACGAGCCAGCCCGGCGGTGGCGGTCCCGAGCGGGCCGGGCCCAGCGGCGCGCCGACGTCCCAGGGGCCGTGGAACGTCCAGGCACCGTCCGCGCGCAGCCAGGCCGCGGCCAGCGGCAGCAGCTCGTTCGCCTCGCGCTCCAGGCCCGCGCCCGGCCAGGGCTCGGCCCAGATCGCGACCAGGCTCGCGCCGCGCGCGCGGGCTCGCGCGGGGCTGGCCGGGTCCAGCGGCGCCTCGATCTCGACCCGCGCACGCGGCGGATCCGTGACCAGGTCGAAGGTCGCGCCGCGCGCGGGCAGCACGAGTTCACCGAGCGCTGCGCGCTGGCGCTGCCAGTCGCTCGACCCGGACACGCCGTCGAGGACCTCGATCGGCGCCGCCGCGCGCGACAGCGCGCCGCGCGCGAGCAGGAACGCGCCCGCCGCCGCGCAGAGCGCCAGCACGGCCGCGGTGCGCGGAGCGCGCATCCGCCACAGCCCCAGCGCGCCGGCCGCCGCGAGCGCGAGCAACACGGCGGCCGGCGCGCGCACGCGCGGCGCGCCGGAGAGCGGCGCCGGTCGCGCGCGCAGCGCGGCGGGGAGCCCCGCGAAACGCGCCTCGCGCGCGCGCCAACCCAGGAAGCGCGCCGTGCCGGTCGCGAACACGAGCACGGGGGGTGTGGGTTCCAGTCCCGGCTCGACGGGCACGGGCACGAGCACGCGCGCGCTCTCGCCCGGGCCGAGGCGCGCCGCGACGTGCGCGAAGCCCGGCCGTCCGGCGTCGACGCGCAGCTCGGTCGCGGGTCCCGCGAGCTCGAGCTCGGCGAACGCGACCCGCGATTGCGCGCGCAGTTCCAGGGAGTGCAGCGCGAGGGCGGCGAGCAGCAGGGCGGTGACGCGCCCGGCCCTGCGCGCCGCGTCCCAGCGCACCGCCGTCATCGCATCCCGCCCCGGCGCGCGAGCGCCGGCGCGAACGCCACGACGCATAGCGCCGCGAGACCGAGCGCCGCGCTCGACGGCGCGAGCACGAGCGGCGCGGACACGTCGCGCACCTGGGCCGCGAGGATCCCGGGCGCGCTGGCCGCCCACAGTGCGTGCACCACGGCCGGCGCCTCGCCCAGGAATGGGCCGCCGCCCGACTCGAGCGCGAAGAGCAGCACGCCGGGTCCGGCGACGAGCGCGAACCACAGCAGGGCGTGGAGCCGCGCCGAGCGCGCGTCGGCCGCCGCGCGCCGCGCGGCATCGCCCAGCACGCAGGCGATCGCCAGCGCCAGCGCCACGAGCCCCAGCGCGCGCGCGGGCGGCGCGCCCTGCGCGACGTCGAGACCGGCCGCGGCCGCGAGCGGCGGTGCGAGGAGCAGCACGGCTGCGAGCTCCTGGGCGAGCGGCGCGCGGCCCTGCGCGCGCCGCGGCATGCCGGCCACGAGCACGGCCGGCAGCGCAGCCAGCGGCGCCAGCGCGACGCCGGCGAAGCGGTCGGGGCCCGCATCCCCGAGCCAGCCCAGCGCGAGCGGCGCACAAGCCAGGAGCCAAGCCAACGCGAAGCGCGTGCGCGGCACGGCGGGCACCGCGAACCCGGGCGGGGCGTCCGTGACGCTCGCGACGGCCACGGGGCTCAAGACCTCCGCGCCGACGTCACCGCCGCACCGGCGGGGCCTCGGCCGTCCGATCGGGCTCGGCGGACGCGCGCCAGGCGATGTCGGCGTCGTCCCAGCGCGCGTCGAGCAACGACCAGTCGCGCGCGCCGCCCTCGGGGCGCAAGCACGCCAGCGCGCGCTGCACGTGCGCCCACTTGAGCTGCGTCGGCAGCTCGCCCGGCTGGCCCGCACCCGGCGCGCGGCCGAAGTGCACGGTGCGGCGGCCGCCGAACTGGATGCGCACGCCCGGCTCCTCGACGCTGGCCTGGCGCGCGCGGCTCGCGTCGACGAGCGGCGGGCCGGTGAGCGCGAAGTCCTCGGGCGAGAGCGAGGCGCGCATCGAGAGCGCGACCGCCAGCGCGTCGAGGTCGCAGGGCTCCGCCAGGCGCTCGCCGCCAACCACGCCGTCGAAGCGCCCGTCGTTCGGCCCGATGACCGGCAGGAAGCGCTCGCCGACGAGCGGCGGCCGCGACCAGCGCCCGGGCAGCACCACCCCGTCCGAGGACACGGCCAGGAAGTCCGCGCCGGCCTGCACGCACGCGGCCGGCTCGCGCAGGCGCAGCGGGACCTCGATCCCGTCCGGCCACAGCACGCGGGGCTCGAGGACCTCGGCGACGAAGGGTAGGCGCCCGACCTCGCGGGCGACGGCGCGGACCGCCGCGTGGTCTGTGGCGTCGACCGGCGGCAGGCTCGCCAGGTGCAGCGCGAGGTACTGCTCCCAACGCGGATCGCGGAAGCCCGCCGGCGCCTCGAGCCGGGCGCGGCACAGATCGACGGTGGCGAAGCCGGCCGCCGCCACCGAGCGTTCCAGGCTCGAACCGAGCCAGATCGCGCCGGCCGCGGCGAGCCCGAGCGGGATCCACAGCGGCACGCGGCCACCGCGACCCGCGGACGCGCCGCGGACCCCGCTCCGGCTCGTCGCCCGGCCCGGCCGCGGCGCGCGCACGGGAGCCTCCTAGTTCCGCGCCGGGACCAGCGCCGGCTCGACCGCCGCCGGCTGCGTGACGGGGCCGCCGTGACGGCGCGAGATCTCCTCGATGAAGAGGTCCAGCGTGGTCTGGATCTCGACGACCTCGTCGCGCGAGAGCTGGATGGTCTTCGACGCGCCCTGCGCGTGGAGCTCGTGCCCCAGGAGGCGCGAGACGATCTTCAGGCTCGCGAGCTGGCGGACGGTCGGGTTCAGGGACTTGGACGGGCTGTGGATGTCCATGCGGGAGCTCGGGCGTGGCGTGCGCTGCGGATGGGCGGAGTCGTCCCCGGATCGACGCGCGCTTCCGTCGGCCCCACCCGCACGCTTAGATACCCAGGCCGAGGGGGCGTCTCAAGCGCGAGTTCCGCGCTCCGCGCACGGCTCTCCGGCAGAGCCACGATGAGCCGTCGATCGCGCGCACGCTCCGCGGAGGATCCCGCCGAGCCCGAAGTCCGCCTGGGAAGCGCCGAGCGGCCCGAGGCCGCGCCAGCCGGGACCGCGACCGCGCGCGAGGATGAGAGCGCGCTCACGCCGCAGGCGGCGCCGATCGTGTGGAAGGAGAAGACTCTCTCGCCCTTCCAGGTCAAGGCGGTCGAAGCCATCCGGGCCGGCCACGACGTGCTGGTCGCGGCGCCGACCGGCGCCGGCAAGACGCTCGTCGCCGAGTTCGCCATCGAGGACGCGGCCAAGCGCGGCCGGCGCACGATCTACACCGCGCCGATCAAGGCGCTCTCGAACCAGAAGTACCGCGACTTCCGCGCCGACGGCATCGACGTGGGCCTGATGACCGGCGACGTCACGATCAACCCCGGCGCGCAGGTCTTGGTGATGACGACCGAGATCCTGCGTAACTCGATCTTCGAGAACCCGCGGGCGCTCGAGCCGGTCGAGTACGTCGTGTTCGACGAGGTCCACTACATGGACGATGTCGAGCGCGGCAGCGTGTGGGAGGAGTCGCTGATCTTCGCGCCACCCGACGTGCGCTTCGTGTGCCTCTCGGCCACGATCCCCAACGCCGAGGAGCTCGGCGCCTGGCTCAGCGAGATCCGCGGGCGCGCCACGATCGTGATCCAGTCCGCGCGGCGGCCGGTGCCGCTCGACCACCGCTTCTGGACGGCGCGCTCCGGCGCCTTCGAGCCCGGCGATCTCGACCGCGTCAGGAAGCGCGAGGTCGAGGCCGCCGGACGCCTGGGAAAGGGCGCGCGCAAGCAGCGGCTGCGGGACGGCGGGCGTGATGGGCGCCACGGCCGCGGACACGAGTGGGCCGATCCGCCCAGCGCGGTGCCGCTGCTCGACGAGCTCCAGGCGCGCGAGCTCCTGCCGGTCTTGGTGTTCGCCTTCAGCCGCAAGGACTGCGAGCGGCTGGCGCGCGCCAACGAGGGCCGCGAGCTCTTGACCGCGGCCGAGCGCGAGGCCATGCGCGCGCTGCAGCGCGACCTGGTGGCCACGTTCGGGCTCGAGGACGGGTTCCTCTCCGGCGAGGTCATGACCATGGCGCGCCGTGGCATCGGCTACCACCACGCGGGCATGCTGCCGGTCCACAAGGAGGTCGTCGAGCGCATGTTCACCTCGGGCCTGGTGAAGATGCTGTTCACCACCGAGACCTTCGCGCTCGGGATCAACATGCCGGCGCGCACCGTGGTCTTCCACTCGCTCAAGAAGTTCGACGGCGTGGGCTTCGACTACCTGAGCACGCGCGACTACCTCCAGATGGCCGGCCGCGCCGGGCGACAGGGGCTCGACAAGGAGGGCCTCGTGTTCTCGTTGCTCTCGCCCAAGGATCTGGTCGAGGCGCCGATCAAGCGGCTCATGGCCGGTCGCTCCGAGCCGGTCGAGAGCCGTTTCGGCCTCTCGTTCAGCTCGATCTTGCACCTCGTCGAACGCCTGGGCCGCGAGCGGGTGCCCGAGGCTTGGGAGAAGTCCTTCAACCAGTTCCAGCACCGCGGCGGCACGGAGAAGCAGCGCGAGCGCAACAGGAAGGAGCAGCGGCGCGTGCTCGACGCGCACCTCGCGTTCCTGGAGGAGCTCGGTCACCTCAAGGGCGCAGCGCTCACGCCGCGCGGGCACGTGGCCAAGCTCATCAACGGCTTCGAGCTGCAGGTCACCGAGCTGCTGTTCCGCGGCGTGCTGGAGAACCTCTCGATCGAGGCGCTGGCGGTCGTGTTCGTGGGCTTGGTCTACGAGGAACGCCGTCGCGCGGAGACCGGCTGGGTGCCGGCGAAGTTCCAGGGCACGGTGCGCTCGCGCGTGCAGCGTGAGGTGCACGGCCTGCACGCCGCGGCCGCGGAGCACGGGCTCCAGGCCGGGATCAAGCTCCCCGATTGGGGCCTGACCGAGGCCACGATCGCCTGGATCGACGGCACACCCTTCGAGGCGCTCGAGGACCTGACCGAGGCCACGCCGGGCGACGTCGTGCGCAACTTCCGCATGGCGATCCAGCTCATGCGGCAGGCGCGGCGCGCGATCCACCCCGACTGGGACGTCCACGCGCGGCTGGGCGAGACCATGGAGGCCTTGAACCGCGACGTGGTCGACGCGCGGGCGCAGTTGGACCTGGGCTGAGGGCGTGGCGCGGCGCGGAACGCAGCGCGGCAGTCCGGATCGCGGCGGCCCTGGCCGCGGCGACAGGGGCTCGCGTGACACGCAAGCGCGTGACGCGGACCCGCGCGGCAACGAGCTGCGCTCCGCGGGCCCGGCGGCGCTGGACGCCATCGGGACCGACGCGACGCTCGCACCGGCGGACATCGCGCTCCTCTTCGCGCTGCGCGACGGCTACGTGGCGCGCTCCGAGGGCGGGCTCTCCGGCCCGCTGGAGCGGACCTGGTCGAGCGCGCGGGAGCTCGCGCTCTACGACGCCACGTTCGGCGCGCGCATCGGTTGGAAGTGGCGCGCGGTGCTCGCGGAGCTCTCGCTGCGCGCGATCACGCCGCCGCGCGGGACGATCCTGGACTGGGGCAGCGGCACGGGCGTCGCGTCGCGCGCCTGGATCGACGCCCTGGGCGCCCAGGGTCAGCGCGTGCTGCTCCACGACCACTCGGCCGCGTCGCGCGCGTTCGCGGCGCACGCGCTGCGCGCGCGGCACCCCGCGCTGGAGGTCGTCGAGCTGGAGGCGCCACCGGCGGAACCGGTCGACGTGCTGCTCGCGAGCCACGTGATCTCCGAGCTCGAGGACCGCGACTTCGACCGGCTCGTCGACCTCGGCACCCGCGCGCGCTTCGTGGTCTGGGTCGAGCCCGGCGCCAAGCCGCTCGCGCGCCGCCTGGTCGAGGCGCGCGAGCGGCTGCGCACGGCGCTCGCCGTGCTGGCACCCTGCACGCACCACGCCGCCTGCCCGCTCGCCGCGCCCGAGCGCGCGCGCGACTGGTGCCACCACCTGGCCGCGCCGCCGCCCGAGGCCTTCACGACGCGCCTGTGGAACCAGGTCGCGCGCGAGCTGGGCATCGACCTGCGCAGCCTGCCCTACTCGTTCCTGGTCCTGGGCCGCGGACCCGAGCGCGACCACGGCCCGGACGCGGCGCGCATCCTGGGCCGCCCGCGCGTCGAGAAGGGCCGCGCGCTGCTCGACGTCTGCTCGGCGGAGGGCGTGCGCGTCTTGCGCTTCCTGGAGCGCCTCGACAAGGGGGCCTTCCGTGCCTTCGAGCGCGCGCCCCAGTCGCCTCGCCTCCACCGCCTGCGGGCCGAGGCTCTGCGGGTCACGGCCTGCGAGCCGCTCCCGGTTCCGGCGCC
>JAEUHZ010000021.1 GCA_016795205.1 Planctomycetota bacterium | reverse complement strand
GCGGCGCGCCGGAGACGTGGGCGGAGTGGAGTCTGACTCCGTACCACCGATCTCAAGGCGCCCAGACCGTCCGCCAGCCGTTCGTCAGGTTGAACGTGCTCGCAGTGCAGAACGCGGCCGCGTTGCGATACCAGACCTGGTACGTGCGCGAGCCCGGCGCGAGCACGAGGCCCTTCGCCGCGATGCCCTGGTCGCCGCCGGCGGGGTACTGGGACGCGCCGCCAGAGTTCGTCTTCGTGCCCAGGCGCACGACCGAGCCGCTCGCGCAGCGCAGGCCGTCGCCGAACACGCCGCCGGCCCCGCCCGACTGTTGGGCCGTGCCCTGGAAGTACAGCGCGGAGCTGTTCGGCATCTGCGAGCCCGCGAGCACGAGGGTGTCGAACACGATCGAAGCCTCGCCGCTGGCGACGAGGCGAGCGCCGAGCCCGAGCGAGTTCAAGCAACCCTCGTGCGCGCCGATCGCGCTGGCGTTGCCGCAGGGACACGCGGTCCCGCCACCGTCGCCGGCGCAGAACGGCGCGCCGGCCGCACCGGGGTAGCTCGCCGCATCGGCCGGATCGGTGCCCAGGTCGAGCTCGTCGCGGTCGTACCAGCCGTCCAAGTCGCGGTCGATGCCGATGCGCGTCTGCGAAAGCCGCGGCACGACCGTGAACGTGAGCTCCGCCCCGGCGCCCGAGGCCCCGGTGAGCGCCGCCGTCGTGGACGCTTCACCGGCGCGATCGCTCTGCCAGTTCCCGCCTCCCAGGTAGCTCCAGCCGCGCAGGAGCCCGCCGCGCCGTCCTTTCGCGACGAGGCCGACGCGCGCGAGATCCGCCTGACCCGTGAACTGCCCGAGCGTCGCCGACTGCCCGGGGTCCGGCGACGCGGCGAGCGTGAGCTGCCGCCCGACCAACGCGTGGGTGTCCTGGGACGGCGGCCCGGGCGGCATCTGCACCAGTGGGTTCGTCGAGCCGCCCGGCAGATCGGAGCCCGAGAGCGCCTTGACGAAGGCCACCAGGTTCGCGACCTGCTGGTCGCTCGTGACGGTGAACACCGGCTCGGCCACGAAGCGTTCCAGCGAGTCGACGCTGCCATCGTGCAGCACGCCGAAGCCGCGCGTGCTGACCAGTTGCCGCAGGTGGAAGCCGGTCTTCTCGTAGTCGTCCCGCATCTGCGGGATCTTCATGCTGACGTTCGTCGAGCCGTCGACCGAGACCAACGCCAAGTGCCTCTCGCCGTTCGGCCCCACCGGAAACGGCTGGAGCGTGCCGCCCACGAGCCGGTAGTCCGTGCCCGCGCCGGTCGGCAGTGTGTGGCAGGTCACGCAGCGGATGTTGCCGCCGTCGAGCGTCAACGTGCGGTAGTCGCTCAGCCCCTGCACGGCGTTGCCCGCGGGCAACGGCTGCTCGGCCAGGCCGAATCGCCCGGTGCGGAAGTGGCCGGGCAGAGGCAGCGCGGTCGGCAGCGTGTTGTCGAAGTTGCGGTAGGGATTCGGCGCGAAGTGCAGCGAGGCCAGGAAGTCCTCGAACTCCTGCATCTCGGCCGGAGTCAGCTGGGCGTCGTCGCCTTGCAGCCCCGTGAACGCTCCGTTGAAGTCCTCCAGCCCGCGCCGATCGCCGCGCCAGTGCAGCGGCTCCTTGCCGATGATGTCCTGCAGCGTCTGCGTGGTCATCGGGCCCTTCATGGGGTGGAAGTCCTGGAAGCCCGTGTTCAGCCCGGGGAGCGAGGCGCCCAGGTTGTTGCCGGCCACCGGCGCCATCGCGCCCGCGGGGTCGCCCAGATCCCATGCCAAGCCGTCGCGCCGCGCATCGACGTGGCACGAGGCGCACGCGACCTGTCCCAGCCCGGAGTTCTTGTGCGTGTCGTAGAGGTGCTTGCGTCCGTTCCGGATCGCCGCCGGGGTCGCGTCGTGGAACCCGATGACCTGCACCAACGCTTCCGTCGCGGTCGAGACCACGGACAGCCGTCCCGCGAACTTGGACAGCACGTAGAGCCGCCCGCGCGCCTCGTCGAGCGCCAGACCCGTCGGCCCCTCCGGCACCGCGATCGTGGGCGACAGCCCGGCGCGCGCGCCGCTCGGATCGACGACCACGACGTTGTTCGAGCCCATGCCGGCCACGTAGCCCTTGGTCCCGGCCGCGTTCCACACGATCGCGCGCGGGTCGCCGATGGACTCGTTGCGCAGCGCCTGGGGCACGGTCGGGACGCTGTAGGTCAGGTGCGGGTTCAGGTCGACGTTCGCGACGTTCGAGCCTGCGGCCGTGATCCGGGCGAGCTTGACGCGCACGAACGTGCCGTTCACCACGGGCTCGAAGCGGATCTCGTTCGTGGCTTCGGTGCCGACGACCGTCACGTCGCCGTTCGGCGCGATGGCCAGCGCCATGCAGATGTTCATGAGACCGCGCGCGTAGCCGACCGTGTTCGTCGCCGTGTCGACGATCGCGACGTCGTGATCGGCCAAGTCCCAGCCCGGGACGCGGCCGGAATCCGCGGCGTTGGGGCCCGAGACCTTGCTGGTCCAGTCGCCCCCGTTGTCGTCTCGCCAGGAGCCGGCGCCGTTCTTGCGGACGATCAGGCCGACCCGTGGAGGCGTCGGCAACCCGGGGGCGATCGGCGGAGAGAAGACCGCGCCCGCGTTCGGCGGCGGGTTCTGTCCGCCCCACGGTCCGTTCGCGTCGTTCACCACGTTGGGCGGGTCGCCGATGTTCGTGACCGCGCCGCCGCCCAGGATCGTCGTGCGATTGCCGGACTCGAAGATCGCGCAATAGACCCGCGAGCCATCGACCGAGGCGCTCAGCGCGCGCGGCTCCTCCCCCACGATCGGGATCACGACGGGCGGGGCCTGCAGGTTCGCCGGGTCGAAAACCTGGATCGTGTTCGCCTGGCTGCACGACACGTACGCCCGCTGGGGCGAGCCGGCGAACACGACGTCGGCCGGCTCGTCGTCCGTGCCCAACGTGGCGATCACGTTGAGTGCGGCGACGTCGATCACGCTGACCGAGTCGGAGACGTGGTTCACGACCCACAGCTCGCCGTTCGTGCGCCAGCGCACCGAGACCGGATCGACGCCCACCGCGACGACGGCCACGTGCGCGACGCTCGGGCCGCTGACGTCGAAGAGCTCGACCGTTCCGTCCGCCGTGTTCGCCGCCGCCAGGCGCGTTCCGTCCGGGGAGAGGTGCAGCGGATGGACGTGCGGATGCTCCCAGTTCACGAAGGAGGACTGGGCGGCTGCAGCGGGCGCGAGGAGGCTGAGCACCAGGACGCCGACGCTCGGGAGACGGACGATCATCGATAGACCTCGGTAGGGACCGGCGCCGGCGAGCGCCGCTCCCTAGAGCCTACCGGGGATCCGGCGACGTGGAGCCGGAGCAGGGAGGGGCACCCCTATCCGAGCCGCTTCAGCGCGGCCTGGATCGGCCCCCAATCGCGCTCGTCGCCGGTCTTCTCCTGGACGCCGACGTAGGCGACCTTGCCCTGCTGGTCGACGATCACGGTCGCGCGATGGCTGATGAACTTGGCCGGGTGCACGAGCCCGAACTTGGCGGTCACGTCGAGCAGCGGGTCGGCCAGCAGGTCGTGCGTGATCTTCTTCGAGCTCTTCCAGGCCTTGTGCGACCAGGTCGAGTCGCGGCTGATGCCGACGACGACCGTGTCCGCGCCGGCGAGCACGGGCTCGGCGCTGATCTTGCAGTTCTCCTTCTCGCAGGTCGGGCTCCAATCGAGCGGGTACCAGAGCAAGACGACCTTCTTGCCCTTGTGGGCCGAGAGCTTCCACTCCTTCTCGTCCTGGGTCTTGAGAGTGAAATCCGGGGCGGCAACGCCGACGTCGATGGGCATGATCGCGATCTCCTCGTGGGGGCTGACGGCCGCAGTCTAGCGGCCAGCACGTCGCTTGACACGGGACCCCGCGTCTGGGACGAAGCGAACTCCATGCTGCCGACCGACCTGCCCGCTGCCCTGCGCTCCGAGCTCGAGGCCGTGATCGGCGCCGCGCGCCTGGCGGGCGAGCGCGCGCTGCTCTTGCGCGCGAGCGGGCGCTGGCCGGGGGAGAGCACGCTGGCCGACGTGGGCGACCAGGCCGCCGACGGCTTCCTGCAGGGCTTCCTGCGCGGCCGGTTCCCCGCCGACGCGATCCTGTCCGAGGAGACCGCCGATTCCAGCGCGCGCCTGGGGAGCGCCCGCGTCTGGATCGTCGACCCCCTGGACGGCACGCGCGAGTACAGCCAGCAGCGCGCCGACTGGGCCGTGCACGTCGCGCTCGTCGCGGAGGGCCGGCCCGTCCTGGGGGTCGTGGCGCTGCCCGCCCAGGCACGCGTCCTGTGGGGCGCGCTCGACGGCCAGCGCGCTTGGGGCGGCCTGCTCGGCGCGGGCTGTGCCACGCGCGGCGAGGTGCGCGAGCCCGACTCCCTGCGCATCGCCGTATCGCGCAGCCACACGCCCTCCTGGATGCCGGCCTTCGCGGGCGCGCTCGGCGCGACGCAGGTCCACTCGGGCAGCGTCGGCAACAAGGTCGCGCTGCTGCTCCTGGGCGAAGCGGACGTCTACGCGCACCGCAAGGGCCTCAAGGAGTGGGACACCTGCGCGCCCGAAGTCGTCGCGCGCGCCCTGGGCTGGAGCGTGTCGCGCCTTTCGGGCGCCGACCTCGTCTACAACCAGCCGGACCCGCGTGTCGACGAGTTCCTGGTGTGCCGCCCGGCCTCGCGACAGCGCGTGCTCGCGGCGCTGCGGACCGCGGGGGCGGCCGTCGCGGCGCCTTGACTCCGGCGCGGGCGCAACGGCCGACGCCCGCTCACTTCTTGGGCAGCTCCATGCGCAGCACGAAGTCCTGCCAGGCCTCGTCGATCTCGAGCATGTCGACGCCCTGGAACGCTGCCTCGACCGCCCGCTTGCGGGCCGCGAGCCCGCCCGCGAACCGCTTGACGCGATCCTGGTCGGCTCCCGCGGCCTGCAGCTTGGCCCACTCCTCGCCCCAGGCCGCCTTGAGCGTGTCGAAGTACGTCGGGAGGATGCGGGCCCACTCCGGCCGCTTCTGGACGAGCGGCGAGGTGCGCAGGAAGTACACCATCGCCCAGCCCTGCGCGTAGCAGATGCCGATGCGGTCCGGGCGGTAGTACTCGGGTTGCTCGAACAGGACGATCTCACTCCAGGGGATCGCCTTGCCACCGGCCACGGTGTTCTGGATGAACTCCGCCCGCCAGGGATTGGGGCCGATGCCGCGCACCTTGCCGTCCTTCACGCGCGCGCCGCTGAAGAAATCGCCGTGTCCCTCGTTGAACCACGAGTGCGGCGGCAGCTCGCCCGTCGAGTAGTGGATGTACTGGTGGAAGGCCTCGTGGTAGAGCACGATGAACGTGTCGGCGTCGCTCTTCCCGCCGCCCTTCACGGCCTTCTCGGCGTCGTAGAGCACGAGCTCCTCGGTCGCCGAGTTCCAGTACCCGGCCGAGCCCGGCACGCCGCCGTACGTCAGGTACTCCTCGCGGCTCTTGCAGACGCGCACGGTCGACACGGCCGTCACGGGACGCGCGGCCGGGAAGAGCTTCTCGTACTCCTTCCGGATGACCTCGAGGTCGCCGAGGATCTTCCGCACGAGGGGCACGTCGGGCGTGTTGTAGACCAGGATGAAGTTCTCCGTGTCCTCGGCCTTCCAGCCGCGCACGAGCTTCTTGCGCACGCCGACACGGAACGGGACCTCGCGGAACTTGGTCGTGGCGTAGCGTCGCTCGAGCTTCTCGGTCGACTCGACCTCGGGCTCACCCAGCTCGGCCTTCTCCGCCATCTCGCGCCACCACCCGACGTGACGGTCGAAGTCGTCGGGGCTCGCGAAGCCCACGAACGCGATCGTGCGATCGGGCCCGCGCCAGGCGTAGACCCAGCCCCGCGCCCCGCTCGCCGGCCGACCCTTGACCGGCACCCGACGCAGCTCGTGTTCGCGCCCCGCGAACCCACGCCGTGCCCGGCCTTCCTTGCCGTCCGCGAGCTCGAAGCCCTTCAACTTCTGCTCGACCCAGCGCTCGATGCTGTCGATCGGCCGCGGCGGAGCCTGTTCCTTCGCCGAGCCGCCCCGGGGTTCCTGGTCGGGCTCGGGCGGCGGGGGCACGTCGGGCGCGTCGCCCGTCGCGGGTGGTGTCGGTGGACGGTGATCGATCCACACCACGTTCAGCTCGGGCCGGAAACCCTTGGCGGTCTTGGGGTCGACCTTGTCGACCCGCTGCGCGTAGTACAGGACGATGAACTCCTCGTCCGGTTGCGTCGGCACCTGCTCGTACTCACGCGCGCGCGGGAAGGACAGCCCGAGCTCGGGGTGCTTCTCCGTGGTGTACCCGCCCTGGAGCGCGGGTGGCGCGGTCGGGAGGAGCGCGAGGAACGCGAGTGCGAGGACCGTGCTCATGGGTGCATCCTAGCGCCCCGGCTGTGGCCCGCACGCCCGCTCCAGGTCGTCCAGCGCGCCGCGCAGTTCCGCGGCGAGGCGCGGGTCACAACGCGCCGCCAGAGCCTCGACGAGCGCGCGCGACAGGGCCAGCGTGCGCTCACGCCCGCCGCGAAAGCGCGCCCAGACCGCGGCTGGATCCCGGGCCTCGCGCAGGTCCGCGGCCAGCGTGCGCAGGTTGTGCAGCTTGTCCGCCGCCTTGACCAGTAGCGCGTCGCGCGAGAGCCGCGGCGCGCTCACGAGCTGCGCCTGCTTGCGCTCCTCCCAGGTCCGCGACTTGTCCTCGGTCAGCTCGGCCACGACGCCCGCGACCTCGGCGCCGAACTCGCGTGCGATGCGTTCCAGTGGCCAGTCCGGCGAGTCCTCGGCGGCGTCGTGCAGCAAGGCGGCCTGCAGCACGCGCGGCGCGGCACCCAGGCGGGCCAGGATCAGCGCGACGTGCACGGGGTGGGCCGCGTACGGGGTCCCCTCGCCCCCCTTGCGCATCTGGCCGCGGTGGGCGTCCAGGCTGGCGCAGATCGCACGCTCGGTCGCGGGGTCGAACATGTCCGCGATCCTGCGGCCGTCATGCCGCGCGAGGAAGGACTTTCCGCGGCCGCCCGCGCGGCGGCAGGATGGCGGCGTGCGCGACCCCAAGCTCGTGGTCTACGGCGACGCGGAGCATGCACGGCGTTACGCCCTGCGCTGGGATTCCGCGCGCGGCCGAGCGCGCGACGCGCGCAAGCAGCGCGCGCTGGCCGCCGCGTTCGAGCACCTGGCCCCTTTTACCAGCGTGCTCGACGCGCCCTGCGGCGCCGGCCGCCTGTGCGCCTTCCTGTCCACGGAGCGCGCCTACATCGGGGTCGATCTGGCTCCCGCCATGCTCGGCGAGGCGCGCGCGCGCCAAGCCTCGGCGCGCTTCGCCGTGGGCGACCTGACGCGCCTGCCGCTCGCGGACCACAGCGTGGACGTCGCGGTGTGCGTGCGCCTCCTGCACCTCGTGCGTGAACGCTCGCTGCGCGTGGCGATCCTGGCGGAGCTCGCGCGCGTGGCGCGGATCGGTGTCGTCGTCGACTTCCGCCACGCTGCCGCGCTGCGCACCTGGCTCGGCCGCCTGCGCGCGCGCACGGGTCTGCGCGCGCGACCTCACAACGCGCATGCGCTGAGCAGCGTGGCCGACGAGTTCACCGCGGCCGGCCTGGGGCCGCCCGTGTTCGTCCCCGTCCGCCGCCCGGCCTGGCTCTCCGACAAGATGGTCGCCGCGGCCCGCGTGCGTGGAGCGACCCGCACAGCCTGGGAGACCGTCGGGGTCGCCGGGGCCGGGCAGTCCGGGCCCGACACCCCGACCTAGGTCCGGCGCGGGGGCCCGGCTGCCGGCTGGTGGGCTCGGACGCGCCGGGGCGGTTGGCGGTGCCCCCGAGCAGCCGCAGCCGCCCGGGGGCCCCCGCCTCGAGCTCCGCGGGGCGCACCGGAGGTCCTGCGGCGAGATCCCGGATTCCCTGTCGCCGGCGGCGCGGGGTTGCAGATCCGACGGATGGAGCAGGACCAGCGCCGGGACGTCCGGCCGCCGGAATCGCCCTCCGCCAGTCCACGATCACCGCAGCCAGCCTCATGCACCCCCTCATCCCCACCCGGAGCGGCGCCCCCATCGCCCTGCTCTTCGTGTGCGCCACCTCGGCCTTCGCCCAGATGCGCTCCGTCCCTTCCGTCCCCGAGCCCGCGAACCCGCCCGGCGCTCCGGGACGGATCGCCCCTGCCGTTGCTGAGGGGATCGATTGGAGCCGCGTATGGCACGACGAGCCCGGCGACGGTCGCCTGTGGGCGCGCGGCGAGCGCTGGAAGGCGAGCTTCGGCGCCGACGGCGCGGTCTACTTCCCGAGCTTCGGCCCGCGCCAGGAACAGTCCCTGCCGCACGCGCTCTCGCCCGCGAGCGTGACGATCGGCGGCGAGCCGCTGGCCTTCCTGCGCGAGGTCCCCGCTGCGCGCAGCGGCGACCGGATCGAGCTCGATCGCGGCGCGTTCGTCGAGGCCTACGAGCTCGAGCCCGACCAGATCGAGCAGCTCTTCGTCTTCCCGTCGCTGCCGCGCGCGGGAGAGATCGTCCTGCGCATCCCGGTCCAGAGCGCGCTCGCCGGCGCCGAGACCGCCGCCGGTCTGGAGTTCCGCGGAGACCTCGGCCGCGTGACCTACAGCCGCGCCATCGCGATCGACGGCGAGGGCCGGCGCGTCAGTGCCCCCACGCGCTTCGAGGACGGCGCGATCGTGATCCGCGTCGGCGCGGACTTCCTGGCGACGGCCGCGATGCCGCTGACGATCGACCCGACGGTCATGAACATCTGGCTCGACAGCGTCTCCGACCGCGACACGTACCAGCCCGACGCCGTGTGGGACTCGTTCAACCAGGTGTGGATGGTGACCTACGAGCAGGTCTTCGCGGGCGCGGACACCGACATCTTCGTCAAGAGCATCAGCGCGAGCGGCGCCACGATCGCCAGCGCCTGGATCGACTTCACGTCCGCGGGCTGGCACCGGCCGCGCATCGCCTACAACGGCGTGCTGCACAACAGCCTCGTCGCCTGCGAGGTCACGACGACGACGCCGTACTCGATCCAGACGCGCACGGTGCGCCCGAACGGCACGATCCTCACGCTGGGCGTGCAGACCAGCATCGGCGGCTCGGCCGGTGGCAACAAGCGCTTCCCGGACGTCGGTGGCGATCCGCATCCCTCGCAGGGCTACTTCTGCGTCGTGTTCCAGCGCGAGATCAACGCCCAGGAAGGCGAGATCGGCTACCGGCTGCTGGACGCCGACGGCACGCCTTTCGGCATCGCGCCCACGTACTTGCCGCGCGTGTTCAACGCCCCGGACACGCAGCCCGCGATCTCGCGCTCGAACGACATGAACGAGTGGCTGGTCGCGTTCCGGCGCAACGACGTCGTCTACCGCGGCGACATCTACGGCGCGCGCATCGCCTGGCACGGCGGTCTGGTGGACGGCCCCTTCGGCATCACGGCCTTCGGACTGGCCAACGATCAAGCACCCAGCGTCTCGAGCCCGCTGCGGGGCACGCTGCAGACGCTGGTCGCGTTCCAGCGCAACAGCCTCGCGTCCACGAACTTCGGGGTGTGGGTCGTGCCGGTCAACGGCTCGACGGCCTCACAGCAGATCGACGTGACGATCCTCGAGGGCTCCGGACAGTCAGCGGTGGCTCAGATCGAGCCCAGCATCGACAGCGACGGCCAGCACTTCCTGCTCACGTACTCGGAGTTCGACCCTGACTTCCTGAACTACGACGTCTTCGCCTCGGACCTGTTCCTGTCGGGCGGCCAGATCGGCATCGCGCAGGCGCACGTCAACGTGAACCACATGGGCCTGTCGCAGCGCAACTCCCAGGTCGCGGCGCAACGCTCGGCGACCGGCGGCGGCCAGCGCTACTTCCTGGCCTACGACATCCGTCAGAGCGACACGGAGCACGACGTGGCCGCAGCGCTCTTCGATGGCTACGTGGGCGGCCAGGCCTCGACCTTCTGCTTCGGCGACGGCACCGGCCTGGCCTGCCCGTGCGGCAACAGCGGCAGCGCCGGCCGCGGCTGCGCCAACTCGGTGAACGCCGCCGGCGCGGTGCTCACGACGACCGGCGTGGCCTCGACGCAGAACGACACGCTGCAGCTCCACGCAGCGGGGATGCCCAACTCGGTCTGCCTGTTCTTCCAGGGCACGTCGTCCTCCCCCGTCACTTTCGGCGACGGCCTGCGCTGCGTCGCGGGCACGGTCGTCCGACTGGCAACCCGCGCCGTGAACCTGGGGAACTACACCTTCCCCACCGGGATCGACCTGCCGCTCGCCACGACCGGCCTCGTTCCCCTGGACGGCGGCACGCGCACCTATCAGGTCTGGTACCGCAACGCCGCGAGCTACTGCACGAGCGCGACGTTCAACCTGACGAACGGCGTCTCCGTGGAGTGGTCGCGCTGAGGGCGCGCGGCCAGCACGTTCCAGCACCAAGGCGCGCGCCGGGAGCGATCCCGGCGCGCGCCGTCGTGCCCGGGACTGCGCCTCCGGGCGAACCGGATCAGCCGCCGTACGTGTACGACGCTCCGAGGCCCAGCGGGAAGCCGAGGCTCCAGAAGGCCAGCAGGAACCCCGTCCAGGCGACCAGGAACGTCAGCGAGTACGGCAGCATGACCGAGATCAGCGTGCCGATGCCCGTGGCGCGGTGGTATTTCTGCGTGAACGTCACGATCAGCGGGAAGTAGGGCATGAGTGGCGTGATGATGTTCGTGGTCGAGTCACCGACGCGGTAGGCGGCCTGCGTGAGCTCGGGCGAGATGCCGAGCTGCATGAGCATCGGCACGAAGATCGGCGCGAGCAGCGTCCACTTCGCCGACGACGAGCCCATGACCAGGTTCACGAACGCGCAGACCAGGATCATGCCGACGACGGTCACGCCGGTCGGGAGACCCAGGCTCGACAGGCCGTTCGCGCCGGTCACGGCCAGGAGGCGCCCGAGGTTCGACGTGTTGAACGCGTAGATGAACATGGCGGCGCAGAACGCCATGACCATGTAGTAGCCCATGGTGTTCATCGTCTTCGCCATGGACTGCACGACGTCGCGGTGCGTCTTGAACGTGCCGGCCACGTAGCCGTAGACGACACCCGGCACCAGGAACAGGATCAGGATCAGCGGCACGATCGAGGCCATGAGCGGAGCGCCGCGCTCGGTCAGGCCGCCGGCCGCGCCGCGGAAGGGCGAGCTCTGGGGCAGGCTGACCAGGACCAGGAGCGCGATCCCGAGCAGCATCGTGAGCGCCCCGGCGACGAGGCCCCGCTCCTCGCGGGCCGACAGGGCCTCCATCTTCGGCATCTCGTTGGGGTCGCCGTCGACCTTCAGGCGCGCCAGTCGCGGCTCGACGACCTTGTCGGTCAGGAACCAGCCCAGTGACACGATCAGGACGCTCGAGGCGATCGTGAACCCGTAGTTGCAGAGCGGGTTCACCGCGTACTTCGGATCGACGATCTTGGCACCCGTCTCGGTCAGCCCTGCCAGGATCGTGTCGAGCGCCGTCGGCACGAAGTTGGCGCAGAAGCCACCCGAGATGGCCGCGAACGCGGCCGCGATCCCGGCGATCGGGTGCCGCCCGGCGGCGTAGAAGATCACGCCGCCCAGCGGGATCACGAGCACGTAGCCGGCATCGACGGCGACGAGGCTCAAGAGCCCCACCGCGATGGTCATCGGCGTGAGCAGCGCACGCGGAGTGAACCCCAGGAGCTTCTTCAGGCCCGCTCCGATGAAGCCCGACTTGTCGGCCACGCCCAGGCCCAGCATGGCCACGAGCACGACGCCCAGAGGCGGGAACGTCACGAACTCCGTGACCATGCGCGTCATCAACGTCACCAGCGCCTTGCCCGAGAGCTGGTTCTGGACGGTGAGGACGTCGAACTCGCCGCCGGCCTTGGGGACGCGCACCTCGCGGCCCTGGAGGATCGCCGAGACGACCCAGGTGGTCGCCAGCGCGATCAGGAACAAGACGGCCGGATCGGGGAGCTTGTTGCCGACCTTCTCGATCACGTCGAGGAAGCGGTCGAACGGGGTCTTGCGCTGCGTGGCGGCGGCTTGCGTCATCGCGGGTTCCAGGGGGGCCTCTCGGTCGCGGCGGAGGATAGCGACCCGGACGGCCGAGTCCCCGCGTGGCCCGGGGGATCTGTCCGGCTGCGGCGCGCCTGGGGCGCGTCGTGGCGTGCCTGGGCCTGCTCGTGCTGCGCACAGGCGGATCACGGCGCGCGTGGTCCCACCCATGCGCCGCGCCGCGGTGGTCGGGCGCGCGACCCGCAGCGCGGGAGCGTGCCTGGCGGTGCGCTAGATTGGCGCCGGCCGCTGCGACCCGCCTGCCCATTTGGACCGCACATTCATGACGCTCCCCGCCCCGCGCGCGCCCGCGCTCCCGATCTTCCTGCTGCTGGCCTGCGCCTGCCGCTCCGCGGACGCGCCGACGCCCGGGGCCGGCGCGGCTTCCGACTCCGCACGGCCCGCCGTGGCCGCGGCGGAGGCGGCCCGGCTGCGCGCGCTCTACGCCCAGCCAGCATCCGCGTGGCCCGCGCCCGAGATCGACGCGGGCGTGGCCTTCGTGGAGCTGGGGCGCGTGCCCCGACCGCCGCGCAGCGAGGACCCGCGCCACGAGGCACGCGTCGATCTCGGCCGGATGCTGTTCTTCGACGCACGCCTTTCCGGCCCGGGCCAGATGGCGTGCGCCTCGTGCCACGACGCCGAGCTGGGCTGGGCCGACGGTCGTTCGACGAGCTTCGGCCACGCCTTCCAGCCGCTGCCGCGCAACGCGCCGTCGTTGCTCAACGTCGCGTTCGGTGCGCATTTCTTCTGGGACGGACGGGTCACGACGCTGGAGGACCAAGCGCTGGCCGTGTTCGAGAACCCGCGCGAGATGCACGCCAGCGCCGCGCACGTGGTCGAGGTGCTGGCAAGGAGCAGCGGCTACCGCGCGCGGTTCGAGGCCGCCTTCGGCCAGCCCGAGCCCACGCTGCCCCACGCGTTGCGCTCGATCGCCGATTTCGAGCGCACGCTCGTGAGCGACGGGTCCAGCGCCTTCGACGAGTTCCTCGACGGCCGGGCCGACGCGCTCTCCGACGAGGCCGTGCGCGGGCTGCACCTGTTCCGCACCCGCGCGCGCTGCGCGAACTGCCACCACGGTCCGCTGCTCACGGACGGGCTGTTCCACGACGTGGGACTGTCCTACTACGGCCGCAAGCTGCAGGACCTCGGACGCTACGAGGTCACGCGCGACCCGGCCGACGTCGGCCGCTTCAAGACGCCCTCGCTGCGCAACGTGGCGCGCACGGGTCCGTACATGCACAACGGGCTCTTCGACCTCGACGGCGTCCTGAACATGTACTCGGTCGGCATGCCGACCTTGAAGCGCAAGCCCGAGGAGGCCGACGACCCGTTGTTCCCGACGAAGTCGCCGCTCTTGAAGGAACTGGGCCTCGACGCGCGCGAGAAAGCCGACCTCAAGGCCTTCCTCGATGCGTTGACCGAGCGCCGCCGCCGCGTGCGACCGCCCGAGCTGCCAGCGGTCGAGGAGCGCTGACGCGGCACCCGGTCAGATGGCGACCTTGAGCGGCTTGATCGCCAAGGCGCCGAACAGCATCGACGCCAGGAGAAACGTGATCACGATCCCGCCCGCCCCGCCCGGGAGCCAACCGAGCTCGCGGTCGGGGTAGGCGATCGAGATCGAGGCGAAGGGCGAGCCCGACTCGAACGCTGGCTCGGCCGGCCACAGCCAGGCGTCGAGGAAGCTGCTGCCGCGCAGGGGCTGCAGTGTCCGTGGAGTCGCGTCTCCGGCGGCGACGCGCTTCGTGACGCTCGCGAGGCCCGGAATCTCGATCACGAGCTCGTACTCGCCACTCTGGCGCGCGACGAACTCCTGGAAGGCGCGCCCCTCGCTCGGCACGCGCACCAGGGGCGAAACGGCCTCCAGGCCGGCCGGCACGTTCACCCGCAGGTCTTGCGTGCGTGCCGCCGAGGCCTCGGCCAGCACGATCTCGAGCGTCGTGCCCTCGCCCGCCAGGAGCTCAGTCTGCGGCTCGACGAGCCGCAGCGGCTGGTACGCGTAGCGCACGACGAGCTGCGCCAAGACGAACACGAACGGGATCGACAGCGGCACGAACGGCAAGAGGTTCAGGCCCAGGTACTGTGCGTTGCGCAGCAGCACCTTGCCGGTGGCCTTGGCCACGATGGCGAGGTCGTCCTGCCATATCCGGATCTCGATCAGGTGGCCCTTGATCCGGTCCTTCGTCGCGCGGATCCGCCGCTGGGCCGAGACGTGCTTGAACAGGAACAGTGCCAGGACGCCGAAGACCCCGCTGACGAGGATCAAGGACCAGGCCACGCCCAGGCGTTCGAGCGGCCAGAGCAGCGCGTCGAAGGCCGCCGTCGCGGCTCCGTTCAGGGCGTTCATTCCGTGGGAGCTCGGCGCGGCGCGTGCAGCGTCAGGAGATGTACCCGAGGCCCTTGAGCTTCTCGACGATGTCCGCGTCGCTCTGGGCGCCCTCGAACTTCGCGATCTCCTTCTCGAGGACGTGCACGATGAACTCCTCGTGGCTCGCGTAGCCCGCGGCCGCGCTGATCTTCTTGATGCGCTCCAGGAGGTCCTTCTCGAGCTTGATCTTGTTGCCGCCGCCGAACATGGGGGTCTCCTTGGTTCATTCCAGCACCGGCGCGCCGCGCATTCCGGCGAGCGGTGCGATGCCGTATTGCTTGAGGATCTCGACCGTCAGGTCCTCGAGCCCGTGCTCCCCCTTCCGCACCGCGCGCGTCGAGAGCAGGATCCCCGGCACGACCTCGGGTGCCATCAAGTGGCTGCCCTGGAAGGTCCCGCCCAGGTTGTCCGCCAGGACTTCGTGCGGGATGCGTCCGAGGCTGGACTCGTCCGAGTTCCCGTAGTTCGCATCGTACCCCACGACCAGGTCGGGGGCTTCTGCCACGCGCTCGCCGCGGTAGGCGGTCGAGGCTCGGTCGCAGCGCAGCACGGGCCGCGCGTCGCCGTCGCGCAGCGCCAACAGCTTGGCCTCGATCTCGTCGAGCAGCGCCTCGGCCTCTGAGCCCGGCGCCACGATGCCGCGCTCGTCTTCGGGCGTGGCCGGGTCGTCGCCCTCGCGTCCCGCGAGGTTCAGGTAGAGCCCGTTGAAGCCCATGCCGTAGGCACGCGTCCGCGACCAGTCGACCGCGTCGAAGATCGTCACGTAGCCGTGCTCCGGATCGCTCTCCGGGCGTTCGCGCTCGCGCCCCGCCTTCAGGACGAGGTAGCCGTTCTCGAGCAGCCACGTGTTCAGCGAGAACTTGCGCCGGTACGAGGCGAACCCGTGATCGCTCATGACGATCACGGTGCCATCGGCGCCGGCCTCGTCGAGCACGCGGCCCACGATCGGGTCCATGCGCAGGTAGAGGTCGAAGATCACGTCCTTCCAGGTGCTCCCGCCGCGGTGCGACCACGACTCCGTGCTCTCCAGCGCCATCCGCGCATCGTGATTGGGGTGCTCGGCGTCGTGGTGGCGCCACAGCATGTGGCCGCACAGGTCGACGCCCGAGAAGTAGAAGAACAGGAACCCGCCGCGCTCCTTCCAGCGGCGGAAGCCCAGGTCGAGCAAGCGCAGGCCCTCGCGATGCACGAGCTCGGCCTGGTCGAGGAACTCGCGATCCGTGAGCACGCCTTCCTTGACGCCGTTCACGTCCTCGGGCATGCCCTGCGTGTAGTACAGGCCGGCCTGCCGCGCGGCCTGCGCGCTGGCGTCGGTGGGCTCGGACACCGGCGCGACCGGCGCCGTGGGATCGATGTTCACGGGCGAGGCGTACAGCTCGAGCGGGTCGAGGCGCTTGAGGTGAAAGCGCACGATCCCCGCGACCGGCGCGACGCCCAGCGGCAGGAGGTCGAAGCCGACCTGGACCCAGCTCGTCCAGCCGCCCTCGCGCACGACGATCACGCGCCCGCCGACCTCGATCGCGGCCGCGCGCGCCTCACGATCGAGCAAGACGCGCAGCGGGATCGTGGCGGCCGCGCCGTCCTGGCGGAAGGGGCTCGCCGGCCCCGAGAGCTGCGTGTCCACGCGTCCGTCGAACTCGCGCACGGCCACGATGCGGCCCTCGTTGGCGATCGCGGCGGGGTCGGGGGCCGTGGTGTAGAAGGTGTACTTGCCGTAGGCCGAGTCGATCGCGGGCGTCATCATCCCGCTGAACGACCAGCCCTCGGAGCCCTCGACCGGGAAATTGGCGGGCATCCGCCACACGTCCGCGGGGATGCCGTGCTGCTTGAGCACCGTCCAGAACGCGACGCCGCTGCGGTTCGATTCGGCGTCGCCGCCCAGCGGGAATTGCCAGCCCGCCGGCAGCGGGATCGCGCGCGGCGCCTCGGCCTTGACCGTCGAGGGGATCGGCAGACGCGTCAAGGGATCGCGGTGGATGAAGTCGTAGATGCCGTGACCACCCGGATCGCGGCCGGTGATGAAGTTCGACCACGCGACCGGCGACTGCGGCGGCACGGACGTGCGCAGCGGGTGAATGCCGTTCGCGGCGGCGCGCGCCCAGTTCCGAGTGGCCTCGGGGAAGCGCGCGAGCGCCTCGCGCAGCAGGACGGGGTCCACCCCATCGATGCCCAGCACGACGACACGCGGTGCCGCCTTGGTCGCGGCGGGCTCGTGTCGCAGGACGCCGGGGATGGCGAACGCGAGGAGCGCCACCAGCGCGGGCCAGACAGTCCAGCGCGGGAGCCTCATGCTGCGGACGCGCGTCGCAGGTTCACGCAGCGGGGGTCGATCCAGATGGGGCGAAGGGACGGCACGGCAGGTCTGTCGGGGCACGCCCTGGCCGCCCTGGGCGGCGCATGGACGTGAATCCGGGCCGACAATCTATCGGACGCGCGCGGTCGGTAGGCAACCGGTTCCGGATGGGATCTCGCGGCGCCATGCGAGCACCCGGCGCACGCACCCCCTGCGCGGCGAGCGCGAAGCGCGCGACTCGCGTATCGTGCGGGCGGAGACCGAGTCACCACCCCCCGCGCGACGCAAGTCGCCTTCTGGAGCACACGATGTGCGTGAATTCCCTGCTCGGCGCGCTCCTCCTCGTCGGGGCGACCACGCTCGCCGGGCTCGCCGTCGGCAAGCCGAGCCAGGACCCCGTGCAGCCGGCCCCGCCAGCGCCGCAGCACGGTTTGGCGGACCTGCGGAGGCTCGCGTGGCTCTCGGGCACGTGGGCCTTCGAGCGGGACGGCGTCACGACCGAAGAGCACTGGCGCCCAGTGCAAGGCACGACGCTCCTCGGCTCGTCGCACACGTACGACCCGGAGCGGACTCGCTTCTTCGAGCATCTGCGCATCGCCCTGCGCAAGGGCACGATCGCCTACGTCGCGAGCCCGGGCGGCGCCACGCCGACGACCTTCGTGCTCAAGGAACTCGGCGAGGGCGTCGCGGTGTTCGAGAACCCCGCTCACGACCATCCGCAGCGCATCCGCTATGAGCGCACGGAGCAGGGCATCACGGCGACGATCGCCCAGCTCGACGGAACGCGCGCGCAGTCCTTCGTGTTCGAGCGGCGCTGAGCAGGCTGCGGGGGCGGGTCCTGGCGACGCGAGCGCTCGCGTGCTGCGCGGGCGGTCCGAGCGAAGAGCCTCGGGGCGGTCTGCTGTCCCGGATCTCTGGCGAGCCTCGAGTCAACACGCCGCGGTCCCGCTGGTGAGTGGGAACGACTGCGGGCCCCACGCCTCGCGAGCAGCGACCAGCGGCGTACTGCTCGAGGCTCGTGAGAGATCCGGGCTAGGGCTGCTGGCCGCGCCGCGTCACGGACGGGTCCACGGCGCCGCGCTCGTGCCCGTGAGCATGCCCGTGCTCGTGCCGATGCGGCGCGACCTCGCCCCCGCGCCCCGGCTGCGCGCGCCGCTCCGCGCCGTCGCTGAACAGCGCGCGGCCCTGCATGTAGGCCGGGATCTCGAGGCCGAAGAGATCGAGCACGGTCGGCGCGATGTCGATCAAGGCCGGCGTCGCGGTGTTCGGCTTCGTGTCGCAGAAGAACACGCCTGGCACGAGGCGTGGGTCGACGCAGTGGTCGCCCGACCAGCTCTTCGTGTTGTCGCTGAAGACTTCGGGCGTGACCGACCCCGTGGCGCACTCCCACGAGTGGCGGAAGCCCTCGTGGTAGCCGATCAGGAGCTCTGGCGCGGCGTCGGCGTACGGGCCGGCGTGCACGTCGCGCGTCAGGAAGACCTCGCGGATCACGGGTTCGTTCGTGACGGGGTCGCGCAGCGCTTCGAGCTTCCCCTTGAGCTCGCGACACAGCGCGTCGAGCTCCTTCAGCTCGACGATGCCCTGCGCTTCGCGGCCCTTGCGGTTCACGAACAGGCCCGTGAGGCCCAGCGTGAAGGCCTTGGTCCGCGACCAGTCGACGTGCGCGAACCAGTCACCCGACGTCGCGTGCCCGTCCTTCAGGTGCAGGTAGCCGTTCTCGAGCAGCCACGTGTTCAGGTTCACGCCGCGGCGGAAGTTCGTGAAGCCGTGGTCGGAGATGACCATGAGCCGCGTCCTGGGATCGTCGCCCAGCTCGGCGGCGACCTCGCCGACGAGCGCGTCCATGCGCTCGTAGGTCTTGGGGATCACGTCCTGCCAGCGCTCGACTTCCTTGCCCGCGTTGGCCGGGTGCGTGGGGTCGAGCGTGCGCCAGAACATGTGGCTGATGCGGTCGCTCGTGTCGAACACGACCGTCACGAAGCCCTTCTTAGTCTTGTCGAGCGCGTCGAAGAGCTGTGCGCGGCGCTCGTCGAAGTACAGCCAAGCCTGCTTCAGGAACGCTTCTTCGTCGATCACGCGCTCGTTGAGCGCCCAGGTGTCCTCGGCCAGGCCCAGCGTGCCGAACCGCCCGAGGGTCTTCGCCAGGTAGATCGAGTAGACGAACGGGTGGCTGATCGGCATCGCCGGCTGATCGGGGTCGATCTGCACCGGCGTGGCGTAGAGCTCGAAGTCGCCCCCCTCCCAGGTCTGCACGTAGAAGCGCACGATGCCCTGCACGCCCTGGAACGGCGCGACGAGCCAAGGCGTGTACTCACGCACGCCGACCTCGACCGTCTCCGTGCCCAGCGTGATCCGCGCGCGCTTCGAGCCCTCGTCGAGCTCGACCGCGAACGGGCACTTCTGGTGATGGCCGTCCGTGCCCGACGGGCCGATCAGGTTCGACTCGACGCGGCCCTTCCGCACGACGATCTGGAACTGCTGTCCGCCGATCTTCGCGCCCGTGGCCCGCGGCTTGGTCGAATAGAACGAGAAGCTGCCCTGCGTGCCTTGCAGGTCCGGCACGCACATCCCGCTCAGGAGGACGCCGTTCTTGAACGGCTGCGGCGGGAACGTGATCGGCACGCGGAGGATCGACGACCACACGCGCGTGTCGCCGAGCAGCTTCCAGAACGGCTGGCTCTTCTGCAGCGAGCGGTAGACGAACTTCGTCCCGAGCGGGATCTCCGCCAGGCCCAGATTCAGGGTCTTCGGCACCGCGCGGATGTCGCTCGAGCTGAGCATCGGCGCGTAGCTGCACGGATCGCGCGTGAGGAAGTCGTAGATGTTGTGCCGCGACGCGTCCGTGCCCGTGGCGAACGTCGACCACGCGACGGGCGAGATCGACGGGCAGGCGGTGTCGAGGTTCGAGAACGTGCCGCGCTCGGAGAGGCGCTTCAGGTTCGGCAGACGCCCCGCCTCCATGAGCTGACGCGCCATCCGCGGATCGAACCCGTCGAGCCCGATCACCACGACGCGCTCGACCTTGCCCGGCCGGCGCTTCTTGCCCGTCACCGCGCGGATCGCGGCCTTGAACGGCCAGGCGAGGATGATCCCGAACGCCAGCGCGAACGTGCCCAAGAGGATCAGCACGGACCCCGCCGCCGCGAACCCCGCACCCGGGCCGATGTAGGCCTGGGCCGGCAGGGCCAGGGCCGCGAGCACGAGGCCCGCGGCGAGGAGGCGCTGGATGGGGCGGTGACGCAAGGGTCGGAGAGGGCGGGGCGCGACGGTTCGCGGCGCGGTGGGCTCGGAGCGAGGCGACCACTCTATCGTCCACCCGAAGGCCGACCCGCAGGGGCAATGGGGTGCCTGCCAGGCCCGCCGGACGGTCTTGGAGCCCGCAATCCGGCGCCGTACCCCAGCCACCCGCGAGCGGATCGCGCTGCGTGGAGTCCATGCCCGGGATCGGCTCGGGGCGAGGGACGTCAGGCGCCCGACGCCGAGGGCGCGTGCTCGCGCGCTGCGCGCCGCAGCAAGTCCTGCGCGAGCAGCTCGCGGCCGGACTGGCCCGCGCGAGTGAGCGGGAGGGTCCCGGCCGTCACCGCCGCCTCGAGTCCGGGCGCGGCCTCAGCCGGGGAAGGGTCGGCGCAGCCGGTGTGGAACCGGCGCCGTGCTCACGAGGCGTCCGCCTCGTCGGGCCGTTGCGCCAAGTCCATGTCCAAGCAGACCCGCGCCGCGGGCTGGAACCCGTGCCGATGGAAGAACCTCAGCAGATCGAAGCTCCCCCAGCCCACCTCCGTGCGCAGCGTCGCCACGTTCAAGCCCCGCAAGTTCGTCGCGAGCTGCGCCAGGAGCGCGTCGCCGATCCCGTGGTGCTGGAACTGCGGCTGCACGCCGATCGTGTCGAGCACGGCAACCGGGTCGGTCAGCCCGAACTCCCCGGTCCACACGCGGGCCAGGAGGAATCCGACCAGGATCCCATCCAGCTCTGCGCCCAGCGAGACCTGCACGCTCGTGTCGAGCAGGTTCTCCTTGAGCTTGTGCACGAAGTAGCCCCGCCGCTCGCGGCCCGTGACCAGCGCGTCCAATGCGACGACGCGGTCCAGGTCGGCCGGTCGCAGGCGCCGCACGCTGCAGGTCTGTTGCTCTCGCTCGAGAGTCTTCACGGTCGTTCTCCTCGGTCCTTCAAGCCATGAGTTGACCACCGTCCACGCGCAACACCTGTCCGGTCACGTGGCGCGCGAGGTCGCTGCACAGGAACAGCACGGCGTTGGCGACGTCCGCCGGCTCGGCGGCGCGGCCCAGCGCGGTTTCGTCGATGGCCTTGCGCAGGTGCTCCTCCGCGAGCACGGCGGTCATCGGGGTCAGCACCAGGCCCGGGGCCACGACGTTCACGCGCACGCCGAAGCGACCCAGCTCGCGCGCAGCGCTGCGCGCCAGGCCGATCAGGCCGGCCTTGCTGGCAGCGTAGTTGGCCTGCCCGAACTTCCCGCGCTCGCCATTGATCGAGGAGATGAGGACCACCGAGCCGCCGCCCCTCTTGCGCAGGAGCGGCGCCGCCCCGCGCAGCAAGCGGAACGCCGAGCCCAGGTTGACCTCGATCACGCTCGACCAGTCCTCGTCGCCGAGCTTCCACAACACGCCGTCGCGCGTGATGCCGGCCGAGTGCACCAGCAGGTCGAGCGCGTCCGTGCGCCGCTGGATCTCCGCGAACAACGCGCTCGGCGCGCGCGGATCGGAGAGGTCGCACGTCAGGCCCTCGCAACCCTCGGGTACCACGCCGCCGGGCAGGTCCACGGTGAGCACGCGGGCACCGGCGCGTGCGAGCAGCGCCGCGGTCGCCGACCCGATGCCACCGCTGCCGCCGGCGACGAGCGCCGTGCGGCCCTCCAGCGCGACGAGTCGGGCGAGCGCGGCCTCGTTCACGCGCGGCCTCCGACGGTGAGCGCCAGGCCCTTCTGGGCCAGCTTGCGCGCGCGGAACGCGCCCCACAGGCCCGCGCCGATCGCGCCGGCCAGGACCGACTGCGGGTGAGCGCGCAGGTCGATCTTGCCGCCCGCGGCCTGCGCCGCCTCGCGCAGCGCGCTCATCAGGCCCACGTCGGAGGCCAAGCCGCCCGTGACGAGCGCCGGTCCCTCGGCCGACAGCGACGTGAGCAGCTTCAGGTAGCGTCCCGCCATCGACTTGTGGATGCCCTTGATGATGTCCGGCGCGGGGATTCCGCGCGACACCATGTTGATCACGTCGGTCTCGGCCAGCACGGCGCAGATCGAAGAGCACGTCTCGGGCTTGGTCGAACGCAGTGAGAGTGGCCCGATCTCCTCCATGGTGATGCCCAGGTAGCGGCAGATGTTCTCCAGGAACTGCCCCGACCCGGAAGCGCACTGGCTCGTCATGCGCGAGCCGAGCACCTTGGCTTGCGCGTCGATCTGCACGCCGCGCGCGTGCAGCGCCCCGATGTCGATCACGGAACGCACGCTGGGGTCGAGGAACAAGGCGCCGCGCGCGTGCGTCGTCATCCCGTAGAAGTGGCCGGTGCGGAACTCGCACTCCTCGGCGTCGCCCGTCGTGGCCACGTAACCCAGGCGCTGTGCGTCGAGGCCGGTCTCGGCCAGGCACTGGTGGAACAGCTCCTGGGCCAACGTGCGCGGGTCGCGGCGGCGGATGCGCTCGACGCGACCGAGACGCAGCTCGGCACCGGCGGATCCAGCGTCGCGCAGTACCGCGACCTTGACCGACGACGAGCCGACGTCGATGCCGACGACGTCCAGGGGCTGTGCCTGCTGCACGCTCACGCGGCCACCTCCTTGCGGTTCCACTCGCGCCAGGCGAACAGCGCAGCCCCCAACGCCCCCGTGTAGATCGACTCGGAGCTGATGTTGATCGTGAGCTCGCCGTAGTTCTCACGCACCAGGTCCTTGAGCGCACCGACCGCGGCCGGATTGCGGGCCACACCGCCCGTGAACGTGAACTCGTCCTTCACGCCGCCCGAGCGCGAGAGCAGCGACATGGCACGCAGGATGATCGCGCGGTGCAGGCCAGCCAAAATGTCCTCCCGCTGCTCGCCCAGCGACAGCCGCTCGCGCAGCTCCGCGCCAGCGAACACGGTGCAGGTCGAGTTGATGCGCACCGCGCGCTTCGAGTTGCAGGCCATCGGGCCCAGCTCGTGGAGCCCCAGGTTCATCTCGTCCGCGATGTAGCCCAGGTAGCGCCCGCAGCCCGCCGCGCAGCGGTCGTTCATCTGGAACGAGGTCACGATGCCGCTCTCGTCCACCTGGATCGCCTTGGTGTCCTGGCCGCCGATGTCGAGCACCGTGCGCGTCCTGGGGAACATCAGGTGCGCGCCCAGCCCGTGGCACAGGATCTCCGAGCGGATGCGCTCCTTGGGGAAGGGTAGGCGCGCGCGGCCGTAGCCAGTGCCGACGCTGGAGGCCTCCTCCATGGGAATCGCGGCCGCGGCCTCGATGGCGCGCTCCAGCTCGCGGCTGCGCTCGGGCAGCTCGCGCGCGGCGTGCAGCGCGTGCTCGGCGAAGGCGCCCGCCTCGGTGCTCCTGGCCTCGACCTCCAGGATCGCCTTGTCGAACAGGCCGACCAGCGTGTCGAAGGAGAGGCCTGAGCCCTTCTTGCGCGCCAGCTTCTCGGCGTGCTCCAGGTAGCGGCTGCCCGCGAGGTCGCGGAAGAAGTCGCTCTTGCGGTTGGCGTCGGCGGCGAAGAGCGCCTTGGACTCGGCGCCCATGCGCTCCTGGATCGTCGCCAGGGCCTGCTCCAGCGCCGCGTCGTGCTCGCGCAGTGCCACGGCACCTCGAAGCTCCTCGCGCAACGTCAGCAGCTGCGTGCGGTACTGCTGCTCGCGGAAGCCACGCTCGATGTCGCGCACCCAGGCCGCTCGTCGGTCGGCCTCCACGCCCATGTGCGCCAACTCACCGGCGATCTGCGCGAAGCGCGCGTCGTGCAGCGCCTCGGTGACCGCCACCTGGCAGGCGGCGTCGTAGCTGGAGCGGCTGTTCGTGATGCCGCGGCCCAGGACCCGGGCCGCCTCGTCCACCACGACGGCCTTGGTCGTGGTCGATCCCAGGTCGATGCCGACGCAGTACTTCATGCCGGCCCTCCGCGCTTCTGCGCGATCATCTGCAGGAACGACTCCAGCCGGTTCTTGATGTTCGCGGCCGAGAAGTAACGCGGGTCCACCAGGTCACTCTCGATGAACCCTGCCGGACGGCCCGTGCGCGACTCGACCTCGCGCAGCATCGCGAGCTGGCCCGCGCTGAACGAGTTGCAGCTCTTGACCGAATTGACCAGCAACCCGTCGGCCGCGTACTCCTTCACGTAGCGCTCCAGGATCCCGACGCGCGTCTGCAAGTCCAGGTTCGTGTAGCAGCCCATGCAGTACTCGGCCATCGTCTCGATGGGCCGGTCGGCGTCGTGTCGGAAGCCGAAGTCGTACGTGCCGCCGACCTTCGTGTAGGTCGAGGCCACGACCACCGCGCCCTCCTCGGCGAACATGCGCCAGAACTCGCGGAAGCTGGTCCAGTTGGGCGGCCCTTCGACCACGAGGCGGTACTTCTCCTCGGTCAGGAGCCCGTCGGGCGTGACCGGACCGAGCTTCTGCGCCACGCGCTCGGCGATCTCGGCACGCAGCGCGCGGTAGTACTCGACGGCCTCTTCGGTGCCGCGGAACGCGCTGAAGATCGGGCCGACGTAGTACACGGCCCCGAACCACGCGTCGATCGGCGACGGTCGGTTCTTGGCCGACTGCAGCACCCAGACCAGGTCTTCCTCGGCCTGCGCTGAGCGCTGGAGGCACTCCTTGAGCCGGTCCTCGTCGTACTTGCGCCCCGAGACCTGCTCCAGCGCGGGGATCAGCTTCTTCCGGATCTGCGTCGAGACGTACGTGCGCATGGACTCCGTGATGCGCCCGTCGGCCTGGTAAGGGACGTGCAGCATCACCACCGGGCAGTCGTACTCCTGCTTCAGGAGCTCGAACCACTTCATGAACGTGAAGCACCCCGTGTAGGAGAGCAGCAGGAGGTCTGGCTTCGGCAAGCGCTCACCGGTCGGGCCGACATTGCCCGACTTGAGCATGCCGATGTCGCACTTCACGTACGTGCAGACGTCCTCGGAGTGACCCAGCTTCTCGGCCAGCGCGATGTAGTCGCCCGACTTGCCGCGCATGCCCGACTGCAGCGCGTTGATCTCGGGCAGGACCGGCAGCAAGTCGAAGCTGCGGAGGAGCTCGGTCAGGTTTCCGGGCACGAACGTGTACACGTTCTTCTCACCGGTCTCGGGCGCGCGCGCGAGTCGCGAGTAGTGCCGCGCGATCATCTCCTTCTGGCGGAGCTGACTGTCGTCCTTGGCGCTCTTCTCGGCCGGCGGTTTCCTGGTCGTGACGCTCATGCCTCGCTCCACAGCTTGATCGAGTCGGCGAAGGTGCCGGCCTGCTCCCGGATCACCTGGAACTGCCCGGTGTTCTCGGCGTACTTGAAGCTCGTCCAGGGGATGCCGCGCCCATCCAGGGCAGCCTGCGCCATGGGCTGGTCGAGCAGCGCCGGGTCACAGAAGGAGGGCGCACAGAACAGGACACCCTCGGCCTTGCTCTCCTCGACGCGCCGCACGAGGTCCTGCCCCTTGGTCCCGTCGCCGCAGTAGCGCACCGGGCTGTCGATCGCGTCCTCCAGGAACGCCGCCACGAGGTTCGCGAGCGGGTCACCTTGCTCGGACACGTCGCCCTTCAGCCAGCGCAGCACGGGCACGAAGTCGTCGTCCACGATGTAGCACCCAGCGCGTTCCAGCGTCTTGATCAGGCCGAGCGGCGGCTGCTCGCAGAACGAACCGGTCAGCACGACGCGCGCCTGGTCCATCGGGCGGCGCTCGGCGTCGAGCAGTGCCAGGTCGCGGTAGTCGCGCAGCAACTGCGTGTGCTCCTCGACCGGGAGCACGAGGCCGGCGCGCAGGACGACGTACAGCTCCGCGGTCGGGAGCTTCCAGGGCTCGTTGCGCCGCAGCGCGAACAGCGCGCGCACCAAGCGCCTGTTCTCGTTGTAGGCGCGGATCGACGCGCGTAGCGTCTCGGCTTCCAGCTGCTTCCCTCCGCGCTCGTGCACTTCGCGCGCGATGTCCTCGAGCTCGTGGCGGTAGAACGCGCCGCCCATCTCGCGCTCGAAGTTCTGCGGCACGTCCAGGTAGCGCGACATCTTCTGTGGGAACTGCATGCGCCACACGCCCGACAGGTTGCGAATGACGTCGCAGGTGGCCGGGAATACGATTCCGTCCAGGCAGTCCAGGCTGCCGTTCAGGCCCAGCTCGATCGTGCTGCGCGGCAGGTGGCAGATGTAGGACTGGTAGAACGCGTCGCCCTTGATGATCTCCAGGTCGTCGCCAGCGCCGGTCAAGCCGACCGCCAGCGCGCCCTGCGCGTGGAACACCTCGCGCGGCACGTACACCGGCAGATAGCCGATCGCCAGGCCGCCGGTGCGCTGCTTCCAGGCGCGCACGCTCGGGAGGCGCCAGTCACGGCACAGCTCCGCGGCGCGCGCGACGAGGGCGGGGAGGTTTTCCTTCATGCGTCGCTCCACTGCGCGGGCCGCTTCTCCAGGAAGGCCTTCAGGCCCTCGTTCGCGTCCGCGGAGCGCATCAGCTCGTCGCGGTAGGCGCGCTCGGCGCAGGAGAGTTCCTGGTCGAAGCGCCGCGCCACGCCGGCGCGCGCGAGGCGCTGCGCGTGGCGCAGGCTCGATGCGGACAACGGGGCGAGGTGCGCGCGCGCCCAAGCCAGCGCGGCGGCCGTGGGGTCGTCGGCGACCTCGTCCACGAGGCGCAGCGCGCGCGCTTCGTCGGCGCCCACGCTCCGGCCGGTCAGCAGCAGGTCCTCCGCCGCGCTGCGCCCGATGCGCTCGGGCAGCCAGAAGCTCGCCATCGGCGCGACGACGCCCAGCTTGATCTCGGGCTGGCCCAGCTTGGCGTCGGGTGTGGCGAACACGCGCGTGCAGAAGCTCGCCAGTTCCAGCCCGCCGCCCAGGCACTGGCCGCGCACCACCGCCGCGGTCGGCACCGCAGCCGCGAGCATGGCGCGAAACAGCCCATGGAACGCGGTCAGCATGGCCTCGAACCGCCCGAGCAGGTGCTCCTCGACGCTGGCGCCGAACGAGAAGTGCGGACCCTCGCCTTCGATCAGCACGCACTTCACGCCACGCTCGCCCACCACGGCGCGGAACGCCTCGGTCAGCGCCGTGATCTTGGCCGCGTCGAGCACGTTGGCCTTGGGGGTGGCGAGGACGAGCCGCCAGACTGCGCCGCCCTCCAGAGCCTCGCGGCGCACGGGGCCGTGCACGGCTGCGGGGGCGCCAGGGTTCGTCATCGCGCCACCTCAGCCCTGAGCCACGGCCCCACCGCGGCAACGGGCGATGACTTCCTCGATCAGGTCCTCGTTCCAGCTCGCGCCCTCCGCCAGGCGGCGGCGCAGCAGCAGGAAGTCGGCCTCGCGGCAGTCCTTGGTGCCTTCGTTGAAGGCGCGGAAGCCCGCGCGGCCCTCGTTCATCATGTTGAGCGCGAGCCAGGCGCGGTTCGATTCCTTGTTGCGGTCCCAGTGTTCCAGCTTGTGCTTGCGCACGCTCTCGATGGTCTTGGAGAGGCAGCCGGGCATGGTGTTGGCGAGCTTCCACACGAGCCCGGCCACGGCCGTGTCGAGCAAGGACAGGTCCACCTCGCCGCGCGCGAGCACCTGCTTCCCCTTCTCGCGCTCGTCGCCGGTCTTGACCTCGCCGTGCACGATGCGGCCGAACTCGTCCGTCCAGCGCTCGGTCACGACCAGCGGGTTGGGCACGAAGCGTCCGTCCGCCTTCAGCGCCGGAACGATCTGCGTCAGCAAGCCCATGCGCAGCGCCTTGTGCGCGCTCCAGTGCTCGCACAGCGTGCAGCTCTGCATGGCTGCCTCGGCGCCCACGAACAGGGGCAGGAAGTCCGTCGAGCCGCCATCCGGCGCCGAGCCGTGGCGCGGGCCGGCCTGGCCGAAGTTGGCCAGGTCCTGCGCGACCGAGAAGTCGCAGGCCATCCCGATCTCCTGCCCGCCGGCGATGCGCATGCCGTTCACGCGGCAGATCACCGGCTTGTCGCACATCAGGATCGCGCTGACCATGTCGTTGAAGAGCCGCATGTACTGGCGGTACTCCTCGGGGTGGCCGGCGTAGTAGGTGGCGTACTCCTCGGTGTTCCCGCCAGTGCAGAAGGCCTTGTGGCCCGTGCCGGTGAAGACCACGGCCACACAGCCGCGGTCGTTGGACGCACGGCGCATGCCGAGGACCACGCCCTTGACCATCTCGGTCGTGTAGGAGTTGAACTGACGCGGGTTGTCGAGCGCGATGCGCACCCAGTGCAAGCCCGCGGCGCGCTGCCCCTCGGGGCCGACGAGCGGCAGCTCCTCGTACTGGACACCGGGCTTGCTCGCGCCTTCGAGGAGGTCGTGGTTCTTGAAGTTCATGGGGCTAGTTCCCGGGGACGAGGACCACGCGCCGCGACACCTTGTGCTCGTGCAGGTCCGCGAAGGTCTGGTTGATGGTGGACAGCGGACGGTGCTCGACGAACGGCTGCACTTGCACCGCTCCACTGAGCACCAGATCGACGATGGCCGGGTAGTGGGCGGGCAGGCAGCCCCAGTTGCCCTGGGCGGTGGCATCGAAGGCCATCAGGTTCGACAGTCGCACTTCCACCTTGGCGGGCGTGTAGCCGATCACGGACAGGTATCCGCCGTGGGAGAGCAGCGCGAAGGCCGTCTCCTGGCCAGCCTTCGAGCCCGACGTCTCGAACACGAACGTGCGCCAGGTGGGGACGTCGCGCTGCTTGGCGAAGGCCCCGATCTGTTTCTTCAGCTCGCGCGGGTCGCCGGCCGGCAGCGTCAGCGCGGCGCCGTGCTGCTTCATCACCGCGAGGCGCTTCTCGTCCACGTCGATCGCGACGACGTGTGCGCCGCGGGCGGCCGCGATCTGGATGCCGAAGCCGCCGACGCCGCCGGCGCCGACGAACACCGCGACGTCACCCTTCGCGATCGCCGCGCGCTCGATCGCCTGGTAGGGCGTCGAGACGGCATCGGCCACGACCGACAGGGACGCGAGGTCGATGCCGGCCGGGTTGCGCTGCTTGTCCTTCAGGTTCGGGACGGGGCACAGCCCCTCCGCCGGCACGCGCACGTGCGACGCGAAGCCGCCATGGACGTCGTTGCCCGGGAAGATCTGCTGGGGGCAGATCGAGCCGTGACCCTCGCGGCAGGCGCGACACCGTCCACAGGGGATGACTGCGGGGACGACGATCTCCTGACCGGACCAGCGCTCCGCGCCCGGGCCGACGGCGACGACCTTGCCGCTGATCTCGTGCCCCAGCGTGAGCGGCAGCGCGTGACGCGTCGGCACCCCGTCGTAGAAGAAGCCGAGATCGGTGTGGCACACGCCACAGCCAGCGACCTCGACCAGCACCTCGCCCGGGCCGGGGACCTCGTCGCGCTGGACGGGGACCAACGGTTCCTTCGGGGCCGCGAACGCCCATCCGACGACTTGCACGGAAGTTCTCCTGGGCCCCCGCGAAGGGGAGCACCCTGCCCGGTACGTTCGGGGAATCTCCCACGGCCGGCCATCGGCCGGAGTTCGCAGTGCTCCGCCACCTGCTTCGTAGCGTTGACCTGGCGCTCCGGGCTTCGCCCGGCTCGGGCCGGGCGGGTGGCCGGCGAGAGCGGGCCGTCCACCCGCGCTCAGGCGCTTTCAGCCGCCCAACACTCTGCCGGCGTCCGCCGAGGCCAGCTCACTCACGCAAGGCGCGCGGGAACAGGATGTTGTTCTCGATGTGGATGTGCTGCATGACGTCCCGCTCGAGCTGCTCGAGGCCCAGGTAGAGCGCGCGCCAGGTGTTGCAGGCCTCGGCCGGCGGCTGATAGCCGTGAGCCAGCTCGCGCAGGCGCGCCAGGTTCCGTCCGTGGTCCTCGTGCTCCATTTCCATGACCTGGACCGGCATGCCGGCCATCTGGCGACGGCTCGAGGTGAAGAGCGGGAAGAGCACCTGCTCCTCCTTCTGCATGTGCGCCTCGAGCTCCCCGGCCACGAACTCGAGGTGAGCGGCGAGGCCGCGCGGGCAGGAGGACTTGTCGCCGTGCACCTTCTCGACCTTGCGCGCCATCTCCAGGAGGCGCGGCAGCTCGGCACGGTGCGCGGCGTGGTACTGCTCGAGGACGTGCTCGATGAGCATCGGGATCGGCATCTGATCCAGCCGCGGACCCTCCGGCGCGCGGTCGAGCTCGGTCTGCAACTCGGACAGGAGCGCGTCGAGGTCCAGGCCGCGATCGCGGCAGGCTTCGTCGAGGCGCACGCGGCCGTGGCAGCAGAAGTCGAGGCCGTGTCGATGGAACACGCGCGAGGCGGAGGCGTGCGCGGTGGCCAGGTCGGCCAGGGTGCGGTCGGGCGAGATCACGGCGGAGTAGGGCGTCATGGCTGGGCCTTTCAGGCTGAGGACGCCCCACCAGAGCACGGACCGTGCCAGCGCGTTGTGGCCTGCCAAACAAGGACTTGCGGGATCGCGTTGTCGGCACAGCAACACCGCAACGCTGTATGGGTTACAACATTGCTGCCATGATGACAACGGCCGCGCTCACGCAGCTCCTCGAGATCGCCCGCGACATGACCGCCTCGCTCTCGCGCGAGGATCGCCTGCGCCGGCTGGTCGAGGCCGTCGCGCGCGTCGTGCCGTGCGATGCGGCCGTGCTCATGCGGGCCGAGGGCGAGGACCTCGTGCCAATCGCCGCGCGAGGGCTGTCCGACGACGTCTACGGCCGCCGCTTCGCACGCTCCGAGCACCCGCGCCTGGACATCCTGTGCCGCGCGGACGGACCGACGATCTTCCCGCCGGACAGCGCGCTGCCCGATCCGTACGACGGACTCGTCGCCGGGGCGCCGCACCTCGACGTCCACTCGTGCCTCGGCTGCCCGCTGCGCGTCGAGGGCCAGCTCGTGGGCGTGCTGACCGCGGATGCGCTGCGGCCCGGCGCCTTCGAGGAGGTGGACCGATTGATGCTCGAGCACCTGGCCGCGCTCGCGGCCGCAGCGGTGCGGACCAGCGACCTGATCGGCGAGCTCGAGCGCCTGGCGCAACGCAAGGGGATCGTGGCGCGCGAGCTCGTCCGCGACGTGCTCGACCGCCGGGGCGGTCTCTTCCTCGGCAATGCACCTGCCGCGCGGAAGCTGCGCAGCGAGATGGAGCTCTTCGCACGCGCCGATCTGCCGGTGCTCGTGACTGGTGAGACCGGGACCGGCAAGGAACTCGTCGTGCGCACGATCCACGCGCAGTCGTCACGCGCCGACGAGCCGCTCGTCTACGTGAACTGCGCGGCCCTCCCCGAGTCGATCGTCGAGAGCGAGCTGTTCGGGCACGTGCGCGGCGCGTTCACGGGCGCAGTCGAGGCCCGCCTGGGCAAGCTCCGCGTGGCCGACGGCGGCTGCCTGTTCCTGGACGAGATCGGCGAGCTGCCACTGCACGTGCAACCCAAGCTCTTGCGCTTCCTCCAGGAGGGCGAGGTCCAGCCGGTGGGCTCCGATCGCGTGGAGCGTGTCGACGTGCGGATCCTCGCGGCGACGAACCGCGACCTGGAGGCGGAGGTCCGGACCCGGCGTTTCCGCGCGGATCTCCTGCATCGTCTCGACGTATGCCGGATCCGCGTGCCGCCGCTCCGCGACCGCCGCGAGGACATCCCTCTCCTGTGCGGCCACTTCGCCGATCGCGCTCGGCGCCGGCTCGGCACGGGTCCGATCCGGTTCGCCGCGGACTCCCAGGTCCGACTCGCCGCCAGCGCCTGGCCGGGCAACGTGCGCGAGCTCGAGAACGCGGTCTCGCGCGCGATCCTGCGCGCCATGGCACGGGTCACCGCCGGCGAAACGGTCGTCGTGCGCGCGACGGACTTGGACGTCGACGCGAGCCCGACGCCCGAGCCGCGTCGCGAGGCCCTCCCGGCCGCACACGAGAGCCGCACCTTGCGCGAGCTGCTGCGTGACGAGCAACGCGCGCGTGTGGAGGCGGCGATCGCCGCGAGCGGCGGCAACTGGTCCGCCGCGGCGCGTTTGCTCGGCATGCACCGCAGCAACTTGCACCACCTCGCGAAGCGGCTCGGCCTGCGCTGATCCGACCTTGTCGCGGGCGCCGGTACGCAGACCGGCGTAGATCCCGGCGGGGGCCGGATCCCGACAATCCACACGTCGGATATCGGAGATCACGCATATCTCCGTTGCCCCCCATGCTCACCGGAACCACCGAGCTCGCGCTGCGCGCGCTGATCTACCTGGGCCTCGCCGCCCCGGCCGAGCCGATCTCGCCCAAGCGGCTGGCCGACACGCTCAACTGCTCGCCGACGTACCTGGGCAAGACGCTCGGTCTCCTGGTCAAGGCGGACATCCTGCGCTCCGTGCGCGGCGCGCGCGGCGGCGTGGTCCTGGCCCGTGACCCGCGCACGATCTCGCTGCTCGCCGTGACCGAGGCCTGCCAGGGCGCGCTGATCGGCGACTACTGCCTGAGCACGGCCGGCCGCGGCCTCTTGGCGCCGTGCCGCTTCCACCAGGTCATGGAGGACGTGCACCGGCAGCTCGTCCAGACGCTCTCCGCCTGCTCGCTCGCGGATCTGCTCGCTTGCCCGGCGCCGAAGCTCACGAGGAACGGCGACGCCAACGCCTGCCGGATGAAGCTCGACGGTGTCGAGGGATCGGGCGCGGTGAACACGCGCCCGCGGAGGGCCTAGACATGCCACGCAAGTTCGCTCCAGATCAGACCGTCACGCTCCCGACCGGCGCCAGCGCGCGCCAGGAACCGGAGGCTCTGGCGTGGAACCCCGAGGACGCCGGGTTCTGGGAACAGCGCGGTCGCGGGATCGCGTGGCGCAACCTCGCGCTGTCGATCCCGGCGCTCTCCTCGGGATTCGCCGTGTGGATGTTCTGGTCGATCATCGTCGTCCAGATGCAGAAGCTGGGCTTCCGTTTCGACGCGGACCCGGGCCGGAACAAGGAGCTCTTCTACACGCTCACCGCGATCGCGGGCCTCGCGGGCGCGACGCTGCGCATCCCGAACTCGTTCCTGGTCGCGCTGGCCGGCGGCCGCAACGTCGTGGCGGTCACCACGGCACTCCTCCTCCTGCCCGCTCTCGGCACGGGGATCGCCCTCGCCAATCCGGACACGAGCTACGGCACGTTCGCCGTCCTGGCGGCGCTCTCCGGCATCGGCGGCGGCGCGTTCGCGTCCTCGATGTCGAACATCAGCTTCTTCTTCCCGAAACGCATGCAGGGGCTCGCGCTGGGCTTGAACGCCGGACTCGGGAACCTGGGCGTGAGCGTGATGCAGGTGCTCCTGCCGTGGGCGATGTCCTTCGCGATGTTCGGCGCGCTCGGTGGCCAGTCGCAGGTCCTCGACGGACGTCCCACGTGGATCCAGAACTGCGGGCTCGTCTGGGTCCCGATCCTGGCGACGCTGGCGCTGCTGGGGTGGTTCCTGATGGACACGCTGCCGCAGCATCGGGTCTCGAGCACCCCGATCGCGCTGGCTCGCATGTCGTGGCTGCTCCTCTTGGGTTTCGTCGGTACCGGACTCGGATCCTGGTTGCTCGTCGGCGTCGGCTGGAGCATGTGGATCGTCCTGCCGCTCACGATCGTGGTCACGCTCGGCGCGATGAGCTTCCTCACGCCGCCCAGCGTGCGAGCCAGCCTGAAGCGCCAGTTCGCGATCTTCTCGAACAAGCACAACTGGGTGATGACGTGGCTGTACGTCATGACCTTCGGCTCGTTCATCGGGTACTCGGCCGCGTTCCCCAAGCTCATCCAGGACGTGTTCGGCTACCTACCCGACGGCCGCGCCAATCCCGGCGCGCCCAATCCGTTCGCCTACGCCTGGCTCGGCCCGCTCGTGGGCTCGGCCGTGCGACCGCTCGGCGGCTGGCTCTCCGACAGGGTCGGTGGCGCGCGCGTCACGCAGTGGTCGACCGTCGTCATGGTCGCGGCCGCGATCGGCGCCGCCTGGGCGATCCAGGCCGCCGACGGCGCGGCGCGCCCGGAGGAGCACTTCGGACTGTTCTTGGCGCTGTTCCTGGTGCTGTTCGTCTGCACCGGGATCGGCAACGGCTCCACCTTCCGCATGATCCCGGTGATCTTCACGAAGGAACTCGCCGGCCCGGTCCTCGGCTGGACGTCCGCCATCGCGGCCTACGGCGCCTTCGTGATCCCGAACGTCTTCGGTGCGCAGATCAAGGCTGGGACGCCGCACCACGCGCTCTACGCGTTCGCCGTCTACTACGCGACCTGCTTGGTCGCGAATTGGTGGTTCTACGCGCGGAAAGGAGCGGAAGTGCCGTGCTGACCCCCCGACGAATCGCCATCCCCGTGCTGTGGGCCGTCGCCTGGCTCCCGTCGACGGTCGCCGCCCAAGAGACGACCGGCCCCGACACGGCGGCGCGCTCGTACGTCAACCGCTGCACCGGTTGCCACACGATCGGCAAGGGTGCCCTGACCGGACCCGACCTCGTGAAGTCGCTGACCTGGCCGGACGCGGACCTCCGCACGGCGATCGCGCGCATGCAGGAGAAGACAGGTCCGATCACGCCTGTCGAGCTCGATGCGCTGATCGCCCTGCTGAAGGACGACCGACGCGACGCGCGCATCGCGGCCGAGCAGGAGCGCATCGCCGCGCAGTTCGCGGTGCAGATGGACCCGCCCTCGGCGGACGTGGGGCGCGCACTCTACCTGGGCACGCGCGCCTTCGAGAACGGCGGGACGGCCTGCGTCGCCTGCCACCACTTCAGCGCGATCAGCGGCGGCGCATTGGGGCCGGACCTGACCGGGATCCACGCGCGCATGGGGACGCCGGCCCTGATCTCGGCCACCGAAGCGCCCGCGTTCAAGGTCATGGGGCCGCTGTACCGCGCGCGCCCTGTCACGCGGCAAGAGTCGCTGCACGTCGCGCGCTTCCTGGAGACCGAGGACCGCGGCCCGGCCAATCGGCCAGCACCGCCCTGGATGCCCGCGTCCGCTCTGGTCGTCGCCGCGCTGGGCGGCGTCCTGCTCTTCGCCAGGAAGCACGCGCCACGCCCGCCGGCCCACAACGCCAGGAGCCGCTCATGAGCTGGATCAAGGACATCTTCGACCCCGAGCGGCGCTCGTGGGAGGACTTCTACCGCAACCGCTGGTCCTCGGACCGCGTCGTGCGCAGCACGCACGGCGTCAACTGCACCGGCTCGTGCTCGTGGAACATCCACGTCAAGAACGGGATCGTGACCTGGGAGATGCAGGCGCTCGATTACCCGATCTTCGATCGCTCGATCCCGCCCTACGAACCCCGCGGCTGTCAACGCGGCATCTCGTACTCCTGGTACGTGTACAGCCCGCTGCGGGTGAAGTATCCGTACGCGCGCGGCGCGCTCCTCGACCTGTGGCGCGCTGCGAAGAAGCTCTCGGACGGCGACCCGGTCGCGGCCTGGCGCTCGATCCAGGACGACCCCGCGAAGCGCCGGGCTTACCAGCAGGCGCGCGGCAAGGGCGGCTTCCGCCGCGTCTCGTGGGACGAGGCCAACGAGCTGATGGCCGCCGCGAACATCCACACGATCCAGCGGCACGGCGCCGACCGCATCGTGGGCTTCTCGCCGATCCCCGCGATGTCCATGGTCAGCTACGCGGCCGGCGCGCGCTTCGTGCAGCTCCTCGGCGGCGTGTCCATGTCGTTCTACGACTGGTATTGCGATCTGCCGCCCGCGAGCCCCGAGACCTGGGGCGAGCAGACCGACGTCGCCGAGAGCGCCGACTGGTACCACTCCGACTTCATCGCGGTCGTGGGCAGCAATGTGCTCATGACGCGCACGCCCGACGCGCACTACCTGGTCGAGGCGCGCCACCGCGGAGCCAAGGTCGTCGTCTTCTCGCCCGACTTCTCGCAAACCTCGAAGGTCGCCGACGAGTGGGTCCCCATCCACCAGGGACAGGACGGGGCGTTCTGGATGGCCGTCGGCCACGTGATGCTGCGCGAGGCGTACGTCGAGCGGGAAGTGCCCGGCTTCATCGAGTACCAGAAGCGCTACACGGACCTGCCCTACCTGGTCAAGCTCGTGCAGCGCGCGGACGGCACCTACGAGCCGGGTCCCCTGCTGCGCACGAGCGAGGTCCAGGAGCACGCTGGTGCCGAGAACGCCGAGTGGAAGTTCTTCGTGATCGATGCCGCGGGAACCCTGCGGGTCCCTCTGGGCAGCGTCGGCCACCGCTGGCAGCACGACAAGGGCCAATGGAACCTCGAGCCGCGGGACGCGGCTGGTGCTGCGATCGATCCCGAGCTGCGACTCCGGGACTTGGCCGACGCCGAGCTCTCGGTCGCCTTCCAGGACTTCACCGACGGTTCCAGTGACGCCGTCAAGGTACGCGGAGTCCCCGCGCGCCGCGTGCGCACGATCGCCGGCGAGGCCTGGGTCACGACCGGCTTCGAGCTGCTGCTTTCCCAGTACGGCGTGAATCGCGGCCTTTCCGGCGCCTACGCCCGGGACTACGACGACGAGCACACGCCGTTCACGCCGGCCTGGCAGGAGCGCTTCACGGGCATCCAGGCCTCCGTCGTCCTGCGCTTCGCGCGCGAATGGACGCGCACAGCCGAGCTGAGCCGCGGCCGCTGCAGCGTGATCATCGGCGCGGGCGTCAACCACTGGTACCACAACAATCTGATCTACCGCGCAGTGATCGTGCCGCTGATGCTGGGCGGCTGCATCGGGAAGAACGGCGGAGGCCTGAACCACTACGTGGGCCAGGAGAAGCTGGCGCCGCAAGCCTCGTGGGCGCCGATCGCCTTCGCCACCGACTGGGGCGGCCCGCCGCGCCTGCAGAACTCGCCGTCGTTCCACTACATGCACTCCGACCAGTGGCGCTACGACGGCAGTTTCCGCGAGATGTGTCCGGTCGCACACGAGGCGCATCCGCTGGCCCACGGCCACACGGCCGACAAGCAGGCCCTCGCCGTGCGGCTGGGCTGGCTGCCGTGCTTCCCGCAGTTCACCGAACCGAACGCGGCGATCGTGAAGGACGCGCGCGCCCGCGGCGCACAGAACGAGGCGGAGGTCGTGGAGCGCGTCGTCTCGCGACTGGTGGACGGCTCGCTGCGCTTCGCCATGGAGGACCCGGACGACCCGCGCTGCTGGCCACGCGTCTTCTACATCTGGCGTGGGAACGCGCTCTTGTCGTCGGCCAAGGGCCACGAGTACTTCCTGAAGCACTACCTCGGCACGCACGGCAACTCGATCGCCAAGGAGCGCGCCAAGGACCAGGTCCGGGAGGTCGTGTGGCACGACCGCATCGAGCACGGGAAGTTCGACCTCGTCGTCGACGTGAACTTCCGCATGGACAGTTCGGCTCTCTACTCCGACATCGTCCTGCCCGCGGCGACTTACTACGAGAAGTTCGACCTCAACTCGACGGACATGCACACGTTCATCCACCCCTTGCAGCCGGCGGTCTCGCCCTGTTGGGAGTCGAGGAGCGATTGGAGCGTGTTCGAGGGCCTGGCCGAGCGCACGGCTGCGCTGGCGCGCACGCACCTCCCAGATCCCGTCGAGGACGTGGTCGCCACGCCGCTCCTGCACGACACGCCGGCGGAGTTGGCGCAGCCCAGCATCCGTGACTGGCGCCAGGGCGAGTGCCCGGCGATCCCGGGCCGGACGATGCCCAACCTGACGGTCGTCCGGCGCGACTACACGGCGCTGCACCACAAGTTCGTGTCGCTGGGACGCAACTTCCGCGACAAGGGCTTGGGCATGCACGGGACGACGTACGACGCGTCGGACCTCTACGACGCCTACCTCGAGACGCACCCCACCGAGGCGTGGAACGGCACGCGCTACCCCTCGCTCCGGAACGACCGCGACGTGTGCGAGGTCATCCTGCACTTCGCAGCGGAGACGAACGGCGAGCTGGCCTGGCGCGCGTTCGTGGCCGAATCGAAGAAGACGGGACGCGACCACACGCACCTCGCCGCCGCGAACCGCTCCGTGCGCATCTCGTTCGACGACGTCGTCAGCCAGCCACGTCGGCTCCTGACCACGCCCTTCTGGACCGGTGTCACGAACGGCGCGCGGACCTACTCGGCTTACTGCCAGAACGTCGAGGAGCTCATCCCGTGGCGCACGCTCACGGGACGCCAGCACTACTACATGGACCACGAGGCGTATTGCGCGTTCGGCGAGCAACTGCCGACGTTCAAGCCGCGTCCCGACGCGACCGTGACGCGCGACCTCGTCGAATCCAGGCCCCGCTCGGGCGCGCTGGTGCTGAACTACCTCACGCCTCACGGCAAGTGGCACATCCACTCCACGTACGGCGATACGCTGCGGATGAAGACGCTTTCCCGCGGCATCGATCCGCTCTGGCTGAACGATCGCGACGCGGCCGCACACGGGATCTCCGACAACGACTGGGTCGAGATCTTCAACGACCACGGCGTCGTGTGCACGCGCGCGGCGGTGAGCGCCAGGATCCCCCGCGGTCTGTGCTTCCTGTACCACGCGCCCGAACGGACGCTGAGCGTCCCGAAGTCCCCCGAGCGTGGTGATCGGCGCGCCGGTGGGCACAACAGCCTGACGCGCGCGCGTCTCAAGCCGCTGTTCATGATCGGCGGCTATGCGCAGTTCACCTACGCCTTCAACTACTGGGGTCCGCCCGGCGTCAACCGCGACACGTACGTGGTCGTGAAGCGCCTGGACCGGCCGACCTTCTAGGGCACATCACATGGACGTCCGCGCACAGACCGCGATGGTGTTCCACCTCGACAAGTGCATCGGCTGCCACACCTGCAGCGTCGCCTGCAAGAACGTGTGGACCGACCGCCCTGGCGCGGAGTACATGTGGTGGAACAACGTCGAGACGAAGCCCGGCACGGGGTACCCCGAACGCTGGGAGGATCAAGAGCGCTTCCGAGGCGGGTGGACGCGCGATGGCGACGGCCGGCTCGCTCTGCGGAGCCAGGGGAAGTGGGACGCGCTGCTGAAGCTCTTCTACAACCCCGCGCAGCCCAACCTCGACGACTACTACGAGCCCTGGACGTACCGCTACGCGGATCTCTTCGACGCCAAGTCCGGCGACGACCAGCCGACGGCCATCGCGATCTCGCAGATCACGGGCGAGCCCATGGCGATCGAGCGCGGGCCCAACTGGGACGACGACCTGGCCGGGTCGCCACTCCATGCGGAGAAGGACGTCAACCTCGACTCACTCACGGAGACGGAGCGCAAGGCGCTCTTCGACGTCGAGCAGCTCGCGATGATGTACCTGCCGCGGATCTGCAATCACTGCGCGAATCCCAGCTGTGTCGCGTCCTGCCCGTCCGGAGCGCTCTACAAGCGCGGCGAGGATGGGATCGTCCTGATCGACCAGGACAAGTGCCGCGGCTGGCGCGCCTGCGTCGCCGCGTGCCCCTACAAGAAGATCTACTTCAACTGGAAGACGGGCAAGTCGGAGAAGTGCATCCTGTGCTTCCCGCGGCTCGAGACCGGACAGGCCCCGGCCTGCTTCCACTCCTGCGTCGGACGCATCCGCTACCTGGGCGTGCTGTTCTACGACGCCGAGCGCGTGGCCTCCGCCGGCGCAGTTTCCGACGACGCGCTGGTCGAGTCCTACCGTTCGGCGCTGCTCGACCCGCGCGACCCAGACGTCCTGGCTGCCGCGCGCCGGAACGGCATCAGCGAGGGGTTCATCGACGCGGCGCAGCGCTCGCCGGTCTGGCGCTACGTGGTCGAGTGGAAGCTCGCGCTGCCGTTGCATCCCGAGTACCGCACGTTCCCGATGCTGTTCTACGTGCCCCCGCTCTTGCCGGTGATGGGACGCACGCAAGGCGGGCTGTACGGGCACGACAGCCGGGAGTTCCACGCGACCTTCGAGGACGCGCGGATCCCGATCCAGTACCTCGCGAACCTGTTCGCTGCGGGGAATCGTGGCGTGGTCGAGGACGCGCTGCGCCGCCTCGCGGCCGTGCGCGCCTACAAGCGTGCGCAGGAGCTGGGCGACCTGGACATCGACTCCGTGCTGGCCGCATTGCGCGCTGCCGGGCTGACGACCACGGACGCCGAGGCCATCCACCGTCTCACGGCGATCGCGCCGTATCCCGAGCGTTTCGTGATCCCGCCGATCCAGCGCGAAGAGGCCTTGCCGAGTTCCTGTGATCCCGAGCACTGCAAGGGCAGTTGCGGCCTGGGTGCCAGCGTGACTCCGGAGCGTGGCGCATGAAGTCCCTGTCGACCCGCAGCCCGCTTTCCGGCGTCTCCGCTGCGCTTGCCGGGCTCTTCGAACTGCCGCGCTGCGACTTCGTCGAACAGGCGCGTGTCGCTGCGGAACTGGCGCGCGAGGTCGATGCGGGTGCCGCCGACCGCCTCGCGGCGCTGGCCTGCGAGTGCACGGAGCTCTCGTCCGATCGCTTGGAGGAGGTTTTCGTCCGGACTTTCGAACTGCAACCCTTCTGCACGCCGTACGCGGGCCCGCACCTCTTCGGCGAGGAGGGCTTCCAGCGCGGACGCATGCTGGCCGGGCTGCGCGCGGGCTTCGCACGGCACGGGTTCGAGGTTCAGGGCGAGCTCCCCGACCACCTCTCGGTCCTGCTGCGCTTCGCGGCGCGCCTCGACGGCGTCGAGTTCGACGAGTTCCGCGCCTGGTTCCTCGCCACCCCTCTCGTGAAGCTCGCGGACGCGCTCGCGCCCACCTCCAATCCCTACCGCCATCTGGCCGCGGCCGCACGTGACCTCTTCGCGGCCCAAGGTGTTCCCGACCACGTCGCCCAGGCGCTCAGCCGTCTCGGAGCGGCGACCGCCTCGGGCACGTGCGGGGGCTCCTCGACCTGGAGCGATGAACCATGATGCAGAGCTTCCTCCTCCTGGGCTTGCCCTACGTCGCGATCCTCGGCTGCATCGCTGGCTCGATCTGGCGCTTCCGTACACGGCGCTTCAGCTACTCGGCGCTGTCCTCACAGTTCCTCGAGGACAAGAGCCTCGTGCTGGGCTCGATGCCCTGGCACCTGGGCATCTTCGTCGTCCTCGCGGGTCACGCCGCGGCGCTGCTCTTCCCGCGGGTGTGGGCCGGTCTGGTCGCGAGCCCGACGTTCCTCCTGTCCGTGGAGGCCATCGGCCTGGCGGCCAGCGCGCTGGCCTTCGTCGGCCTGTCCGTGCTCCTCGTGCGTCGCCTGACGAACGGTCGCGTACAGGCCGTGACGTCCGTGGTCGATCTCGTGGTGCTGGCGATCTTCCTCGCTCAGATCGTGCTCGGCGTCCTGATCGCCGTGATCCACCCGTACGGCGCGGCTTGGTCCACGGGGACGCTGGCGCCCTACTTGTGGAGCCTCCTCACGCTTCGTCCCGACGCCAGCCTGGTCATCGACCTGCCGCCCCTCGTGCAGGCGCACTTGGCGCTGGCCTGGGGGATCGTGCTCCTCGTGCCGTTCTCGCGGCTCGTACACGTCTTCTCCGTGCCGCTCGCGTACCTGTGGCGCGCGCCGCAGGTGGTCGTCTGGTCGAATCCCAGGCGCTGGAGTTCCAGCGTGGCTGCGGCCACGGTGCTGCCCGCCCGCCGTCTTTTCCTGCGCGGAGCGGCCGCACTCTCCGTCGGCGGCGCGCTGCTCGCAGCGGGCACGGCGGAAACGCTGGGACGCTTCTTCTTCGGGCCGCGCCTGTCCGAGGAGCAGCAAGCGCGGCTCGACGCGCGGAAGCTCGAGCGTCTGCGGCAGACGCAGCGTGAGAAGGAGCTTGCTGTCGAGCGCGCGGCGCAGCGCTACATCCGCATTGCCACGCTGTCGGAGCTCGACGCCCGCAAGGGTCGCTACTTCATCGACTACGAGATGCGCCCAGCACTGGCCTTCCTCGGCGAGGACGGCCTCCCGCTCCTGATCTCCGCCAAGTGCACGCACCTGGGGTGCACGGTCGCGAGCGAGCTCGATGCGCAGGGCCGCGTCCTGTGCCCCTGTCACGTCTCCTTCTTCGACATCAAGACCGGCATGCCCAACGCTGGCGCGCCGGCCAAGGAGCCGTTGCCCCACCTGGCCTGGGTGCTCATGGACGACACCCAGCAGGTCGTTGCGAGCCGTGGCGCGGACGGTCGGGACTACGGCCGCGTCGATCCGGAACGCGCCGCGTCACTCTCCGTCTACATCGCCAAGCGCGAGGAGCGTGTCTCGTGAGCACCGCGACTGACCCCCTGAGCTCGCGCGTCGCGCGCTTCGTGCGCGAACGGCTGCCCGCCGAGAAGCTCAACGCGCGTCAACTCCTGATCGAGAAGGAGGTGCCGCAGCACAAGGCGAGCTGGGCCTACTACCTCGGCGGGCTCGCGCTGTTCTTCTTCCTGATCCAGGTCGTCACCGGCCTCATGCTGCTCTTCTACTACCAGCCGACGGTGAGCGACGCGCACGCCTCGGTGGCCGCGATCTCGGAGCACGTCGCCGGCGGCGCACTGATCCGGAATCTCCACGCCTGGAGCGCCTCCGCGATGATCGCGGTCGTGATCGTCCACGTCTTGACGACGTTCGCGATGAAGGCGTTCGCGCGACCGCGCGAGTTGACGTGGGTCTCGGGCATGACGCTGGCTCTGATCGTGTTCACTTTCGGGTTCACGGGGTACCTGCTCCCGTGGAATCAGATCGCGGTGAACGCCACGAAGGTCGGCCTGCAGTCGATCGAGGCACTGGGGCAGTACCTGCCTGGCGAGCTGGCGCGCTGGCCGACGTACGTGCGCGAGACGATCCAGGGCGAGCCCAGCGTGGGCCAGGCCACGCTCAGCCGGTTCTTCGCGCTCCACGTGATCTTGCTGCCGCTCGCCACGGTCGCGGCGCTGGGCGTGCACCTCTTGCAGGTCCAAGTCCACGGCATGAGCCGCGGCGTCGACGTGGAACAGGTCAAGACGGAGCGCTTCTTCCCCTTCTTCGTGATCAAGGACCTGTCGGTGTGGGGGGTGGCGTTCTTCGTCGTGTGCGTCGTGGCCATGTGCTTGCCATTCGACGCACTGCTGCCCTACCCGCTGCTCGAGCCCTTCAACCCGCTGGGTTCCACGCCCGACGGGATCAAGCCCGAGTGGTACTTCTTCTTCGTCTACTACCCGCTCGAGATCCTGCCGTACTGGGTCGTCGTCGCGGGCTCCACGCTCGTGCTGGGGACCATGTTCCTGGCGCCGTGGATCTTCGGGCGGACATCCAGGCGCACGCTGCGCGTGCTGGCCCTCGGCGCCGCGGCGTACTTCCTGCTGATGACCTTCTTCGGACAGACGGTCTACGAGATCCTGAAAGGCGGGCAGCCATGAAGCTCCACCGTACCGTGGTCGTCTTGCTCGCGTTCGCGATGCCCGCCGGCGCGCACCACGAGTTCCAGACGTTCGTTCAGTCTCATTCCGGGCGCCCTGTGAACTGCGCCCTGTGCCACACGAGTCCGGACGGCCCCGAAGGCACCGGAGCGGGACAGATCGGCAGCCTCACGGAGGGCGAGCGCGAACGGCTCAACCGAGCACGCGCCGCCTTCGAGCCCAGCCCGGTGGTCGACAGCCCGATCTTGAACGACTTCGGCAACCTGCTCGTGGCGCGGCTCGGCAAGCGCCGCATCCTGGAACTGCGCTCCAAGCCGGAGCTCGTGGCCGCTGAGCTCGGCTTCGCGAACGACCTGGACGGCGACGGCATCCCGGATGCGCAGGAGTACCTGGACGGTACTCATCCGTTGTCCCGTCACCACGGCGCACCGCTACGACTCTTCTGGCACGAGCTCCGTGCCCATGCGTTCCAGGTCGCCATGCTCTTCGCGGCCACGGCCATCACCTTGTATGGCCTGATCTCCGTGCTGCGTGGCTTCGCTCTCAGGCTGCAGGCGCACGAGAGCGGCGACGCTCCCTGAGGCGGGCCATGAACGACGCACGCACGGCGTGGCTGGTCCTGTTCCTCAACACGCTGGCGTTCACCGTGTGCTTCGCCGTGTGGACGATGAACGGCGTACTCGTGACCCACCTCGTCACGACGGGGGCCTTCGACTGGACGCCGCTGCAGACGGGCGTGCTCATGGCGACGCCGGTCTTGACCGGCTCCGTGCTGCGGCTCCCCGTGGGCTATCTGACCGACCGCCACGGCGGCAAGCCCGTGTACTTGGGTGTGATGATCGCCAGCGCGCTGGCCCTGGTCGGCAACTCGTTCGCCGACGGCTTCTGGAGCTTCTTCCTGGCTGCACTCGGGTTCGGCATCGCCGGCGCGTCGTTCGCCGTGGGCATCGCCTACACCTCATTGTGGTTCCCACGCGAGCGGCAGGGTACGGCGCTGGGCATCTTCGGGGCCGGCAACGCCGGATCCGCGGTCACGCTGCTCGTCGCGCCGCGCCTCCTCACGGCGTTCACGGATCACGGCGCGGATCCCGAGGGGTGGCGCAAGCTCCCGCTCGTCTATGCCGCCGGGTTGGTGCTGACGTGCGTCGTGCTGTTCCTCCTAGCGCGCAACAAGCGCCCCGAGCAGGCGGCGAACCGGACGTTCGCTTCCAGCCTGGCCCCGCTGAAGGTCGCGCGAGTGTGGCGCTTCGGTGCCTACTACTTCCTCGTCTTCGGCGCGTTCGTGGCCCTCTCGCAGTGGCTCGTTCCCTACTACGTGAAGTTCTACGAGATGCCACTCGCGACCGCCGGGGTCTTGGCGTCGATCTTCTCACTCCCATCGGGGCTCATACGCGCGCTGGGGGGCTGGCTCTCGGACGTGTTCGGCGCCCGGCGGGTCATGTACTGGGTGTTGGGCACGAGCACGATCGGCTGCGCGCTCCTGGTCTTCCCCCGCATGAGCCTGCTGTCGCCGGGCGAGGGAGTGCTCGCGGGTGCGGACAGCACGATCGCGTCGATCGATGCGGGCCGCATGACCCTCCGCGCCCGCACGACCGGCAAGGAGTCGGTCGTCGTGCTCTCCGGGGAGCGTCCAGCGAGCATCGACACCCTGGAAGGCGCGCAAACGGAGTGGGCGCAGATGCGCGTTCTGCCCGTGGTCGAATCCTGGCAGGAATGGGCCGAGAAGGTCGAGGCGGACGGCTCGCGCCGGGCGTTCGCGGTCGGCGACCAGGTGCGGCGTCGTGAGTTGCTGGCCGTGGGACGCACCCACATCTCGTTCCAGGCCAACGTCTACGTGTTCACGTTCCTGGTCTTCTTGATCGGCATCGTGTGGGGTGTCGGGAAGGCCGCGGTCTACAAGCACATCCCCGAGTACTTCCCTGGGCACGTCGGCGTCGTGGGCGGACTCGTGGGCGTGATCGGAGGACTCGGCGGCTTCGTGTGCCCGATCCTGTTCGGCCAGATGCTCTCGTGGACGGGGCTGTGGACGAGCTGCTGGGTGTTCCTGGCCGTGTTCTCGTTCGGGTGCCTCGTGTGGATGCACCGCATCGTTCAACGCATGACGCGCGAGCACATGCCCGAACTGCACACGCACATCGAGAGCGAGGTGGCAACACGGGCGAGGAGCGGTTCCTAGGCGCGCCGCTGGCCGCTGTCCGCTGCCGAGTCCCTGCCAGGTCGCGGGCGACATCCTCGATGTCACCACCTCTGCCACGACTTGCGGGCCTGTGAGGACACACAGCTCTCCCGAACCAGGCGGGAGGCACGCCAGGCCGCGGCTTTCGGGCGGGGCGCGCGCGGGGTCGCGGTCCTGCAGCCTCTGCGTCCCCAGTGCAGCGAGGCCTGGGGGTCACCGGGCCGATGGCTGGCACCCGGAGCCGCATCCGGGCTCCCGCCCGCCAGTCCTTCAGCGCTGGTCGCCGAGTTGGGCGTCCCAGATCTGCGCATAGCGGCGACGATGAACCAGGAGGTCCGCCAAGGTGTAGCCGTCGAGGACCTCGAGGAACCGCGCCCGCGCCTCGCGTAGGAGGTGCTCGAGGTCGCAGGCCTTCGCGAGCGGACAGGTGTTCGTTGCCGGGTCGAAGCACTCGACCAGGTCGAGATCCGGCTCGGTCTGGCGCACGAGCGCGCCGACGCGAATGTCCTTCGGCGCGCGCGCCAGCCGCAGGCCGCCATGGCGGCCACGCGCGGACTCGACGAGCCCCAGTTGGATCAGGAGTTGACTCACCTTGACCAAGTGGTGGCGTGAGATCCCGTAGGCCTGCGCGATCTCGGCCACGGTGACGAGGCGATCGTCGTGGACTCCGGCGTACAGCAAGACGCGCAGGGCGTAGTCGGAGAACAGCGTCAGCCTCACGCTCGGATGCTAGCAACTCCCGGGCTCCCGACTTGACGCGTTCGCGCTGGCCCGATATCATGTATGCGCAATACCGCTTTTGGTCCCCGATGCCTCAGGATCCATGATGACGAGCCTCTACGAACAACTGGGCGGCGAGCCCGCCGTCTCCGCCGCGGTCGACATCTTCTACCGGAAGATGCTGGGCGACGAGCGTGTCGCCGCCTTCTTCGACGACGTGGACATGGACAGCCAAGCGGCCAAGCAGAAGGGCTTCCTGACGATGGTCCTCGGCGGTCCCAACCACTACACGGGCCAGGACATGCGCACGGGGCATCGCCATCTCGTCGCCCGTGGACTGAACGACTCGCACGTCGACGTCGTGATCGAGCACCTCGGGGCGACGCTCACCGAGCTCGGCGCCACGGCCGAGCAAGTCGCGGCTGTCGCGGCGCTCGCGAACTCGGTGCGCGACGACGTCCTGGACCGCCCGCAGGGCGCGTCGCCGGCACGCTGCTGACCTCGTGGCTGCGATCCTGTACCGAGGCCAGCGCGTCGAGTTGGCTCCCGGGGAGAGCGTGCTGGACGGCCTGCTCGGTGCCGGCATCGACGCACCCCATTCCTGTCGCTCCGGCCACTGTCGAACGTGCCTCGCGCGCGCCGTCGATGGGCCGCCGCCCCCCGGCTCCCAGGAGGGGCTCAAGGATGCCTGGCGCGAGTTGGGACTGTTCCTCACCTGCAAGGGTGTGCCCACCGCCGATCTGGCCATCACCACGGTCGACGATCTCGGGCTCGAGGTGGGCGCGACGGTCACCGAGATCGCGCGCATCGGCCGTGACGTCGTGCGCCTGCGTCTGATCACCGATGCGCCCTTCGAGCATCGTGGCGGGCAGTTCGTGTCGCTCGTTCGCGCGGACGGCCTCGCGCGGAGCTACTCGACCGCGAACCTCCCCGGACGCGACGACTTCCTCGAGCTGCACGTGCGCGTGATCAAGGACGGCGCAATGAGTGGCTGGATCGCGCGCGAGCTCGCAGCGGGCACCCGGGTCGCGGTTCGTGGCCCCGACGGCGAGTGCTTCTACGTGCCCGGCAACCCACAGACGCCGCTGCTCCTCGTGGGGACAGGCACTGGTTTGGCTCCGCTGTTCGCGATCCTCCAGGACGCCTTGAGGCACGGTCACCGCGGCCCGATCGTCCTGCTCCAGGGCGCGGTCGACGCGGGGGGGCTCTACCTCGTCGAGGAGCTCGAGGCGCTCGCGCGGGCGAACCCCTTGGTGGAGTACGTGCGCTGCCTCCTGCGCGGCGAGCCGGGGGTCGGCCTCGAGGTCGGTCCGATCCACTCCATCCTGAAGGCGCGCTGGCCCTCACTGCGTGGCTGGAAGGTCTTCCTGTGTGGCGATCCCGACCTGGTCCTCGACTTGCGCAAGCGCGTCTTCCTGGCAGGGGCCGCGCTCCGCGACATCCATGCCGACGCCTTCGTGATGAAGCCGCGCGCGAGTTCCTCCGTCTAGCGCAGGCGGGCTCGGGACGGCGTTCCGCGACGACCCTCGACGTGCCGGCCGCAGAGCTGGGAGCGCCGCCCCTGATCTCAGTCGAATGCGAAAGCCGACATGGCCAGGACGCCAAAGGTGGTGCTGCGGTGGAGCGTGCGGCCACGCGCTCCCTCCCCGGCTGCGCCCAGCGCCACGAGCAGGGGCAAGTAGTGCTCCTCCGTCGGATGGTTGCGCTCTGCATGCGGAGCTCGCCTGCGATAGTCGACGAGGGCGTCCGCGTCGCCGCGTTCGACCGCCGCAACGAGCCAGTCGTCGAACGCCTGCACCCACGCTGGCGCCGCGCTGCCAGGTGGCTCCAGGGATCCGAGGTCGTGCGTTGCGCTGCCGCTGCCCACCACGAGGACGTCCGCGTCGCGCCAGCGCGCGAGCGCGCGACCCAACTGGAGGTGGTATGCGGCTCCACGCCGTGGTTGCAGGGACACCTGCAGCACGGGAACCGTCGCGTCGGGCAGGGCCAGCGCGAGCGGCACCCACGCGCCGTGGTCCAGGCCGCGTTCCACGATGCGCGCGCTGATCCCGTGGCGCGCGCACTCGGCCGCGATCTCGCCCGCGAGGACCGGATCGCCGGAAGCCGGGTACTGGACCCGCGAGAGTTGCGCAGGGAACCCCGAGAAGTCGTGGATCGTTCGCGGCGTACGCGAGGCATCGACCGTGGGCTCGTTCGTGAGCCAATGCGCCGAGACGACGACGACGGCGCGTGGCCTGGTGGAAGCGCCGGCGAACAGACCCTCGAGGAACGTCCGCGCGGGGACGTCCTCGAGGAGCAGACTGGGGGCGCCGTGCGAGAGGAACAGCGGGGATTGCCGGGTGCGGTTCATTCGAGCTCGGTGCGGGCGATGGAACGGTCGACCGAGAGGCTGCCTCCGCCCCGCACCACGAGCGCCAGCGCCAGCGCGATCACGAGGATGTGATACTCGAAGCCCTCGCCCGGCTGAGCACCGGACCAGTTCATGAAGAAGCCGTTCCCGGCGTGCACCGTGACGATCGCGCCGACCATGATCCCGATGAACATGGCCGCAACGGCGCGCGTGCCGAGGCCCAGGAGCAGCAAGATCGGCCCGAAGAACTCGGCCAGGATCGTGAACCACGCGACCGGAGCGGGCAGCCCCAGAGTCTGCGTGAAGAAGCCCACGGTGCCGTCGAACCCGTGGCCGCCGAACCAGCCCAGGAGCTTCTGCGCCCCGTGGGGCCACAGGACCGCGGCCAGCCCGACACGCAGCACCGGAGCGGCGAGGTCGGAGCGCGTGGCGAACACCAGCGATCGGATGCGGGCCGAGACCGTACGGGTGGCTTGGATCGATGCATGCATGGGCAGTGATTGACTGGTCATGTAATCTACTCGCAAGGACGCTGTCGGAGGTTTGCGGTCGGGGCTCAGCCCCGATGGAGCCGCTCGAGCAGGCGGGTCAGCGTCCGCATTTCCGCCTGGCTCAGTTCGGAGAGGACCTGATCGTCGAGGCGATCGAAGGGCGCGTCGAGCTCGCCGAGCAGGTCGCGCCCGGCACGGGTGATGCGCACGGTCACTTGGCGCCGGTCGGCACTGGAGCGCTCACGGGCGATCAGGCCCTTGTCCTCGAGCCGGTCCAGCAGCCGGGTGATGCCCGGGGCACGCTCCAGCATCCGTTCGGCGATCTCGAGCGTCGCCAGGCCGGCGGCCCCCGCCCCACGCAGGATCCGCAGCACGTTGTACTGCTGCAGCGTCAGGTCACCCTGAGCCGCCAGGAGGTCCTGGTAGGGCCACTTCACCCGCTCGGCGGCGAGAAGCAGGGCCACGACGGCCTCCTGGCCCACGGAGCGGAACGGCGTGGCCTGGCGGATGGCCCGCTGGGTCGGGGAGGGCTCGCGCTTCATGGCCCGTAGCTTAGCTGTCAATGACTGACTAGTCACGCATCACAGCTCCGCGATTTCGGACGCCGCCGCCGGGCCCCGACGGCTGCGGGAGGGCCCTGGACGCGCCACGCCGGTCCGCGCAGCGACCCGCGGCGGTCTAGACTCGGGGGCCTGGGCCACGGATCGCGTGGCCCCCCCCATGAGCCAGGACCTCGATCCCGACATCGCAGCAGCCTTGGGCGGGACGGATGCCGAGGTCGTCGGAACGCTCGTGGCGCACCACCGCGAGTTCCTGACGTTCCTCGAGCGCCGCGTCGGAAGCCGCGCGCGGGCCGAGGACATCCTGCAGGACGCTTTCGTGCGCGGCATCGACCGCGCGGGCTCCGTGCGTTCGAGCGAGTCGGCTGTGGCGTGGTTCTACCGCATCCTGCGCAACGCGATCGTCGACCATGCACGCCGCGACGCGCACCCCGCCCGCACAGGGGGTGAGCTCGATCCGGACGACGTCTTGCCGGCGGACGCGGAGCTCGAGGCGACCGCCTGCGCGTGCATCCTGGGGATCGCCGGCACGCTCAAGCCCGAGTACGCAGCCGCGCTGCGCCGCGTCGACGTCGACGGCCTCTCCGTGATCGACTTCGCCGCGGAGGCCGGGATCACGCCGAACAATGCCTCCGTGCGGCTCTTCCGCGCGCGCGCGGCGCTGCGCCAGCGCCTCGTGGCGGTCTGCCGGACCTGCGCCGACCACGGTTGCCTCGATTGCACGTGTGACACGCGCTCGTGCGGTTCCGTCTGAACCCAGCTGTAAGGAACCCGGTCGCGCCGCGTCGGCTGGTGCGAAACCGGAGGAACCATGCAGCACGCGCCCATGTCGACCATACCCGCCCACGAAGGCCCAGCGCCGAGGCTCCTCGACCCCGTGTGTGGCATGCGCGTGGACCCGCGCACGGCCCGGGGCGGGACGCTCGTCCACGCCGGGGTCGAGCACGCCTTCTGCAGCCCGGGCTGCCGCACACGGTTCGAAGCCGATCCGGGCCAGTACGTGCGCGCCGCCAGCCCGCCAGCCGAGGTCCCTCCGGCGGCCCCAACCGAGGTCGTCGAGGCCACGGCACGAGCCTGCTGCGGCGGCAGTGCGGCGGCCTGGCCGGCGCCGACTGACGCGGCGTCTCCGGCGGTCCGCGGCGTCCCGGCGGGGACCGTCTGGACCTGCCCGATGCACCCCGAGATCGCGCAGGACCAGCCGGGCGACTGTCCGCTGTGCGGGATGGCGCTCGAGCCCCAGGTGCCGACGGCGGACGCGGGGCCAGACCCCGAGCTGGCGAACATGACGCGGCGCTTCTGGCTCGGTCTTGCGCTGGCGGTGCCGACGTTCCTGCTCGCCATGGCTGAGATGGTTCCCGGGCTCGGGGCGCGGATTCCGGACCTCGCCTCGGCTTGGACGCAGTTCGCGCTCGCGACGCCCGTGGTGCTGTGGGCCGGCGCGCCGTTCTTCGCGCGCGGCTGGGCCTCGCTCCGGAACCGCCGCGCCAACATGTTCACGCTGATCGCGCTCGGCACGGGTGCCGCCTACGGGTTCAGCGCCTTCGCGCTGCTCCTCCCGGGTCTCGTTCCCGACGCGTTCCGCCACGACGGCGCGCCGCCGATCTACTTCGAGAGCGCTGCGGTCATCGTCGTGCTCGTGCTGCTCGGGCAGGTGCTCGAGCTGCGCGCGCGCGCCGCGACGTCGGGCGCGATCCGCGCCCTGCTCGGACTCGCGCCGAAGAACGCGCGCCGCGTGCGTGCGGATGGCGACGAGGAGGACGTGCCGCTCGAGCACGTGCAACGCGGCGACCTGCTGCGCGTGCGGCCCGGCGAGCGCGTGCCGGTCGACGGCGTCGTGGTCGACGGATCGAGCGCGGTCGACGAGTCCATGATCACCGGCGAGCCGATCCCGGCCGAGAAGCACGCGGGCGAGCGCGTCACAGGCGGCACGACGAACGGATCGGGCACATTCCGGATGCGGGCCGATCGCGTCGGCGCGCAGACGCTGCTCGCGCGCATCGTGGCCCAGGTCGCGGCCGCGCAGCGCAGTCGTGCCCCGGTGCAACAGCTCGTCGATCGCATCTCGGCCTGGTTCGTCCCGGCGGTCGTCGTGATCGCGCTCCTCTGCGCGGCCGCCTGGTGGTTCCTGGGACCCGAGCCGCGCGCCGCTCACGCGCTGATCAGCGCGACCGCCGTGCTGATCATCGCCTGCCCGTGCGCGCTGGGGCTCGCGACGCCGATGTCGGTCATGGTCGGCATCGGGCGCGGGGCGCAGCTCGGAGTGCTCGTCAAGGATGCGGCCGCGCTCGAGCGGCTGGCACGGGTCGACACGCTCGTCGTCGACAAGACGGGAACCCTGACCGAAGGCCGGCCGCGGCTGGCGCGGATCGAGACGGCGGAGGGCATCGACCCGCGCGAGCTGCTGGCGTGCGCCGCCGCGCTGGAGCAGGGCAGCGAGCATCCGCTCGCGGCGGCCGTGCTCGCCGGCGCCAAGGAGCGCGCGATCGCGCCGGCCACCGCCACGGAGTTCCGCGCGCACCACGGCCGCGGTGTGACGGGTCGCGTGGGCGGGCGGATCGCGGCGCTGGGCAACGCGCGGCTCCTCGCGGAGCTCGGCCTCGAGGCGGGCTCGCTCGCCGAGCGCGCCGAGACGCTGCGCCGCGACGGCGCCACGGTCGTGTTCGTGGCGCTCGACGCGCGCGTCGCGGGCCTGCTGGCGGTCGCCGACCCGATCAAGGCCTCGACGCGCGCCGCGCTCGCCGAGCTGCGCAACCGCGGACTGCGCGTCGTCATGGCGAGCGGCGACGCGCGCGCCAGCGCCGAGTCGCTCGGCCGCGAGCTGGGCCTCGAGGAAGTCCACGGCGAGATGCAACCCGCGGACAAGCAGCAGCTCGTCGCCAGTCTCTTGGCGGAGGGTCGGCACGTGGCGATGGCCGGCGACGGCGTGAACGACGCCCCGGCTCTGGCACGAGCCGACGTCGGGATCGCGATGGGCAACGGGAGCGACGTCGCTCTCGAGAGCGCCTCGCTCGCGCTGGTCGAAGGCGACCTGCGCGGCATCGCGCGCGCCCACGAGCTGTCTCGTGCGACGATGCAGAACATCCGCCAGAACCTGGCGTTCGCGTTCCTCTACAACGTGCTCGGCGTGCCGCTGGCCGCGGGAGTCCTGTACCCCGCGTTCGGAGTCCTGCTCTCCCCGATGATCGCTGGCGCTGCGATGAGCCTCTCGTCGGTCTCCGTGGTCGCGAACGCACTCCGTTTGCGTCGCGCGGCCGCCTGAGTGGCCGATGTCCGCACGTCCACGGGCCCGCACCTCCGGTCCTGCCGCAGCTCGCTGGCGAAGCCCGCAGAACGTGGACCTGACGGTGCGCGCCGGTGCCGCTCTCGAGGTCCCCGGCGACAGCCTCGAGCCCGCGCCGTTCAAGCCCGGGCCTCTCGAGCGTGGGGAGAAACGGTGCGCCGGACCACGGCAGGTGCCGGATCCGGCGCCTGGCGCTCGTGCCCGCGCGCTCTCGCCCCCTCAGGGCTGGAGCGTGAACTCGAGCGCGTCGGACAAGCCGATGTTGTTCGGTGGCGCGAAGCCCGGATCCCGCGAGTAGAACTGGCAGTTCACGGTCGTGCCCGCCACGAGCAGTGGATCGACGCCGCTCGCCACCCACGCGTTGAAGTCGAAGTGGTACACGCCGGTGCAGTTCGGCGAGCCGACGCTGCCGCCCGCGTTCTGGATCCCGGTGCGGCGTAGAGGCGACTGCACGCACAGCGTCCCACCCAGGAACGGAGCGTTCGAGCGGCCGTTCGTGCCGTAGAAGAGGATGCCGCTCTGCAGGTTGCGCACGCTCGTCGCGGTGATCAGGAAGCCGGACCCCGAGCTCGCGCTCGGCGCGCCCACCGCGCCGATCTGGGGCGTGCAGCCGAGCGAGTTCACCTTGGCAGTGCAGTAGGTCAGCGGCACGTCGCCCGAGCCCTGCGCGCGCAGCAGGTACACCCCGTGGATGCCCGCGCCGAGCGTCTCGATATGGTTGTAGAACGAGCTCGAGAGCAGCGCCGGGTCGAAGAAGCCCGGTGCGTCGGTGGCGAACCAAGCACGGCCCGAGAGCCCCGAGTCGTAGTCGAGCAGCGCGATCGTGCCCAGCGAGCCATCGGTCGTGAGGACGGCCCCGATGAAGAAGCCGCCCTGCACGATCGCCGGCGACCCCAGGGCGTACGTCGTGTACGTCAGGGGCAACGTGAGGCTGGGCACGGTCGCGGCGACGCTGCGGACGAGGATCGCGTCGGCCGGGTTGTGGTCATCGTTCGGGTCTTCCCAGACGCACAGCCGCACGGCCGTGCCAGCGGGAATCTGACCCGGTTGCCACATGACCTGGACGCTCGTGATCCCGTCCGTGGCCCCGACGGTCGTGAAGGACTGGAACCAACAGAAGTCCCCGGCGATCCCGTACGAGAGACCGGAGTTCGGTGAGCCGTCGTCGAGCGCGTACTGGTTCGTGGCCAGCGCGTTCGCCGACGAGGCGGCGATCCAGACGAGGAGCGAAACAACGTGACTGTTCATGGGACCTGGCGGATCAGCAATTGGCCGGCAACCCTGCCCGGCACGCTCGGCATGCACCAGCACCGGCGGCGACGATCATGGGGCGCGCGCCCGCCTGCTGGCATACGCACCAGTTCGCACGCTGTCATCGCGCGGTGAGAGGCGTGCTGCAGCCCGCGACGATCTCCGAACCGGAGCTCGATGATGCCGGCCGGCGTGCCGCTGTCCGCGCTGCGCGTGAGCGCGGCAGTGCACTTGCCGCGCCTCCGCCCGCGTCACGGCGCGGGCTGGCCGTCGCGACCGACCGGTGCGCCCCTGGAACCTGGATCCGCGCCGTCCGAGCTGCGCGCTAGCGCCGCACGATCACGACCTCGGCGTACTCCCCGGGAACGACCAGACCCGCGCCGCCGCCGCGGTCGAGGCGCGTGAGCAGCGTCGTCAAGTCGCGCTCGAGCGCGCGCGCGCCGTCGGCCTCGAGCGCCTCGAAGGCGCGTCGCACCGGCCCGTACCAGGTGCGGAAGACCTCGATCCAGTGCGCGGCGCTCTCGTAGCGAAACAGGAACTCGCGACGCGCGAAGCTCAACGACGCGGCCTCGTTCCCGAAGAGCTCCCGCAGCCGCTGCTCGTCGCCCCACAGCATCGGCGAGCGCAGCCCGGCCGGAGGCGGAACGTGTCGTGCCACGACCCGGAACAGCTCGCCCAGGAAGCCCTCGGCGGTCCAGTTCGCGAGCCCGATCTTCCCGCCGCTCCGGCACACGCGCAGGAGCTCGCTTGCCGCGCGCTCCTGGTCGGGCGTGAACATCACGCCAAACGTCGAGAGCACGGCGTCGAAGCTGCCGGCGGGGAACGGCAGGTCCTCGGCGTCCGCCTCGACGAACTCGACGGCCAGGCCCTCGGCCTGCGCGCGCTCGGCGCCGCGCGCGAGCAGCGCCGGCACGTAGTCGGTCGACGTGACACGCGCGAAGCGCCGTGCCGCGGCCAGCGTCGCGTTGCCGTTGCCCGCGGCGACGTCGAGCACCGTCTGGCCCGAGCGCACGTCGACGCTCTCGCACAAGGACTCCCCCACGAGCTGCAGGGTGACGCCGATCACGGCGAAGTCGCCCGCGGACCAGGTCGCGCGTTGTCGCGCCTTCACGGCGGCGAGGTCCGGGTTCGGGGTCGTCTGGGGCAGGCAAGCAGGGTTCGTTCGCATGGTGGGCACCTCGGTCCAACGGCCCGTGCAGGTTCGCGGTCGATCGTGCTCCGGCCAGGCCGCCGCGGAGTCGACGCGCTCACTTTCGTCGGCGCGCGCGGCGGCCGGAATGACCGCGCGTCCGGAGCGCTTGACCGAGCGTCCAGAGCGCGCAGAGGCGCCCGCGCGCGCGTCTCGTTCCGGGCTAGCGACGCTCGCCCTGCAGCGCGCCCGGCAAGCGGCGCGCGCGCCACGCGGCGGGCGCGAGCCCCACCTCGCGTTTGAACGCGCGGCTGAAAGCCGCCTCGGACTCGTAGCCGACCTCGCGCGCCACGGCGGCGACCTTGGCGGACGAGGACGCCAATCGGTGCGCCGCGAGCTGCATGCGCCAGCGCGTGAGGTACTGCATCGGCGGCTCTCCCAACAGGCGTGCGAACCGCTCGGCCAGCACCGACCGCGACGTGCCGGCGCGCAGCGCGAGCTCCTCCAGCGTCCAGGCCCGCGCCGGACGCTCGTGCAGCAGCGCCAGCGCGCGCCCGACGATCTCGTCGCGCAGCGCGGCGAGCCAGCCGGTGCCTTCCGCGTCCTGCGCCGCCGCGTGGCGCAGCACGACGTCCACGAACATGAGCTCCGCGAGGCGCGTCAGGATCAGCTCGCCGCCGAGCCGCTCCGCGCTGACCTCGCCCAGCGCGTTGCGCACGAAGGTCGAGAGCCAGCCGTCGAGCTCGCCGTGGACCAACATCTGCTCGGGCAGCGCGGTGAGCAGCGGGTTGAAGGGCCGTCGGTCGCACCCGAGGAAGCCGCACACGAAGACCGCGCGGCCCTCGCCCGGTCCGGCCATGCGGACGGCAAACGGCAGGCGGACGGCGGACGGCATCTCGAGGTCCGTCAGCGGTGGGCGCTCGCCGGGCTGGCTCGACAACCAGTGCGGCGCGCCCGACGGGAACACGAGCACGTCGCCGGGATGCATGCGCACCTGGGGCTCGCCGACGAGCCCGCCCCAGCACGAGCCCTCGACCAGGATGTGGTACGGGATGAGGTGCTCGCTGTCGGGCAGCACGCTCGGCAACTGCTCGAGCGTCGCCACGGATTCCACCCACCACGCTCCCGTCGCCTCCACCTTGTAGAAGTAGGCACCGTCGAGGCGCACGACGCGCAGCACGTCCGAGATCAGGTCGGCGGTCATCGAGGATCGCGCCGCCGAGTCTAGCGGGAGGTGACTGAGCATGATTGCTCCCCTGCCGACGGCGGGGGCCCGACCACGTTCCCTCGAAGCTGGCCGTGGGAACCCGTGGGCGCGGTGCGCGAGAGGAGACTGGCGGCTCGCGACCGACTCCGCAGCCAGCCGGCGCCGCTGGCCGGAGGCGCGGCGTGTCGACCGGCGCCATCCTCGCGCATGGCGCACGAGCCGGCTGATGCTGGTGCTCCGGGGCACGGTGACCGCGTCGCGCGACCTGGCTATCCGGCCGGCCAGGTACCCCGTGGATCGCCACGCGCTACGACGTTGTAGCCATGGGCAATGCGCCGATCGTGTGCTCGGATCCAACCTGCGGAGAGGGCCGTGATCACCGGGACCCACGACGCTGGAGACACCGCCATGCGCATCGATTCCTACCTCACCGTCACGTCGCTCGGCGCCCTGGCTGCGCTGGCCTGTGCCGCGCCGCACGCCGCCGCGCAGTCAACCTCGATCGTGAGCCGCGCATCGGACGGCGCTCCCGGCGGTGAGTACTGCGGAGGGGCCAGCCTGTCCGGCGACGGACGCCTCGTAGTCTTCCACGCCGGCCCAGGCCTGGTCCCGAACGACACGAACGGGGTCATGGACGCCTTCGTCCACGACCGCTCCACTGGGACGACACGGCGCGTGAGCGTAGCCACGGACGGCGCGCAAGCCGATGGTCAGACCTGGGACCCACGCATCAGCGCGGATGGACGGTTCGTGGTCTTCGCCAGCCCGGCGACGAATCTGGTCGCGGGCGACACGAATGCCTGGGAGGACGTGTTCCGCCACGATCTCCTGACCGGAGCGACGGTGCTCGTGAGCGTCGCCGCTGGCGGTGGCCCCGCGAACCACCGCAGCGCCTCTCCGCGCACTTCCGCGGATGGGCGCTTCGTCGCGTTCGACTCCAACGCCTCGAACTTGGTGCTGGGGGATGCGAACGGTCTCGTGGCGGACGTCTTCGTCCGCGACATGGAGCTCGGGACGACCGCACTCGTGAGTCTCTCGGCGACCGGCGGGCAGGGCAACGCTTGGTGCCAGGGGGCCGCAATCTCCGACGACGGACGCTTCGTGGCCTTCACCGCCATGGCTTCGAACTTGGTGCCGGGTGATGGGAACTCCGCCGACGACGTCTTCGTGCGCGACCTCCTGCTCGGCACGACCAGCCTCGTGAGCCGCACCCCGGCGGGCGCGCCCGGAAACGGCGAGAGCGGCGCGGCGATCGTCTCGGGTGACGGTCGCTACGTGGCGTTCACGAGTTCGGCCAACGATCTCGTGGCAAACGACACGAACGGGGCGCAGGACGTCTTCGTCTACGAGATTGCGACCGGCTCCATGGTTCGAGCCAGCCTGACCCCGCTCGGCGCGCAGAGCACATCGGGGGGCTTCGGGCCCTCGATCTCGCACGACGGCGGCCGCGTGGCCTTTGTTGCCGGGGATGGCAACCTGGATCCGGAGGACCGGAATGGGTTCGTCGACGTGTTCCTGCGCGATCTCGTGGCGGGCACGACCGAGATCATCAGTCTCTCGACGCGCGACATCCGCGGGACGAACTTCAGCACGTACCCGGCGATCAGTGGCGATGGCCGCCACGTCGGCTTCGAGAGCCCCGCGGACAACCTGATCGATCTCGCCGCACCAGCCTCGCGCAACGTCTTCGTGCGCGACACGCTGGGCTGCACGACGGCGATCGCGGCGTTCTGCGCCGGCGGCACGACCTCGCACGGCTGCAGCTCGACGATCACCGCCAGCGGCGACCCCAGCGGCACCACCGGCTCGGGCTTCACGATCACGATCGGCTCGATCGAGGGTGGCAAGGCCGGGATCCTGTTCTATGGCCGCACGGGGCCGCGGGCCACGCCGTTCGGGGGCGGCTCCAGCCTGTTGTGCGTGCTCGCGCCCATGCAACGCACTGGCGTGCAGCCGACCGGCGGCACGCCGGGCGGCTGCGACGGCACGCTCACGTTGGACTGGAACCACTTCGTCACGACCCATCCGGCGGCGCAGGGCGTGCCCTTCCTCGGCGGCCAGACCGTGTGGGTGCAAGGCTGGTTCCGCGACCCGCTGGCGCCGGGAGGCAGCAATCTCTCCGCGGCGCTGTGGTTCGACGTGTGCCGTTAGCGCGATCACGATCCGGAGCGTGGCCTCAGGCGTTCCTCCACCACAGCCACAGCCCCGCCAGCACGCCGAGCACGAGCAGCCCCGCGAGGACCGCCCTGACGCGCCGCGTGCGCTGCCGCACCTCGGCGATCTCGGCCGTGGCGTCGAGCGCCTGAGCCCGCACGTCGTGCAGCACGGCGCGCATGGAGCGCACGCTGGGGGCCAGCGAGGCCGTCAGCGCCACATACATGACGCCCAGGCTCGCGGCCGTCACCACGGCGAACTCGATCGGCTGGTGGATCTGGTAGGTGCCGTCCTGGTTGTCGATCAGCGTGTTGATCGCCAGCGAGAGCATCCAAGGCGCCATGGCCCCCACGACGAGCCACGCGCCGAACCAGCGGTCGTAGAGGGCCAAGCGGCGCTCGACCGTTTCGACGAGCGGCAGGTCGGCGCGCATGATCCGACGCAGCCGAGCGATGAGCCACGCGCTGAAGGCCAGGAAAGCCAGCGACAGCGCGAGCAGGCCGCCCTCGACCACCAGCATGGTCGCGTTGCCGCGGTAGCCACGCAGGTTCAGGGAGCTGAGCACCGCGGTGACGCCGAGCAGGGCGATGCTGGTCCAGAGGGCGGCCCAAAGCGCGCGTCCCGACCAGCGCGCCACGGGCCAGAGCAGGCCCTCGAGCTCGGCACGCGAGCGCGGCGGCTGGCCCGCCTCGGCGCGCTTCCAAGTGGTCTTCAGCGCTTCGTCGAACATGCTGTTCCCCCTGGGACGGATCCGGTGGCACCGAGCAGCCGGCGCAGCCGCTCCTTGCAGCGGGAGAGGCGCACGCTCACGTTGCCGACGGTGAGGCCAGTGACGGCGGCGATCTCTGCGTGGCTCAGCTCCTCGAGGACCAACAGGACGAGCGCGCGGTCGAGCGACTCGAGCGCGCGGATCGCCGCGTACAAGCGCTCGACCTCGTCGTCGTGACCTGTCTTCGTGGGCGACTCGACTTCCGCGAGCGCGGCCCGCGCGTCGATCCGCGGCCGGCGCTCCGCCTGGCGCACGCGCAGGAGGGCGGTGTTCAGTGCAACGCGGTAGAGAAAGGACGAGAAGGACGACTCCCCGCGAAAGGTCTCGAACGAGTGCCAGAGCTGGAGCACGATCTCCTGGAACAGGTCCTCGCGATCCGCCCGATCCCGGGCGTAGAGCGCGGCGACCTTGCGGATTGCTCCCTGGTGAGCCTCGACGAGGTCCAGGAAGCGCGCGTGTCGCTGGGAATCCTTCCGCATCGGGTCCTGGGCTGCCGTCCACGGGGTAGGTTGCCGGACGGTCCGCATCCCAACAGGGATTCCTGGATTCTCGGGCGCAGGTTGGATGACGCCACGCGCGTTCCCGCGCAGGGGCTACGATCGGCCGCGCGCGGGGCCCGGGCCGGCCGACCGCCGGACGCGCTCACCACCACCGAGTCCACGCATGCAGACCCGCACCGACGAGATCGCCGCAGGGATCTACCGGATCTCCACGTTCGTACCGGACGTCACCCCGGCGGGGTTCACGTTCAACCAGTTCCTGATCCGGGCGGAGCAGCCCTTGCTCTTCCACACCGGACCGCGCGCGATGTTCCCGGTCGTCTCGCAGGCCGTGGCGCGCGTCGTGCCCCTCGCGACACTGCGCTGGATCACGTTCGGTCACGTCGAGTCCGACGAGTGCGGGTCGCTGAACCAGTGGCTGGCGGCGGCGCCGCGAGCCGAGGTCGCCCACGGCGAGGTCGGAGTCATGGTCTCCTTGAACGACCTGGCCGACCGTCCGCCGCGCGCGCTGCGCGACAGCGAGGTCCTGGACCTGGGCGGCCACCGCGTGCGCCATCTCGACACGCCGCACGTCCCGCATGGCTGGGAGGCGCGCGTGCTCTACGAGGAGACCACCGGAACCCTCTTGTGCGGCGACCTGTTCACGCGCGTCGGCGACGGCCCGCCGGTGACGCGGGGTGACGTCGTGGGGCCGGCGAAGGAAGCCGAGGAGATCTTTCGCGCGAGCTGCTACACGCCGGAGACGGGCCGCACGATCCGCAAGCTGGCCGAGCTGAAACCGGAGCGGCTCGCGCTGATGCACGGCTCGTCGTTCGAGGGCGACGCGCGGCAAGCGCTGCTCGACCTCGCGGAGGCCTACGACGTCTGGCACGCGCAGAGCGCGGGCTGACCGAGTCGGGGGCAAGCGCATCCCACGTGACTCCCCTCCCGCGGCCTGCGGCTCGTCGCGCACCCGGGCCAGCGTCGTGGCGAGGTCAGCGGCATCCAGCGCCAGCCTGAGCACCTTCCCGGCACCGGAATTCACGACCCGCGGATCGACAGCCTCGCGGGGACCGGGCTCGGAGCTGCTCCCATGACCGTGCACACCCGGCCTGCGCAGCAGGAGCCAACTCATCCGGTGCGGACCTTCCTCCAGCGGCGCGCGGCAGGCACCAGCCCTCGGATGGCCCAGCCCTTCCCGGGCGGCCAGGCCGGGATGGCAGCGCCTGCGTGCCCCCTCGACCGGAACTGCGAGGGGGGGGGGCACTCGCAGCCCGGCGCAACGCTCGCCTCCGGACCAGTCGATCCATAATCCAGAGCATTTCATTAATTGGAATCATCCTAGAATTGTCTAGTGTCGCTCGTCATGACCGACCCCGCGAGCCAGCTCCGCGCGCACGGGCTCCACGTGACGGCCCAGCGCCTGGCGGTGCTGCGAGCCGTGGCGCGCTGGCCGCACGGCTCCGCAGACACGATCGCCCAGGAAGTCCGCGCCGAGATCGGCTCGATCTCGCTCCAAGCGGTCTACGACGCGCTGAGCACGCTGACGGAGAAGGGCCTCGTGCGGCGCATCCAGCCGGCCGGAGCGCCCGCGCTGTTCGACCCCCGGGTCGGCGACTCGCACCACCACGCGATCTGCCGCACCTGCGGTGCAGTGGCAGACGTGGACTGCGCAGTCGGCGTGGCCCCTTGTCTCACCGCGGCTACGAACTCTGGCTACGAGATCGACGAGGCAGAAGTCCTTTATTGGGGTTTCTGCCCCGACTGCCGCGGGAAGTCGACGAACCAGAGCGGCTGAGTGCTCGCCGGGACGACCTCGACTCCGAGCCTGCCCCAAACCTCCCCCAACTCCATCCCACCCAACCCCGCATCGGAAAGTCCCCCATGTCCGACATCGCAACCCATCGTGAGGGCTCCGCACGGAACGGAGCTGTTCGTCCCCAGACACGGCGTGGAGCTCGCGCCAGGAACGTCGTGGGGCTGTGTGCCCTGCTGGCGAGCGTCAGCGCGTGCGCCACATCGAGTCGCAACGAGGCCGTCGACGCTGGCTCCAGCGCCGCGCCCGGCGTGTGCCCGGTGATGGGCACGGAGGCTCCAGCGGCGCGCTACCGCCACACGGCGGCCGGTGCCATGTCGAATGGCGACTGGTGGCCGAACCAGCTCAACCTCGCGATCCTCCACCAGAACCCGCCCGCGGGCAATCCGCTGGGCGAGGACTTCGACTACGCCGCGGAGTTCGCCAAGCTCGACCTGAACGCGCTGAAGAAGGACATCGAGACGACGCTCAAGACGTCGCAGGACTGGTGGCCGGCCGACTACGGGCACTACGGCCCCCTGATGATCCGATTGGCTTGGCACAGCGCGGGCACGTACCGCGTCGCCGACGGCCGCGGCGGCTCCTCCGATGGCACGATCCGCTTCGCGCCGCTCAACAGCTGGCCCGACAATGCCAACCTGGACAAGGCCCGCCGCCTGCTCTGGCCCATCAAGCAGAAGTACGGCGCCAAGATCTCGTGGGCCGACCTGCTGATCCTGACGGGCAACGTCGCGCTGGAGTCCATGGGGTTCCAGACGCTCGGGTTCGCCGGCGGACGTGAGGACGTGTGGGAGCCGCAGGCCGACGTCTTCTGGGGTCCCGAGAGCGAGTGGCTCGGTGACAAGCGCTTCTCCGACAAGCGCGAGCTCTCGAACCCGCTCGCGGCCTCGCAGATGGGCCTGATCTACGTGAACCCGGAAGGCCCCAACGGCAACCCGGACCCGGTGCTCGCCGCGCACGACATCCGCACGACCTTCGGGCGCATGGCGATGAACGACGAGGAGACCGTGGCGCTGATCGCGGGCGGACACACGCTGGGCAAGGTCCACGGCGCGGCCGACCCGAAAAAGTACGTCGGTCCGGAGCCGGAAGGCGCTCCCCTCGAGGAGCAAGGCCTAGGCTGGAAGAACACGTACGGCACAGGCAAGGGTGCCGACACGATCACGAGCGGGCTCGAAGGCGCCTGGACGTCCACGCCTGTCGAGTGGTCGCAGGACTACTTCAAGAACCTGTTCCGCTTCGAATGGGAGCTCACGAAGAGCCCCGCCGGAGCGCACCAGTGGAAGCCCAAGGGTGACGCCGGAAGGACCGTGCCCGACGCGCACGATCCCACGAAGAAGCACCAGCCGATGATGCTCACGACGGACTTGGCCCTGATCATGGACCCCGAGTACCGCAAGATCTCGGAGCGCTTCCACAAGAACCCCGCCGAGTTCAACGCCGCGTTCGCGCGTGCCTGGTACAAGCTGACGCACCGCGACATGGGCCCGCGAGCGCGCTTCCTGGGCCCGCTCGTCCCTGCGGAGCAGGCGTGGCAGGACCCGGTGCCGCCCGTCGACCACCCGCTGGTCGGCGACGCGGAGATCGCGGAGCTGAAGCGCAAGGTGCTCGCGTCCGGCCTGTCCGTCTCACAGCTCGTTTCGACCGCGTGGGCCTCCGCCGCCAGCTTCCGCGGCTCGGACCTGCGCGGCGGAGCGAACGGGGCGCGCATCCGCCTCGCGCCGCAGAAGGGTTGGGAGGTCAACGAGCCCGCCGAGCTGGCGAAGGTCCTCCCGACGCTGGAGAAGATCCAGCTCGACTTCAACGGCGCCGCTGCCGGGGGCAAGCAGATCTCGCTGGCCGACCTGATCGTGCTGGCGGGCTGCGCCGGCGTCGAGGAGGCGGCCAAGCGCGCGGGCCACGAGGTGCGCGTGCCGTTTGCGCCCGGTCGCACCGACGCGACCCAGGCCATGACCGACGTCGAGTCGTTCGCGGTCCTCGAGCCCACCTACGACGGCTTCCGCAACTACGCGCGGGCCGGCGCCGACCGGCCCGCGCCCGAGCTGCTCGTCGACCGCGCCCAGCAACTGACGCTGAGCGCCCCCGAGATGACGGTCCTCGTCGGAGGCCTGCGCGTCCTGAACGCGAACTACGCCGACTCCAAGCACGGCGTGTTCACGCAGCGCCCCGAGACGCTGACCAACGACTTCTTCGTCAACCTCCTCGACAACGGAACGGCCTGGAAGAAGTCGGCTGGTGCCGGGGACGTGTACGAGGGCCAGGACCGCAAGAGCGGCCAGGTGAAGTGGAGGGCGACCTCCGTGGACCTGATCTTCGGCTCGAACTCGCAACTGCGCGCCATCTCCGAGGTGTACGCCTCGGATGACGCACGGCAGAAATTCGTCACGGACTTCGTCACGGCGTGGACCAAGGTCATGAACCTGGATCGGTTCGACCTGAAGTCGGCGCCCAGGATGTGAGCCGAGGCGTCCTGGCCTCGAGAGGCCGCCCGGGCCGGCGCTGGCGCCGCCCGGGCGGCTGCCATTGGGCGCTGCGGCGCGCGCATCCCGGGCCAGCGCTCCGTGCCGCGCGAGCGGACGCGCTCCGGCAGCGTGACACCCGACCGCTCGGGGACGGCGCGAACCCGCGCACCTCGGACCGCGAGCGGCGTACCCTCGCTGGCCGGAGAGCTTACGATCCCCAGACCTCGCCCTTCGGATTGGCGGCGACGCGCACGACAGCCTCGCAGTACGCGAGCGCCGCGGCCTCGCAGGATTCGAGCGGGCCGGTCAGCCAGGCGGCGGCGAAGTTCGTCTCCGTCGGCGGCGGGAAGATCCTCACGGCCCGCACGCCGGCCGCCTTCAGCGCCATGTCGAGACCGATCGTGGCTTCCATCGGAGGAGCGACCAGGTAGGCCAGCGCATCGCCGGGCGAAAGACCGGCGAGCGCGCTCAGGTAGCGGCCGAGCGCGGCGATCACGTGTGGGAAGACGGCCGTCTTCCCGGCGTCGTCCGCCGCGTAGAAGCACGCGTCGGATTCGAGGCAGCGCACGAACGCGCGCAGCCCCTCGTCGATCTCGTCGGGGGTGCTCGCGGCGAGCACTCCCAGGATCTCGCCGGAGAGCGGCCCCGATCCGTGCCTCGCTCCGGCATAGAAGCTCTTCGCGAACACGACGTCGACGTCCGCGTGCTTGGTCGCTTCGTCGAGCGCCACGTAGGTCGGGTCGTCCTGGTCCACGGTGACGAGCCCCAGCGACCGATGCCGCTGCGGATCGGCGCCATACGCCAGGAGCAGCGCCGGATCGGCGTTCGGGAGGCGCCGAACGGAGAGGATGCGCGGGGGCAGGGCCTGGAGGATCATCCCGCCACCTCGACGAGTCGCACGCGCACTTGCGGGGCACGATGCGCGCGCGAGGCCACGTCGCCGAGTTCGGTTCGCAGACCGCTCAGGTCCAGCTCGACGCCACTACGCTGCTGGTCCAACATCGCGCGGGCCAGCACGGCCAGACGCACGCCAGCGATTTCGGGGCGTGTCCCACGCGGATGGATGTTCGACATCATGTTCCGGTCGCCGTCCGTCTTGCCGATCCGCGGATCGTAGACCAGGTAGGCGGACAGGCCGTCGCCCGTTCCGAGCCCGGGCCGCTCGCCCAGCAGGATGGCTGCGACCTTGGCGCTCACCGCGGCGCCGATCTCGTCCTCGAGCCACACGCGGGCATAGCGCGCGGCCACGGGCACGCCGACGGTCAACCCGCGAGCTCGACACGCCTGCGTGAACGAATCGAGGAGGGTCAGACCGCTCTGCATGCAGGCGACGGCCGAGAGGCCGTCCGCGAGGATGGGCTGCACGTCCACGCCATGCTGGCCCGCCTGGGTCCAGCGGGCGAGCGACTCGGGCTCGAGCCGGCGCCCGAGGTCGGGACGCAACAGGTACTCGCGATGGTCCCGGACCCGGCTCCGCAACCCGATCAGGCCGTTCTGGGTAGCCCAGTCCGCCGGGAGCTCGGTGGCCACGGCCTCGTGCGCGACCGCGAGCTCGGCCTGGAACTGCAGGACGACGTCCGTCGCGTAGCGCGTGCCGACGTGACCGATGCCGAGCAGGGCCGTGGTGTGTCGGGCGGCCTCGCGCGCGTAGGGCGAGCCTTCGTGACGGCGCGGGAACACCCGCGCCGGCGGCTCCGGGACGCGCGGCAGCGGCGGGGCGGGCGGCATCGGCGCCGAGGCGCCGAGCTCGTCGCGCAGTCGATCGATGAGCTGACGCGTGCGACTCATGGGGTGGCTTCGCGTTCCATCGACCTCACGGCAGGATCGCCGCGGCATTCCCGAACGCGCGCCCGGGCCGGTCGCGCTCGTAGTCCCAGATGTCGCGCTCGACGATCCAGGCATCGAACTCGGGGGTGGGCCGTTTCGCGAGCAGACGGCGGATGGACGGGATGTCGTGGTACGAGGTGCTCTGGTAGTTGAGCATGATGTCGTCCCCCACGGGCAACGACATCAGGTAGCTGCAGCCGGCGGCGCTGAGCAGCACCTTCAAGCTCTCCAACTCGTCCTGGTCCATCCGGGCGTGGTAGGTGAAGCATGCGTCGCAGCCCATCGGCAGCCCGAGCAGCTTTCCCATGAAGTGATCTTCGAGACCGGCGCGCGTGATCTGTGGCCCGTCCTCGAGGTACTCGGGTCCGATGAAGCCCACGACGGTGTTGACCAGGAAGGGCTGGTAGCGGCGCGCGAACCCGTAGCAGCGCGCTTCGAGCGTCACCTGATCCACGCCGTGGTGCGCCGCCGAGCTCAGCGCTGAGCCCTGTCCCGTCTCGAAGTACATGCAGTTCGGCCCGCGCGCCGAGCCCCGTTCCTTCATCAAGGCCCAGGCCTCGTCCAGCAGCGCCACCGAGATGCCGAAGGCCTTGTTCCCGAGCTCGGTTCCGGAGAGCGACTGGAACATCAGGTCCATCGGACAGCCGAGCTGCAGCGCGCGCATCTGGACCGTGACGTGAGACAGCACACAGTGCTGCGTGGGCACCGCATTCCGCTTCAACACGCCGTCGATCGCGGTCAGGATCTCGGCCGTGCTCTCGGCCGTGTCGGTCGCCGGGTTGACGCCGATCACCGCGTCGCCGCAGCCGTAGGCGAGGCCTTCGCGCGTGCTGAGCAGGATGCCCTCGATGTCGTCCGTCGGGTGGTTGGGCTGCACGCGGGAGGAAAGCCGGCCTGGCAGGCCGAGCGTCGTGTTGGCGCGCACGACGACTTGGCACTTCGAGGCGACGACCATCAAGTCCATGTTCGACATGAGCTTGGCGACCGCGGCCGCCATCTCGGGCGTCAGCCCGGCCGATATCGAGCGGATCTTCAGGCCATCCGTCTGGTCCTCGAGCAGCCACTCGCGGAACTGTCCCACGGTCAGGTGCGCGATCGCCTTGAACGCGTGCTCGTCGAGCGAGTGCTCGAACAGGCGTGTCAGCTCGTCGATCTCGTAGGGCACGACCGGGTTCTGGCGCAGCGTCTCCAACGTCACGTTCGAGAGCACGGCGCGCGCGGCGACGCGCTCGACCGCGCTGCGGGCGGCGATTCCGGCCAGGTTGTCGCCGGACTTGGGCGCGTTGGACTTGGCCAGCACTTCGCGCAAGGACTCGAAGCGGTGCACGACGCTGCGGATGGTGGCGGCCAAGCGCATGGGGCCGAAGGTCTAGCCGGAGGAGCTCCGGAGCACAACGCCACGGTCCTCGAGCTCCGGCGCACCAGGCAGATCCCCGCCAGCGTGGCGTGCCGCGGCTGGAGCGTACCCCGCACCGGGACCCGATCGGCAGGACTCTCGACGCCTGCTGCCCGGATTCGCCGTGCGCACGCTAGAACAAGCCCATGCACGTCCAGAGCGCGCTCCTCGGCGAGATCTCCGGCGTCCGCCATGCGTTCGGCACGCTCTCGGAACCGATCCCGGAGCCGTTCCGCGCGGAGTGGCCCGCTGCCTTCCCGACCTGGAAGCAGGTGCACGGTGTGCGGATCGCCGAGGCGCGGGCCGCGCGCGAGGAGCTGGGCGCATGCGACGGGCTCGTGAGCTTCACCGCGGGACAGCCGATCGCCGTGACCAGCGCCGACTGCGTCCCGATCCTGGCCGCGCGCGACGACGGCCGCGCGGTCGCGGCGCTCCATTCCGGTTGGCGCGGGACCCTGTCCGGCGCGAGCACCGCGCTCGTGCGCGAGCTCGCGCGTCGCGGTGAGGATCCCGCACGCTGGAGCGCCGCGGTGGGACCGGCCATCGGACCCTGCTGCTACGAGGTGAGCCTGGAGCTGGCGCAGGAGTTCGAGCGCGAGTTCGCGCGGATGGAGGCTGTGCAGGCCGTGCTCCGCGAACGACATCTGGACCTGCCGGCGATCAACGCCTGGCAATTGCGTGCGGCGGGCATCGGCGCGATCGAGGTCCTGCGCGCCTGCACGCGCTGCGCGCGCGACGAGCTCGACAAGCCGCTCTACGCCAGCTTTCGCCGCGATGGCCGGGGCCAGCAGCAGCGCGCGGTGATCGTCGCGCGTCGAGCGGACGGGTTCCCCGCGGGCGGCTCCTGACCTCGACCCTGCAGAGTCCAAGCTCGACGCGCACGTCTCGTGACAGATCGAGATCCACGGACCGGGAATCCGCGTCCGGTGTGCTGGACGGACCGGCCCCATGCCGAGCTGGCTGCTAGCGTCCGTGCGCCAGGATCTCGTCGACGATTGGCGCCAGCTCGCGCACGAGGGCACGAGCCGCGACCCGGTGCCCCAGCGGGGTCCAGTGCGCATCGTCCTCGAAGCAGGTGGGGAACTCCGTGTTGGCCCGGAAGTCGTCGAGCAACGACACGATCGGGTAGTCCTTCGTCGGGCGCAGCTCGTCGAAGAAGCGGAAGGGCTCCAGGCAATACGGGCCGAGCACCGCGTACTCCCGCGCGTCACGGTCGCGCGGGGCCTCGCGCGCGCTGTATTGGTACGAGCGCGGCAGGACGACGAGCACGAAGCGCGCACCCTGCTCGCGACACCACGCCGCGACGCGATCGCAGTTCTCGGCCAGTGGATCCATCCACCGGCGCGTCTCCTCGAGCGGGGCGTCGGTGACGAAGAACCGCCGCGCCGGGATCCCGCCGACCGACCAGGCCGCGACGCGCCGGAGCGTGACCGGCGCGATCGCCTGCACCAGGCGCAGGGTCAGCGGGATCTTGTCGTAGAGCCAGTAGATGCCGTGCCGCTCGAGCACGCGCTGGTAGCGCAGGTCGTCCGCGAAGTCGGTCATGTCGACCGCCAGCACGACCAGGTCGGGCGCGTACCGCGCTCCGCTGTCGACCAGCCGGCGGTGGCTGAGGAACGGTGACGAGCTGACCCAGCCGAAGTTCGCCGTGTGGAAGCGCTCCGCGGGATGGCGGGCTGCCAGCGCGTCGCCGACCAGCACGGGAAAGGCCTCGGTCCCCGGGTCGACGCCCAGTCCCATCGTGAAGGAATCGCCGAGGAAGATCAGGTTGAAGTCCTCGGGCCGGAACGCGCCGCTCTCCTCGCGAGCCACTACGGAGTCCGAGTTGAAGCCGCCGCCGACCTGCGTCGGGCGGTGGTCCAGGTTGCGCAGGATCCGGTAGTGGATGTTCCAGTCGCCGAAGCTCAGATGGGGCGCGACGAGCAGCTCGACGCCGAGCCACCAGGCCAGCACGGTGATGGGCAGGCTGCGAGGCCGGAGCCCCGCGGCGAGGTGCACACGAACGGCGAGGTACAGCGCGAGCAGCGCGACAGCGGCGAGTTGCAGGCTGCGCAGATGCGCCAGGGTGCCCGCGCGCACGCCCGCCGGCGTGCGGCCCTCGTGCGCCGCGACCCAACTCGTGAGCCAGCCGGGCGCGCGGCCTTCGAAGGCCTCGCGCAGCACGCTCTCGGAGCACAGCAGGGCCACGCCTTCGAGCGCCAGCACGAACACGGCGCACAGCAGCCAAGGACCGGGGGGGCCGAGCAAGGTTCGGGGGAAGGCGGGCACTCGTCGGCGATCCTACGGTCGCGCGGCCCCCAGACTCGCAGGTGCGGGGGCCCGTTCCGTGCCAGAGTGCCCCTGGGCCGGAGGGACCGCCCACCGCGCAAGGCTCGCGGCGGCCGCTCCCCCCTCGGGCCCGGCCGCCGCGGTTCGACTGGCCGCCACGCCCGGAGCGAGCGTGGCGGCACCGACTCCTCAGTTCTGCATCGAGACTCGGGCGCCCTCGAGCAGGTCACGCGCGGTCTGGATGTTCTGCAGACGGTCCGCGTCGGGCCCCGACTTGGCGAACTCGAAGAACCACCAGGCCTTCTCGAAGTGCGGGACGGCGTCCTGCAGATGGAGCCCCACTTGGCTCAGGACTTCCATGCCGTCCGTGCACTCGGCCTGCGCCAGGAACAACACGCGCTCGACCGCGGCCGGGTCGAACCCGCCACCCGCGATCAGGTTCGCGGCGCGTTCGCCGTAGGCGTCCGCGGAGCGCCGGTTCTCCAGCGCGTTGATCACGCGCAGGAACTTGCCGATGTTCTCGATGTCGTTCCCCTGGAAGGGGATCACGAACCCGTCCGGGGAGTTCTGGAACTCCGCCGAGCGATAGAAGCTGACCGCGCCCTCGACCGTGTCGCCCAGCGCTCCCATGTTCGTGATGTTGTTGTGGAACCCCGGCACCGTGTCTGCGAACTCGACCAGGCTCACGGTGTTGAAGGTCTTGTTGCCGAAACTCATCACGCTCGGGTCGTCGGGTTCCGGCGACTCCTCGATCGTGTCGTGGCCGCCGGCCGGGTTCGTGCCGAGCCCGCCGTCGGGCGGTCGCAGCTCGCCGGTGCCGTCGGGGTTGTTGCGCGCGAAGGCCTCGACTCCCGTGGCGAAGTTGAAGTTCGCGCCGCCGCGGTTGGCTCCGGCGTGCTCGTGGCAGCGATCGCACGAGAGGTCACCGAAGCGCACCCGGCCCTCGTCCGCATCGGGATCGCGCAGGGAGAGCGTGGCGAGGTCGAGCTCCTCTTGGCGACCCAGCGAGAGCTGGAAGGCCTCGAGCGCGTCCAGCTCGGCATTCGTGGGGAAGACGAAGTCGGCGCCCGGCACGCGCCCCATCGTGCGCGTGAAGTGCTGGCGGACGGCACCCAGCGCGAACTCGCGCAAGGTCCCTTGCCCGGGGGCTCCGTCGCCACTCCAACCGGTGCGCTCGACGGGAACGACGCCCGGACCGTCGGGCGACGTGATCGACTGGGTCATGCCGAGCGTGTGGGAGACGCTGCGCATCGTGAAGCGGTAGCGGAGGTCGTCGAAACCATCGAGGTTCTCGACGATCAGGCCGAACTGGCGCATGAGGATCGGATTCTCGAAGCGCAGCCCGCCGTTCAGATCGAAGTTCAGCTCGGGCACGAACTCCGCGACGAAGAGCGGGTCGTCGGGCGGAAGCGTCGCGATGAAGGCCGGCTCGATCGTGAAGTTGTTCTCCGCCGGGTGGCAGGTGCCGCAGGTGCGGCCGTTCCCATAGAAGGTCTCGTGGAAGAAGAGCGCCTCTCCGGCCTCGATCAGGTCGGGCAGCGGCCCACCCGCCGGATCCGAGCTGCCGTCGTCCCCCGCGCTGTCGTCCGGCATGCCACCGAGGTACGAGTTGTCGTCCGTGTTCTCGTCCGTCTCCTCGTCGACCCGCGAGCGCAGGACGACGCCCGAGGGCGGCTCGCCGACGGTCTCCGCGGCGCGGCTCGCCAGGCGCTGGAACAGGCCGGGCATCCCCGCGAGCAGCACACTCTCCACCGGCGTCGCACCCGAGCGGGTCACGACGACCAGGTCGAGATCGAAGCCCTCGAGGCCCAGCGCGGCGGCTTCCACGCGCAGGCTCGCCCGACCGTCACGCGCGACGAGCTCGCCCAGACGCACGCTGGTGTCGGACGCGTCTGGCGCCGCGCTCGTGCCGGCCGCGTCGTCCACGACCCAGGCCTCGTAGTGCGCTCCTTGGGGCATGGCCTCCAGCTCGACCTCGATCGAGCCGGAGCCCGCATCGAAGGCGAAGCGCCCCCGCGCCGGCGTGCGTTCCGTCGAGAGCGCGCGCGACCACGCCAGCGGCAACTGCACGTCGCCCGTGCGCGGGTTCGCGGCCGACCAGGCCGCGTAGCGGGCTTCGAGCACACGCACGTCGCCGACGAGCGCCGTACGTTGAGCGCGAAGCGCGGACGACGGCGTGGGAGTCTGCGCCGTCGGCGGAGCCCCACCGCGATCGAGCGCGAGGATCCCGAACGAACCGGCGGCGATCGCCGCCAAGGGAATCGAGAGAGAGAACTGCATTCAGCCTCCTGATCTCGAGTCCCATGCGGCCCGAATCACCGGGGAGAAAGACCCGGCGAAGCGTTTCGAGCCTGGAACGGGACTCGAAGGTTCGCAGCCTACAACAGGTGCCGACGGGCTGGGGACTCGGAGGCGGTCTTGAGCGTGCTTCTTCGAAGTGGGAATCCAGCACCTTTTCCGGAGAAATCACCCCTGCTCCGAAGCGACACAACGGAGCGCGCATCGGCCTGATTCAGACATCTCACGACCTCCCGATGCTGACCCAGCTCGCTGTCCATCGTGATGGGGATCGGGCTGACGGGCCACTCTTCGTCGGAAACACGATTCCTGGAGCGGCACCTGGCCTGCCGACACGCGAGGCCACCGGACCGGGTCTGGATCGCTCAGTCCCGCGCGGCGGCCTTCGCCTGCCACTCCGCGGCCGAGGCCGCGCGCGCGGCGTCTGGCTCGACCGCGTTCCAGGCGGCGTACAGCTCCGCCAGGCGCTGGGCGGCGCGGGCGATGTCCGCATGGCCGGCTGGGCGTGCCGTGACGAGGCGCGGGTGGGCCTCGAGCAACAGCGTCTCTGCCTCGGTGAAGCGCCCCAGGCTCGTCAGGCAACGCGCCAGAGCCACCTGCCCGTTCAGGGTCCGCGTGTCCTCGGGCCCGCGCCCGGAGCGGGCGACCTCGACGGCCGAGCGCAGCACGGGCTCGGCCTCGTCGGCCCGGCCGGCGTCGACGAGCAGCCCACCCAGCTCGACGGCACCGCTGACCCAGGCCGGATTGCGTTCGCCAAGCGTCGCCTTGAGGATCGCGATCGAGGACTCGAACTCCCGGCGTGCCTCCTCGTTCCGGCCGAGTCGGGCCAGCGTCAGCCCCAGGCCCATGTGCGCCGTGGCGGTGCTGGCGTGCTGAGGTCCGAAGACGCGCACGAAGGCGTCCAGGGTCTCGCGACCCAAGCGCTCGGCGTCCTCGAGCCGTTGCGTCTCGCGCAGCGCGGCGCTCAGGTTGTACTGCGTGATCAGCGTGTCGCGGTGCTCGGCCCCCACCGTCCGCCGCCCGGCCTCGAGAGCCCGGCGCAGGTACGGCTCGGCGTCTGCATGGCGTGCCTTGCCGAGGAGCATCACGGCGTAGCTGTTCGTGGCGATGATCGTGGTCACGTGATCCGGGCCGAGGACACGTGGACAGCGCTCGAGGAGCTCCTCGAAGAGTGGCTCGGCCTCGGCGGTCTGATCGGCAGCGGCCAGCGCGTTCGCGAAATCGAGCCGCGACTTCAAGGCGTTGGGCCCGTCCGGGCCCTCGAGCTGGACCCAGGTCTCGGACACCTCACGCCCCAAGGCGACGGCGCGCGCCCGCTCGCCCATGCGTGAGAGCGCGTTCGCGAGGAGTCGCTTCGCTTCCGCGACGCGCGCGGTGCGCTCGCCTTCCACCCGACGGAGGATGGCCAGGCTCTCCTCGTACAAGGGGATCGAGTCCTTGATGCGCCCTTGATCGAAGTAGAGGTTCGCGAGCACGGCGGCGGCTTCGGCGGTCTTGGGGTGTTCCGCGCCGAAGACACGCTGGATCCTGGGGAAGGTCTCGACGAAGAGGGACTCGGCCATGGCCAGGTCTCCGCGCGTTCGCAGCAGGCTGCCCAGGTTCATGCGGGCGGTCAGCGTGTCGGGATGTTCCGCGCCTCGCGCCCGCTCGTTCGACTCGAGCGCCTCGCGATACAGCGCTTCGGCCTCGTCGAGACGTCCTTGGTGGTGCAGCAGGACGGCTAGACTGTTGATCAGGACCCGCGTCTGCCGTCCGCCGACATCCGGTACGCGCCGGCGCGCCGCGAGTGCATCGCGGAAGAGCAGCTCGGCTTCCTCCCGCCGTCCCAGCGAGGCCAAGCAGTTGGCGTAGTCGGATTGAACACTCAGCGCCAGCGAACTCTCGGGCCCCGCTGCGCGGCGTGCAGCCTCGAGCGCCTCGAGGTACGAGCGAGCCGCGCGTTCGGCCTGACCGCGTCCGCTTTCGACGCCGGCGCGATCGGCCAAGGATCGCGCGTACTCTGGCGAGTCATCACTGCCGAGCTCCCGTCGGAGCTCCAGCGCGCGCGCCACGTGCGGCTCGGCCTGGTCGAACAGGCCCAGTGAGTTGTAGGTCCGCGCCAGGATGGAGCGCACGGAGGCCTCGACGTCGGGTCGGTCCTGGAACGCCTCCCCCACGGTGCTGCTGGAGCTGTCGAGCACCTGGGCGACCCGGACGTCGCGCCCCTGGAGGCGGACATCCGCCGAGGCCAGCATGTCGAGCAGGAAATGGTTGATCGCTGCGGCCTGCCGCTCGTTGCTCTCGGCGCGAACGCGCTCGCGCTGCTCCGCCTGTTCCGCGGCACGCGCAGCGTCCCGTTCGCCGGCTGCGACGTTCGCCTGCCAGGCGAAGGCGACGACACCGGCCACGAGCGAGGCCGCCACCGCGCCGCTCGCGGCGACGGGCACCCGGTAGCGGCGAACGAACTTGCGCAAGCGGTAGGCCGCGCTCGGAGGCGCAGCGACGACCGCCTCGCCCCCCAGGTGGCGGCGGATGTCCAGCGCGAGCGCGCTCGGGCTCTCGTAGCGGCGAGCACGGTCCTTCTCGAGCGCCCGCATGACGATCCAGTCGAGCTCGCCCCGCAGGAGCGTCGTCAAGCGCTTCGGCTCGACGCACCGCCGCGCCGCCACGCCCGCCAGCGTGTCCAGCGACGTGGAGAGCCGCGTCGAGGGCTTGGGCGGATCGACCTCCCGGATCAGGCGCTGGATCTCGCTGTAGAACGCGTCGCGCAGCGTCTCCTTGTCGAAGGGCGTGGTCCCCGTCAGCAGCTCGTAGAGCACGACACCCAGCGCGTACACGTCCGTCCGGGTATCGATGTCGAGCGAGCCCTCCGCCTGCTCCGGGCTCATGTATTGGAGCGTCCCGACGACCTGCTGCTGCTCAGTGAAGATCGTCTTGTCCGTCAGCCGGGCCGAGGTCGCCTTGGCAATGCCGAAGTCGATCACCTTGACCACCGGCTTGCCGTCCTGCTCGGTGACGAGCAGGTTCGACGGCTTCAGGTCGCGGTGGATGATCCCCTTCTGGTGTGCGTGCTGGACCGCATCGCAGACCTGCCCGAACAGCTCCAGCCGCTCCGCGATCGTCAGGTTGTGCTCGTCGCAGTATTCGGCGATCGGAGCGCCCTTGACGAGCTCCATGACGAAGTAGGGACGGCCGGTCTCCGTCGCACCGCCGTCGATGACGCGCGCGATGTGGGGGTGATCCATCAAGGCCAGCGCCTGCCGCTCGGCCTCGAACCGCGCGACGAACTGCCGCGTGTCCATGCCCGCCTTGATGATCTTCAGCGCGACCTGGCGCACGACGGGCTCCCGCTGCTCGGCCAGGAACACGACGCCGAAGCCTCCCTCGCCGATCTGCTCGAGGATCCGGTAGGGGCCGATCCTCGTGCCGGGACCCTCGCGCAGACCTTCGATCGGTGATTCGCTCATGTGGGGGGGGGGCCTGCTCTCGCGCGGGAGTGACGCCGCGGTCGGGACGAACACTGGCGACCGGGGCAGGGTAGCTCCCTGGGGCGTGCCGGCGCGTGCAGCGCGTGAGCGCCGCGCTGGACGACCCCCCATGGAACCGGAGGATCCTCCGCGGCGGCCCAGTCCAGAGCCGGGTTGGTATCCTCGAGCGTGTGTGGTGGGCAGGGATGGCCCGCCGCGCCCCCCGTCCCCCCTGCTCCCACCGCGGCTCCCGGCCGCGGTCGGCGGCCAGATCCCCCCTTCGCCCCCCTCCGTGACCGGTTCCACGCCGGCCGCCGCTGCCGCGGCGCGCCGGACCCGTCCCCTCACGCGCATCGGCCTCGCCGCCGCGACCCTCGTCGTCTGCCTGCTCGCCGCCGAGCTGGTGGCGCGCGTGAGCGGCCTGGCGCGGAACGTCGGTCCGACCTTCACGGAGTGGGACGCGGAGGACGGTGTGCGCCTGCGCCGGGGGTACTCGTGCGTGCGACGCACGCCGGAGTTCACGATGCGCTTCACCACGAACAGCGCCGGCTACCGCGGCGCCGAGCTGCCTGCCCGCATCGAGCGCTCCGTCCTGTTCCTGGGCGACTCGTTCACGATGGGCTACGGCGTGGACGACGGGAGCGAGTTCGTCGCGCGGCTCGCGGAGCGCGCCGGCCCGGGGCTCACGCTCGTCAACGCCGGGCTCGGTGGTACCGGGAATGGTCGCTGGATCCACGTCCTCGAGCGCGACGCGCCCGCGCTGAGCCCGGCCGTGGTCGTGCTCCAGGTCTGCGAGAACGACTTCGAGGACAACTTGAGCGACGGTCTCTACGTGCTGGACGCGCGCGGCGAGCTCGTGACGACGCCCCCACCCGAGCGTGGAGTCCTGCGGCGGCTGTCACGGATCATCGAATGGGTCCCGGGCCTCGCGGAATCCCACCTCGTGGCGCTGGGCCGCGGGCTGCGCAGCGGCCCCCCTCCGGAGCACGCCGCGCAGGCCGTCGACCACTCGCGCCCTCCCGCAGCCGAGCTGACGCGCCGTCTGATCGAGCGGGCGCTCGAGGTGTGCGCCGAGCGCAGCTGGCCGGTCCTGGGCCTCGTCTGCGCGGGTGACGCGAGCCGGCGCGAGTTCTTCGTGGAAGTCTTCCGGGCGCGCGGGACCCCGCTGCTCGTCGCGCCCACGAAGGGCGAACGCCCCGAGCTCTACTACCGGGTCGACGGGCATTGGAACGAGCGGGGCCACGCGGAGATGGCCGAGCTCGTCTGGAGAGCAGTGAGCTCGCCGCCGTTCGCGGGCGCCTTGAGCCGCTCGGACCGCTGAGCGATCGTGCAGGCCGCGAGCCCACGGGCAGCCTGGCTGCCTGTCAGCGCCCCGCCCCGCGCGGACCCGCGCTGCGGCAGCGAACGCGCGGTCGGCCTGCCGACTGCAGGAATCGGGTGCGTCGCGATCAGGCTCCGGCCTGCGCGCCGGCGTACATCCGGGCGAGCGAGGTGGTGCGCAGCTCGAACTCGCGCTCGAAGGCGTGCTCGAGGGCGAAGCCGCGGGCCTGAAGCGACAGGGCGTCCAGCTCGTCCGGCGCTCCCAGCAGGCGAACCACCGCTGCGGCCAGCTCCGCCGGTCGGCGCAGCGGCGTGACGATCCCGGCCCGTGCGTGTCGGTTCATGGAGCGCCACATGGCGTTGCCGTAGCCCGCGATGGGCAGTCCGCAACCCATCGCCTCCAGGTAGGTGCAAGAGGGGTCGTCCTGCACGTGACAACACACGAACAGGTCGAACTCCCGCGAGCGTTCCATCAGCTCGGGGTAGGGGATCGGTGCGTGCACGCGGATCGAGCTGCCGGCGCCCTGGCTCTCGACGAGGCGCTCCATCGCGGCGCGCTGAGCGCCTTGGCCGTAGAGGTGCAGCTCGAACTCCAGCCCGGCGCGCGCGCACTCCAGTCCGACGCGCACCGCGTCCAGCGCGCCCTTGGCGGGCTCGAACCGTCCGCTGAAGATCAGGCGCGGGATCCGCCGCCTCCGGTGCGCCAGGCGCGCGCGCAAGGCCTCCAGCGGAATGACCATGTCGCCGGACATCCGCGAGTCGAGGTACAGGAGTCGCCGGGGGTTGAAGCGCGCGGATTCCTCGAAGATTGGGTACCCGTTGCAGTGCAGCAGCGCGGCGTTCCGCATGATCGGCAGCAGCTCGCGCAGGTAGTAGCGAATCGCGCCCGCGCGCTTCCGCAAGCGGCGCAGGACACCACCTCCGTCGCCGCACGCGAAGACGATCGTCGTGCGCAGGTTGTACTCCAGGACCCCGACGATCGGGACGCCGTGCCGCTGAGCCAGCCGCAGCGCCTCGGTGCGGCCGCCATAGACCAGACGGCTCGCGCGCACGGCCTCGCTCAGGCGCTCGAGATCGGCCGGCAGCGCGTGGCCCGCGCCGTCGACGCGCGCCGTGATCACGCGGTAGCCCAGCTCTGCCTCGGGGAGCGACACCGGATCCATGACCAGGGACTCGTGACCAGCCGGGAGCTCGGGATGCACCGTGAGCAGGGGGCAATCCAGCCGCTTCAGGTACTCCTGCATCCCGGTATGGAACTTCCGATCCACGAGGAATCTCCCGCCTTCGAGGCGGGCCGGGTTGGCGTGGAAGATCGTCAGCATCGCGGGGCGGAAGCGTGTGCCGGAGGCGGGAGCCGCCTGCCGTCTGGGCGCGCACGACGACGCCCCTGGGGCGCCGTGGTCGGGGGGTCGCCGTTCGATCGCGCGCCGACCCGTCGTGGCTCGGACCGATTGCGGTGACCGCCGCTGGTCGGACTCTGACCCGACCCGTGGCACGTGTCAACTCGGCGTGCGGCGCGGCGTCGCGTGGCTTGTCACCCTTGGAGCGCGCGACTAGCATCCGCGCGCGGACGACTTCCCAACGTGCAGCGCGCGGCGCGCGCTGCACGGCGGCCCGAGTCCCCCACGATGCGCTCGGCCTCCACGAACGAGACGCGAGCCGAGCTCGGCGCGGTCGGCCTCGTCGCGCAGAACTCCCCGGACTACGTCCGCCGTTTCTTCGAGCTGCTCGAGCGACGCCAGGTCGTCGTGCCTCTGCGCTCGGCCGACGATCGTCAGCGCAGCGAGGCCTGCGGCGTGGAGCGCGTCGTCGTGCCCGAGCCGGGGCACGGCTGGATCAGCGTCCGCCACGTGCCGTCCGACGATCCCGCGCTGGCCCAGGTGGCTTTCACCTCGGGGACCGAGGGCGAGCCCAAGGGAATCCTGCTCTCCCACGCCAACCTCGGCCACACGGTCACGCGCCTGATCGACGTGATGGGACTCGACGCGACGATCCGCGAGTACGTGGGCGTCCCCGTGGTCCACTCGTTCGGATTCGGCCGCTGCCGCGCCGTCGCAGCGGTCGGCGGGAGCTGCTACCTGCCGGCAGGCGGCTTCCAGCCGCGCGAGGTCGCCGAGTTGCTGCGCACCGGCCAGATCAACGCCGTCTCGGCCGTTCCGAGCCTGTGGCGGATCGCGCTGCGCAACGCCGCGCTCTTCCGGGATGGCGCAGAGCACCTGCGCTGGATCGAGATCGGCAGCCAACCCATGCCCGCAGCCGAGAAGCTCGCGCTGCGCGAGCTGTTCCCCAAGGCGCGCATCGTCCAGCACTACGGTCTCACCGAGGCTTCGCGGGCGACGTTCCTCGACATCTCGCGCGCCTCGGCCGCGGAGCTGGAATCGGTCGGTGCTCCGACCGGGGACGTCGAGATCGCGATCGCCCAGGACGGACGCATCCGGATCCGCGGCGGCAACGTGGCGCGCGAGATCCTGCTCGGCGGGCGGAGCGTCCCGAACGTCGACTCCGAAGGCTGGTTGCTCACCAGCGACCTGGGCGAGCTCCGCGGCGGCTACCTGCACTTCCTCGGCCGGGCAGACGAGGTCATCAACCTGGCCGGCATCAAGGTCTCCCCCGCCGCTCTCGAGGAGCGGATGCGCGCCGGGCTCGACCGGCCAGACCGGCTGTGCGTCGTCCGGGTCCCGGATCCCGTGCGCGGCGACGGGATCCTCCTGGCCGCACGCGAGGACCTGGCGCTCCCCGATGCACAGCTCGCAGCCCTGGCCGACCGCGCCCTGCGCGAGCTCGGCGTCGACGCGCGCTCGTCGCTGGTGATCGCGCGGTTCAACGCCTTTCCCGCCACGGACTCGGGCAAGGTCCAGCGCCGGGCCCTCGCCGAGGAGTACCTGGCACGGCGGGCCCGCACGTCCGCCGCGCGGGGCGGGGCTGCGAGCGCGGAGGGCATCGAGATCTCCGCCTCGCATCCCCGCGGCGCGAGCTCCGGCCGGAGCGTCCGCGAGGTCTTCGCGCGCAACTTCCGCAACGCCGAGATCCGCGCCGAGGACACCTTCACGAGCCTGGGCGGGGACTCGCTGAGCTTCATCGAGGTCTCGGTCGAGCTCGAGGAGCTGCTGGGATCCCTGCCCCGGGATTGGCAGGCGCGAACCATCGGGGAGCTCGAGACGATCTCGAGGCGGCGAACGCGCTGGCACTCGGTGGACATGGCCCTCTTCGTGCGCTGCGTGAGCATCGTCGCGATCGTCCTCGGACACTTCGACGTGCTGCTGGTGGGCGGCGCGACCTATCTGCTGCTCGTCGTCGCAGGGGTCAACTTCGCGCGGTTCCAACTCCCGACGGTGCTCGCGACCGGATCCGTCAGGCCGATCCTGGCGACGGCGGGCCGCATCGCCGCTCCGACGGCTCTGGCGATCGCGGTCCTCCAGGTGAAGTCGGGGCTCTTCGATCCCCTGCAGCTCGCGCTGCTCGGCAACTGGCGCGACGCGGCCAGCCAGCCGTTCGGCTACTGGTTCCTGGAGCTCATGCCACAGGTCTTCGTGATCGTGGCGCTGATCCTGCTCCTGCCCGCGGCGCGCGCGGGGGCGGGACGCCAGCCCTTCGCGTTCGCGGGCGGACTGCTGGCCGCCTCCGCGTTCGTGGCCTGGACCTCGCCCAAGCTGTTCGACGCGGAGTCGCTGTACTACCGCGTGCCCACGTCGCTGATCTGGCTCTTCGCGCTGGGCTGGGCGCTCCAGGTCGCGCGGACCACGGCGCAGCGGATCGCGGTGGCCGGCCTCGCGGCCCTGCTGCCCTTCGCGTTGTGGTACGAGGTCAGCGACCGGTTCTGGCTGCAGCACGGGGCGCTCTGGGTGCCGGCGGGCTGCCTCGCGCTGCTCCTCTTCGAGCGCATCCGGTTGCCGGCGCCGCTCCACAAGATCGTGGCCTGGATCGCCGGCGCGTCCATGTTCATCTACCTCTTGCACTACACGGCCCGCGGACTGTGGCACCGCTACGGCCCGGTGCAGCACGTCTGGATCGACGCCTTGGTGGGCATCCTCGCGGGCATCGCGGGATGGATCGCCTGGGAGTCCGCGACCCGCGCGGCTACGCCTTGGTGGCGGTGGTTGGCCGCGCGGCTGCGCCTCGCCCCGCGCCAGGGGACGTGATCCCGTGGCCGGCCCGGCGCGCGGTCCGCGAGCGGGACGCATCGCACGGTGACGCATCCGACCGTGGCTCGGCACCTCGCGGACGGATAGCATGGCCGCCCTCCGGGGCCCGCCGAGCTTCCATCGGCCCCCCGCCCAGCCCCCTCAGGAGACTGACCGTGTCAGTGAGCACGACGGCTGGCGCGCGGTCCACCGCAGCCAGCGGGCCGATTCGTCGCTCGCGCGCATGCGCGCGACGCGGCCCGGACTCCGCGCCTCGGCTGGGGAGGGTGCCGTGCAGATCCTGAGCCATCGTGGCTACTGGCGCTCCGCCGAGGAGAAGAACTCGACGACGGCCTTCGCACGCTCGTTCGAGCTGGGCTTCGGCACCGAGCTCGACCTGCGCGACCTGGCCCGGCGGTTGGTGGTCTCCCACGACCCGCCGGCCGAGCCGGGACTCCCGGCGGACGACGTGCTCGCGATCCACGCCGCGCACGACCGCTCGCTGCCCCTGGCCTTGAACGTGAAGTCCGACGGTCTCCAGGACCTGGTGGTCGCCGCTCTGCGGCGCCACGCCCCGGCGGACGCATTCGTGTTCGACATGTCGATCCCGGACACGCTGCACTGGCTCCGGCGGGGCGTGCCCGTCTTCACGCGTCACAGCGAGGTGGAGCCAGAGCCAGCCCTGTACGACCAGGCCGCCGGTGTCTGGCTGGACGCCTTCCACGGCGACTGGTGGGATGCGGACGTCGTGCGCCGTCACGTGGAAGCTGGCAAGCGCGTGTGCGTGGTCTCACCGGAGTTGCACCGACGCGACCACCGCGCCGCCTGGGAGCGGTTGCGAGTCGCCGAGTTCCGAGCCTCGGACAGGGTCCTCTTGTGCACGGACCTGCCGGAGGACGCGAGAGGGTTCTTCGCCCATGAAGATTGAAGCCGTCGTGTTCGACATGGACGGAGTGCTGATCGATGCCAAGGAGTGGCATTATCACGCGCTCAATCGCGCCTTGGAGCTGTTCGGCTACTCGATCTCGCGAGCCGACCACCTGACCACGTTCGACGGTCTGCCGACCTCCAGGAAGCTCGAGATCCTCTCGCGGGAGCGCGAGCTGCCACGCGCCCTCCACGGCTTCGTGAACGCCATGAAGCAGCAGTACACGGTCGAGCAGATCCACCTGCACTGCAAGCCCGTGTTCACGCACGAGTACACGCTCTCCCAACTCAAGGCGGCCGGCTACAAGCTCGGCCTGGCCTCGAACTCGATCAAGTCGACCGTGGCGCTGATGATGGAGAAGAGCCGCCTGTCCCAATACCTCGACGTCATGCTCAGCAACCAGGACGTGAGCCACGCGAAGCCGCACCCGGAGATGTACCTCAAGGCGGCCGAGGCGCTCGGAACGCCGCCCGACCGCTGCCTGGTCGTCGAGGACAACGAGCACGGCATCAAGGCCGCGGAGGCGGCGGGCTGTCAGGTGCTCGTCGTCCAGAGCGTCCTCGACGTGCAGTTGGATCGAGTGCTGCGGGCGATCGCGCGGGCCGAGGGCGCCGGGACGGAGGCGCGCAGCCGATGACCGTCATCATCCCCATGGCTGGGAGCGACCAAGCCTTCCAGCAGCACGGCTTCCCCTTCGCGAAGCCCTTGATCGAGATCGACGGGCGCCCCCTCGTGGAGCACGCCTGGGAGTGTCTCCGCTCCCTCGACCTCGACCAGCACGTCTTCGTCGTCCGCAAGGAGGACGACTTGCGCTTCCACCTGGGCGACATGCTGCGCCTGCTCGACCCCGCGGCGCGAGTCGTCCGCGCGGACGGGCCGACGGCGGGCGCCGCCTGCACCGCCCTGCTCGCCATCGAGCACATCCGGCCCGAGCAGGAGCTGGTGATCGCCAACGGGGATCAGGTCTTCCGCCTCGACCTGCGACGCGCGCTCGACGACTTCCGCAGCCGCGGTCTGGACGCGGGGACCATCGTGTTCGACTCGGTCCACCCGCGATGGTCGTTCGTGCGCCTGGGCCCGGACGGCTTGGTCGTCGAGGCCGCGGAGAAGCGGCCCGTGAGCCGCAACGCGACCGCGGGCTTCTACTACTTCAAGCAGGGCGCCGACTTCCTCGAAGCGGCGCAGTCGATGATCCGCAAAGGCGCCAGCGTGAACGGTGCGTTCTTCGTCTGTCCGACGTTCAACGAGTTGATCCTGCGGCAGAAGCGCATCGGCGTCTTCCCGATCCAGCGCGACCAGTACATCTCCCTGGCGACGCCCCAGGCCATCGAGGATTACGAGCAAACGCTGGTCGCCGCCAAGCGGAAGGGCACGGATGCAGGTTCATAAGCTGGCCGACATGAAGGGCGGATGGTTCGTGGGCGACTTCGCGCCCAGCGTGCTCCGCACACCTGCCGCGGAGGTCGCGGTCAAGACCTACGCGGCGGGCGCCACCGAAGCGCGCCACGTGCACCGAGTCGCGCACGAGCTGACGTTGGTCCTGGGCGGTGAGGTCCGCATGAACGGCGCGCGCTACGTGTCGGGCGACATCCTGCTGATCGAACCCGGGGACTCGACCGACTTCGAGGCGCTCACCGACGTGACCACGGTCGTCGTCAAGGTGCCCAGCGTGGCCGGGGACAAGTATCCGTGCTGAACATCGTCGTCCCCATGGCTGGCCGCGGCCAGCGCTTCGCCGACGCGGGCTACGACCTCCCGAAGCCGCTGATCCCGATCCATGGCTTCCCGATGATCCAGGTGGTCATCGAGAACCTCACCCCAACCCGTCCGCACCGCTTCGTCTTCCTGCTCCTTCGCGAGCACGCGCAGCAGTTCGGGCTGGCGGACCGCCTGCGCGAATGGGCGCCCGGGTGCGAGCTGGTCTTCGTGGACCAGGTCACGCAGGGCGCGGCCTGCACGGTGCTCCTGGCGCGCTCCAGCATCGACGACGACCGACCGCTGATGATCGCGAATTGCGATCAATACGTGTCGGTCGCCATCGACGACTACCTGGGCCAGTTGTCCGACGCCACCGGCCTGATCATGACGATGTGGGCCGACGACCCGAAATGGTCGTTCGTGCGGCTGGGAGCCGGCGGAGCGGTCACGGAAGTGGTCGAGAAGCAGGTCGTGTCGAACGAGGCGACCGTGGGCATCTACAACTTCCGCCACGGTGCCGACTTCGTGCGCGCCGCCGACGCGATGATCGCCCAGGACCTGCGGGTCAACGGCGAGTTCTACGTGGCGCCGGCCTACAATCAGCTCTTGCGCGCCGGCGCCGCGGTCCGCGTGCACAACATCGGCCGGGTGGGAGCGGGCATGCACGGGATCGGGACCCCGGCGGACATCGAGGCCTTCCTCGCGCATCCGGTCTCGCGCCAGGCCGTGAGCCGGCTGCGTCGATGAACCTGACGGAGGACAAGGTCGGCCTGGGCTCGGTCCGCGCCCTGTGGTTCCGCTTCTGGCGGCGGATGTTCTGGGCGAGCATGCGCGGATCGGCGCGCCGCGGGGACGACTTCGTCACGTTCCACTCGCGACCGAAGCGCGCGCGGGACACGGGCACGTGGCCGGACCCGGGGACGGGGGACGCCGAGACCGCTGTCGTCATGCAAGGCCCCATCGCCGAGCTGGAGGACTTCACCCTCGAGACGCTCCGGCTCTACCGCCGGCACTTTCCCCGCACGCACTTGATCCTCTCGACCTGGGACGACACCCCCGAGACGCTGCTCGCGCCGATCCGCGCGCTGGGCGTCGACGTCTTGCTCGGCCCGAAGCCGGCCGTTCCCGGCCTCTACAACATCAACCTGCAGGTCGTCAGCGCGGCGCGCGGCATCGAGCACGCGGGGCGCCGCGGCGCGCGCTGGGTGCTCAAGACGCGCACGGACCAGCGGATGTACTCTCCGCAGGCCCTGCGCTTCCTGGTCGCCACCGCCCTGGCGTTCCCGGTGACCGGCGGTTTCCGCCAGCGCCATCGGATCGTGGGCGTCGGACACGGGACGCTGAAGTACGCGCCCTACCACTTGACCGACCAGACGGTCTTCGGACACGTCGACGACATGACCGTCTACTGGAATCCGCCGCCGCACGACGGCCGCTTGCCCGCGCACTGGCCGCCGACGACCGGCGAGATCTTCGCGCAGGTGCCCATCGGCGAGCAGTGCCGGCACGGCGCTTCCGAGACCTACCTGGCCAGCCAGTTCCTGGCCCGCGTCGGACGCGAGCTCACCTGGACCCTCGAAGACTCCTGGGAGGCTTTCCGGGACAACTTCTGCGTCGTCGATCGCGAGACGAGCGTCGACTTCTACTGGGTCAAGGTCCAAAGCCACACGTTCCTGGAGTCCCTCACCCGCTATGGTCCGATCTCGAACCGGCGCGAGCTGACCTTCGGGGAGTGGCTGCCCATCTACACCGGGCGAACGCCCTGCGCGTCGGCCCGGGCGTTCGAGCAGACGCTGCGGGGCACATGGGAGAGCGCGGTCCCAGAGGCCTAGGTGGTTCGCCCACGCAGGCCCGATCCCACTGCGCCGCCTGAACGCTACCTTCCCCGGTCGGGATGCCTGCCCGCGCATGAGCCACGCCTCCTCGAGCCACTCCGGACCGACAGCGCGAGCTTCCGTGGGCCGCGTGAGCCGCGCGCGATGACGAGCGCGCCGCCGCCGAGCCCGGGCCAAGCCGAGGCCCCGACGCGCTCGCTCTCCGCGCGCGCGACGCGCGGCGCCGTGTGGTCCATGACGAGCTTCGGCGGCGGGCAGTTGCTGCGCCTGGCCGGCAACCTCGTGCTCTCGCGCCTGCTGTTCGAGGAGGCCTTCGGCCTCATGGCTCTGGTCAACGCCTTCCTGGTCGGCTTGGCCCTGTTCAGCGACATCGGGGTCGGACCGAGCATCGTCCAGAACGAGCGCGGCGACGATCGGCGCTTCCTGGACACCGCCTGGACCATGCAGGTCGTGCGCGGCTTCGTGCTGTGGGCCGTGAGCTGCGCCGGGGCTGCGCCCTTCGCGGCGTTCTACGGCGATCCACGCCTGGCCTGGGTCCTGCCGGTGGCCGGTACCACGGCGCTGATCGCGGGCCTCAACTCCACGAAGCTCTTCACGGCGAACCGCCACTTGCACCTGCGCTCGCTGTTCTTCGTGGAGATCGGCGGACAGGCCTTCTCGCTCGCGACGATGGTCAGCTGGGCCTGGGTCGACCGCTCGGTGTGGGCGCTCGTCGCGGGCGGCATCGCGCACGCCCTCATGCGGATGATCCTGAGCCACGCGCTGCTGCCCGGGGCGGGAAACCGGCTCGCTTGGGAGGCCCGCTCGGTGCGGGCGCTGTTCCAGTTCGGCCGCTGGATCTTCCTGAGCACGGTGCTGACCTTCCTGGTCCAGCAGGCCGACCGCTTGATCTTCGGGCAGATGATCCCGATCGCCCTGCTCGGGGTCTACAGCATCGCGGCCATGCTCGCCGCGCTGCCCACCACCGCCGTCGGCAGCATCGCGATCCAGGTCGCCTTTCCCTTCATCAGCCGGATCCGCCAGCGCGGAGATGACGTGGCCGCGGCCTTCGTCCGCGTGCGCCGGCCGTTGCTCGTCTGCGGCGGGTGGATGCTCTCGGGCCTGATGGCCGGCGGGCCGCTCGTCGTCCGCATCCTCTACGACGAGCGCTGGCACGCCGCGGGCTGGATCCTGCAGTTGCTGGCCGTCGCCGGCTGGTTCTTCGTGCTCGTGAGCACGAACGAGATGTTCCTGCTCGCCATGGGCCAGTCGCGGATGCTGGCCGTCGCCGGAGCGAGCAAGCTCGCCGGCATGCTGCTCCTGATCCCCGTGGGTTTCGCCCTGGGCGGCTTCGAGGGCGCGGTCGGTGGGTACGTCGGATCGGCGCTGCTCCACTACCTCGTCTCGCTGGCGACCGCGCGCGCCCACGGACTCCTGGGCTTCGCGCAGGATGCGCGACTCTCGGCGGCCTGCGCGCTGGCGGCCGGGCTCGGCGCGGGCATCGCCGTCGCGGGCCGGGAGTGGCACGACGCGCTGACGGCCGGCGTCGTGTTCCTCGCGGTCACGGCGGTGTGGCTACCGCTCGCCGTGCCCCTCGTCGCCGAGTTGCGCGCGCGGGCCGCAGCAGCGGCGGCGTGATCGGGCCCACGCGGGGCCTCGGGCACCCGCAAGCGGGGGGGCGGAAATCCGTTCTCGGCGGGTCTTTCGCCTGCGGTAGAGTCCTGCCGCGGCCGAACCTCACCTGCGATTCCCGAGGCCCGTGAGATCCCCTCTGCTCCACTCCCTGCCGGCGTGTGTGGTCGCGCTGTTCCTGGTCTGCGGCTGCGCCACGCCCGGGCGACCGCTGGCGGAGGTCACGCCCGAGATCAACGCGACGCTGGACACGGCGCCCCTGCGCCTCGTGCCCGGGGACACGCTGGAGGCGCGCTTCCCCGACAAGGAGGAGTGGCGGCAGACCGTGCGCGTGCGGCCCGACGGACGCGCCAGCTTCCTGTCGATCGGCGAGCTGCAGTTGGGCGGCCTGACGCTCCCCGAGGCCGAGGCGCGCGTGCGCGAGGCCTACTCCAGCATGTTCCCGCAGCTCGAAGTCTCCCTCGGCACCTCGGCGCTGGCGCCCCGCAGCATCTACGTCTATGGCGAGGTCCACGAGCCGGGAGCCTTCCCCATCGAGGGCCGGGTCTCGCTGATCGAGGCGCTCGGCCTCGCGGGCGGCCATCGCAAGGCGACGGCGCTGCTCGAGGACACGATGCTCGTGCGGTGGGTCGCCCAGGAGGGGCGCCAGCGCGTCTGGAACATCGATGCCGGGATCGAGTCGTGGAAGGGCAGCGAGCCGATCCTGCTCCAGCCCTACGACGTCGTATTCATCCCCAACACGCCCATCGACGAGATCAACATCTGGGTCGACCAGTACCTGCGGTTGATGATCCCGTTCCCCTACCTCATCCCGTCTCCATACTGAGCCCTGCGTGAGCGTCGAGCGCCACTTCGAGCCGCTGGAAGAGGAGCCCCACGAGAGCTTCGACGTGGTGGACCGTGTGCTCGTGCCCATGTGGCGCGCCCGCCTCTGGATCGCGCTGACCCTGGCGCTTGGGCTGCTCATCGGGGCCTTCCTGGGCGCCATCCGGCCCAACACCTACGAGTCCGTCGGCAAGCTGCTCGTGCGCGTCGGCGCGCGCGAGCAGGGCACGGCCGAGTCACGCGTGGTCGGGAGCGATCGCGGCGACGTGCTGAGCAGCCGTGAGGCCATCGCCAACGAGCTGCACTTGCTCGCGAACCCGATCGTCTACGAGAACGTGGCGCGTCGGGTGGGCCCCGAGCGGATCCTGGCGGGCTACGACCCGGCCGGTGCGGCGGCCGCGGAGGGCAACGAGCCGAGCTGGCTGCACCGCTTCCAGTCGTGGTGGTTCTCGGACTCGAGCTCCCGGTCCGAGGGTCCAGGCCATGCGCCCGACCACTGCGCGCGCTGTGTCGCGTTGGCGGTCCGAGCGCTGGGCTTCGCGCTCGAGATCCAGGGCTCGGGCGGATCGAGCGTGATCACGGTCGTGTGCACGACGAACTCCCCCCAGCTCTCGGCCGACGTGGTCGACGCCTTCATCGCCGAGGCGCTGGTCCACCACCAGGCGGTGTTCTCCTCGGGCAGCTCGCTCGACTTCCTCCAGGAGCAGGTCCAGTCGGCGCAGGCCCAGGCGACCCTCGCGGACGAGGCCTTGGCGGACTACCGCGTGAACTGCGGCTTCTACGACACGGAGGTCCAGCGGCAACAGATCCTCAGTGCCCTCGGCGCCGTGGAGTCCGAGCTCGCCGCGGACAACGCGCGGCTCTCGGCGCTGGAGTCCCGAGAACGGCTCGTCCAGCAGGAGCTGTCCGCGGAGCCGCGGACGCAGGAAATCCGGGTCCGAGGCACGCCGGTGCCGAACTCGGAACACGTCTGGCTCAAGCAGCGCCTGCTCCAACTCCGCGACGACCTCATGGGGCTCGAGGGGCGGCGTGATCTCACGACCGCGATGCTGGAGACCCAGCGCAGCATCCTGAGTTCTCAGATCGCGACGACCGAGTCCGAGCTCGCCAGCCGCCCCGAGTTCCTGCAGCCGGGCGAGACGATCCAGGAGGCTCCCAACCCGCGCTTCCTGCGCCTGCGTGAGCAACTCGACGAGATCCGTGAGGAGCAGGTCGCACTGCGCAGCAGCGTGAACAAGCGTGTCGAGCGCCTGGCCGAGGTTCGCGAGCAGCTCGTTTCGTTGGAGCGCTGCGTCCCGACATTGCGCGTGCTCGAGACAGCCGCCACGCAGAGCCGGCAGAGACTCGCGCAGTTCCTGTCCGCACGCGAGCGCGTCAGCGTGATGGACTTGCTCGACAGCGTCAACATGATCAACCTGCGGCCGCTTCAGGCCGCGACGGTGCCGCTCACGAAGAGCGGACCCCAGCGCGGACGCTTGGTCGCCGTCGGCGGCCTCCTGGGCTTGGCCTGCGGCATCGCCCTGGCCTTCCTGCTCCGGACGCTCGATCAGCGACTGCGCACGCGCGAGGATGTCGCCCGCATCCACGGAACGGCGTTCCTGGGCGTCGTTCCCGAGCTCCCGGGTCCGCCAGCGCGAACCCCGGCCGGAGGGCGGGCAACCCATCGAGCGCAGGCATGAGACCAGGCCCGGGCAGCGCGGCCCACGTGCGCGAGGCCTTCGCCGGCTTGGCGCCGGCCATCGCGAATCTGTGGACCGGCCTGCTGACGGGCGGACGACCGTCGCGCCCGCTGCGACTGGCCTTCAGCGCCTGCGCGCACGGCGACGGAGCCACGACCGTGGCGGTCTGCGCCGCGCTCGGCCTCGCGCGCCAACTGCGCGAGGAGGTCGTGCTCGTCGAGGCCAACGGCGCGACGCCCGGGCTGTCGAGGATCCTGGGGCTCGAGCCGGGGCCCGGCCTCGACGAGGTGCAACGCGGCGTGGTGCCTCTCGCCGGTGCCCTGCGGGCGACCGACGAGCCGGGCGTGTGGCTGCTGCCCTTCGGCGGAGACGCGGTCGGGCCGCCGGTCGGTGTTGCGCGGGAGGCGGCACTCGGTCTCGACGCGGCGCGCACGATCGGGGAGACCTGCGCGGCCCAGGGGCGCCACCTGCTCCTCGACGTCGCCCCCGTGCTCGTCCACCCGAGCACAGTGCCTCTCCTATGGACGGTCGACAGCACCGTCGCCGTGTGGTCAGCAGGTCACACGCTGCGGAAGGACGCCGCCGCGATGGTGCAGGCCCTCGAGGCGGCCGGCAGCCCACTGGCCGGGACGATCCTGAACCGCCACCGCGAGGAGCTGCCGCGCTGGATTCGCGGTTGGTGGAGGCGGGGCTGAACAGGACGAGGCGCGACAGGTCGATCGCGCGGTCTGGATTCCGAGCCGGAGGCCCCCCTCTGAGGCTGGCCGGGACGGCGTGGTCGAGCGCACGCGGCGAGAGCGGGTCCCCCATCGCGCACGCCAGCCCTGGAACGGCCAACTCGCGAGGCCGCGCGCGGCCCGCGTGAAGCAACTTCCCGCGGGCCGTCGGTTTTGCGGGCTTGCGGAACTTCCTGCCAGCCTCCTGCGTCGAATCGACGCGTGGTCGGCCCCCTCACGGACTGTCCGCGTTCGGGCGGACCTGGCATTCCGCTCGCCGGTTTGCTTGCAGCTTGGTACCCTCAGAAGCCTCGGCTCCGTAGCTCCCGCGCGCAGCCGCCCCCCCGTTCCTCACTGCCCAGCCCCGTTCGGCTGCTCGTCAGGGCGTGACTCATGATCTCCGCTCGCTGGTTCTCGAACCTCAAGGCCTTCGTATCCCGACATCCACCGACGGTCGTCCCGGACATCCTGGTCCGCGATGAGTTCCGACGGTTGCTGGCCCGCGAACGTTGCCGCGCCGACCGGGTCGATTCCGACCTTTCGCTGGTCGTGATCGACCTCAGCCGCGCGGCCTGGGGCGATGTCGATCCCACGCGCTTCCTGTTCGGCATCCAGAGTCGGGTGCGCGACACGGACGCGGTCGGTTGGTTCGACCGCAGCCGCCTCGGCATCCTGCTCGCAGACACGAACTCGACCGGCGCCCTCAAGGTCACGGAGGACCTGCGCGAGCGGGTCCTGCCGACGCTGCCGGGAGCCCTGTGGCGGATCTACACCTACCCCGCGGAGCGTCTCCCCGACCAGGACTCCGACCACGACGACACGCCGCGGGGCGGCTCGCGACGGCCGCGGCTCCGGCCGGCGGACCGCCCGTCGTCCGGGGCGCAACGCCGCCCGAGCACGGTCGGCGCGGGCCGCCGCAGCGGATCGCCCTTCGAGGCGTTCGAGCTCGACGGATCGGCGGCGCTCGCGGTCTCAGCCGAGCCTCCCGAGCGGCGTCCCGTGCCGCGCGTCGAGGTCGCGCCGCGCGTCGAAGTCGCGCCGCTCGCCGCGGTCCTCCAACCGCGGCGGTCGGCCTGCTCGCGAGCCCTGGACGTCGCCCTCGCCGGGCTCGGGCTGCTGATCGCCTCGCCGGTGCTCCTCGCGGCCGGCATCGCGATCAAGTGCACGTCGCCCGGTCCGGTCTTGTTCCGGCAGCAGCGCATGGGCCAGGGCGGCCGTCCGTTCACGTTCTACAAGCTGCGCACGATGTGCGTGGACGCCGAGGCCCGCAAGAAGGACCTGCTGGCGCTCAACGAGCAAACCGGCCCGGTGTTCAAGGTCACGCGGGACCCGCGCATCACGCCGGTCGGTCGCATCCTGCGCAAGACGAGCATCGACGAGCTGCCGCAGTTGTGGAACGTCTTGCGGGGCGACATGACGTTCGTCGGACCCCGCCCGCCCCTGCCCGACGAGGTCCGCGAGTACGCGCGCTGGCAACGGCGTCGCCTCGATCTGGCCGGAGGCCTGACCTGCATCTGGCAGATCAGCGGACGCAGCCAAATCCAGTTCGAGGACTGGGTCCGCATGGACCTGCGCTACGGCAGGCAGGCGAGCTTCTGGCTCGACCTCAAGATCCTGGCGTTGACCGTTCCCGCTGTGGTCACGGGACGGGGAGCGCGATAGGTCCGACCGGCCTGGGGCAGGATCGGCGGCTAGACTCAGAGTGGGCGAAACGAGGTGCGGAGCATGATCGAAGTTCGATCGCGGATGATGAGGCGCCAAGGTCTGGTGTTGCTCGGTGCCGTGGGGGCCCTGGCCTCCAGCGCCGCGGCCCAGGGAAGGCGGCTCAGCGGGCAACAGGCGGGCGGAGGGACGCTCGTCGACGCACCCGAGATCAACCCCAACCTGATGATCGGCTTGGCCGTGCTCCTCGTGGGGGGAGTGCTCATTCTCACGTCGCGCATGCGGCGGCGTGCGAACCGGGTGAAGTCGAGCTGACCCCTGGGCGTCGGCCGGCCCGCGCCCGGCCACGCGGGTCGGTGATCCTTCGCGACCTGCACGGCAGGACCGGCGTGAGCGACGTGTGCGGTTCGACGGCCTGACCGGCCCACACGGCGCTTGACCCTCCCGGGCACTCGACGTGGTGCCCCGCCGAGTTGCCCAGCGCCTCGACTACGGCTTGCCGCCCGAAGGACCGAAACCCCCCGGTGGCATGGACAGAGCCCCCGGACTCAGGCAAACCCGCAGCGTGCCTCCCCGCCTTCCGAGCGGCCCCTCCGCCGAACCCCCTGGTCCCACGGGCCAGCCCGGGGTCTCCGCGCCGGGCTCGCCGGGCGGGCTCGCCGGGCGCAGCTCCGCGGGGGCCGGAGCGCCCGGGCCAGCGGCGCGCCCTTCGAGTGGGATCTACATGGCGGGCGCGCTGCTGCTCGCCGAGCTTCTGTTGCTGCTCGGCAGCTTCACGGGGATCCCGCTGGCGGACTCGCCCGACCCTTGGCTGCGGCTCATGGCGCGCGCGAACGTGGCGCCCCAGATCCTGCTGGCCGTGGCCACGGCACTCCTGCTGTTCGGCCCACAGCACGCGGCGCATCCCGCGCCATCCGCGAGCAGCGCACCGCGCTCCAAGGCGCGTATCGCGGGCCTGCTGGCGGCGCAGGTCGCGAGCTTCGCAGTCCTCTTTCGGCTCAGCACGCGCGTCTTCGACGAGGAGCTGGCGGGTGCGGAACGGCCTGGGCTCGTCCTGCTGGCTTGGGCTGCAGCCGCAGCGGCGACTTCGGTCTTCGCCGCGCTGCTCTGCCAGCCGCTCCCGAGCCTGTTGGCCTGGCTGCGTCGCAGCGCGGGTTTCCTCATCGGGGCCGTGATCCTGGGCGTGGTCGCCTGGCTCGCGGGGAAGTACGTCGCGGACGATCTGCGCGAACCGCTGCGTGGGCCGACGCTCTGGCTGGCGGTGCGCTGCCTGGCGCTGTTCGTGCCGGAGACGTACGCCTCGGATGCTGAGTTCGTCTTCGGCACCCCGGAGTTCCAAGTGCGCGTGGCGCCGCAGTGCTCGGGCTTCGAGGGCATCGGCCTGGCCATCGTGTTCCTGGTGGCGTACCTGGCGGTGTTCCGCCAGCAGCTGCGCTTCCCGATGGCCCTGCTCCTGCCGGTGATCGGCGTCTCCATCGTGTGGCTCGTCAACGTGCTGCGGCTTGCCGGCCTCGCGCTCCTCGGGAGCCACGGCCACGCGGACTTGGCGGCCGGAGGGTTTCACTCGGTCGCGGGCACGCTGTCGTTCTCGGCCGTGGCGCTCGGCCTCGTCGCCGTTTCGCGCCGCATGCACTGCTTCTGGCGGGGCGAGGATGCGCCCCTCGCAGCCGACGAAGCAGCACACGGGGACGCCACGGCCGCCTACCTGACCCCGTTCCTGCTGGCCGTCGCCGCGGGGATGGTCACGCAGGCCTTCCAGGAAAGCGCGCCGCTGCTCGAGCCGGTGCGCACGAGCCTGGCAGCGCTCGCTCTGCTCTACTTCTGGCGGGAGTACGAGCTCCAGAAGGACCGCCGACTCGGCGCAGCGATCGTGCTCGGTCTCGCCGCCGCGCTGGCCTGGGTGGCGCTGCCGTCACCCGGATCGGCCGAGCTCGCCGACGAGGTGGCGTGGGTTCGCGAGGGGGTTTGGGGCCGGCTCTCGTTCATCGTGCGCCTCGTCGGGTACGTCGTCGTGTTCCCGCTGGCGGAGGAGCTGGCCTTCCGCGGCTACCTGCTGCGCCGGTTGACCTCGATGAACTGGCGGCAGGTGGCGCCCGGGAGCGTGTCGATCGTGGCCTGGATCGTCTCGACCCTGATCTTCGGGCTGCTCCACGAGCACTGGATCGGAGCGACGATCGCCGGTGCCCTCTACGGGCTCGTCTTCGTGCGCACCGGATCCCTCACGGCTGCGGTCGTCGCGCACGGCGTCACGAACGCTGCCCTGGCGGCCTACGACCTGGGTCTCGGAGCGCTGCGCTCTGCCTGAGCAGCGCGCAGGGGGCCTGCGCGGGGCTCTCGCGGTCCGGCCCCCCCCCGGGGCCTCGCTCCGGACCCAGGCCTGTCCGCACTTTCCGCCCTGCCGCTCAAGACCGCGGCCGGCCCCCCCCGATACGTCCGCCGTTGGCACGGGGGAATGGGGTCTGGCAGGCCCTGAGAGCCCCTCCGAGCCAGCACGATTGCGGCTTCGAGGTCCCCCGCTACCGTACGGGAACTCGACGCCGGTCGATCCAGGACCCAGCCAGGGCCTTGCGGTAGTACGAAGTTGCATTATGGTCTGTTCATGCACCCGCGGGGGTGGAGCGGACAACGCGCTTCTCCTGCTGCGCCGGCCCTGGGCCGCGGTGGGTTGACGTTCGCAATCGGGAGACGGGCAGGCACACATCGAGAAGGGGGCGAGCATGGCATCGAGGACGGGGACCGCCGCGGAGAATCGCGGCCTGGGCTGGCGCAGAGCGACAGGCTGGATGATCGGATGGCTCGGCGCAGTCGTCCTCGGGTTGCCGGCGGCGGCCCTCCCAGCTCCGACACCGTCGACGATCGACTTCGCCGGGCCGGAGGGCGGCCCGTTCCCCTCGGGGAGCAGCACGCTGCCGCTCGTGAACACCACGGGGCAGGGCATGCTGTGGCGCACCCGGCAGAGCCTGGCCTGGGCCAGCTTCTCGACCTCGAATGGCTTCCTGCCGCCGGGCAGCTCGACGAGCGTGCAGGTCTCGATCAACAGCGCGGTCGCCAATTGGCTGCCGGCTGGCGTCTACGACGCGTTCGTCCTCTACCGAACGCCGGTGGGTCAGCCCCCCGGCGTCCTGGCCCACGTGCGCCTCACGGTCGAGCAGGGCAACCCGGGCACGCCGACCATGTCGAGCGCCAACCGGACCAGCGGCGTGGCACCGCTCTCGGTGTTCTTCGACGCCGTGGGCGAGGCCAGCGGCGTGATCCAGCCCGGTGGCTCGACACCCGACTACGCGAGCATGCACTACCGCTGGGACTTCGGCGACGAGGGTAGCGGTACCTGGGCGATCAACGGCAAGCCCAAGAACAGCGCCTTCGGGTACGTGACGGCGCACGTGTTCGAGACCCCGGGCACGTACCGCGTCAGCCTGCAGGTCACGGAGCCCGGCGGCACGATCCACGACTACCACCAGGACATCACCGTCACCGATCCGGACGTGGTGTACGCGGGGCGGACCTACTACGTCTCGGCCACGGGCAACGACTCGAACGACGGTCTGACGCCGGGAACGGCCTATCGGACCGCGGCGCGGGCGATGAACACGCTGTTCGCTTCGCATGGACCGCGGCGCGTGCTCTTCCGGCGCGGCGACGTCTGGCCCATGTCCACGTCGATCTCCGCCAGCGGCCGCAACGGGCCCTACACGATCGGCGCCTACGGAACCGGGGCGAACCCGGTGATCCAGGCCAGCCACGCGGGCAACGGGATCGCCCTGACGCCCTCGGTGAGCGACGTGCGCATCGTGGACGTGGACTTCAGCGGCCCGCATCCCAGCGCGAGCGACACGGGCGTCCAGCTCGGGCGCGATTCGCTGCTCCTGCGCTCGACGGTGCGCGGGTTCCGCACGGCGGTGGCCGGCCACGACTCGGCCTGCATCGGCAACACGGTGGCCGATTGCTCGATCCTCGACAACGGCACGTACGGCCTGTACTACGCGCCGGCCTACAACCCGAACGTCGTGAACGATCCGCCCCGCCACCTGGCGGTGATGGGCAACCGATTCGACAACGCGATCGGGAACTCGTTGTTGCGCACGTACGTCAGCCGCTCGCTGTGGCAGGCGAACCTCTTCCAGCGTGCTGGACAATCCGCGACGCGCCTGCTCGGCATCCACGCGCCGAAGAAGGCCGAGTTCGTGAGCATCACGGACAACGTCTTCCGCGCCACGACCGTCTGGGTGCTCGAGATCGGGCCGGAGAACACGGAGAACGGTGGCTCGGGCGGCGTGCAGCAGGTCGTCGAGAACGTGGTCCTCGAGGGGAACCGCTTCTCCGTGCCTCCCGCGAGCCAGGTCGACACGTTCGTGCTCGTGTGGGGCCGTCACGTGACGGTGCGCAACAACATCTTCGACCACACGGGCGCGAACTGGGGCGCCTCGGTGCGAGTGTCGGCGCGCGGGATCGGACCAGTGCCCGTGGGCACGCGGATCGACAACAACACGGTGTACCGCGCGACGCCTTCGGCCGGGCCGTGGCAGTTCGTGACCGCCAGCAGCCAGGATCAAACGCGGGTGCGCAACAACATCGTCTACAGCCCCGCGTCGTCGGTGACGGTCGCTCAGGGGACGGTCAGCGCCCAGAACAACCTGACCGCGAACCCCCTGTTCCAGAACGCCGCCGCCGGAGACTTCCGCTTGCAGGCCACGAGCCCGGCCATCGACAGCGGGGCCTCGCTCCCGCTGCGGATCGATTTCGCGGGCAACGGCCGACCGCTGACTCCGGGCGGATGCGACATCGGAGCGCTCGAGAGGCTCTGACACCCGGCGCCCGCAGGCGTCGAACCGTGGGGTGAGGTTGCGCCGTGCACACCGGACGTGCACGGCGCAACTGTTCCGCGGAGCCACCTCGGCGAGCGAGAGCCAGGCGCGAGCACCCGTCCGCGGTCCCGCCCCTCGGCGAACGGCGGGCAGCGCACAAAATCACACTGGCCGGAACATCAGGACGCGGCGTCGCGCCGCAAGAAGAGCCCGGTCAAGGAAGGCAGCACGTAGAACGAGCGGTGCCGCAGGAGCCCGTACGAGAGCCCGAACGCGAGGCGCTTCGCGCGCCCCAGGTCGCGGATGCCGGCCACCCCCGGTCCCATGTACGGCAGGTAGTGCGGGAAGAAGGCCTCGAACGCGGCGAACGACTCGAAGCCGGCGAACCCGGAGTCCAGCCGGAAGTCCGCCAGGCCGCGCAGCACCTGGAACGGGGTCACGAAGGTGTTGCGCTCGTCGTCGGCCTCGCGTCCGAAGAGCCGCGCATAGCCGCCGCGACGGTGCGGAGGCAGCCAGTGCGCGAGCGGGAGCCGCGTGTCGTGGGCAACCACTGGACAGAGCTTGTTGGGCGTGGTGACCCACACGATCCGGCGTGCGACACGGTTCAGTTCCGACAGCGCGGCGTCCGCGCCTCCATCGAGGTGCTCGAGGACTTCGACGCAACAGGCCACGTCGACGGAGCGGTCGGCGATCGGGAGCCGGGTCACGGAACCGTGGCAGAAGAGCGCACGGTCCGTGAGGCCCAGGATCCGCGCGAACTCCGCCGCCACGCGCAAGGCCTCCGCGTTCATGTCGACGCCAATCGCGAACCGCCCCCCCGCCAGCAGGAACGCCAAGAGATTCCAGCCCTCGTGGCAGCCCGCGTCGAGCAGCACCGTGCGGGACAGGTCGCAGCGGCGCGCCAGATTGTCGACGATCTTGCGCTTGAAGTAGTCCAGAGCGCCGTCGGGTGCGATGAAACCCGTGGGCGAGTTCGCGAACCCGGGAACGGCTCGCAACGCCTCGATCTGAGCATCGGTGAGCATGACAGGACGGTTGCCGGACAAGCCCTGAAGGCCGCGGTTACGGCCGCTCGAACGCGCCGATGTCGTGACCGGGGCCGAGCGGACGCTCGTTCCCGTCGAAATCGCTGCGCACCGGAAGCGTGACACCCTGATCGATCGCCGGACTGCCCGCCTGCAGCCGGAAATCGCGCTGGGCCGCAGCCTGGAACAAGGGGTTCACGGTCAGATTGCCCTGCGCGCTGACGGTGCCCGTCGCGACCGTCGCGGCCACGGCGGGGCTGTACACGATGTTGTTGCGGACCGCGGTCAGGTCCTGGGTCGTCGCGTCGACCAACTGGAAGGTCGGTGCGCCATCGCCTCGGTAGAGAGTGTTGTGCTCGATCCTGGTTCCGACCGGCACCGGCCCGATGCCGCGCCGCTCGACGACCATCCCACTGCCCCAGGCGGCCCCGGTGAGATCGAACACGTTGTTGCGCACGCTCACGTGACGGCCCCACACCAGGAGGTAGACCGAGACGATCCCGGGGCCCGGCAGCACGAACGCGTTGCCCTCGACCACGACGTTCTCGACGACCTGCTGGACGCCGCCCGAGCCGCCGTTCTCCGTGTTCTCCGGACCGATTTCCAGCACCCAGGTCTGGAGCGACTGGAAGACGTTGTCCGTGATGCTCACGAACTCCGCCTTCTTCGGCGCGTGGATCCCGAGCAATCGCGCGCTGGACTGGCCGGCGCGCTGGAAGAGATTGGCCTGCCAGACCGAGCGACTCACGTAGGTGCGCAGCAGCGAGTTCCCGATCGAGTTGTCGAACCGCGTGCCCAGCACCGCCAGGTGATAGGGCGGGTCGTTCACGAAGTTCGGGTTGTAGGCTGGCGCGTAGTACAGGCCGTAGCTGCCGTTGTCGAGCAGCACGCAGTCGGCCACCGTGTTTCCGATGCACAGGGAGTCGTAGCCGCCGACGGCGGTCGCGAAGCCGCGCACCGTCGAGCGCAGGAGCAGCGAGTCGCGGCCGAGTTGGACTCCCGTGTCCGACGGCGACGGATGGGGTCCCGTGAAGTCCACGTCGACGATGCGCACGTCGCGCACCGAGGGCCGCAGGTCGAGGCCGGCGCCGGAGTGCGTCGCCCGGAGCACGGGACTCGCTCCGGTTCCATACGCGCCGATCGTGTAGGGCCCTTCGCGCCCGGTCGCGGTGATCGTCGACGCGAACGTCCAGGTGTCGCCGCGGCGGAACAGCACGCGTCGTGGCCCGTTCGAGGCGAACAGCGTGGTCATCGCACGCGAGATGGTGCGCAATGGAGCGCCTGGCGAGAGGCCGTTGTTGCCGTCGTCCCCGGCCAGCGAGACGTAGTAGGTCTGGCCGGCATACACGACGTTGGGGTCGAGCACGGTGATGTCCTGGTGGTAGTCGTGGACCGTGCCGTCGGCCTGCTTGACCTGCAAGCCCACGCGATGCTCGCCGGGAGTCTCGAAGACGTGTGCGGCCACGTAGCCCGTAGCGCTGTTCTTGCTCTTGCCCCCGATGGTCCAGCTCCCGCTGCCGGGATCCCCGAACGACCAGCGATAGTTCATGGATCCATAGTCCAGGCCGGGACTGGGCGGCTGCACCACTGCACTCGCACCACCGACGGCATCGAAGCAGACCGCCAGGGGCGCCACGCCGCTCGTGCGACTGGCGGTCGTCATCGGGGCGCCGGCTTCCGAGCTCACGGTCAGGCTCACGGACCGCGACGTGTTCCCCAGCCCGTCAGTCGTGTTCAGGAACGTGAGCGTGCCTCCGTACGAGCCCGGAGCCAGCCCTTCGGCCAGCACGTTCAGCGCAGCGACGACCTGCTCCGAAGCACCGACGTCCAGCGTTCCCAGGGATTGCGAGAGCGACAACCAGCCCACGTTGCTGGAGACCGCCCAATCGAGTGGCGCCTCGCCGAGGTTGGACAGCGTGAACGTCGCGGATGCCGGTGCGAACGGCCCGCCCTCGCTCCCCCACGCGCTCCACGCACCGCCCGCGACGCGCAGTCCGCTCGGCGCGCTCGAGCCCGAGCCCCCGCCGCTGCAGCCCAAGAGAGCCCATGACGCCACGAGCAAGCCCAGGGCAATTCGCTGGAGGCGAGCGCGGTGCCGCGCGGCGGTGCGCGGGCGCGAGCGGGAAGGGACACCGTCGCGCGCAGCGCCCGAGACGGGATTCTCGAGTGCGAGCGTCATGGAAGCAGCGTAGCAGTCGCCAACTCAGCGATCCAAGTCGCTGGCGTCGCGCGTGCGGTCGCGACCTGTGCCCGAACCTGCGGAGCGCGCGCTGGTGCGCATCCGCGTGGGCTCGCCGCATCCGCGTGGATCGTCGTGGCACGCGCACGAACCCTCCTTGGAGCTTGAGTCCGTCCCGGCAGGCGCGGCTAGAATCCGGCGCATGGGAGAGGGGTCGGGTTCTCGACAGGATCGCCTGGAACGCTGCGCCACCACGTCGCTGGCCGAGTGCCGCAGGCGCCGCGGGAGTGCCGGCGTCGGAAGAGCCCCCTCGACCTTCCGGCCAGGCGCGCCCGGAGCGGCGCGACCGTCCCCGCGCTCGTGACCATGAGCTGGCGGCGAGCCGGATTGGCAGTGCTTCCGCTGCTCGTGGCGGGCGGACTGGTGCTGTGGAATGCCCAGGCTACCGCCCTGGGCCTGCTGTCCGACGACGCCTTCTACTATCTCGAGATCGCGCGCTCGATCGTGCGCGGAGAAGGCTCGAGCTTCGACGGGATCTCCTCGACGAACGGCTACCACCCGTTGTGGATGCTGGTCATGGTCGCAGCCTGCGCCCTCGCGGGGGAGGGCCTGCTGGCGCCCGTGTGCGCGATGATCCTGGTCAGCGCGGTGGTGTGCGGGGCCACGCTGGCCCTGGTTGCGGCGGTCACGGAGCGCTGGGCGGCACCCGGGTTCGGCGCGTTGGCCCTGGCGGCGTGCCTGCTTCCGAATCTCCTGACCGCGATGTCCAACGGGCTCGAGACCGCGCTCGTGCTGCTGACCGTGTTCGCGTGGGCGTGGTGGGTCTACCGCTGCGAGGGCCTGGGGTGGTCGGCCCCGGCGCGGAGCAACTTCACGACGGGGTTGTGGCTCGGCTTGATCTTCCTCGCGCGCCTGGACTCGGCCTTCGTGGTGCTCGCCGCGGGCGCACTGTTCTTCGCGGCCGGGATCGTGGCCCGCGTGCCCTGGGCCGATCTGGTTCGCCGCTCCCTGGTCCTCGTCGCCGGCGTGCTCGTCTTCGCGGCGCCCTATTTCCTGTGGTGCCACGCCCAGTTCGGGACACTCAGCCCGATCAGCGGCCGTGTGAAGTCCAGCTTCCCGGATCTGCGCGCGCGGCTCGGGCTCGACGGCGACATGCGCCTCGGATTGACCCTCGTCGCGCTCGACCTCCTCCTGGCAGCGGCGGTCTTCGCCTTCGACCGTCGGCGCGGGAGGCCTGTGCCGGCGCTGCTCGTCACGCCGCTCACGATCCTGGCGGTGGGGTCGGCGCTGCACTTCGGCTACACGTTTCTCTACATGTCGTGGGGCGTGTACTGGTGGCATTTCGTCGTCTACGGCGCAGCCTTCGTCTTGGGGGTCGCGCAGGCTGCACACCGCGCGAGCCTGGCCTGGCCGCGGTCGCGCGCCGTCTGGAAGCTCGGCTTGCCGGCCTTGATCGCCGCGTCCGGCGTCGCCCTGCAGGCGAACATCGTCGCGCATCGCACCGAGTCGCACCGTGAGTGGTTCCAGGCCGCCGCGTGGGCACGCGAGCACACGGACGAGGACAGCGTCTTCGCGCTGAAGGACGCCGGCCTGTTCGGCTACTTCTCCGCTCGGCGCGTGATCAACCTCGACGGCAAGGCGAATGGCTACGACTACCTCGAGCGGCTCGAGCGCGGCGAGGTGCTCGCCTATCTGGAAGAGCACGGCACGGACTACGTGGCGGACATCAACGCTCTGCATGTCGAAGGGCGGGCCCTGATTCGGTTGCCGCGCGCCCGCCAACCCGCGCTCACGATCTGGATGTCCTCCGAGCAGGAGGTCTATCGAGGTCGCACGTTCCCCCGCCGCAGGCTGGCCTTCGAGCGCGCTGACGAGGCGCACTTCGCCATCTGGAAGTTCGCTGGCCGGTCCGACAAGTGACGCCGCCGCTCTTCGTGCTGCTCACGTTGCTGGCGACCGTGCTCGCGGTCATCCGGCGCGGGACTCCCTGGACTTTCGCGCGCATCTACATCCCGTTCATCCTGCTCGTGCCCAGCGGGATCCTCCTCGAGGTGCGCGGCCTGACGGAGCTCTCACCACAGCGCGCGGTCACGGTCGGGATCTTCCTGGGCAGCCTGCTGTCGGGCCGGATCCGCGAGCTCGTCCCGAGCTGGAGGAAGCTCGATCTGTGGATGCTGGCGATCGTCTTGAGCTACTCGGTCAGTTTCGGTCTGGCCACCGACCTGAAGGGCTTCTTCCACAGGCTGGTGACGCAGAGCCTGGACTGGGGCCTGCCCTATCTCTACGCGCGCACCGTGTTCCGTGACCTCTCTGGACTGCGCGCGGTCCTGCCTCCATTGGCGATCTGCGGCGCGCTCCTGGGCTGCTTCTCCCTGTACGAAGCGCGGATGAACGATCGTCTGCTGGCCTGGATCTGGAACGCCCTCCTGGGCTACCCGGTCCCCGACTTCTGGCAGAACGGCGGCGGAATGCGCTGGGGCTTCCTGCGCGCCTTCGGGCCCTATCCGCATCCCCTGGTGCTCGGGACGATCCTCGTGGCGTGCGCGCCGCTGGCGTTGGGGTGGAGCTGGCTGGATCGCAAACGGCGCCTCTGGTCGTACTTCGCCACGTCGGCGCTGTGCGCCGGCGTCTTGGGCCCCATCTCACGCGGGCCCATCCTGGCCCTCGGACTCGTCACGAGCGTGTTCAGCATGGCCGCTGCGCGACTGCCAGCGCTGATCCTGACGGGGATCGCGGCTCTGGCCGGTGCAGTCGTGTTCTCGGACACCGCGCAGGATCTCGTGGAGAGCACGGAAGCGGACCTCGCACAGGAGGGCAATACCGAGAGCGGCAAGTACCGGCTCGCGCTCCTGATGATCTACGTCGAGGAGATCCCCAAGGTCGGCATGTTCGGCGACGAGTCGGTCATCGGGGCCAACTACCAGGCCGCTTGGTCGATCGACAACAGCTTCCTGTTCATGTACATGACCGGTGGTTGGCTCGGAGGCTCGCTGTTCCTGGTGCTCGTCGCGGCGACCTGTATCCGGGCCTACAGAGCGCTCCTCTCCTCGTCCGGGGTCCAGCGCAAGGTGCGGGCCTGCATCGCCGCAGCCTTCACCGGTCTCTCGATCTGCATCGCCAACGTGTGGTTCGCGACGGAGATCGCCGCGTTGTGCTTCCCGCTCGCGGCCCTGGTCTGGAATCAGGCGACGCCCGGCTGGTACGGGTCCCCCGCGCGCCCCACATCCCGGACCGCGGGTGCGCCCCCGGCTGGTCTCGAGGCTTCCGCTCGGCGCTGAACCCCAGCGGCCGCCCTGCAGCGAGGCGCCGCGTCAGCCCGGGCGCTCCAGGAAGTTGAACCGCACGAAGTCCGACCACAGGCGGGGCGGACCGTGGTCGGGCTTGCGCTGCACGCGGCTACGGATCTGCCAGAGGCCGAAGCACGCGGCCCAGGTCAGGTCGGCGACCCAGGCGTAGAGCCGCCCATGGTTCTTCACGAAGTACCGCCGACGCGACTCGAACCAGTAACGCGGCCGGCGTCGCGCCGGCTCGCGCAGGCTCGTCACGCCCGTGCTGCGGCCGACGAGGTGGGCGACACGACTCGCCGGCACGTACCAAGAGGCCCAGCCTGCCCGCCGGGCGCGCAGGCAGAAATCCGTCTCCTCGAAGTACAGGAAGTAGCCCTCGTCCAGGAGCCCGATGTCCTCGAAGACCTTCCGCCGCACCATCATGCTGGCACCCGCGACCCAGTCGATCGGGTGCGATTCCGTGCCCAAGGGCGGCGGCAGCGTGTGTCGACCGACCAGTCGGGTGACGACCCCCAACCGGAGGCCGGTGTCGAGTTCGGTCAGGATCGAAGGGAAGCGGAAACGCGAGTCGTGTTGGGTGCCATCCTCGTACTCGAGCCTGCTGCCCGCGATCCCCACCTCGGGCCGACTGTCCAAGAAGGCGATCAGCTCCCGCAACGCGCCCGCGCGCGGCACGGTGTCCGGGTTCAACAGCAGCACGTACTCCGGCGGATCCGGCCCCAGGAGCGCCGGACGGATGGCCGCGTTGTTGCCGTAGGCGTAGCCCCCATTGCGCGGCAAGGCCACGCACTCGGCCCAACGCCCCCAGTGCCGGTCCTCGATCGCGCGGGCGATGCGCTCGGCCGATCCATCCGCCGAGTCGTTGTCCGTCACGACCACGCGCGAGCCGGGCAGGGCCTCGACCTGCGGCGCGAGCGCCTCGAGGCAATCGATCGCGAGCCCGGCCGTCCGGAAGTTCAGGATGACGACGAGGAGCCTGCTCATGGGCGCGGCCGGCACGTGGGCTCCGGCTGGGACAGTATCTGCGCGCACGGGGAGATCACCAGGCCCAAGTCCGGCCCGCGGCCGTTGCTAGAGTACCCGACCACGCTGGGCACGCCGCGAGGCGCACCCACCCTGGAAGCGGAAGAGACCCATGATCACGCTGCGGTTGAACGGCGAGGACGTCGCGGTCGATGTGCCGCCCGAGATGCCGCTCCTGTGGGTGCTGCGCGACGTGCTGCAGCTCACGGGCACCAAGTTCGCCTGCGGCATCGGCGCGTGCGGGACGTGCACTCTGCTCGTCGACGGCCAGGCGCGTCGCTCGTGCGTGCTGCCGGTCGGGGAGGTCCGGGGAGAGATCACGACGATCGAGGGCCTCGGCCGGGAGGGCCAGCACCCCGTGCAAGCCGCCTGGATCGCCGAGTCCGTGCCGCAGTGCGGTTACTGCCAGCCGGCGCAGATCCTGGCGGCCGTGGCGCTGCTCGGGGCCGATCCGGATCCGGGCGAGGAGGCGGTCCAAGCCGCGATGGACGCCGTCCTGTGCCGCTGCGGGACCTATCCGCGCATCCGCAAGGCGATCGATCGGTGCCGACGGCGATGAAGAGCCCGATCGGGAAGATCGGGCGCCGCGAGCTGCTCGTGGCGGGTGGCGCGGGTGGCCTGGGGCTGGTGCTCGGGATCTGGTACGGGACGCGTCGCGAACGCTGGCGCAAGAACGTCCCCGAGCGCGAAGGCTCGTTCTCGCCCAACGTCTATCTCGCGATCGAGACCGACGGCAGCGTCCGCATCTGGGTCAATCGGTCCGAGCTGGGGCAGGGCGTGTGGACCGCCTTGCCCATGCTGGTCGCCGACGGCCTCGACGCCGACTGGTCGCGGGTCCAGCCGGTCCAGCCGCTGGCGAGCCGCAACTACGGCGTGCAGTTCACCGCGGTCAGCTCGAGCGTGCGCTCGCAGTGGCAGGTCCTGCGCCAGAGCGGCGCCGCGGCCCGCGCGATGCTGATGGCCGCCGCTGCCAAGACCTGGGGCTGCGCCCGCGAGGAATGTGCGACGGAGGCCGGCTTCGTCGTGCACTCGCCGAGCGGGAGGAGGCTCGGCTACGGCCAGTTGGCCCTGCTCGCGAGCCGCGAGCCGGTGCCCGAGGTCGGCGCCGAGGACGATCTCCCGCCGCGCCTCCTGGGTCGATCACTCCCGCGCAAGGACCTGCCGGCGAAGGTCGACGGCAGTGCGCGCTTCGGGCTCGACGTGCGCCTGCCCGGAATGGTCTTCGCCGCGTTGGCGCGTCCGCCACGCTTCGGTGCGCGCCTGCGGGGTGTGAGCTCCCGGCACGCGGAGTCCCTGCCCGGTGTGCGCCAGGTCGTCACGACCGATCACGGCGTCGCGGTCGTGGCCGTGGACACCTGGACGGCCTTGCGAGCTCGGGACGCGCTGGAGTTGGACTGGGAGCCCGGGCCGCACGTGTCGCTGCAAGGCTCGCACATCGAGCGCGACCTGCGGACCGCGATCGAAGGTGACTTGGCGACGGCCCGGACCGCCGGAACCGAGCCCGCCGAGGCGAGCCGCACGCTGCACGCGGAGTACGAGGTCCCCTTCCTGGCGCACGCGCCGATGGAACCGATCAACTGCACCGTCTGGCTGCACGACGGCCGCTGCGACATCTGGGCGCCGACGCAGGCGCCGGGCCGCGTGCAGCTCACGGCGATGGAGCTGCTCGGGCTCTCGGAGCCATCGGTCAGCGTGCGCCCGACGTTCGTCGGCGGCGGCTTCGGCCGGCGTGTGCACGACATCGAGGTGCGCGAGGCCGTCGCGATCGCCAGGAAGCTGACCACGCCCGCGCCGCTGCAGCTCGTCTGGTCGCGCACGGACGACCTGCGCCACGACCTGTACCGGCCTTGCGCGCTGCATCGGCTCACGGCACGCTTGGGTGACGGCGCGCTGCTCTCCTGGCAGCACCGGATCGCCGCACCGTCGATCATCAAGCCGGCGGGCGGCGAGGCGACCTGGGTCGACCCCGTCGGCGTCGAAGGCGCGGTCGAGTTCCCCTACGCGACGCCGCACGTCGAGGTCCGCTACCGCGCGGTACCGACGCCCGTGCCGCTCGGCTTCTGGCGCTCGGTCGGGCATTCCTACAACGCGTTCGCCGTCGAGTGCTTCATCGACGAGGTGGCCGAGGCGCTGGGACGCTCGCCGGCCGCGCTCCGCCGCGAGCTCCTGCACGCGGCGCCGCGGCACCGGGGGGTCCTCGACGCCGTGGAGCGCAGTGCTGCCTTGGTGCCGCTCTCCGCGGGACGCGCGCGCGGGCTGGCCGTCCACGCCTCGTTCGAGAGCTACGTGGCCATGATTGCCGAGGTCGGGGAGGACGATCAGGGGATCCGTGTGCACCGCGTGTTCTGCGCGGTCGATTGCGGTCGGATCGTGCATCCCGACCTGATCGCCTCGCAGATCGAGGGCGGCATCGTGTTCGGCCTGAGCGCGGCGCTCTTCGGCCGGATCACGATCGAGGACGGCGCGGTCGTCGAGAGTGGCTTCCTCGACTATCGCTTGGCGACCTACTCGGCCTCGCCCGAGATCCACGTCGAGATCCTGAGCAGCCGCGCAGCCGCCGGCGGCGTGGGCGAGATCGGGGTGCCGCCGATCGCGCCCGCGGTCGTCAACGCGCTGTCGCGTCTGCGCGGGGAGCGCGTGCGGCGCCTGCCGTTGTGCTGAGAGCGCGCGCCGCGGCACGGCCCGCGCATCGTGGTCAGCGGCGGGGCGTGGCCAGCGCCTGCGCGAAATGACGCAGCAGGACGCGCGCTTCCGAACGGGCGGCATGCCGCTCCGCGACGCGACGCGCCCCCTGCTCGCCCAGCGCCGCGCGTTGCGCGAGCGGCGTCGCGAGCGCCGTGCGCAGCGCTTCGGCCAGCGCGCGTGCCGACCCCGGAGGAACGAGCCAGCCGCTGACGCCGTCCATCACGAGTTCCGGAATCCCTCCGACCGCGGTGGCCACGACCGGACGCCGCAACGCCAGGGCTTCCATGATCACGACCGGCAGGCCTTCGGCGCGGCTCGGCACGACGAGCACGGCAGCTTGCTCGATGGCCGCCCGCACGCGCGCGGCATCGCCCCAGCCGTCGAGTCGCACGCGCCGCGCGAGCCCCGTGCTCGCGACCGCTGCTTCGATCTGCGGGCGCAGGTCGCCGTCCCCCACCAAGACGAGCTCGAACTCGACGCCCTCGCCCGCGAGCAGCGCCAGCGCCTCGACGAGCAGGTCGACACCCTTCTCGATGCTGAGGCGCGCCACGCACACGAGGCGGGGGCCCGTCGGCGGTGCGACCGGCGAAGCCTCCAGGAACGCGCGATCGAGGCCGCAGCGCACGACGTGGATCTTCTGGCCGGAACCCGGGCTCCCCAGGCGCAGGAGCTGCGCGCGGCCCCACTCGCTGACGGCTACTACGAAACGCGCTCGATCGACCTTGTCTCCGAGGGAGATCGTGGCCGGGGCGTCGAAGCTCTCGGTCCCGTGCGCAGTGAAGCTGTAGCCTGGACCGCCCAGCGCCTCGACGAGCAGCGCGACGGCCGCAGAGTTGGTGCCGAAGTGGGCGTGCAGGTGTCCGATGCGCTGGCGCGCCAGGTCGCGCTCGAGCCAGGCGGCCTCGAGCAGCCAGGCCAGGTGCGCGACGACGCCGCGGTCGGAGCGTCGCGCCATCCGCAGCGCGAGCCCCACGGCCCGCAGCGTTCGGCACGGCCGGCGCACGACCACGCGCGCGAAGGCCAGCGCGAGCGCCAGCGCTCCCTGGTCCAGCACGACGCAGGTCCGCAGACCCTCGGCCCGATCCGCCGGCTCCACGAGCGGCTCTCCACTCCTGCGGATCGAGTAGCGCAGGACCTCGGCGCCCAGCTCCTCGAGCGCCGTGATCTCGCGCCGGATGAAGCTGTGACTCGTCTTGGGATACTGGTTCACGAGCATCGCGACGCGCACGCCGCGCGCGGGCCCGTTGCCGGTCGAGGATTCGTGCGCGCTCATCGCAGCCAGGTGTGCCAGCCCGCCACCTCGGCACGGAAGGCCGTCAGATCGAAGGCGCCGCCCGGCTTGGAAACGCGGTCGGGTGTGACGTCGTGGCGGGCAAGTCGCAGCGGGTCGACCACGCCCCCGCCGGCAGGCACCTCCGTCGTGCAAGCGAAGCCGTAGCCCGCGCGGCGCGTGGCGGCCACCACACGCTCGTCGTGCGAGCCGTTCGGGTAGCAGAAGCCCGCGACGTCGGTTCCGGTCCAGGCGCGCAGCGCCGCACGCGACTCGCGCAACTCGCGCGCGAGCTCGTCAGCGTCGGCCAGCGGCAAGATCGCGTGCGAGCACGAGTGCGCGCCGATCTCGTGCCCGCGCCGCGCGAGTTCGCCGACCTGGACAGGACTCATGGGGTCGAACAGCGCCGTGCCGTCGGGTGCCGGGCCCAGGGCTCCGAGGAAGGTCTCGCGTTGCGCCGCCGCGCAACCCTTGAGGGCCTCGACCCAGGCACGCACGCGCCCCTTCGCCGCCGTCTCGGGCGCCGGTGGCGCACAGCCGTGGGCGGACGCCGCGGCGTTGAGGATCCGGTCCGGCGTGGCGCGGATGATGGCGGCTGCACGATCGAACCACATCGGCAGGCCGCTGGCGACGAAGTCCGTGGTCACGAAGAACGTCCCGCGGGCGCCGTGTCGCTCGAGGATCGGCGCCGCGATGGCGTGATTGTCCCAGTAGCCGTCGTCGAAGGTCAGGGCCACGAGCGGACGCGGCCGCACCCGTGCCGGACTCGCGAGCGCCGCGAGCCCGGCCGATACCGTCACGAGCTCCGACTCGGCGGCCAGCCAGGACACCTGCGCCTCGAACCAATCGGCCGGCATCACGAGCGACGGGAACGGATAGTCGACGCACTCCGTGGCGGGGAGCACACGGTGGTACATGAGCACCGTGAGCTCTCGGCGCATGCGACGCTCGAAGAGGTGCAAGAGCCCGAGACCCCGCGCGCCGTGGTCGAGCGCGGTGCGGATGCTGCGGCGCAGGCTCACGCCTGTCCCCCAAGCCCGGCCGAGGGCGGGCTTTCGCGTGCGGAGGGCACGTCCTTGTACTCGATCAGCGCCGCGCGTCGTCCGCTGGCGCGGTGGGCAGCGAAGCGCAGGACGCCCTGCAATTCGGGCACTTTCCCGACCAGGCAGAACAGTGCGTACCAGGTGGCGTCCGCACCCCGCGTGCCTCGCGCGAGACGGCCACGCCGCGCGCGCGTGAACGGCACCGCGTACGAGCCCAGCGCGACGAGGACCGCGACGCACACGCTTGGACCGACTGGGAAACCGCGCCCGACCGCGATCCACGCGCTGGCCGCGACGGCGGTGGGGACCGCGGCAGCCCACAGGATCGCGCTGAGCACGCGCCTCAGCCGGGTGCGCCCCAGCGGCGTCCGGCGCACGTGCCAGAACTGCGCGGCCGTGTACCCGGTGCGCACCGCGCGGTTCCACCACTGGCTGAAACGCTCGATGGCCGCGTCGTGCAGCGTCATTTCGACGCCGATCCGCTGGACCTGATGGCCACGCGCACGCAGGCGCATGCACAGCTCGGGCTCCTCGCCCGCGGCCAACGACGGGTCGAAGCCGCCGACCTCGCGCAGCGCGGCCACGCGCATCAGCGCGTCTCCGCCGCAGTCCACGTCGAATCCGGGCTCGGTGTCCCACTCCAGGTCGCACAGCCGGTTGTACAGCGAAGCCTCGGGCGCGATTTCCCGCCGCCGCCCACAGACGGCCGCGACCCGCGGCGCGCCTCGCAGCGCCGCCTGCCCGGCGGGGATCCAACCGTCGTCGAGCACACAGTCCCCGTCCACGAACTGCACCAGCTCGAGCGCGGGGTCGAGTTCTGCCAGTCGCCGCCAGCCCTCGTTCCGCGCGCGCGCCGCGGTGAACGGCGTCGAGCGATCCAGCTCGACGACCTCCAGGCCGCGTGCCCGCGCCTCGGCGACGCTGCCGTCGGTCGATCCCGAGTCGACGTAGACGGTCGGCAGGCCGAGGCGCGTGAGCGCGTCGAGGCAACGCACGAGTCGCCGGCCTTCATTGCGTCCGACGACGACGATGCCGGTGCGGGCGCCGGGAGACTCCAGCACGGCAGGTGTCATGGCAGCCTCAGGACGGCCACGAACGTGCGGACATGCCGCACGAAGTACGGAGCTTCACAGGCCAACTCCAGCCACTTGCGCGGCCGGTAGAACGGCGTGAACAGGCGCGCGAAGGCGCGCGGGAACGACCGACCACCCCGCTCGGCCGCCCGCCACTGCCGCCAGTTGCCGCAATCGAGGATCTCTCCCGCCTCCAGCGAGGCCTGCGGGAAGAGCGCCGCGACCTGCGCCAGGTCCGGGCGGAACAGCGTGTCGATCGGGTCGAAGTGCCGCGGAAAGCGGTGCGGCCCGCTGAGGATCACGCGTCCCTTGGGCCGGACCACCGCCGCGATCGCCGCGCACAGGCGCTCGGCGTCGGTGACGTGGTGCAGGACGTTGCAGACGAGGGCCGAGCGCACGCCCAGCGCGCGGAGGCGCTCCTGGAAGTCGGGGTCGAGCAAGTCCCCTACCAGATCGACGCCCGGCGCCGGCTTGATGTCGGCGTGCCACACTCGCCCGCCGCGGCGCGCCAGTGGCGCGAAGACCTCCGACTCGATGTAGGGCTGGACCTGAGTGCGAAACTCGAGCGTCGACGAGCCGACGTCGAGCAGCGGGAACAGCTCCTCGTCCGGCACTTCCGCCAGGCGGGCGCGGATCCAGCTCGACTCGAGGACCTGCATCGCGGATGCGGGGCGGCGCGGCCCCTTCAGCTCCCCCGAGCCGGCGCGGCCGGCGAGCGCAGCGCTCCGCGGGACGCGCGGTCCAGGCAGGCACGCAGGCGCGCCGCGAGCACTCGCACGTTGGGCTCGAGGACCATGTTGTCGTGGTTGCCGGGCACGACGTGGACGTCGAGGCCCGCGGGCAGGTAGGGCCCCCAGCCGTTCTGCGGCTCGACCCAGCTCCCCGCAGAGTTCACGACGTGGTCGGGAGCCAACGTGAAGGCCTCTTCCAGTGGCGGACGGAACAGCGCGACCGGGTGGTGGTAGGGCTCGATCGTGTAGCGCGCCAGCGCGCGGTAGAAGGCTGCCTCGATGTTCTCGGTGCGGAACTCGTAGGGCCGCAGCTTCCCGAGCGGCCTGTTCACGGCCAGACGCACGGCGCGCCTGCGATCCTCCCACTTGCGTTGCAGTGCGCCGACGAAGAACCCCAGGCCCTGGCGTGCGAGGCGCTGGCGCGCGAGGCGCACGCGCTTCCCGTAGGTCAGCGGCGGCTCGCTGGTGGTCGGCGTGTCGAGGAAGACGAGCAGCGCGACCTGCTCGCCGGCCCGCGTGAGCTGCTGTGCCATCTCGTACGCGGTGATGCCGCCGCCGGAGTAACCGCCGATCAGGTACGGACCCCGGGGCTGCACGGCGCGCACTTCGCGCAGGTAGTCGCGCGCCATCTCCTCGAACGTCTCGTGCGGGGGGGCCTTGCCGTCCAGACCGCGCGCCTGGATCCCGTACACCGGACGATCGGCGCCCAGGTGCCCGGCCAGGTGGCGCAGGTTCATGATGTTCCCGTACATCCCCGCGACCAGGAAGAACGGCGTGTCCTGAGGCGCGCGACCGGCGTGCAGCGGCACGAGGAAGGCGTGCTTGGGGCGCGGCTCCGCGGCCGTCGTGGTCGACGCGTCGCCGCCCGCGCTCGGGCCCAGCTCGGAGCGGATGCGCTCCGCGAGCCCGGCGACCGTGGGCGTCTCGAACAGCACCGACAGGGCGTACTCCAGCTTGTAGAGCTTCTTGACGCGCGCGAAGAGCCGGACCGCCACGAGCGAGTAGCCGCCCAGCTCGAAGAAGTCGTCGTGGATCCCGACGCGCTCGACGCCCAGGAGCTCCTGCCACAGGGCGGCCAATGCGCGCTCGACCTCGTCGCGTGGACCGACGAAGTCGGCGGTCGGAGGAGCGCCCGAGGCCGTGACGGGCGCCGGACGCGCTGCGGCGCGCTCGATCTCGCCGCGCAGCAGGTCGAGATCGATGGACGAGACGACGACCTGCGCCGACCGACAGGCGTCGAGGACGCGTTCGAAGGCCGCCATCCCCTCCGTGGGGCGGATGCCGTGGGCGATCAAGCGGGCCAGCGGGCCGCCGTCGTCCTCAGCGCGCGCCGCGCGAACCGCGTCGTCGCGCTCCGTGCGACGGGTGACCGACAGCGCCGACGTGTCGGACAAACGGCGCACGGCGAATTCCTCGACCTCCAGCAGCAGGCGGCCGTTGCCGTCGGTGATCTGCACGTCGAACCACGCCAGGTCCTTCTGCGCGGGTCTCCCCGGGGAGAGACGCGCGTTGCTCGTGACGTGCGGCGCCAGCGCGCCACGGACGACGATGCGCTTGTAGGCCAGCGGTGCGTAGAAGCTCTCGCGCGCGTCGTAGCCCTCCAAGAGCGGCAGGGCGAAGCCGGTCGCCATGTCGAGCAGCGCGGGGTGGAGCGGATGCTGGGCGAGATCGGCGTGGAAACCAGGCTCGAGCTCCAGGCGCGCGCGCGCCGCACCACCCTGGCGCCGCAGCGCCCTCAGGTTCCGCCAGCGCGGGCCCAGCCTCAGGTGCCGCCCCTGCTGCGCGGTCCGCTGCGCATCGCGATCGTCCGTGTCAGCCCCGGCCGGGACCTCCAGGGGTGCGGCGGGCTCCAGCCCGGGCTCCGCTCGCGCGATCCGCGCCTGCGCGTGCAGGCGCCAGGCGTCCTGGCCCTCGTCGCGACCGCGGCTCCAGGCCTCGAACATGAAGGCCTGACCCTCGCGCGCCAGACGCACGCGCACGAGTCGCGTCTCGTCGTCGCGCACCACGAGCGGCGCGACGAACGACAGGTCGCGAATCTCGATCGGGTCATCCCAGCCGGCGCCCGCGCGACCCGCCGCGTAGGCCAGCTCCACGAACCCGACCCCAGGGATCAAGGGCGTGCCGTCGCCCAGCCGGTGCTCGCCCAGGATCCAATGCGTGGCGCAGGAGTACTCGGCCTGGAACTCGATCACGCCAGAGTCCGGCTCCGTGCGACGGCCCAGGAGCGGATGCGTCGGGCCCGCGTCCACCGGCACCTCGGCCGCGCGCGCCCGCGCCGGCTCGTTGCTGGTCGGCGCACCCGCCCGCGCCGTCATCCCGACTTCGTTCCAGACCCCCCAGGCGATCGCGAGCGTGCGCCCCGCGCCGCGCGCCGAGCGCTGGGCGGCGAACGCGTCCAGGAACGCGTTGGCTGCGGCGTAGTCGACCTGCCCCGCAGGACCGAGGATCGCGCTGGTCGACGAGCACACCGCGAAGAAGTCGAGCGACTGGCCCGCGAGCAGTTCGTCGAGGAGCAACGTGCCGTGCACCTTGGGCGTGAACACGCGGTCGACGCCGGCCGGTGACTTGATCTGCAAGGGGCCGTCGTCGATCGTCCCGGCGGCATGGAACACGCCGTTCAGGGCGCCGAACTCGCGCTCGATCTGGTCCAGGACGCGACGCATGTCCTCGATGTTCGCCACGTCGCCGGTGGCGACCAGCGTGCGCGCGCCCAGGGCTTCGAGCTCGAGCAGGCTCGCGATCCGGCGCGTCGTCTCGTCCCGCGGGCCGCGCTCGACGCGTGCGCGCCATTCCTCGCGTGGCGGGAACGGACGGCGCGTCAGCAAGGCGACGCGGGCGCGCACGCGTCGCGCGAGGTGCTCCGCGATCAGCCCGCCGATGCCCCCGAGCCCGCCGGTCACCAGGTAGACACCGTTCTCGCGCAGTGAGGAGTGCCCGTCGGCCGCCGGCGACAGCTCCACGGGGCGATGCGCGAGCACCTGGAGCGCGCCGCCGCGCAGGGCGAACACCCCCGTGGTGGCCGGACCCAGCGCCTGGTCGACCAGCGCGTCCCACCCACCGGCCGACGGCTCGTGGCGTCCGTTGCGACGCGACCCGTCCGGCAAGACCAGATCGACGACGGCACAGGTGACGCCTGGCAGCTCCTTGGGCATGACGCGGCACGGTCCGATCACCGTCGCCTTCGCCGGGTGCGGCAGCGGTTCGTCGCCCAAGCGCTGCATCCCGTTGGCCAAGACATCGATGTGGATCGGCGCCGAGAGCGCCAGCCCACCAAGCGCCTGACCCAGGAACAGGACGCTGTAGAACCCGTACTCCAGTGCGCGGTGGAGATGCGTGGTCGTCACCGCCGTCGCGTCCCCCGTGCCGACCAGCCAGGCGTGGACCACGCGCGCGGGGAAGGTGCCCTTCGCCGCCAGCGTCTCGAGCAGCGCGACATAGTGGTCGCGCTCCTGCGGAACGATCGTGTACTGGTCGGGAGCGAGTTCCTCGAAGGCGTCGCCGGGCTGGACGACGACGACGCGCGCCCCGCGTGCCGCGCCGCGGCTGGCGACGGCCTCGCCGAAACCGCCGGGTTCGGCGAAGACGAGCCAGCACTCGCCGGCCGGGATCGGGACCGGAGCCTGCGGCTCGAGCCGTCGCCAGGTCGGTTCATAGAACCAGCGCGACGGGTCCTTGGTCTTGGTGAGGCGCGCCGGACCCGCCTGCGCTGGCTGCGGCGTGGCCTCGATCCAGTGCCGACGGCGCTCGAACGGGTACGTCGGCAGCGACACGCGCCGCGCGCCGACCCCGCGGTGGACTGCGCGCCAGTCGACGGCGAGCCCCGCGCACCACAGCTTGCCGAGCACGCCCAGGGCGAACTCGACGTCGCCCACTTGCTCGTCGCGGTGACGCAGGGACGAATGCACGTTGCGCGCGACTCGCGGGTCGCATTGCTGACGCACGAGCGTGCCCAGCGTGTTCCCCGGGCCGACTTCCAGCAGCACGCGGGCGGGATCGGCGAGCAGCGTGCGCACGCCTGCCGCGAACTGGACCGTGGACCGCAGGTGACGAGTCCAGTACTCCGGGCTCGTGGCCTCCGCATCGCTGAGCCATTCGCCGCTGGTGTTCGACACGATCGGAATGCGCGGCGCCGCCAGCGGGATGCGCCGCAAGTAGGCCTCGAACTCGGACAGGATCCCGTCGAGCAGCGCCGAGTGGGCGGCGATCGAGATGTGGATCCGGCGGAAGCCCACCTCGCGGGCCGCGAGCTCCGTCTGCAGCCGATCCAGCGCCTGGACGGGCCCCGACGCCACGCACAGCGCCGGCCCGTTGACGACCGCCAGGGACAGCTCTGGCCCCAGCAGCGCGCGCAGCTCGTCCGCGGGGAGCTCCACGCTGAGCATGCCGCCTTCCGGCACGCGCTCGAAGAGCTGGCCGCGGAGCACGACCAGCCCCAGGGCATCGGAGAGGCTCATCACGCCGGCCAGGCAGGCCGCGGTGTTCTCGCCCATGCTGTGTCCGAGCAGCGCGGCCGGCGCGAGCCCGAACGACATCCACAGGCGGGCCAGCGCGTACTCGACGATGAACAACGCCGGGAGCTGGATCGAAGGGCGCTCGAAGGCGGTCGCCGCGGCCGCGAGATCCTCGGGGCGCGGATCGAGCAGGCGCTCGATCGCGGCGCGCAGCGCTGGCTCGCACAGGTCCAGGCAGCGGCGCACCTCGTCGCGATACACCGGCTCCGAGCGGTAGAGGTCGCGCCCCATCGCCGGGTACTGCGCCCCGCCGCCCGGCAGCAGGAACACCAGCGAGGGTGGCTGTTTCGGCGTTGGCGTGGCGGCGCCGGCGGGCGCGGCGAGCTTGGTGATCAGCTCCGCGCGGTCCCGCGCGACCCAGGAACGGCGGTAGGCGAAGGCACGCCTGCCGGTCTGGAGCGTCCAGGCCACGTCGAACAGGTCCGAGCGCTCGTCCGCCTCGAGGTGCAAGCGCAGGTTCTCGGCGGCGGCGGCCAGCGCCGCCTCGCTGCGCGCGGAGAGCACACAGAGCTGTGGCGCGCGCGGCGCGGGAACGGGAGCGACGGCCGGCGCCTCTTCGACGACCACGTGCGCGTTCGTCCCGCCGACGCCCAGCGAGCTCACGCCCGCGCGACGCCGACCGAGATCGGCGGTCCAGGGCCGCAGCGAGTCGACGACGTAGAACGGCGTCGAGCCGAAGTCGATGTGCGGGCTGGGACGCTCGTAGTGCAACGTCGGCGGCAGCTCGCGCTGCTCGAGCGCCAAGGCGACCTTGATCAGGCTGACGACCCCGGCCGCCGTGTCGAGGTGCCCGATGTTGCTCTTGACCGAACCGACGCCGCAGAAGCCGCTGCGATCGGTCCCGGTGCGGAAGGCACGCGTGAGCGCCGCGATCTCGATCGGATCACCGACCGCGGTGGCGGTGCCGTGTGCCTCGACGTAGCCGACGGTCTCGGGCGCGACGTCCGCCACGCGCAGGGCTTCGGCGATCGCCGCGGCCTGACCGTCCACGCTGGGAGCCAGGTAGCCGACCTTCTGTGCGCCATCGTTGTTGATCGCGCTGCCACGGATCACGGCGTAGACGTGGTCCTTGTCCGCGAGCGCGTCGGCGAGCCGACGTAGCACCACGACCCCGGCCCCGCTGCCGAACACGGTGCCCTGCGCGCGCTCCTCGAACGGGCGACAGCGCCCGTCGGGCGAGAGGATCTCGTTCTCGTGGTAGAGGTAGCCGACGCCGTGCGGGAGCTGGATCGTCACGCCCCCCGCGAGCGCCAGGTCGCACTCGCCGCTCAGCAGGCTCTGGCAGGCCATGTGCACCGCCACGAGCGAGGTCGAGCAGGCCGTCTGCACGTTGACGCTCGGGCCGCGCAGGTTGAACGTGTAGGAGACGCGCGTCGTCAGGAAGTCCTTGTCGTTCCCGGTGTGCCGCAGCAGGAACAGGCCGACCTCGTCCACGAGCTCGCGGTTCGCGAGCACGTTGAAGGTCATGTACGCCGCCATGCCCGAGCCGGCGAACACGCCGATCGGACCCGCGAAGCCCTCGGGCGTGTGGCCGGCGTCCTCCAGCGCCTCCCAGGCGCACTCCAGGAAGTGGCGGTGCTGCGGGTCCGTGATCGCCGCGTCCTTGGGCGTGAAGCCGAAGAAACCCGCGTCGAAGGCCTCCATGTCCTCCAGGACCACGGCCGCACGCACGTAGTTCGGGCGGCTCGAGAGCTCGGGATCGACTCCGCGCGCGGCCAGGTCCTCCTCGCCCAGCGCGCGGATCGACTCCACCCCGGCGCGCAGGTTGCGCCAGAATGAGCGCACGTCGCGTGCGCCCGGCACGTGGCAGGCTGCGCCCACGATCGCGACGTCGTTCGGCGATGCTTCGAATTCGGGAGGGGCGGTCATCGATCGCGGGACGCCGAGGGGGGCCGGCCAGCGACGAAGCGCGGCCCGCGCGCGCACGGGAGGGCGCGTGGAGGCGGCGGCGAGATCGCGAGCCCGAACTCGGTCGACCGGGGACTGGGAACGGAGACTCTACACGGACTGCGGCGCCCCGGTCCTCGGGTACCGGGGGTCGACGCAGGAGTGACCCGGCCCGGACCGCGCTGGCCGGCGGGTCCGCCGCCGGCCAGCGCGGGCCCTGGACGTGCGTGGCTTGGATCGACCAGTCGCCGGTCCCTACTGGACCTTCCGTGAGCGTCCTGGTGCCGGGAGTCCCCCCGACCTCGAGCGGCGCAGCGCCCAGCTCGGCCCCTCAAGGTCGACCGCCCCCGAGCCCGATGCCGGGTCGTTCCATGCGCATCGAGTTCGTGAACCACGCCTCGTTCGTGATCGAGGCGCAGGGCGTCCGGCTGATCAGCGATCCTTGGCTGGACGGAACCGCCTTCGACGAGTCGTGGGCGCTGCTGGCGCGCTCCACGTTCCGGCACGCGGACTTCGCCTCGATCACGCACATCTGGTTCTCGCACGAGCACCCCGACCACTTCCACCCGCCGACCTTGAGGCGCATCCCGCCCGAGGTGCGCGCACGGATCACGGTGCTGTACCAGCGCACGGTGGATCGCAAGGTGGTGGAGTTCTGCGCCGACTTGGGTTTCGCCGCGGTGCGTGAGCTGCCCCCCGACGAGTGGGTCGAGCTCGCGCCCGGATTCGACGTCCTGTGCACGCCCTTTGCAGGCTTCCAGGACTCCTGGCTGTGCGTGCGGACGCCGGGCGCGACCCTGCTCAACCTGAACGACTGCCCGGTGTTCGAGCGCGAGCAGGCGCGCGCCATCAGGCACCGAGTCGGCCCCATCGACGTGCTGGCGACCCAGTTCTCGATCTCGGCCTGGGACGGGAACGCCGAGGAGCTCGCGCGGCGACGCTCGGGCGCGCGGAAGATGCTCGCCCGCGCGATCATGCACTGCCAGGAATTCGAGCCGCGGTACGTGCTGCCGATCGCGAGCTACGTCTGGTTCTGCCACGAAGAGAACGCCTTCATGAACGAGGGCTTCCTGCCGCTGGCCGAGGTCGTGGGCGAGCTCGCCCGCGGCTCGCGCGCCAAGCCGGTCCCGATGTACCCCGGGGACGTGTGGTCGGTCGGGCAGGACCTCGACCCGGAACCGGCGCTGGCGCGCTACGCCCGTGACCAAGCCGAGGTCGCGACGCGCCCGCGCGCTGCGGCCCGGCGGGTCGGTCCCGAGGAGTTGATCGCGGAGAGCCGCAAGTACGCGCGCGCCATGAGCGCGGGCTCCGATCCGCTTCGCCACCGGCTGCGCTGCGCGGCCGCCAGCGTCCGGCTGCGCGGCCGGCGCGCCGGTCGCCTCGGCGCCCTGGCCACGCTGGCCTGGCGCGCGCTGTCTCCCGAGCCCGCGACGATCCACGTCGTGGATCACGCGCAGAGCTACGCCTTCGACCCGTTGCGCGGGCTCGTGCCCATCGAGCGCGACGCGGCCCGTTGCGACGTCAGCCTGTCCTCGCAGGCGTTGGCCTACGCGTTCCGCTTCCTGTGGGGCGGGGAGACGCTGCTCTTCAACGGCCGCTTCCGGGAGGGCCGCGCGGACGGCAAGGCGCTCCTGTTCGACTACTTCCACCTGGCGGGCGCGCGCAACTCCGGCGCGACGGCGCGCTGGAGCAGCCTGCCGCTGGACATCGCGCGCCGAGTCCGGCGTTCGGTGGTCCGCCGTCCGCGGGTCCCGACGTCGTGATCCGGCGCCCGTCACCCGACGAGCCCTGCCCCCGACCGAGCGCCCCCGACTACCGGCCGGAGGTGGTGGTGGCTACGATCCGCGCCGTGGCGGGCATTTCCCGTGTCCGAGGTCGCCTGCGCACCCGTTTCGCGCCGGCGCTCCCGCGCTGCGGCCGGCGCTTCGCGTGGCGCGGGCCGCGTCGGGCCGTGAACCGTTCGCGCGGCGCGGAACGCGCGTGCTCGCGATGATCGCCCTGCGCGCAGCGATCGGGGCGCTCTTCTCGATCGGCCTGGTGTCACGCGCCATCCCGCTGTTTGCGGACGAAACCCGGCTCCTGCGGCAGTTCCCGACCGAGGACGGCTACTTGATGCTGACGATCGCGCGCAACTTCGCGCTCGGTCACGGTTTCAGCACGGCGGCCGGCACGTTGCCGACGAACGGGACGCAGCCCCTGATGTCGGCGGTCTACGCTGGCTGCTTCGCCCTCTTCGACGGGGAGCGCGTCGCCGGAGTGCGGGCGGTTCTGGCCATCCAACTCGTCTTGGCGCTGGTCGGAGCAGTGCTGCTCTTCCTCCTCTCCCGGCGCGTCCTGGCGAACCACCCGCGCGGCAACCTCGTGGCGGCGCTGGCCACCGCGGTCTGGTTCGCGAGCGGCATCGGCGTCAAGCACGGGATGAACTGCCTCGAGACCGGGGCCTTCGCCGCCTGCGTGCTGTGGTTCGTCCACGCCTTCCTGGCGCCGCCCGACCCGCTCTCGCCATGGAGCCCCCGGCGCGCGCTGTTCCTCGGCGCAGTGTTGGGCTTGACGTTGTGGGCACGCGTGGACGCGGTGTTCCTGGTGCTCGCCGCCTGCCTCGTGCGCTTCCTGCTCGGACCCGGGGCACGGCTGGCGCCCACCCGGGCGCAGTTCGGAGCGGCCTGTGTCATGGGCGCGACGGCGGTGACGATCATCGCTCCCTGGTTGGTCCACAACTACCTGGGGTTCGGCAGCATCGTGCCGGTGAGCGGCCGCGCCGAGGCCGGGTTCGGCTCCTTCGCCTCGAACCTGGCGCACCTGCCCGTGGCCATCGCGGAGTACGTCGTCGCCGTGATCCCCGTTCCGGCCAGCGTCGAGACGCACCCGGCCGTGATCGCCGGCTCGGTCGTCGTGATCGTCGCCGCCGGCGCGCTCGCCGTGCGGATCGCACACCGCGCGGATGCGCGCGTGAGGACGTTCGTGGTGCTCCTCCTGCTGTATGCCGGCGGCCTGGCGCTGTACTACGGGTTCTTCTTCGGCGTGCCGTTCTTCCTGTCGCGCTACATGTTCCCGCTGGCCGCGTTCGCCGCGATCCTGTGGGCCGCGGTCGTCGACGCGCTGCTGGCGCGCCGGCCGTCGCGTTGGCCGGCGGTCGCCGTGGCCGGCGTGACGCTGGCGCTGCTCCTCGTGGCCAATTGGCGCATCTACCGCGACGGTCGCCGACACATGCACTTCCAGGTCGTCGAGTGGGTCCAGGCCCACGTGCCGCGGGAGGCCTGGGTCGGCGCGGTGCAAACCGGGACCTTGGGCTTCTTCCACGACCGCGCGATCAACCTCGACGGCAAGGTGAACCCGGCCGCCCACGCCGCCGTGCGCGAGCACCGCATCCCGGAGTACGTCGTCTCCCAGCCGATCGAGTACCTGGCCGACTGGGCGGGGCTGGCCGAATGGGCGCACATCCCGCTGATCGCCACGCATTTCGAGCTCGTGGTGGCGGATCCGGAGGCTGATCTGGCCGTCTTCCGCCGCCGTCCCCGATGAGCACGCCCCGCACCGCCCAGCCGGCACTCCTGGCCCGCGCGCGCGCCCGTGCACGCGGGCGATCGAGATCGTAGGAGAGCCCCAGATGTGCGGGATCGCGGGAGCCATTGGACGCTTCGACGACAGCCTGCGAGGCGCCGTCGAGCGCAGCGCGCTCGCGCTGGCGCACCGCGGCCCCGACGGAGCGGGCATCTGGAGCTCGAGTTCCGACGCTCGCGCGCCGCGGGTGCTCCTCGCCCATCGGCGCTTGGCCATCATCGACCTCTCGCCCGGCGGTGCGCAGCCCATGATCGATGCGCAGACGGGCAACGTCGTGGTCTTCAACGGCGAGATCTACAACTTCGTCGAGCTGCGCGCGGAGCTGTCGCGCAGGGGCGCCCGGTTCGAGAGTCGCTCGGACACCGAGGTGTTGCTCCAGGCCTTCGGGCACTTCGGCGTCGGGGCGCTCGAACGGCTGCGCGGGATGTTCGCCTGTGCCATCTTCGACGCACGCGAGCGGCGCGTCGTGCTGGCACGCGACCGGCTCGGTGAGAAGCCGCTCTACTGGACGCGGATCCGCGGGATGGACGGCGGACAGGTCGTGCTGTTCGCATCCGAGCTGCGCGCCTTGCTCGCGAGCGACTTGCTGGAGCGGCGCCTCGATCCGGTCGCCTTGAGCACGTTCATGTGGAACGGCTTCGTGTTCGGTCCGGGCTCCATCGTCGCCGGGGTGCAAGAACTCCCGGCTGGGACCGTGGCCGAGGTCGACCTCGACCAGCCGGCGGTGGAGCCGCGCCGCTACTGGCAGCTGCCCCGCGCCGGCTCGGACGCGCTGGACCCCGCGGCGCTGCGCCACGAGCTGGCCGAGGCGGTTCGGATGCGTCTCGTGAGCGACGTGCCGCTGGGCGTGTTCCTCTCGGGCGGGATCGACTCCAGCGCGATCGCGAACCTCGCCGTTCGCGCGCGGCAGGGCGAGGTCCACACGTTCAACATCGCCTTCGAGGAGGCCGAGTACGACGAGTCGCCGCACGCGCGCGCGGTGGCTCGGGCGCTGGGCACGCGGCACTCCGAGATCCGCATCAGCGGCGCGCAGTTCCTGGCCTCCATCGATCGCGCGCTGGGGGCGCTGGACCAGCCGACCTTCGACGGAATCAACAGCTATGTCGTGAGCCGCGCCGTGCGCGACGCAGGCACCGTCGTGGCGCTGGCCGGGACCGGCGGAGACGAGCTGTTCGGCGGATACCAGAGCTTCGCCGAGCTGCCGCGGGCGCGGCGTTGGAGCCGCCGGCTGGCCTGGCTGCCCCAGGCCGCGGTCGCCGGCTGCGCACGCGCGCTGCAAGCGGTGCACGCGCGTGGTCGCTCCGGCTTTCGACCCCAGACTCGCTGGGGCAAGCTCCCCGACGCGCTCGCGGCACGCGGCGACCTCGTGGCGCTGTACCAAGTCGCGTATGCGCTGTTCTCGCGCGATTTCCAGCGCGAGCTGTGCACCGTGCTCGACCCGGACGCGGCGCCGTGGGGCCTGCCGCGCGCGCGCCGGAGCGAGCTGCTGGCCGCGACCGCCGGGGATCCCGACCTGCATGCGATCGCGACGCTCGAGCTCTTCGCCTTCCTGGGCCAGCGCCTGCTGCGCGACACCGACGCGGCCGGCATGGCCGCGTCGATCGAGGTCCGCTTGCCGCTGCTCGACCACGTGCTCGTCGAGCGCGTCGCAGCGCTGGAAGCCTCCGCGCGGTTCCAGCCGCTGGGCCGCAAGCAGGCCCTGCGCGACGCCGGCCTGACCGGCCTCGATCCGGCGCTCTTCGAGCGTAGGAAGTCGGGCTTCGTGATGCCGTTCGACCGCTGGTGCCGCGGCGAGCTGCGCGCGACGGTGGATGGTGTGCTCTCCGACCAGGACGCCTGCCGCTCGGCAGGCCTCGATCCAGCCGCGGTCGCGCGCCTGTGGAACGCGTTCCTCGCCGGCGCGCCGGGACTGTACTGGTCGCGCGTGTGGGCCGTGTTCGTCTTGTGCCGGTGGTGCCGCGAGCATCGGGTGAGCGCGTGAGCAGGACTCTGGATGGGCGGACCGGCAGCGCCGATGCCGGGAGCGCGCACGGCGCACGCGTCGCGTCCCTGCTGCTCGTGACGCCCTGCCGCGACGAGGCCGCGTACGCGCGGCGGACGCTCGACAGCGTGGTGCGCCAGACGGTCCGTCCGGCCCAGTGGACCATCGTCGACGACGGCTCCACCGATCAGACCCCCTCGATCCTGGCCGAATACGCCGCGCGCCACCCCTGGATCCAGGTCGTGCGACGCGAGGACCGCGGACGCCGCAGCGTCGGACCGGGCGTCATCGACGCGTTCTACGCTGGTTACGCGACGGCGCGGCCTGAACGATTCGAGCACGTGTGCAAGCTCGACCTCGACCTCGATCTGCCGCCGCGCTACTTCGAGATCCTGCTCGAACGCATGGCGAACGAGCCGCGTCTGGGCACGTGCAGCGGAAAGCCCTACTTCGAGGTACCCGGTCGCGGGCTCGTCAGCGAGGGCTGCGGCGACGAGATGTCGGTGGGCATGACCAAGCTCTACCGGCGGGAGTGCTTCGAGGCGATCGGGGGCTTCGTCCGGCACGTGATGTGGGATGGCATCGACTGCCACCGGGCGCGCATGCTGGGCTGGATCGCGCGGAGCTGGGACGAGCCCGAGCTGCGCTTCGTCCACCTGCGGCCGATGGGCTCGAGCCACCGTGGGATCCTGACCGGGCGCTTCCGTCACGGGCACGGCCAGTGGTTCATGGGCACGGGTCTGGCCTACATGACCGCCAGCGCGCTCTACCGCTGCGCGCACCGCCCCTGGATCCTCGGCGGTCTGGCAATGTGGGCGGGGTACGTTGCGAGCGGCCTGCGCGGCGCTGCACGGCTCGAGGATCGCGCGCTGCGCGAGTTCATCCAGCGCTATCAGCGACGCTGCCTGTGGCTCGGGAAGCGCCGCGCGACGCGCGCGATCGAGGAGCTCCAGGCCCACGCCTGGCGCCGGTCGCCGGAGGCCGCGCCTTGAAGGAGCCGACCCCCGCGGCGTCGGCAGAACGCATGCCGCTGCCCGCCGTCGACCTGCTCGGCGTCGACGTGCACGCGATCAGCGAGGTGCGTTGTGTCGACTTCATCGCCGCGGAGCTGGCCGCCGGCCGCGGCGGCTGGGTCGTCACGCCGAACCTCGACCACCTGCGGCGCCTCGTGCGCGAGAGCGAGTTCCGCGAGTTGTGTGCGCGCGCCGACCTGCGCGTCGCCGATGGCATGCCGCTGGTCTGGGCGGCGAGGCTGCAGCGCACGCCGCTGCCGGAACGCGTCGCCGGCTCGAACCTGATCTGGAGCCTCGCGCGACGCTCTGCGCGAGAGGCGTGGCGCGTGTTCCTCTTGGGCGGCGACCCGGGCACCGCCGACGGGGCGGCCGAGGTCCTGCGGGCGTCCTTTCCGGGCCTGGTGATCGCCGGGACCCACTGTCCAGCCCCCGGGTTCGAGCGCGATCCCGCGCGTCGAGCCGCGCTGATCGAGGCCCTCGCGCGCGCCGCGCCCGACGTGGTCTTCGTCGCGTTGGGATCGCCCAAGCAGGAGCGCCTGATCGACGCGCTGCGCGGCCTCCATCCGCGCGCCTGGTGGCTCGGCGTCGGCATCAGCTTCAGCTTCGTCACCGGCGAGGTCCGGCGGGCGCCGCGCTGGGTGCAGAGCATCGGGCTGGAGTGGCTGCATCGACTCGTGCAGGACCCGCGCCGCCTGTTCCGGCGCTACGTGATCGACGGCCTGCCGTTCGCGCTGGTGCTGCTCGGCTCCTGCGCGTGGCGTGGGCTCTGTTCGCCAGAGGACCGACGGCGGAGCGCTTGAGCGATGGTCGCTGGCACCGCCGACACCCGGCCCCCTGGCTGGCCTGCCTGGAACGGCCAGGCGCCCGACGGGGACGCGATCGACATCCTGTGGGTCGAGCTCGAGGCCTGGGCGCACGAGCGACCCGAGCACACGCGCCTCCTGGCGCCCGCGGAGCACGCCCGCTGGGCGGCGATCCGCGAGCCGCTCGCCCGCACGCGCTTCGGTGCGGCACGCGCGTGGCTGCGGACGATGCTGGCGCGCGCGAGCACCACGGAGCCGACCGCGGTGCGCTTCGAGCGCGGCCCGCACGGGAAGCCCGCTTGGCTCGATCCGCGTGGAGTGCCCGTGCTGCAGTTCAACCTCTCGCGCAGTGGCCCCTACGCCGTGCTGGCCCTCGCTTCCCGCGCGGCGCTGGGCGTGGACGTGGAAGTCCTGCGCGAGCTCCCGGACTGCGACGAGCTCGAGCCCCTGGTGCTCGCACCGAACGAGCGAGCGCGCGTCGCGGCGCTCGACGTCGTGGAGCGCTCGCGCGAGTTCCTGCGTTGCTGGACGCGCAAGGAGGCCGTCTCGAAGGGTCTCGGCACGGGGCTGGCTCTGGACCCACGCGCGTTCGAGATCGGGGCGGAGGCACGTTTCGCCTGGGCGAGCGCAGAGGCCAGCGGCGGGCTCGCGCAGCCGGACCTGGCCCGCGAGCTCACGGAGTGGAGCGTGCGCGACGTCGAGCCGCCCGCCCCCTGTGCCCTGGCGCTCGCGGCACGTGGGCACGCGCCTCACGTTCGCTGCTGGTCCGCGGCATGAGCGGGGACACCGCGCGCGCCGATAGGGGTGGCTGCGCCGCCCGGGCCACGCGCGGCCACGACGATAGGATGGAAGCACGATGAATCCCGCATCCGAGGCGCGCTCGTACCCGCTGACACCGCTTCAGCAGGGCATGCTCTTCCACCTGCTCTCGAGCCGCCCTTCCGGCGTGGACATCGAGCAGATCGTCGCGACGCTCGAAGAAGCCGTGGACGCCGCGCTGCTGCGCCGCGCTTGGGAGGAGATCCTGGCGCGGCAGCCGGCTCTGCGCGTCGCCTTCCGCTGGGAGGGCCTGGCCGAGCCCGAGCAGGCCCCGCAGTCCGCCTGCGGGCTCCCGTTCGCCGAGGAAGACCTGCGCGCCGACACGACGCGAGGTCGCGACGCGGTGCTCTCCGAGTGGCTGTCACGCGACCGCGGCCGACCGTTCGATCCGGGGCGCGCACCGCTGCTGCGACTGGCGCTGCTGCGACTGGGCGAGCGTTCCTTCGCACTGGTGTGGACCTTCCACCACCTGGTCCTCGACGGCCGCTCGTTCGCGCACGTGCTCCAGGAGGTCTTCGCGACGTACGACGCCCAGCGTGGCGGCTCGCCCGCCGTCCTCGCGGCGCCGCGCGGGTTCGAGGAGCACGTGGAGCACCTGCGGCGTCGCGACCGCGCCGGCGACGAGCCGTTCTGGAGGCAGTACCTGGCGGGGTTCGCCGGCCCGCTGGCCCTGCCGCTCTCGAGGCCCGTGCGCGATCGGCAGGACGGCGGTCCCGCCCGCGGCGAGACCCGCCTGCGCGTCGCAGCGGACGCCACCGCGCGGCTGCGCGCGGTGGCCGTGGAGCGCGGCATTTCGTTGAACACCCTGGTCCAGGGCGCCTGGGCCTTGGTGCTCTCGCGCTACACGGGCGAGAGCGATGTCGTGTTCGGCTGCGTCCGCGCCTGCCGCCGATCCAGCGTGCCCGGCGCCGACTCGATCGTCGGGACGTTCATCAACACGCTGCCCTTCCGAGCGGTGGTCGACGAGAGCCTCGCCGTGGGCGACTGGCTCGGAAGCTTGCGGGCCTCGCAGCGCGCGATCGCGCCGCACGAGCACGCGGCCTTGGCGGACATCCAGCGCTGGATGCGCTTGCCAGCCGGTGCACGACTGTTCGAGAGCATCCTGGTCTACGACGAGTCGACGCTCGACACGCAGGTGCGCGCACTGCCCGGCGCGTGGGCCACGCGCAGCTTCCGGCTGCACGAGCAGACCGTCTACCCACTGACGCTCTACGCCTACGGCGAGCCCGAGCTCGACCTGACCTTGGCCTACGACCGCACGCAGTTCGAGGATGGCGCGATGGCACGCATGCTGGGCCACTGCGCGGCCGTGCTGCGCGCGTTCGCCGCCCACCCCACCCGTGCGCTGCGAGAGGTGGCGCTGATGCCCGAGGAGGAGTCGCAGGAGCTCCTCCAGGCCTGGCGATCGACGCAGCGGACGTACGACCGCACGGCGACGCTCGACGCGCTGTTCGCGGCCCAGGCCGCGCGCACCCCCGACGCCCTCGCGCTGCGCTGCGCTGGTCGCGAGGTCCGCTATGCGGAACTCGACCGGCTCTCGAACCGCGTGGCGCACCGCTTGCGCGCGTTGGGCGTTGCCCAAGGAGTGATCGTGGGCGTCCACATGCGCCGCTCGATCGAGATGGTCGTGGCCGTGCTCGGCATCGCCAAGGCCGGCGGAGCGTGGCTGCCGCTCGATCCGGCCTACCCCGCCGAGCGGACCGCCTTCCAGGTCGAGGATTCGCGCGCTGGCGTGATCGTGACCCAGCCCGATTTGGCGGGCACGCTGCCCGCGGGTCGCGCGCAGGTCGTCGCGCTGGACGAAGGTCCAAGCCTGCTCGCGGGACACCCGGAGACCCCGGTCGAGCGTTGCCACGCGGCGGGCGATCTGGCCTACGTGATCTACACGTCGGGTTCCACCGGCCGCCCCAAGGGCGTCATGGTCGAGCACCGCAATGCGGTGAACTTCTTCGTCGGGATGGACGAGCGTCTCGGCGACGAGCGCGGCGTCTGGCTGGCGGTCACCAGCCTCTCGTTCGACATCTCGATCCTGGAGCTCGTGTGGACGCTGACGCGCGGGTTCGAGGTCGTCGTGCAGCCCGCCGCACGCGCCCAGGCCGGTGCCGGGGCGCCCGACGCTCCGCGGCCTTCGTCCCCGATGCGCTTCAGCCTCTTCTACTTCTCGAGCGACGAAGGCGAGTCGAGCGCCTCCAAGTACCGACTGCTGCTCGAGGGCGCGCGCTTCGCCGATCAGAATGGCTTCGAGGCGGTCTGGACTCCCGAGCGGCACTTCCACGCCTTCGGCGGCCTGTTCCCCAACCCGTCCGTGACCAGCGCGGCGCTGGCCACGATCACCCAGCGCGTCGCCCTGCGTGCCGGCAGCGTCGTCCTGCCGCTGCACGACCCGATCCGCATCGCGGAGGAGTGGGCGCTGGTCGACAACCTGTCGCAGGGCCGCGTGGGGATCGCCTTTGCGTCCGGCTGGCAGGCCAACGACTTCGTGCTCGCCCCGGGGAACTACGCACAACGCAAGGACGTCATGGTGCGCGGGATCGACACGGTGCGGCGGCTGTGGCGCGGCGAGACCATCCAGGTCCCCGGCCCCGATGGCGCGCTGCTGGACGTGCGCACGCTGCCGCGACCGGTGCAGCCCGAGCTGCCGGTGTGGATCACGACCGCCGGGAACGTCGAGACCTACAGAGCCGCCGGCGAGCTCGGTGCCAACGTGCTGACGCACCTCTTGGGCCAGTCCCTGAGCGAGCTGGCCGGGAAGATCGCGGCCTACCGCGAGGCCCGCCACGCGGCGGGGCACGCGGGCCACGGCCAGGTGACGCTCATGCTGCACACCTTCGTCGGCCGCAGCGAGCACGAGGTCCACGCCACGGTGCGCGCGCCGATGATCCAGTACCTGAAGAGCTCCGTGGGGCTCGCGCGCAACTTCATCGGCTCCTTCCCGACCTTCAAGACGCAGTCGGCCGGCGAGGCCGAGCGCATGAGCAGCGACTTCCAGGCGCTGGACGGTGCGGAACTGGAGGCCCTCCTGGGGCACGCCTTCGAGCGCTACTTCGACCAGAGCGGCCTGTTCGGCACGCCCGAGAGCTGCGAGCGCATGGTCGATCGCGTGCGTGCGATCGGCGTCGACGAGATCGCCTGCCTGATCGACTTCGGCGTGCCGTCGGCGACCGTGCTCGAGCACCTCGCTGACTTGGGCGAGCTCCGTCGCCGTGTCGCGGAGCGCGAGCTCGCGGACCAGGCGGCCCGCGTTCCCTTGGCGATCGAGCGCCACCAGGTGACGCACCTGCAGTGCACGCCGTCGATGGCGTCGATGCTGCTGGCCGAGGAGGACGGACCCCAGGCCTTGGGCCGATTGAAGCTGTTCTGCGTCGGCGGCGAGGCCTTTCCACCGGCCTTGGCGCGCGAGATCGGCCGGCACCTCGGTGGGCGGCTCGTGAACATGTACGGGCCCACCGAAACCACGATCTGGTCTTCGACGCACGCAGTCGCCGGCGTGGAGGACTCGATCCCCATCGGCCGGCCGATCGCGAACACCGAGCTGCTCGTGCTCGACGCCCAGCGTCGGCTGCAACCGCGCGGGGTCCCGGGCGAGCTCTACATCGGCGGCGATGGCGTGGCACGGGGCTACCTGGAGCGGCCGGAGCTCACGGCCGAGCGCTTCGTGCCACACCCGTTCCGGGCCGAGGGCGGGCGCTTGTACCGCACTGGCGATCTGGCACGCCTGCGCGAGGACGGCGAGTTCGAGTTCCTGGGCCGCAACGACACGCAGGTCAAGCTGCGCGGCTACCGCATCGAGCTGGGCGAGATCGAGGCGCGGCTCAGCGAGCATCCTGCGATTCGCGAGTGCGCCGTGGTCGTGCGCGCGGTGGGCACGGACGATCCGCGGCTGGTGGCCTACTTCGCGACGCGCGACGGCGACGCGCTCGAGCGCGAGAGCCTGCGCGCCTGGCTCTTGGAGCGCCTGCCCGAGTTCATGCTGCCCTCGGCCTGGGTGCAGCTCCCCGCGCTGCCGCAGACTCCCAACGCGAAGATCGACCGCAAGGCCCTGCCCGCGCCCGAGGACGTGGTGAGCGAGCCACGCCGTTCGTTCCAAGCGCCAGAGAACGAGCTGGAGCGCCAGATCGCCGCGATCTGGCGTGAGGTGCTGGCCGGGTCCGAGGTCGGCCGGGACGAGAACTTCTTCGACCTGGGAGGACACTCCCTGCTCACCGTGCAGGTCCAGGGCCGGCTCAAGCGCACGCTCGGCCGCTCGGTCGCGCTGACCGACCTGTTCCGTTTCCCGACCGTGCGCTCGCTGGCCCAGTTCCTCTCGGGGCCGGCCGACGACCGCGAGTTGGACAAGACGGCCGAGGACCGCGCGCGCGCGCGGCTCGACGGCGCTGATCGGCGGCGGCGGATGCTCGAAGGGCGCACCGGGCGCAAGCAGCCCGGCGCCTGAGGAGCCCGAAGGGCGCCACGCAGCAGGTCGCGAGCTCCGCTCGCATCCCGGCCGCGAGGCGTGTCAGCCGACGCGCTGGAGCCTCAGAACGCGAAGCTCACGCCGGCGAACGGACCGCGGGCGGTGAGGTCGTACAGGATCCCGCCGGAGTCGAAGTCGTAGGCGATCGCGCGCCAGCCCAGCCGCACGTCGCCCCAGCTCCAGGCCCAGCCGGCCCCGAGCAGCGCTTGCCACGTCAAGTCGGACGACACGCCGAAGCCACCGACGTCGCCGTAGGTCAGGACGAAAGGACCCGACTCGCCGCCGACGCGCGCCCGCAGGCCCAGGAACGGATCGAGCAAGTCCGCGCGCGCCGAGAGGTCGACCCCGCTGCCGCCCCGCGTCTCGAGGCTCAAGTCGGCGTGGAAGTAGCGCAGGCCGACCACTCCATCGAGCTGCAAGCCGTCGTGGTTGGTCAGCGCGCGCGCCACCCCGAGCCCGATGACGAGTTCGTCGCTCTGTGCTTCGAACGGCGCGGCCGAGGGCGAGTCGAGCGTCCCTTGCTGGGTGAATTGCGCCCAGATGACATCGCCGACGACCGACCAAGAACCCCGGCGCGCCTCGACGGACAGCAGGGCCCCGCCGGTGAGCTTGTCGAGGGCCGAGCCTCCATCGTCCTCGCTGCCGCCACCGATTCCGTCGAGCTTGAGCGTTCCCTCGGCAGACGGCGCCCACAGGTAGGGCGTGAGCCGCCAACGCCACTCCTGCTCCTCCGCTCCGGCACGGGCGGTCGCCGTGCACGCGCACAGGACGAGGAGCGCTGGGAAGAGGAGCTGGCAGGAGACACGCATGGTGCGGAGCGCACGACTCTACACCACAAGCACGCGGGTCGATCGTCCGGCGTCGACCGACGCCGGGCCTCCGAACCGCTCTTCGCGCGGGTCAGGCCCGGGCGGAGGGCGGCTGCGGCGCCGGACGGAGGCTGCGCGATCGGGCCGGCAGCAAGCTCGCTTGGCGCTCCAGCACGCGGTGGGCTGCGGACGCCACGAGCTCGCGAGAGCGCTCGCTCGGCGCGGGCTCGCCGGGACGCAGGTGGCGCTGCTCGATGCGCTGGTACTCGGCCAGGATCCGCGCGTCGTCCTCCGGGAGCAGCACCTCGCGCGCCAAGGGCAGGATCTGCGCGTCCTCGACCTGCGAGTGCCGACGCTGGAGCTCGATGTACTCCAGCGCGGCGCACGTGAACGCGTCGCGGCTGCAGGCGTCGCCGTAGGCCGCGCCCTCGATCCGCGCGCGCATCTCGAGGATCCGCGCGCGCTCGTCGGCGTGCCAGCGCAAGAGGCTCGCGAGCACCTCCCGCGTGCGATCCGGCGCGCGCAGCAACAGCGCTGGGAACAGCCCGAGCTCCTCGCGGTCCTGGTGCAGTCCGTCGCTGAACCGCTCCAGCCATTCGAGCGCCTCCAGCGCGAGATCGGCATCCAGGCGGTCGTCGGCGCGCTGGCAGCGCAGGATCAGTTCCAAGGCATCGAGCACTTCGCGCAGCGCGCGGTGCTCTTCACACACGGTCTGAATGGAACGCATGGGGACCTCCCCGACTCGATGGTCACCCGCGCTGATCGACGCGCCGAGGACCCGGTCGTCCCCCTAGCGATCGGCGCGCGAGCGCCCGCGACCTGATGCGAGATCGACTGCCTGGAACGATTCACCTCGCTCTACGCACTCGGGCCCACGCTTCCGCCGCGCACCCCGGCCCGGACCCGGCAGCTCACGCCGGCGTGAACTCGCGCCGCCGAGCCCACGGGCCGCGCTCACTTCTTGCGGGCCTTGGACAGCATCTTCTGGATGCCGAGCGCCTGCAGGATCTCCGGTTCCGTCTCGTCGACCGCGGAGCTGAAGTGGCAGGCGAAGCAGTTGTTCGTGATCGGCTTCTCCTCGACCGTCAGGTGCTCGCCGCCGTGGCAGCGGAAACAGCCGGGAAAGTCCGTGTGGCCGATGTTGTCCGGGTAGGTGCCCCAGGTGACCTTGAGGTCGGGGTACACGTTCCGGTTGTGGATCGCGGCCAGGACGCCCCCGGCGGCGGCGATCTCGGGCTCACGACGGGCGAAGACCTCGGGGTGGTCGCGGCGATAGCTCGCGAGCAGCTCGCCCGGGATCTTCTGCGCGGCCTCTGCCTGACTCGCGTACTCGCTCTTCAGCAGCGCGACCGCGGTCTTCTTCAGGAACGGCAGCGTCGTGGGCAAGGCCCCGCCCGCGAGGGCCGCGTCGACCGCCCGCTCGGGGAGCTGGAACTGGTGGGCTGGCCGATTGTGGCAGTCGACGCACTGCATCGTGATCTGCTTGAGCCCCGCGACCTGCTCCGGCGTGGTCCCGGACTTCCAATAGGTCTTCGTCTCGCCCGTGCGCTTGTTGCGCGACTCGACCCATACGATGTCCTGCCGGGCGGGGTCGGTGGAGGCGAAACGGATCTCGAGATCCTCGTCGAGGTGGCGGCCGTGGATCCCGCCGAGCACGCTGCCGCCGACGTGCATCGTGAGCACCGTTTGGCTGAGGGTGTTCTCCTCGTCCGCGGCGAACGACTCGATCACGCGCACCTTGACGTCACCGGGCTTCGAGCGCCAATGGCACTGCTCACAGGTCTGCTTGGCGGGAACGAGACGATCCGTGGCGAGGGCGGAGGGAATCGGACGGTGGTAGGCGTCCCGCAGGTTGTCGATGAACTGCCGGGCGCCGGTCACCTTGCTCGCGATCCAACCGGTGGCCCCGTCGCCGACGTGGCACTCCGCGCAGGTGACCTGCGCATGCGGCGAATCGGCGTGGGCGCGCGCCTCGGGCGTCATGACGTGGCACGAGCCGCAGAATTGCGGCGTCTCCATGTGGTGGACGGCGCGGTACGTGACCTGCGTGCCGATGGCCAGGTTGCCCAGCGTCGCGACGCCGAACACCACCGCGAAGCGCGTCCAGGCCGTCTTCTTGTCGACGACCTGGGCCAGACGGCGCCGCACGCGCCGGCGCGCGAACCAGGCACCCAACGGGACGATCGCCAACCCGCTGAAGAAGACCAGCGGCACGATCACGAAGGCCAACACCCCCAGGTAGGGATTGTCCGTCTCGCCGCGCATCTGGAGCGGAAACAGGAACAGCCAGGTCGAAAGCGCCGTCAGGATCAGCACGACCCCGACCCAACTGAGCCAGTGGCTCGTCAGCAGGACGAGGAAGGGACGGGCGGTCGGGGGCGGGGAGGCGGGCGCGGGGGGCTGGCTCGAACTCATCGTGGGCGTGGCCGTCGCGCGCGGCTCCCGGGGATGGCGAGCAGAGCGCTCGCAGCGGGCGGCGCGACGCGACCCGCGAGCCACGGTAGGGCGACAGGCGCCACACGGCCAGCGCCTTCCCAGCGCGCTGCGCGCCGCGCGCGCTCATCCGGAGTCCCAGGTGCGGAATGCGAACGCCCCGTGCGTCCCACGAATCGGTCCGCGTACGCACTTCGTCGTATGTGTGGGCCTCGGGGCTTCGCGAGAGAATCCTGCGGTCCGTCAGGAGTGCATGGAACGTCCCCCCAGTTCCAATCCGCCGCAGCATCCCCCCCACCCCCAGGTCGCGCGACTCTCGCGCTGCGGAGCCCTGACGGCGCTGCTCCTGGGGTGTTTCGGCTGCCGCTCGCCAGCACCGGTGCCTGCAGGGGCAGCAGCCGTACCGAATACGCGCGAGCCCGGAGCGCCGGCAACGGTCACGGGGTCCGACACCTCACAAGCCGCCCCGGCCGAGCCGGGCACGGCGCCGACCGGCGCCACCGGTGGCGCGGCCTCCGCTGACGCGGCCGGCGCTGGCTCCTCGCCCACCGCCGGGGTCGTCGCCTCGACCGACGGGGCGACGCTCGCCGCGGACGACGGCGGGCTGCCGCTGAGCGGATCGTTCACGGGCCAGTGGCGCGCGCGCAAGAGTGGGGACGCGCGCGATCAGGACCTCTACGGCATCCTGGCCTTCGACGTGGGGAACTCCGGCGACCGCGTCACGGGCCATTTCCTGGGCCGCTTGAGCGCCGACATCGATGGGCAGCACGACGCGGACTCGCAACCGGTCTTCGGCAGCCTGCAGGACACGTACGGCGAGGCCGTTCACTTCGACCTCTACGAAGCCTCGGTCGAGGTCGACCAGCCGTTCGACGCGCCGCTCAAGCTGCGTGCGGGCCGCCAGATCGACTACGCGACACCCGAGTACGCGCACTACGACGGCCTGCGCGTCGAGTCCCGTCCGCTGGGAGGCTCGAAGGTCGTCGCGGGGGCCTTCGGCGGCGTCCCGGTCCGCCTCTACGACGCGACCTCGATCGGCGACCAGATCGTCGGAGCCTGGGCCGAGGCGGCCCCCTGGAGCGGCGGCCGAGTGCGGGCGGATTGGATGCACGTGAACCAGGACGCGGCACCATCGAGCTACCAGAACGACCTGTTGGGGCTCTCGCTGTGGCAGCGTCTGGGCGCCAACCTGCGCCTCGACGCGGGCTACACGCTGCTGGAGGAGGAGAGTCGCGACATCCGCCTGCGCGCCACGTGGGACGACGGCGAGGGAGACCTCATGGTCCAGGCCGGTTACTACCGGCTGCTGAACCCGCAGGCCGACTTCGCCTACGAGTTCGACCCCTACTACGCGACGCTGCAGGAGTACCAGCCCTTCGGTCAGTATCGGCTGCTCGTCTCCAAGTCGCTGACCGACGATCTGCGCCTCGACCTGGGTGGCGACCTGCGGGTCCTCGAGGACTCACAGGACGAGAGCCGGCTCAACCACGGCTACGAGCGCGGCTACGCCACGCTGGTGATCTCGGACCTCCTGGCGCGTGGCCTCGACCTCTCGCTGACGGGCGACGCCTGGAACAGCGACGACCAGGACGTGCAAACCTGGGGCGTCGACTTCACCTGGACGCCCAACGCGGCCTGGCGTGCGTCGGCCGGCTCTTCCTACGCGCTGTACAAGTACGACGTGGCCCAGGACGTCGAGCGCGACGACGTGCGCGTCTGGTACCTGCGCCTGCGGCGCAAGCTGGACTCGGCCTGGACGGTCGGCCTCGAGTACGACTACGAGGACGACGACTTCGACGACTACCACAGCATCCTCGCGGGGGCGACATGGAACTTCTGACCCAGCGCCCCGGACGGCGCGCCGCGAGCGCCACGGCGCTCGTCGCGATGCTCGCCGCGCTGGCTGGCTGCATGCTGTTCGAGGGCTCGAAGTCCGTCCGCCGCGCCTACGCCTTCAGCCACCGCGCGCACATCGAGCTGGAGATCGGCTGCACCGACTGTCACCTCGGCGCCGAGAGCGGCGACGAGCCGGGCATGCCCGGGATCGGCGCCTGCCGCCTGTGCCACGCGGAGCTGGATGCCGAGAAGCCCGCCGAGCGCAAGATCGAGGCGCTCTTCGACGGCAAGCAATTCCGCGCGACGGCCCAGGGCGCAGTCGGCGCGGCGATCGTCTTCCCCCACCTCAAGCACGTCGAGGCCGGCCTGGAGTGCTCGGCCTGCCACGCAGCGCTGGAGCGGAACGAGGACACGCTGGAGCTGCCGCGAACGCGCATGGACGACTGCACCGCCTGCCACGAGGCGCGCGGCATCGCGACCGGCTGCGCCGACTGCCATCCGACGATCCTGGCCGACGTGAAGCCCCCCTCGCACGGCGGCAACTGGACCCGGGTACACGGCGGCGTGTGCCGCGCCGGCTCGGAGGCCACCATCGATCGCTGCGACCTGTGCCACAAGGAGCAGGACTGCGCTTCGTGCCACATGACGACCATGCCGGCCAACCACACGAACCAGTGGCGGCGCGTGGGGCACGGGATCACGGCCCAACTCGATCGCGACACGTGCGCGACCTGCCACCGCCCCGACACGTGCATCCAGTGCCATGCCGAGGTGCAACCGCGCAGCCACGTCGGCAACTTCGGCTCGCCGCGCAACACGCACTGCCTGAGCTGCCACGAGCCGCTGCAGGCTGCGGGCTGCTCCGCGTGCCACTCCGGCACGCCGAGCCACGCGCTCGCCCAGCCCAAGCCGCCCGGCCACACGCCGGCGATGAACTGCCGGCAGTGTCACCTGCCGGGCGGCGTCCAGCCCCCCATGCCCCACGTCGACGACGGCAGCAACTGCAACCGCTGCCACCACTGAGCAGCCTGACAGACACAGGAGTCTCCGCCATGAACTCGAAATCCAGCACCTCACGCTTCTTCGGTCGTTCCGAATGGAGCCTCCTGGCTGCGCTCGGCCTCGCGTCAGGACTGTTCATCGCCGGCTGCTCCGGCGACGACGGGGACACCGGTCCCCAGGGCCCCCCTGGGCCTCCCGGTGGCTCCGGCACGGTCACCGCTCTGGAGCAGGGCGACGACCTGCCCGAGATCCTGGCCACGATCACCTCGCTCACGGGCGGCACCGGGCCCGGTGGCCGCTTCCTGCCGGGCAACCGGATCACCGTGAACTTCACCCTGAAGAAGTCCGACGGCAGCGATTGGGACATCACGGAGCTGGCCTCCGGGCGCGCGCTCGTGTCGGGGCCGACCTACAACTACCAGCGCGTGCTGGCGCAGGTCTCGGACGTCACGACCGCCGCGATCGCGCAGCCCGACGGCTCCTACAGCTACACCTTCGCGGCCGCGATCCCGGCCACCTACCTCGCGCCGCTCAACGACTCGTCGCAGTTCGACGCCACGGACGGCGAGCTCACGGGCCAGGCCTTGCTCGACGGCACGTACACGCTGGGCCTGTACTTCCGCTGGAACTACACGCTCGACGGCGGAGACCGGCGCGATTCCGGCGACGTGATCCACGATTTCGTGATCGGGTCGACGGGCGACGTCGAGCCCCGCGAGGTCGTGAAGCAGGAGAACTGCAACCGCTGCCACGCCGATCTGCAGGCCCACGGCGGCTCGCGGCACAGCGTGACGCTGTGCCTCCTGTGCCACACGAGCGGCGCCGAGGACACCACGGAACCAACGGGCGCGGCGATCGACTTCAAGGTCATGGTCCACAAGATCCACGCCGGCCGGCACCTGCCGTCCGTCCTGGGCGTGGCCACGAACCCCGACGGCTCGCGGAACTACGCCGCCACGCCCACGCCCTACGTGGTCGGCGGCCACGACTACTCCGAGGTCGCGTTCCCGGCCTGGCCGCACGGACTGGTCGCGACGCCGCGCGACCAGGGCTACACCGCGCTCAGCGCGGACAACCGGGCCAAGGAGGACACGATCCGCACCGGCCCGTCGAACTGCGTCGTCTGTCACGGCGACCCGGATGGGATCGACGGACCACTGACGGCTCCGGCCCAGGGTGGGCTGGCCTACGCGCAGCCGCGACGCTCGACCTGTGGCTCGTGTCACGACGACGTGCACTGGGGCAGCCCGTACACGTCGAACGGACAGACCATGCCGGCGATCGCCGACGACACGAACTGCATCCTGTGCCACCCGGCCACGGGCGTGCCCGCACCGGGGCTCTTGCCCACGGACCTGGCGCACCTGCACCCGCTGCTGGATCCGACCTTCGACCCCGGGACCGTGATCGACATCACCAGCCTCGTCGAAGGCGGGACACACGACGGCGACGGCACGATCGACCCGGGCGAGAAGGTGCGCATCACGTTCACGCTGCGGAACGACGCCGGAGCCGACGTGGCCCCCGCCGCGGTCGCGAATCCTTCGGTCGTGATCGCCGGGCCGACGAGCAACTACAACACGATCCTCAGCTCGTCGATCCCCGTGGCCGCGCTGAGCGGGCCCCAGCCGTTCACCGTGAACGTGCCCGCGCCCGTGATCCTGGAGCGCGTCGGCGCAGCGACCGGAGCCGCGGGCGAGAGCTTCACGACCGCCTTCACTCCGCACTGGAACGTGACGGGCGCGCTGACCTCGGTGCGCGTGCGCACGGGCGCCACGACCACGACGACGCTGTCTGCCGCCACGACCGCGCCGCAGAACTACATCGACGTGGCCAGCGCGGCCGGCTTGGTCCGCAACGACTTCATCGTCGTCGACGACGGGGGCGCGAACGAGGAATACGTGCAGATCCAGAACGTGACCGGGAATCGCCTGTGGTTCTCGGCGCTGGGCTCGACCTCGTACAAGCCGGGCCTCGAGTTCCCGCACGCGGCCGGGGTCACCGTGCGCGAGGTGACCCTGGTCACGAAGACCGTGACCACGGACTACACGCTGAATGCCGCGACCGGGACCGTCACCGAGGTCACGGAGTTCGGAGCCGGCAACGTCGTCCTGGTGACATACACCACCGACTACGTCCTGCCGGCGACCTACCCGCTGACGCTGAACGACACCCCGACGCTGGACGAGCGCTCCGGCAAGTGGGTCGGCAAGCCGATCGTCGACGGGACCTACTCGTTGAGCATGTGGACCTCACAGACGCTCACGCTCAACCTCTACGGCGAGTCGAACAGCTACCGCTCGGCCTCCGACGCGAACCTGGTGAACTTCAGGGTCGGGGCCGCCACCTCGGTCGAGCCCTACGGCCTGATCTCCAGCGGAGCCAACTGCTACAACTGCCACCAGGACGTGGCGTTCCACGGCTTCGGCCGGCGCAGCTACGACAGTTGCGTGGTCTGCCACGGCGCGGCGGGCACGGAAGATCGGCCGCAGTACGTCGCAGGCAATGCGCCGGCGACGGACGGCGTCACGATCAACTTCCGCACGATGCTCCACAAGATCCACATGGGCAAGGATCTGGCGAACGCGTCCAGCTACACGGTCGTCGGCTTCGGCAGCGGAGCCTTCCCCAACAACTTCACGCCGCACACCTACGGCGAGGTCTCCTTCCCGGCGATGCCAGGCGGCGTGAGCAACTGCACGATCTGCCACGGGGCGGGCAACACCTCCTGGCTCCAGCCGTCGAACCGCAACCACCCGACGGATCAGGGCTCTCCGGTGCTGCGCTGGACGGCGGTCTGCGCCGCGTGCCACGACACGACCGACGCCTTGGCGCACATCGAGGTCCAGACCTCGAGCTCGGGCGCCGAGTCGTGCGGCGTGTGCCACGGGCCGGGCAAGGACTACAGCGTGGAGCGGGTCCACAAGACCTACTGACGGGAACCTGCCCCGCGCGGCCCGCGAGGTCCGCGCGGGAAATCCCGGCGACCGCGTTCCGCGCGCGGCCGCCGGGATCTGAGAGTGATTCGGACGACCCATGCACGCGAGCAGCTCACATCACGCCGGCCGCAGGCGCGCCCGTTGCGCCTGCGGCGCTGCCAGCGCCGCGCGGCGAGCGCGCGGGGGTCGAGCTTCGCGCGCGCTGCTCGCCGGCTTGGCGCTGTCGGGTCTGGCGCTCGCGTGGGCCCTGGTCCGTGGACCCAGCCCGGCGTCGAGCCCCGCCATGGAGGTCACCCAGGCCGCCGGACCCGTCCTGGCCGAGACCGTCGCGACGCCGGCCGCGTCGGAGCGCAGCCCGGTCCAGCCCGCCGCGGCTGGCAGCACCCGCCCGCCGGGCGCGGCGTCGCGCCCCGAGCGCGTTGGACCGCAGGCGCCGCGCACGGAAGCCGAGCACGTCGCCGTGCTGCGCGCGCTCGCGCGCTCCGATCCCGAGGCCTTCGACCAGCGCGTCGCGTCGCTCCTCGCGGGCGACGGCGCGGCGTGCGAGCGGATCGCGTCCCTGCGGGTCGCGTACGAGGAGGACCGGCCCGGGGTCGCGGACCTCTGCCTGCGCGCGGTCACGAGCCTGCCCCTCGCATCGGGCCCCGCGGCCGAGTCCGTGCCGCAGGCCCTGGTCCAGTGGCTCGGAGATCGTGCCTCACGCGAGCCGCGCGCGCGCGAGGCCCTCGCCGCCATCGCCTGGACGCGGCCGGCCGAGGTCGCCCCGCGGCTCCGCGCGCACGCCGTACGCGCCTTGGTCGCGTCGGCCCCCGAGGCGGACGTGCGCCTGCTCGCGATCCGGATCCGCGCGGAAGGCGATCCCGATGTACATTCGGCCGGGCAGGACGCGCTGGACGAGCGCGACCGACCGGCACCGCACCTCGAACCCTCCCAGGAGTCCCGATGAAGAACCGTCCCCTGACCGGACTGCGCGCCTCCGCCAGCGCCCTGGCCGCCGTGGTCGCCCTGCTGGTGGCCGTGCTGTGCTCCACCCCGTCCGCCGAGGCCTCGCAGGCCAAGAAGGTCAACCGCTACATCGGCGCGCAGAAGTGCAAGACCTGCCATGCCTCGAAGGAGACCGGCAACCAGCACGAGGCGCTCTCGAAGATGAAGCACGCACGGGCCTTCGAGGTGCTCGCGAGCGAGGAGTCCAAGAAGCTCGCCAAGGAGAAGGGCATCGACGACCCGCAGAAGGCCGATGCCTGCGTGAAGTGCCACGTGACGGCCTTCGGCGTGCCGGAGGCCGAAATCGCCAAGGGCTTCGAGCGCGCCCACGGCGTGCAGTGCGAGAGCTGCCACGGCCCCGGCGAGCTGCACATGAAGGCCCGCATGGCGGCCGCCGCGAACGAGGACCCCGACGCACCCAAGGTCTACAAGGCTCTGCCCGAGGGCGAGATCGTGGTGCACCCGGCCATGTCGGTCTGCACCGCCTGCCACAACAAGGAGAGCCCGAGCTACAAGCCGTTCTGCCACTGCAAGGCGAAGCACGAGATCCGCCACCTGAACCCCAAGCGCGAGCGCACCGAGGCGGAGAAGGCCGCGCTGCTCGCCTGCTCGTGCGCCGACGATTGCTCCTGCAAGTCGGACTGCTGCAAGGGCGGAAGCTGCACGGAGCTCGCGAAGCCGGCGAAGTGACCTCCGGCTGACGCTCTCGAGCGCGCGGCGAGCCCTGGGCTCGCCGCGCGCTCCGCATTCGGGGCTCACGCGCGTCGGGCGCGCTGGGCACGGCGGATGATCCGGGCCCCCGCGGGCTCGTCCCGCGCGCTCGGCGTCGCGCCCCGACTGGGCATGGTCCCGAACCATGGACGTGAGCCCTTGACCGCCGCGCCGCGCGGGGTCGGCGCAGCAGCCGCCGGCCGAGGCGTCCCGCGCCCCTCGCCGCCGAGGGGCGCCAGGGCGGAGGCTCCACTCCCGCGCACACAATCCGGAATCCAGGCGGGCGCGTCCGGGATGCTCCGTTCTCGAAGCACAAGCCCCGTTCGACTCGTCAACGGCGTCAGCCCGGCTCCCCGCGGCGACCGCCCATCCGAAGCCTGGATCTCCATGGCCGCTCGCACCTTCGACCCCGTCGCCCTTGCGCTCGCGTCGGCACTCCTGTTCGGCTGCACGTCGCCCCTGCCCGAGCGCGGCTCGGACGGGGCTCGCGTCGTCATCGGCTCTCCGACGGTGTTCCTGCGAGAGCGCCTGCTGACGGAACGCTTCGAGGACTTGGAATGGCTCCGCTTGCAGCGCAGTCCGGCCAAGGAGGCCGAGTACGAGCAGGGCTTCCAGGGATCGGCACGCAGCGCCACAGCGGAGTCCGGCAAGGGCGGCCTGGGGCTGGGGATCGGCGGGGCGCCCGGGACGACCGCTCCGAGCCCTGGAGGGGATGAGCCCACGCCCGACGCCGGGAGCGGCGCGACCTCGGCTGCGGGCGGCGCGCCGAGCACGCCGCCCGCGGGCACGTCGGATCCCGGCACGCAGACGACGCCAGGCCTCTTGGGTGCAGCGCCTGACCCCAAGCTCACGGCGGTCCTCGACACGCTTCATGCGGCCACGCCCGCCCTCTCGCCGCGGGACAAGCTCCTGAACCGGATCGCTTTCCGTGACACGGTCGCGCAGGAGATCCGCAAGCGCACTCTGGACGATACGCACGATTTGGACGGGTCGGCGCTCTACGAACTCCAGTTCGGGCTTTCGATCTTGCCGGGTGAGGACGCGGGTGATGCGTATGCGGTCCTCCTGGAGGTCGTCGAGCCTCCGGCGCCCACCGCCCTGGATGAAGACCAAGCCTGGCGCATCAGCACGGCTCTGCTCGACGCGTGCCGCGCCGAGATGGGAGAGCTCGACACGCGCTATCAGCGCAGGGCAGTCACGATTCGGGACTCCCAACCTGTGGCGGAAGCCATCTACCGAGGCACGCTGCTCGCACAGATCGACAACATCGAGCGTGTCCGCAACGCATTGGCGAGGCGCCAGGACGCATCCACATACCAGTGGAGACTCTCGGAGGAGACACTGAGCAATGCTCGGACTCGCATCCTGATGGCCCGCAAGGACAAGTGTGCTTCCGAGGCACTCGAGGATCAGCTCGCAGCCATGTCCTGCGATCTCGACCAGATCGTGCCGCCAACCGAGGACACGGAAAGGGATGGTGAAGGGTCCGGCACACGGCCCCCAGCCGTGTCTGGCGGCGATCTCACCAGGTATCGGGAGTCATCGACGCGGCAGGACAGTGTCGCGATGCTCAGCGCAGGCCCGGCGGACTACAACCCAGCCCCATATGCCGACACTAGGCAGAGGAGCGAGATCAGGGGTCTCGACGACATCCTGGATTCCATTCTGGCGAAGACTGCGGACCGAGCATCCCTCCAGGCTGTGAAAGGCGCCGCGCGCATCCCGGATGTCAGCAGAGTGCCGGAGCATGCACGTCGAGCGCTGGGCTTCGCCGTTGCCAGGCATGCCGCCGACATCTCGGGAAAGGCGCTGATCTTCAATGAACGGGTGATCGCGGCGGGGCAGGACGCCATGAGCCTGCTGCCGGCCCTGCTGTCCCGCAACGTCTGCGGGCGCGGTAAATGGGAGCTGCCAAGCCCGTCATCCCCCCGCGTCGTCTCCGTCAGCCCCTCGGAACTCGCCGAGCAGGTCTCGACCTCGGCCTACTCCGACCTGCGTCGAGCGCTCACTCTGGCGCTCGAGGGCACGTTCAGCGGGACGGTCAAGGACGCCAAGGTGGCCTACGAGCAAGCCTCGCAAGAGCTGCGACGCTACGAGCTCATCGGGCGCAACCCGCTGGTCGTCGGGTTCCTGGGAGGAAACGCGTCGGTGGACGAGCTCACGGGCTGCCAGGACGGCACGGGGGGCACAGGCCGCTCAACCAAGCCGGCCAGCACTTTCGGCTGGGTCCTCAACCCGCGCCTCGAGGCCTCGATCGCCGGGACGGCAGGACTGCGCTACCGCGCCGTCGCGGCCTATCACTCCGTCACGGCGACGCTGATCGCTTCCGCCTGCCTCGCGGAGGTCTCGTTCCGTACGCGGGTCTTCCGGATCCGCTCGTGCGGGGCGTGGGAGCCAATCCCCGCGGAGCACATCGTCCACGGGACACCCGCGAACGGCGCGGACGGGCGCGGTCTGATCACCGTGCCGCTCCCGCGCAGCCCCGAGTTCATCGCGAGCTCGATCATGGCACGACGCTCGTGGAGCGCGGCCTACCCGCGCATCTTCTCACCGCATCCGGAGCGCAGTGCGGTGACGGGCGGCACGGTGCCCGACAGGTCTGCCGCATGGCGCCTCCGATCCGGTGAGGGGCCTCAAGTGCTCGTCGTCCTCGGATCGGAGCTGTGGCGCAGCCCGCAGGTCTACGTGGGCGGCCAGCGTGCGACCCGCGTGCAGATCCTCCCCGACCTCGGGGGCCTGTGGGCCGAGTTCGAAACAGTGCGGGCACCAGCGGGGCAGGACGGTGCCCCGGTCAGCGTCGACCTCATCGTCTCGACCTCGCGCGGAACTGACCGGATCCCGAGCGCGGTGCAGATTCTGCCAGCCAAGGCCGAGGCCAAGACGCCGACGTCCGCGGGGCCCGCCGTGCAGGTCGTGACGCGCGCGGACACGCGAGCCGGGCCCAAGGTCGATCTGCGCTTCGAGCTCGAGCCGCCCTTCCCCAAGAGCTGGCACGGGCTCATCGCCGCGATCCGGCCGACGGGGATCGCCCTGCCGCACGACCTTGCGATCGACCCGGAGCTCGTACGCGTCGATCCCAAGCAAGGCGGCCGAGTCGAGATCCTGGGGTTGGTGCTCAAGCAGGGTCTCTTCCGCGATCGCGACTGGAAGCCCGTGGACACGCTCGAGCTCACGCTGAAGCTGATCGACAGCCCGCAGGCGGCTCCGCGTGCCTTGCACCCCGTGCCGCTCACGGCCGTCATCATCGCGCCCAAGCTCGAATGCACCCCTCCCCCAGGCTTCGTGCTGACCGCGAAGCAGGAGGCCGCGAGCAAGCCCTGGGTTCTCGCCGAGGAGACTCGCCTCGACCTGGAGATCGCCACTCCGTTCGAACCCGCGCACCACGAGCTGTACGTGCCGGCGCTGCGGGCCGGGGCCAAGGCGCAGGGGCAGATCACGATCGGGGGCACCCGGCTCGAGCTGACCGTCCAGGCCGACCCGAAGGCCGTCGGGAAACGCTGGATCGCGGTGCTCCCCGGAAAGACGGTGCTGGCGCAGGCAGGCCAGACGCCGCCCACGACCGTGCCATTCGAGCTCGAGCTGGGAGCCCTGCGCCTGAGCGGGACACTCCCGATGCGAGCGGGGAGCTGATGCTGCGACATCCAGGCACGAGCGAGGCCAGCCGCGCTCCATCCGCAGTTCACGGAACCCGGAGGGTCGTCCGGGCGTCGCAACAGGGTCGGGAGTCGGCCCTCGTGCCCCCCCCTCCCGGGGAACGCCGCAGGCTGATACGCTCGCGCGAGTCAGTTCAACGCGGCGTGTGCGCCGAACGCCCCGTCGGTTCCCGCCCCGGCGCGCCTCGTGTTCCTCCCTGTCCCGGGATCATGAGCAGTCCGATACCCTCTGATCCCGCGCGCGACGCTCGTCCGTCCAGGCCCTCGCACCTCGACGAGCTGTTCGACCTGACCTACGCCGAGCTGCACCGGATCGCCCGCGGATTGCTGCGCTCGCCGACGTCCGGCGGCACGCACCAGGCGACCTCGCTCATGCACGAGGCGTTCGTGCGGATGGCATCGCGGTCCGAGGGCTGGAACGACCGGGAGCACTTCGTGCGCTCGATCGCCTGCGCGATGCGCAGGATCCTCGTCGACCACGCGCGCGCGCGTGCCGCGCGTGGGGTCCGCCGTGACGGGGGCAGCGAGCTCGACGCGCTCGTCGCGGGAGTCGAGGCCGTCTCGGGCGACCTCGTGCGGCTCGACGAGGCCCTGGAAGCCCTGGGACGCCTGGATCCCGACGCCGTGCGGATCGTCGAGCTGCGCTACTTCGCCTCGCTCTCGGTGGAGGAATGCGCTGCAGCCCTGGGAATCTCGACCCGGCAGGTCGAGCGCGAGCTCCAGTTCGCTCGCGGTTGGTTGCGCGGGCGACTCTCGTGAACGAAGCGGAGTGGAAGCGCCTGAAGGCCGCGGTCTCGCGGGCCCTCGATCTCCCGGAGGAGGAACGCGCCCGCGCGCTCGACGCGGCCCTCGGGCCGACGGGCGCCCTGCGCGAGGAGGCCGCCCGAATCCTGGCCGCGCTCCAGGCTCCCGGAGGCCCGCTCGGCACGCTGGCGCCCGAGTCGTCAGCCCCTGCGGGCGCCGGCTGGCGACCGCCGGACCGGTTGGCCGACCTCGCGCTCCTGCGCGAGCTCGGTCGCGGCTCGATGGGCGTCGTGCTGCTCGCCTGGCAGGAATCGCTCGCGCGCGAGGTCGCGGTGAAGATCCTGCCCCCGGCGGACGCTGCGGATCCGGCCGTCGTCGAGCGCTTCGCGGCCGAGGCCCGCAAGGCGGCACGCATCCAGCACCCTGCGATCGTCACGGTCCACGCCGTCGGCTTCGACAGCGGGCTGCACTACTTCGTCATGGAACGCGTCGAGGGCCACGACCTCGGCCGCGAGATCGAGCTGCAGATCGCCGGCACGAGGGAACGGTTGCTGCCGGCGTTCCACTCTCGTGACTACCTGCCTGCCGTGGCACGCCTGTGCCGCACGGTCGCGCTGGCCTTGGCCCACGCCCACGCGCACGCGCTGGTCCACCGCGACGTGAAGCCCTCGAACGTGCTGCTCGACACGCAGGGCCAGCCGCGCGTCGTGGATTTCGGAATCGCGCGCGACGCGCGTGAGGGCGAGCTCGTGAGCCGCTCGCGCCTCGAGGGCACGCCCTACTACATGAGCCCGGAGCAGGTCCGCATCCGCGGGCAGCACGTCGACCACCGCACCGACGTCTACTCGCTGGGGATCGTGCTCTACGAGCTGCTCACGCTCCGACGACCGTTCGACGGCCGCACCACGGGCGAGGTCCTGCGCAAGATCCTCGACGTGGAGCCGCGCCTGGTGCGTCGCGACAACCCACGGGTTCCGCGGGACCTCGAAGCAGTCTGCTTGAAGGCCATCGCCAAGTCGCCCGACGAGCGCTACGCGACCGCTGCCGAGCTGGCGCAGGATCTCGAGCGCTTCCTGGGTCACGAGGCCGTGCAGGCCCGTCCGGTCAGCGCGCTGCGCCGCGGCGCGCGCACCGCGCTGCGCCGCTGGCGCCTGGGCGCCGCGCTGGGTTCCGCGGCCACGGCCGCCATACTCGGCGGCCTGCTCGTCGAGCGCCAGGTCGAGGCTGCCGCGGCGGGACGCGCACGCGACGTGGTGGCCGTGGGCGTCGAGGCCGCGCGCACGATCGCGCGGGATCCGCGTGCGTCCGACGAATCCACCTGGGATCGGGTCGAGGCGCTGCGCCAGGAGCTCGCGCACGCGGGCGGTGCGGGCTTGGAATCCCTCGCACCCGAGCTGGCGGCCGCGGCGCGCGCGGAGCTCGAGCGGCTCTCGACCGTGCTGACGGCCGAGGCCGACCTTGCGCTCGAACGCGCGCGCGCCAATGCCTCGCCGGACCGCGAGCGCGACGTGGCGGACGCGCTGCGCCTCCTCGAGCGTTCGCGGCGGATCGGATCACGCGACGCCACATCCACACGGGGGGAGACCTCCGAGGCGCTGCTCCCGCGCCTCTCCGTGCGCGTGCGGCCACCAGGAACGGCCGCCACCGTCCACCTGCGCCCGTTCGACCTGGTGCGGGGCGAGCCCGGGCCGCGGGTCCTGCTCGGGGAGCTACCGATCGAGTCGCGACCCGTTCCGCCGGGCTGGCACCGGATCGTGGTCGACTGCGGCGACGGGCGGTTCGCGGAGTGCACGCGCGAGTTCGAGGCCGTGGGCCGCGACGTCGTCGTCGAGATCCAACTACCGCCACCCCTGGCCGAGGCCGCCCGCGGCATGCTGCGGGTGAAAGGCGGCCGGCTGCCGGCGAGCGGCGCGGCCGACCGGTCCTGCCAGCTCGCGGAGGTCGAGCTCGAGGTCGCGGACTTCCTCCTCGACGCTCGGGAGGTCGCGAACGGGCCCTACCGCGCGTTTCTCGACGCGACCGGGCGGCCGGCGCCGCTCCTGTGGCGTGAAGACCCCGCCCTGCTCGCCGCGCCAGACTTCGACCGGCTGCCCGTCGTCGACGTGTCGATCGAGGATGCGATCGCGTACTGCGAGTGGCGTGGTGCTCGCCTGCCGACGCACGCCGAATGGGAGCTCGTGGCGCGCCGCGAGCTCGGATCACCCGCGGCCCTGCCCGCCGCCGAGCTGGTGCGCGGCAGCAGCGCGAACGTGCACGGCGCGGCCTTCGCCCTGGATGCGTCGCACGCCGAGCGCGCGGCGCGCTACCTGCGCTCCGTGCGCGCGGTTGCGGATGGCGATCCGGTCGGCTTTGCGCACCTCTTGGGGAACGTGTGGGAGCTGACGGAGTCCCCCGTGTGCGTGGCCGGCGAGCCGCGCGGCGCGCACGGCACGGCCGCGCGCCTTGCGCTGGGCGGCGCCTGGGACGCCGGCACGCAGCACGGCTCGCTCCACGCGGTCGTGCACTCGGGCACGAAGGGCGCCTTCCTGATGCGCGGCTTCCGCTGCGCGAAGAGCGTCGATCCGTAGTCACGAGCCAGGAGAGCCAGCAAGCATGGTCGAGTACGAGTTCGAGATCGGGGTCGTGTCCGTCGCCGGTGGACCGAGCGGCGCTCCTCCCGCTCCGGAGCTGGCCTTCCTGCCGGGCGTCATGCCACACCCCCTGAAGCAGCTCCTGGCCGAGAATGCGCTGGCCTCGACCGGCCCGGCCGGAGAGCAAGACGCGCGGCTCGCGTTGCAGGGCTTCCTCGACCAGCTCCCCCAGGTCGCTGGCGTGGTTTGGGATGCGCACTTCCTGAAGATCCACCTGATCGACCGGTTGACGGGGCAGTGGATCAGCAGCTACCCGGCCTGGACCTTCGCGCTCTACCGCAACGGCGGGCCATTCGAGCACGACGTGTTCCTCGATGGCCGGCGCGCGCGCGTCGCCTACCGCATCTCGGCGTGGGCGAAGTAGTCGCGACGAGCCCCGCGGGGCCGCCTTGCCCGGACGACTTCGCGGAACGATGCGCCCTCCGCCGGCAGCAGGTGGAGGCCACTCCTGAGCCCATGCTGCGGGCGCAGCGACGGTTCTTCTGCGATCTGGACTGGGCCACGAACCCCTGTGCGCTGCGGCTCCAGCCCGAGCTGCCCGACCTCACGCTGCGCCTGCGGGCGGTCACCGAGCTGCCCGCGGTGCTGCGCGCCCGGGTCCTCGCGCGTGCGCGCGCGGGTCGCGCGCCGAACTGGATCCCTCCGGTCGGCTTGCCGCGCACGGATGCCGCGCTCACGAAGCACGTGTCCGCCGTGCTCGAGGCTTGCATCCGGCACCACTTCCCCGGCGTCCACACGGCAGCGGGAGCGAACCGGGCCGTCCTGGCGTTCGTCCACTTCGCGAGCGGCCTCCTGCGTCACGATTTGGGTGGCGGTCACTGGGTCTGCGAGCCGAACGGGCCCTACTACTTCTTCTTCGCCGAGTTCGCCTGGGCCGCGCTCGAGCACGGGGCCGGCCAAGAGCTCTGGCCGCAGATCCTGCACGGGCTGATCTCGAGCCAGTTCCTCTACGTGCACACCTACTACGACTCGTCGAGCCTCGTCCCTCGGACGTTCGAGCAGGCCTCGCGCGACCACGCCTTCGCAGCGGAGCGGGTGCCGGCGCCGCGCCTGCGCGAACTGTGGACCTCCGTGAACGCCACGCGCTCGACCCGAGAGCTCGAGTACGAGAGCTGTAGGAGGGCCGCGGAGCTGCTCCGCTGACCTGGACTTGGAGGTTGCGGCCACCCGACCGCGGGGCAGAGGACCTTCCGAGGGGAATCCTGGCGGGCCCGGCCGGGTCGATCCGTTGGGACCTCGGGTGCGGTCGTAGCCGTCCGCGGACCTTCTTCCCGAGCCGTGCCCGGACACCGGCGCTCGCCCACGGCGCGGATACGACCCGCCCCCCCCTCGATGCGTCGCGGCAGCGGTCGCCAGGGGCGGGCGCGACGGGCAGCCTTCCGCCACGGGACAGGGGGCCCGATGAGCGGGCTGCGCACGGGCGACGCACCCGGCGCACGCCCACGCCGCTCACGCCAGCCCCGTCTGCGCCCTCCGGCCCATGGCGCCGCGTGCGCTCGTCGGTTCCGATGCGCTGGGACCCGCCTAGGAAGGAACCGCCTCATGCCCGCTGCCAGCCATCGCCAATCCGCCCTGTCCGTCACGCTCGCCGGGAGGAAGCGCGCCAGCGCGGGAAGGCAGCACGTCTACGCGCTGACCGAGTACGCGAAGGCGCTGCGCACCGCGGGGTCGCGCGACGCGCTGCTCGGCCTCTTGGGCGGGAAGGGCGCGAACCTGGCCGAGATGACGTCCCTGGGCCTGCCGATCCCACCCGGCTTCGTGATCACGACGGAGGCCTGCCAGGGCTACTTGGCGCACGACGGTCGCCTGCCGGCCGGCGTGTGGGACGAGGTGGAGCGCGCGCTGGCGAAGGTCGAGCACGCGACGAGGAAGCGCTTCGGCGACCCGCGGCGACCGCTGCTCGTGGCCTGCCGCTCGGGGGCCAAATTCTCGATGCCGGGCATGATGGACACGGTCCTCAACATCGGCATGGACGACGAGGTCGCGGAGAGCCTCGCGCGCTCGTCCGGGGACGCACGCTTCGCCTACGATTCCTACCGGAGGCTGGTGCAGATGTACGGGCGCGTCGTGCTGGGCGTGCCCGACGAGGCCTTCGAGAAGCCGCTCGAGGCCGCGCGGGCGCGGCGGGGCGTCACGAACGATGCGGAGCTCCTCGCGGACGACCTGCGCGAGCTGACAGCTCGGTTCCGCGCCGTCGTCGAGCAGCACACCGGTGCGCCGTTCCCGACGGACGCCCGGGTGCAGCTCCGCCTGGCCGTCGAGGCCGTCTTCCGCTCCTGGAACGGCAAGCGGGCCCGCGACTACCGCAACGCGGCCGGCATCGCCCACGACCTGGGCACCGCCGTCAACGTCGTGGCCATGGTGTTCGGCAACATGGGCCAAAGCTCCGCGACGGGCGTGGCGACCACGCGCAACGTGACGACCGGGGAGGACGAGATCGAAGGCGACTTCCTGGTCAACGCCCAGGGCGAGGACGTCGTCTCGGGCACGCGCGCCACGCTGCCCATCGCGCACATGGGCTCCTGGGCGCCGAAGCTGTGGCGCGAGTTCCAACGCTGGTGCGCGCTGCTCGAGAAGCACTATCGCGACGTGCAAGACGTCGAATTCACGGTCGAAGACGGCAAGCTGTGGATGCTGCAGACCCGCAACGCGAAGCGCACGGCCCAGGCTGCGATCCGCATCGCGGTCGACCTCGCGCGCGCGAAGCGCATCACGCGCCAGGAGGCGATCCTGCGCGTCCAGCCCGAGCACGTGGACTACTTCCTGCACCCCCAGTTCGCGGTGGCGGCGCGGCGCGAGGCCAAGTCCGGCGGCAAGCTGCTCACGACCGGCCTGAACGTGTCGCCCGGAGCGGCGATCGGTCAGGTGGCCTTCGACGCCGACACGGCCGAGCGCTGGGCACGCGCCGACAAGCGGCAGGTGATCCTCGTGCGACCGGAGACCAAGCCGGACGACGTGCACGGCATGCTCGCGGCGCAGGGAACGGTCACCAGCCGCGGCGGCCGCACCAGCCATGCCGCCCTCGTCGCCCGCCAGTTCGGCAAGCCGGCGGTCGTGGGGGCGCTGCAGCTCGAGGTCGACGTCGAGGCACGCCGCATGCGGGGGCCGGGCGGCGTCCTGATCGCCGAAGGGGATTGGCTCTCGATCGACGGGACGACGGGCGAGGTCTTCGTCGGGCAGTTGCCCACGGTCGTCCCCGACGTCGCCGACGAGCACCTGCTCCAGCTGCTGGCTTGGGCCGACGCCGAGCGCCGCCTGGGCGTGTGGGCCAACGCGGACTACCCCCGTGACGCCGAACGGGCGCGATGCTTCGGCGCACAAGGGATCGGTCTGTGCCGCACGGAGCACATGTTCTTCGAGAGCGAGCGCCTGCCGGTCGTGCAGGCCTTGATCATGGCCCAGGACGCCGCGGAGCGCGCCCAGCACCTGGCGCGGCTCCTGCCCCTCCAGCGCGCGGATTTCGACGGCCTGTTCCGGGCCATGGACGGGTTGCCGGTCACGATCCGCCTCATCGATCCCCCGCTGCACGAGTTCCTGCCCGACCACGACCGCCTCGTGCGCGAGACCACCGCGCTGGAGACGCGCCTGGCCCTGCGCGCCGGCGACGAGACGGCGCTGGCCCACGATCTCGCGGACCGCCGCCGCATGCTGGTGAAGGTCGACGAGCTGCGCGAGCAGAACCCGATGCTCGGCCTGCGGGGCGTGCGGCTCGGCATCCACATGCCCGAGCTCGTGCGGATGCAGGTCCGCGCGATCTTCGAGGCCGCCTGCGCCTGCGCCAAGGACGGCGTCGCCGTTCACCCGAAGATCATGATCCCGCTGACCGCGACCAGCGCCGAGCTGCGCATCGAACGCGAGGTCCTCGAACGCGAGGCCAAGGCGGTCATGAAGGAGCAGGGTCGCAGGGTCAAGTACCAGTTCGGCACGATGGTCGAGATCCCGCGCGCCGCGCTGGTGGCCGACAAGCTGGCGGCACACGCCGAGTTCTTCTCGTTCGGCACGAACGACCTGACCCAGACCACGTTCGGCATCTCGCGCGACGACGCCGAGACCGGCTTCCTGACCGAGTACCTGCAGCAGGGCATCTTGAAGGACAACCCGTTCGCGACGCTCGACCGCGAAGGCGTCGGCCAGCTCATGCGCTGGGCGGTCGAGCGCGGGCGGAGCGCGCGTCCCGGACTCGAAGCCGGCATCTGCGGCGAGCACGGCGGCGATCCGCGTTCGATCGCCTTCTGTCACGCGATCGGCCTGGACTACGTCTCGTGCTCGCCGTTCCGCGTCCCTGTCGCGCGGCTCGCTGCGGCGCACGCCGCGCTCACCGCGCGCTGACACCGGCGTTCACGGCGTCGGCGTCGCGTAGTTCACCAGGGTGCGCATGTAGTTCGCGCGCTCGTAGGCCGTGGGATCGGGGCAGTTCGCCCGGCTCATGCTGCCGCGCAACTGGGCCACGGAGGTGTACTCCCGCTCTCGCATCCAGGCCGAGAGGCCCTCCAGCAGCGTGCGCGCGTGGCCTGGGCCGTGCCGCAACAGCGAGGAGGTCGCCATGACCACGTCCGCGCCGACCAGGAGCAGCTTCAGCGCGTCGGACGCGGAGTGCACGCCACTCGTGGCCGCCAGCGTGAGGCGCACGTGCTCGCGCAGCACGCCGATCCACAACAGGGGGAGCCGCGACTCCGGGGACTCGGACAGCTCCAACCGCGGGACGAGCTCCAGCTTCTCCAGGTCGAGGTCCGGGCGCAGCAGTCGATTGAAGAGCACGAGGCCATCCGCGCCAGCGGCCTCCAGGCGCAGCGCCATGTGGGCCGGCGAGCTGAACACGCATGCCGTCTTGACCGCCAGCGGGATGCGCACCGCCGCGCGCACGGCCGACACCAAGTCGAGGTAGCGCTGCTCGACCTCGGCGCCGCTCTCGGCGGGATGGACGGGCACCCAGTACACGTTGAGCTCCAGGGCACTGGCTCCGGCTTCCTCCATGCGCCGGGCGTAGTGGACCCAGCCGCCGCGCGAGGCGCCGTTGAGGCTGGCCACCACGGGGATCGAGAGCGCCCGACGCGCTTCCGCGATCTTCGCGAGGTAGGCGTCGGGACCGCTGTTGTAGTGCTGGAGCTTCGGGAAGTAGTCCAGCGCCTCGCCGTACGAGTGCGCGCCCACCTCGGCCAGGCGCAGGAGCTCGGCCTCCTCGTGCTCGATCTGCTCCTCGAAGAGCGAGGGCAGCACGACGGCGCCGACGCCCAGGTCCTCCAGCCGCCGCAGGACCTCCAGGTCGCCCGTCAGCGGCGAGGCCGAAGCCACGAGCGGACTGCGCAGACTGAAACCCAGGTAGCGGGTCGAAAGGTCGGGGCTCACGAGGTGACCTCCTTGCGTCCGGCGTCGCGCTCGAGACCGGCCATCTGCTCGTACAGGTGCCACTGTTCGTCGATGTCCTGCTGGGCCAGGGCCGCCAAATGGGCCGCCGCCGCCGGATCGCTGTGCGACAACGAGGCGAAGCGCGCCTCCTTCGCCGCGAAGTCCTTGAACGGGATCTTCGGCTTGCGGCTGTCGAGCTGGAACGGATGCTCCCCGGCGAGCGTGCGCCGCGGGTCGTGCCGATAGAGCGGCCAGAAGCCACTGTTCGTGGCGTCCTTCTGGTGCGTCATCGACGTGGACATCTCGATGCCGTGCGCGATGCAGTGGCTGTAGGCCAGGATCAGCGAGGGCCCACGGTACGAGGCGGCCTCGCGGAAGACCTCGATGGTCTGCTTGGGGTTGGCGCCCAGCGCGATCTGCGCCACGTAGACATGACCGTACGCGACGGCCAGGAGCCCGAGGTCCTTGCGACGCGCGCTCTTGCCTCCGGCCGCGAACTTCGCCACGGCCGAACGCGGCGTGGACTTCGAGGCCTGCCCGCCCGTGTTGGAGTACACGCCCGTGTCGAGCACCAGGATGTTCACGTCGCGATCGGACGCCAGCACGTGGTCCAGGCCTCCGAAGCCGATGTCGTAGGCCCAGCCGTCGCCGCCCACGATCCAGACCTGCTTGCGCACCAGCGCGCCGGAGAGCTGCAGCAGGTCGCGACCATCCCGGCTGTCGATCTGCGCCAGGGCCTGCTGCAGTTCGAGCACGCGCGCGCGCTGCGCGGCCACGCCGGACTCGGTCTCCTGCTCGGCGTCGAGCAGCGCGCACACGAGCTCTGGCGGGAGTCGGGGCGAGAGCGCCGCGAGCAGCTCCCGCGCCCGCGCCTCGTGCTGGTCGAGCGCGAGCCGCATGCCGAAGCCGAACTCGGCGTTGTCCTCGAAGAGCGAGTTGGCCCAGGCTGGACCGCGGCCGTCCTGGTTCTTGGCCCAGGGCGTCGTCGGCAGGTTGCCGCCGTAGATCGAGGAGCAGCCCGTGGCGTTGGCGACCACGATGCGGTCGCCGTAGAGCTGGGTGAGGAGCTTCAGGTACGGCGTCTCGCCGCATCCGCCGCAGGCTCCCGAGAACTCGAACAGCGGCTCGAGCGCCTGCGAGCCCTTGACCGTGCCCGGATCGACCGTGGCGCGATCCACCTCGGGCAAGGTCAGGAAGAACTCGAAGTTCGCACGCTCGCGCTGCGCGTGCTCGGCCCGCGGTCGCATGTCGAGCGCCTTGTGCTTGGCGACCTCCTTGCTGCGCGCGGGGCACACGTCGACGCACACCCCGCAGCCGGTGCAATCGTCGGGCGCGACCTGGATCGTCATGTGGCGGCCGGGGAACTCCTTGCCGGACCACGGACGGCTGACGAAGCCCTGCGGCGCGCCCACGAGCGCCGTCTCGCGGAACGGCTTCATGCGGATCGCGGCGTGCGGGCAGACCAGCGGGCAGAGGCCGCACTGGATGCACAAATCGGCGTCCCAGATCGGGATCTCGCGCGCGATGCCGCGCTTCTCGAAGCGCGACGTTCCGGTCGGGAACGTGCCATCGATCGGCAGTGCGCTGACCGGCAGCAGGTCGCCCTCGCCGGCCAGGATGCGCGCGGTCACGCGCTCGACGAAGTCGGGCACGACGTCTCCACTCCGCGCGAACGCGGCCAGGCGGTGCACGTCTCCGCCGGCGGCGGCGGGGACCTTGACCTCGCGCAAGCCGCCGAGCGCGGCGTCGACGGCCGCGAAGTTCATCTCCAGCAGGCGCCGGCCGCGCCCGCCGTAGCTCTTCTCGATCGCGTGCTTGATGCGCTCGATGGCCTCGTTGCGCGGCAGTACGCCGGAAAGCGCGAAGAAGCAGGTCTGCATGACCGTGTTGATGCGTCCGCCGAGCCCCGCTTCGCGTGCGATGCGGTCGGCGTCCACGACGTACAGGCGCAGGTTCCGCTCGACGATGCGCGCCTGCACCTCGACCGGCATGCGCGCCCAGACCTCGTCCGGCCCGTAGGGGCTGTTCAGGAGGAAGGTCGCGCCGTCGTCCGCCTGACCGAGGACGTCCATGCGCTCGAGGAAGTGGAACTGGTGGCAAGCGACGAAGCCCGCGCGCTGCACCAGGTAGCTGGAGCGGATCGGCTGCGGGGCGAAGCGCAGATGGGACACCGTGACGGCGCCGGCCTTGCGCGAGTCGTAGACGAAGTACCCCTGCGCGTAGAGCTGCGTGTCCTCCCCCACGATCTTGACCGAGTTCTTGTTGGCGCCGACCGTGCCGTCCGAGCCGAGCCCGTAGAACACGCAGCGCACCTCGCCCTCGTGTCCGCGCTCGATCTGCGCGTCGAGATCGCGATCCCACGCGAGGCTCGTGTGCGTGACGTCGTCGACGATGCCGACCGTGAAGTGCCGCTTGGGCTCGCGCCGCGCCAGCTCCTCGAAGACGGAGACCGCCATCGCTGGCGTGAACTCCTTGGACGAGAGCCCGTAGCGCCCGCCGATCACGTCGGGCCGCTGCGCGCCGGGCCGCGTCTCGGCCAGCGCCGCGACCACGTCCTGGTACAGCGGTTCCCCCACCGCGCCGGGCTCCTTGGTGCGGTCGAGCACCGCGACGCGCTTGGCACTCGCCGGCAGCTCGGCCGCGAAGGCCAGGACGTCGAACGGCCGGTACAGCCGCACCTGGATCAGCGCGACCTTCTCCCCGCGCGCGAGGAGGTGATCGACCGCCTCCTGGAGCGCGCCGCCGGCCGAGCCCATGACGACCACGACGCGCTCCGCGTCGGCCGCGCCGTAGCGCTCGAACGCGCGGTAGCGCCGTCCCACGCGCTGCTCGAAGCGCTGGAAGGCCGCCTCGACGATGCCTGGCACGGCGTCGTGGTAGATGTTCGCCGCCTCGCGCGCCTGGAAGAAGACGTCTGGGTTCTGTGCCGATCCGCGCAGCACGGGCCGGTCGGGCGTGAGCGCGCGCTCGCGGTGCTCGTGGATCCGCACCGGATCGAGCAGCGCCAGCAGGTCCTCGGGCCGGATCTGCTCGATCTTCGCCACCTCGTGCGAGGTGCGGAACCCGTCGAAGAAGTGCAGGAACGGCACGCGCGCCTCGAGCGTCGCGAGGTGCGCGATGCAGGCCATGTCCTGCGCCTCCTGGACGGAGGCCGAGCACAGCATGGCCCAGCCGGTCGTGCGCGCCGACATGACGTCGCTGTGGTCGCCGAAGATCGACAGCGCGTGCGTCGCGATCGAGCGCGCCGCGACGTGCACGACGGTCGGCGTCAGCTCGCCAGCGATCTTGAACATGTTGGGCAGCATCAGGAGCAGGCCCTGCGACGCCGTGAAGGTCGTCGCCAGCGAGCCGACCTGCAGCGCGCCGTGCAGCGTGCCGGCGGCCCCGCCCTCGCTCTGCAGCTCGACGACGCGCGGCAGGCTGCCGAAGACGTTGCGTAGGCCCGCGGAGGACCAGGCGTCGGCGAGCTCGCCCATCGTCGACGCGGGCGTGATCGGGTAGATCGCCACGACTTCGCTGAGTCGGTAGGCGACGTTCGCGGCGGCTTCGTTGCCGTCGACGGTGACGAAAGGTCGGAGCATGGGCTTGGCGCGGGCCCGTGTCGGGCGCTGTTCGCGTCCGCCCGTGATTGTCCCGTCGGCCCGCGGCGCCCGCCCGGAGAACCTGGCCTCGATCCCTGCCCTGCGCACTCGTTCGGGACCGACTACGCCGCTGGCGAAGCCGCGTCCGCGGGCGACGAGCGCCTCGGACTCTACGGACTCCGGCCACCCCGCACTGCGCACTCCGTGCAGTGCTCTGGCACCTACGCAGTGCGGATCCTCTGGGGCGCGATCCACCCTCCAGCGGGCCGGCTGTTCCGGTCCGAGGCCAGACGATCGCGAAGGGAACGCGAACGGCATGAACGCGACGGTCGACGACCTCGTCCTGGGCCTGGCCGGATCGGGCGGTGACGGCGTCGTCAGCGCCGGGGAGTCGCTCCTCGGGGCGCTCTCCGCCGAGGGCTACCACGCGCTGATGACGAAGAGCTTCGGACCGCAGATCCGCGGCGGCGAATCGTCCTGTCGCGTGCGCGTCAGCACCCGGCGCGTCCTGAATCCGGGCGGCGAGCTCGATGTCGCATTCGCCCTGAACTGGGAGGACTTCTTTCGCTTCGGCGCCGAGCTGCCGCTCTCGGTCGACACGGTGCTGATCCACGAGGAGCAGGCCGGCCCGCCGCCGGACACCCTGCGGCAGCGCGGGACCGTCCCGACCCAGATCGTGTCCGTGCCCCTGGTCGCGATCACCAAGCAGGCCGCCGGCACCGACAAGGCCAAGACGAGCGTCGTCCTGGGCTTGATCTCCGGCTGGTTCGGCATCCCGGCCGAGTCGCTGCAGCGCGGCCTGCGGAAGAAGTTCGCCTCGAAAGGCGCGGAGGTCCTGGCGGCGAACGACCGCGCGCTGGCCGCCGGCATCGCCTACGCCGAGGCCCACCCGCTCGAGCGGCCGCGGACGCTGGAGCGGACGGCCGCGGCGCCGGGCTCGAAGATGCTGTGCGACGGCAACGACATGTGCGCGGCGGGCGCCCTGTTCAGCGGCGTGCAGTTCTTCGGCGGGTACCCGATCACGCCCTCGACCGAGATCATGCAGACGCTGTCGAAGGAGATCTGGAAGTACGGCGGCGCCGTGCTGCAGGCCGAGGACGAGATCGCGGGCATCGGCGCGGCGCTGGGCGCCTCGTTCGCCGGGCGCAAGGCCATGACCGCGACCTCCGGGCCCGGGATGGCGCTGAAGACCGAGATCTTGGGCTTGGCCTCGATCGCCGAGCTGCCGCTGGTCGTGGTCAACGTGCAGCGCGGCGGCCCGTCGACCGGCATCCCGACCAAGCCCGAGCAGGCCGACCTGTTCCAGGCCGCGTTCTCCGCGCACGGCGACGTGCTGCGGCCGATCCTGGCGCCGACCTGCGTGGCCGACACGTTCGGCATCACGGTCGAGGCCTTCAACGTGGCCGAGCGCTACCAGACGCCGGTGATCGTGCTCTCCGATCAGGAGATCGCGCAGCGCAAGGAGACCTTCGACCCGATCGACACCTCGCGGCTGGTCGTCGAGGAGCGCCTGTGCCCGGTGGGCTCGGAGCTCGAACCCTACCTGCGCTTCAGGAGGACGGCCACGGGCATCAGCCCGCTCAGCCACCCCGGCCTGGCGGGCGGCGCGTACCAGGGCGCCGGCATCGAGCACAACGAGAAGGGCGAGCCCTCGTCGAGTGGCGTCGTGCACGCGCAGATGAACGCGAAGCGCTTCGACAAGTTGGCGCCTCTGCTGGAACGCAGGGACTTGTTCGAGATCACGGGCGACCTCGACGCGCCGCTCGCGCTGGTGAGCTGGGGCAGCAGCGCCGGGGTCGCGCGCGAGGTGCTGGCGCTGGCGCGCGGTCGGGGCCTCTCCGTCAAGCTGCTCGTGCCCTACCTCGTCTATCCGGTCGCCGAGCGGGTCTACGCCGAGTTCTTCGCCTCGGTGCGCGCCGGGCTGGTCCTCGAGCTGTCCCACCAGGGCCAGCTCTTCCGGATCCTGCGCATGTACACGGACGTCCCGCGCGGCGTGCGCTCGCTGGCGCAGAGCGGCGCGAACCCCTTCCGCCCCGCGGAGGTGCTGGAGCGTCTGCTCGCGGTGGCGAACGGGAGCGGGAGCTGACATGGCGACGACCACGACGATCATGCCGGGCGGCCGGCCGGCCCTGACCCCCAAGGACTTCAACAGCGGGCTCAAGCCCATCTGGTGCCCAGGCTGCGGCGACTTCGGCGTGCTGCAGGGCCTCTACCGCGCCCTGACCGCCATCGGCCGGGAGCCGCACGAGATCGCGTTCATCTCGGGGATCGGCTGCTCCAGCCGCATCCCCGGGTACACCACCGTCTACGGCTTCAACAGCGTCCACGGCCGCGCGCTGCCCATCGCGCAGGGCGTCAAGCTCGCGAACCCCGACCTGCTCGTGATCGTGGCCGGTGGCGACGGCGACGGGTTCTCGATCGGCGGTGGGCACGTCGCGCACGCCGTGCGGCGCAACGCGGACATCACGTACATCGTCATGGACAATCAGGTGTACGGCCTGACCAAGGGTCAGCTCTCGCCGACGTCGCCCAAGGGCTTGAGGACGATCACCTCGCCCCTCGGGAGCCTCGAGGATCCCGTCAACCCGCTGCTCTACGTGCTGGCCTACGGCGCGGGCTTCGTGGCGCAATCGACGCCGGCGGACATGCCCGGCATGACGTCGATCCTCGAGGAGGCCATTCGTTACCCGGGTTTCGCGTTCGTGAACATCCAGTCGCCCTGCGTGACTTTCGGCCAGGAGGACCAGCAGCTCCGCGCCCACAAGACCCGCATGAAGACGCTCGCGAGCCTGGGTCACGACCCGTCGAGCATGAGCCAGGCGCTGGAACGGGCGCGCGACTACGGGACCGAGCTCTACACGGGCGTCTTCTATCGGAACCCAGAGCCACCGCTGTCCCACGACCGCTTGATCCGCCTGCGACAGGAGGAGCTGGCCAAGCAGGCCCGCCCTCGCTCCCAGATCCTGGACGCCTACCTCCAGAGAGGAGGCGCACAGTGACCCCCGTGCTCAAGACCCGCGGCCTCGACCTGTCTCGGATCAACCTGTGCGACGCCCTCGACCTGGCGGTGCTCGTCGAGGAGGAAGCGCGCGACCGCTACGCCGAGTTCGCCGACCAGCTCACGCTCCACCACACGCCCGAGGCCGCAGGCTTCTTCCGCTGGATGTCGGGCATCGAGGAGCGGCACCGCCTGGAGCTCAGCGAGCGCCGCCGCGAGCGGTTCGGGACGAGCCCCGCGCGCGTGCACCTCGGGATGATCTTCGACGTCGAGGCCCCCGAGTACGACCAGGCGCGGGCCTTCATGTCCGTGCGCGAGGCCCTGCACGTCGCCCTGCGGAGCGAGCAGAGCGCCCAGGCCTTCTTCGCGGCCGCCAAGGAGGCGGTCACGGACCCCGAGACCCGGGCGCTCTTCGCCGAGCTCGAGGCCGAGGAGGTCCTCCACCAGCGCCTCGTCCGGCAGCAGATCGAAGCGGCGCCGCCGGATCCCCCGGGCGACCCCGACGACTACAGCGACCCCCCCGTCGAGCAGTGACCCCCCCCCCGGTCTGCCGCCGGGGGGCCGAGAGACCAGGAGACGCGGACCATGGCCACGACGATCACGACCGATTGCATCCAGTGCGGCGCGTGCCTCCCCGAGTGCCCGAACGAGGCGATCTCGGAGGGGGCCGAGTCCTTCCAGATCGACCCGGCCCGCTGCACGGAGTGCGTCGGCTTCCACGAGAAGGAAGCTTGCCAAGCGGTCTGCCCCGCCGAATGCTGCGTGCCGGATCCGTCACGCCCCGAGACCGAGGCCCTGCTGGCCGCGCGCGCGATCGCACTCCACCCGGGTGACGCGGCGCTGCGAGCGCGCCTCGGGTCGGGCTCGTTCCCCTCCCGATTCCGCGCGAACTGAACGCCTCGATCCCCGGGCCCATGCCGTCGGAACCCGCCACGTCCCTGTTGATCTTCCTGGCCGTCGCGCAGGCGACCGCCGCCGGGATGCTCGTGGCGGCGCGCCTGCTGCGGGTCCGGGCTCGTGCCCCGGCCCGGCTCAAGGACACGACCTACGAGTGTGGTGAAACGGCGACCGGCGTCACGTGGGTCCGGTTCCACGCGCGCTACTACGTCGTGGCCCTGTTCTTCGTGATCTTCGACCTCGAAGCCGTGTTCCTCTTGCCCTGGGCGCTCGGGGCGCGCGACCTGGGCCCGGGCGGCTTCGTGGCGGTCGCCGGTTTCGTGGGCGTGCTCATGCTCGGCTGGTTCTGGGCCCTGCGGAAGGGATCCCTGCGATGGCAGTGAGGCCCCGCACGGTGGACGACGGGAGCAGCTTCGAGCACCCGCTCTACACCACGCTGCTGAACACGCCCGGGCTCTCGGTGAGCGTCGCGGCCTTGGACGACCTGCTCACGTGGGGGCTCACGAACTCGCTGTGGGTCTTCCCGATGGCGACGAGCTGCTGCGGCATCGAGCTGATGGCCGCTGCCGCGAGCCGTGTCGACCTCGACCGGATGGGCACGATCGTGCGCGGCACGCCGCGCCAGGCCGACGTCATGGTCGTGGCCGGGACGATCACGGTGAAGATGGCTCCGCGCGTCAAGCTGCTGTGGGACCAGATGCCCGAGCCCAAGTGGTGCATCGCGATGGGATCGTGTGCGATCTCGGGCGATTTCTACCGCGAGCTGTACTCGGTGGTCCCGGGCATCGACACGTTCATGCCGGTCGACGTGTACGTGCCCGGCTGCCCACCGAACCCCGAGGCGCTCATGCACGGGCTGCTGCGCCTGCAGGAGAAGGTGCGAGCATCGCGCCGCGGTGAGCAGGTCGTGCGCGATCCGAACCCGGCATTGCTCGCGATCACCAAGCCCTCCGTGCCGCGCCTCGTCGACGCCGAGCGCACGGCGGAGATCGCCGCAGCGCAGGAGGAATCGGCCGCGACCAGCACGGCCGCCGAAGCGCGCGCGCCGCTGGAATTCGAGGCACCGGCCGCGCGACCCGCCGACGAGGGCCTGGAGCGTCGCCTGCACGCGGATGACGCGGCCCACTTCCCGCGCGAGGGTCCAGCGCTCGTGCCGGTCGAGCAGCACCTGGCGCTGGCGCGCCAGCTCAAGGCCGAGGGCTTCCGCCAGCTCGTCTCGATCGTCGCCAGCCATTGGCCCGCCGGCCGTGGCCGCCAGGGCGCCGAGCCCGCCGAGAGCGAGCATTTCGAGGTGGCCTACCTGGTGCGCCGCGTCGGTGCCGGCTCGCGCCTCGCGGCCTGGGCCGTGCGCCTCGCGCCCGGCGAGCCCGTCGCGTCGCTCGTGCCGCTGTATGCCGGGGCCGACTGGCAGGAGCGCGAGCAGTACGACCTCGTCGGCGTGCCGTTCGCGGGCCACCCCGACCTGCGGCGGCTGATGATGCCCGAGAACTACTCCGGCCACCCCCTGCGACGCGATTTCGCGTCGGACTCGCCCGCGGCCCCCTGGAGGTGAGACGTGCTCCAGGTCACGACCATCACGCGCCGCGTCGACCCGCACCTGGCCCTCGACCTGTACGACCCCGAGGCCGAGCTCCTGCTCTTGCACTTCGGTCCGCAGCACCCTTCGACGCACGGGGTGTTCCGCATGGACCTGTACCTCGACGGCGAGATCGTCGTGAAGGTCGTGCCCTACGTCGGCTACCTGCACCGGGCGGTCGAGAAGCTGTGCGAGAAGCTCACCTACGCGCAGATCACGCCCGTCGTCGACAAGAACGACTACGTCGCGCCGATGACCAACGAGCAGGCCATCAACATGGCCTTCGAGGCCTTGCTCGGGATCGAGGTGCCGCGCCGTGCACGCTGGATCCGCACGATCTTCGCGGAGCTGCAGCGCATCGCCTCGCACCTCTTGTGGCTCGGGACGTTCGCGCTGGACCTGGGCGGCGCGCTGGGTGGTGGATCGACGCTGTTCCTGCACTGCTTCCGCGAGCGCGAGCTGATCCTCGACCTCTTCGAGGACGTGACCGGCGCGCGGTTCCACTACAACACGCACACGGTCGGCGGGAACCGCCACGACATCCCCGCCGGGTGGAGCGCCAAGGTCAAGGCCGCGCTCGACGTCATCGAATCGCGGCTCCCGGACTACCTCTCGATGACGCTGGCGAACCGCATCTTCCTGGATCGCACGCGCGGCGTCGGCGTCCTCGACGGGGAGCTGGCCCTGGAGCTGGGCGTCACCGGCCCGATCCTGCGGGCCAGCGGGGTCGACCACGACCTGCGGCGCGACGCGCCGTTCCACGCCTACGACGAGCTCGAGGTGCGTGTCGCGACGGAGACGGACGGAGACTGCCTGGCGCGCGCCAAGGTCCGTCTGCGCGAGATCGAGGAGAGCATCCGGCTGGTGCGCTCGCTCGTCGACGGTGTGCCCGAGGGCGTCCTCAACGCCGCGCGGCCGATCAAGCAGCCGGCGCAGTTCAAGATCCCCGCGGGACAGGCCTACGTCGGCATCGAAACGCCGCGTGGCGAGCTGGGCACCTACGTGATCGCGGACGGCAGCGCCAACGCGCACCGCCTCAAGATCCGCCCGCCCAGCCTGCACGCGCTGTCCGCGCTGCCCCACGTGCTCCCCGGCGCCACCGTGAGCGACGCAGTCGTGATCCTGGGTTCGCTCGATCCGATCATGGGAGAGGTGGACCGGTGAACGAGCACCTGCGCGCCTTGCTCTTGGCCGTGGTCGTGGTGAACACCGTGCTCGCGCTCACCACGTTCGCGATCTGGTTCGAGCGCAAGTTCGCCGGCCGCATGCAATCCCGGCTGGGACCGACCCGCGTCGGGCCGTTCGGCTTGCTCCAGCCGGTGGCCGACGCGTTCAAGCTGATGCAGAAGGAGAGCATCCGGCCGCGTCAGGCCGACCGCGTGCTGTTCGAGCTCGCGCCGCTCCTCGGCGCGACGTGCGCGCTGGGGGCCGCGGCGGTCGTGCCTCTCGCCCCGGGCGTGGCCCCGGCGCAGCTCGACCTGGGGCTGCTGTTCGTGCTGGCGATCGGAGCGGTCACGGTGCTGCCGATCTTCATCGCGGGCTGGTCCAGCAACAACAAGTTCGCCCTCTTGGGCGGCATGCGCGCCATCGCGCAGTCGATTTCGTACGAAGTTCCGCTGCTGCTCGCGGCGCTCGTGCCCATCGTGCTCACGGGTTCGATGGACCTCTCCGAGATCGTGCGTCAGCAGGCAGAAGGTCGCTGGCTCGCCGTCTGGCCGTTCTTCCTCGGCCTCCCGGCCTTCGCGATCTTCCTGCTCGCGATGCTGGCCGAATCGAACCGCATCCCGTTCGACATCCCCGAGGCCGAGAGCGAGCTCGTCGCGGGCGTCACCACCGAGTACACGGGGATGAAGTTCGCGCTGTTCTACCTGGCGGAGTACGCCCACACGCTGATCGCGTCGGCGCTGGCGGCCGCGCTGTTCCTGGGCGGCTGGGACGGACCGATCGCCCCCGGACTCCATTGGCTGCTGCTGAAGACGTTCGTGCTCTTCGGTTTCATCTACTGGGTGCGCTGGTCGCTGCTGCGCTTCCGCTCGGACCAGCTCCTCTCGATCTGCTGGCGCTGGCTCGTCCCGGCCGGCGTGGCCTTGGTGGCGGGCGCCGGCGCGTGGGTCGCTTGGGGGCCGACGCCATGAGGTCGCTCGGCTACCTGTTCGACGGCGTGCGCGCGCTGGGCACCACGATCAAGCAGGCGTTCAGGCCGGTCACCACCGTGCAGTTCCCGGACGTGATCCGTCCACGCGCCGAGCGCTACCGCGCCAGCTTCGCGTTGCTCCACGACGAGGCGGGCGACGAGCTCTGCATCGGCTGCCTGCAGTGCGAGCGCATCTGTCCGTCGCAGGTCATCGCCATCAAGGCCGCCGGCAAGCGCGAGTCGCCGATCACCGGCAAGAAGCGCGGCTACGCCGACGACTTCACCCTGGACATGTCGGCCTGCATCTTCTGCGAGCTGTGCGTCCAGGTCTGCCCCACGGACGCGATCGTCATGACTCGCGAGCAGGACCCGCCGGCGTTCTCGCGCGAGGACCTGGTCTTGACCATGGACAAGCTCTACGCCAACGAGAAGTCGAAGACGCGCTCGTGGGGCGACGGGACGCGGCTCATGGGCATGCAGGATTCACCCAAGGCTCCGAAGGCCCACGCGCCTGCGACACCGGGCGCGGTGGCCGCGCCCGCGGATCCAACGACCGCGGGCGGCACCACCCCCGAGGCGCGCGCGCAGCCGGGATCCGCGCCGCAGGATCCGGGGGCCGCGCCGTGACGGTCGATATCGCCTTCTGGGTCGCTGCGGCCGCCATGGTCATCTCGGCGCTGTTCGTGGTGCGCAGCGCGAACCTCGTCCACGCCGTGCTGTGGCTGGCCGTGACCTTGCTCGGCACGGCCGTCGTGTTCGCCCTGCTCGACGCGCCGTTCCTGGCCGGCGTGCAGGTCCTGACCTACGTCGGCGGCGTCGTGACCCTGATGGTGTTCGGGGTCATGCTGACGCAACGCCACGACGGCTCGGTCGCGTCCGCGAGCAACGTGCAGAGCCTGCGGGGCGCGGCCGCGGCCGCGCTGCTGTTCACGCTGCTGCTCGTCGCGCTCCTGCGCTCGGACCTGCCGTCCTCGGCCGAATCGCTCGCGCCGGATACGGCCGAGCTGGCGCGCACGCTCCTCGACGAGCATTTGATCGCGTTCGAGGTCTTGTCCCTGCTGCTGCTCGCGGCCCTCGTCGGCGCGGTGGCGCTGGCGCGGCGCGGCGACGATGAGCGGGGCGCGAGCGGCTTGCCGCGCGCGCGGCCGCGCGCCCGCGGGGAGGCGGAATGAGGCCATGACCCTCGAGAACTGCATCCTCCTGGCGACGCTGCTGTTCGCCATCGGCGTGTACGGGCTGCTGACGCGCCGCCAGGCCGTCGCCATGCTGCTGTGCGTCGAGCTCATGCTGAACGCGTCGAACCTCGTGTTCGTCGCCTTCGCGCGCCACGCCGGCGGACCTGGTCAGATCCTGGCGATGTTCGCGCTGGCCATCACGGTCGCGGAGGTCGCGGTCGGCCTGGCGATCGTCCTGCTGCTCTACCGCCGCCACGGTCACACCGCGGTCGACGCCGCCAGCGAGGCTCGGGAATGACCACCCCGGCCCTGCTCGCCGTGATCGCCGTGTGCGCGCCGGCGGCCGCTGCACTGCTCTTGGTCCTCGCGCCCGCGCTGCGGCGGCAGGGCGCGCCGGCGGCGGTCGCCTGCATCGCCGCCAGCCTCGCGTCGCTCGGTGCGGCGCTCGCGCTGGCCTTGGGCCGCTCGCCCGGCGAGCCGGCCGTGCGCCACGTCGTGCCCTGGCTGCAGGCGGGGAGCCGCACGATCGCCGAGGTCGGCGTGCACGTCGACGGGATCTCCGCCGCGATGCTCGTGGTCGTGACCCTCGTCGCGCTGTGCGTGCAGGTCTTCTCGGTGGCCTACATGCGCGGCGAGGCCCGGCGCGGATTCGGCCGCTACTTCGCGTACCACGCGCTCTTCCTCTTCAGCATGAACCTGCTCGTGGTCGCGCCGAACCTGCTCCAGCTCTTCGTGGGCTGGGAGCTCGTGGGCCTCGCGAGCTACCTGCTGATCGGTTTCTACTTCGCCAAGCCCAGCGCGGCACGCGCGGCGGTCAAGGCCTTCTGGATGACCAAGCTGGCCGACATGGGCATCTTGGTCGGACTCGTCGTGCTGTTCGTCTCGACCGGCTCGTTCGAATGGACGGCCACGCCCGAGCCGGCGGTCGCCACCGCGGTCACCCTGCTGCTGTTCCTGGGAGTGATGGGCAAGTCGGCGCAGTTCCCGCTCCACGTCTGGTTGCCCGACGCGATGGAGGGACCGACGCCGGTCTCGGCGCTGCTGCACGCGGCGACGATGGTGGCCGCAGGCGTGTTCCTGGTCGTGCGCGCTCATCCCCTGTTCGAGCTCGCGCCCACGACCGGCGACGTGATGCTGTGGGTCGGCGCGGTCACGGCCGCGTTCGCCGCCGGCCTGGCGCTGGTCCAAACGGACATCAAGAAGGTCCTCGCCTACTCGACCTGCTCGCAGCTCGGCTACATGGTGGCCGCGCTGGGCGCGGGCTCGGCCTTCGCCGGCTTCTTCCACCTGGGCACGCACGCCTGCTTCAAGGCGCTGCTGTTCCTCGCCGCTGGCAGCGTCATCCATGCCGTGCACTCGAACGAGCTCGCAGAGATGGGCGGCTTGCGTCGCAGGATGCCGCTCACCGCCGTGGCGTTCGGGATCGGCGTGCTCTCGCTGGCGGGCGTCCCAGGGCTGGCCGGCTTCTTCAGCAAGGACCTGATCCTCACCGAGCTCGAAGGCCGGGCCGGATGGGTGCCCTGGGCCTTGCTGCTCCTGACCGCGTTCGCGACCGCCTTCTACATGGGGCGGGTGTTCGTGCTCGCCTTCCTGGGGGCGCCGTCGGCCAGGGCCGGGCACGCGCACGAAGCGGGCCTCGCGATGACGGGGCCGCTCATCGTCCTGGCCGTCCCCTCGGCCGTCGCGGGCTTCTTCGGTGGCGGGTTGGCGGCCTACGTGGGCGCGAGCTATGAGCCGCACTTCGGCCTCACGCCGCTCTTGGCGTCGACGTTGGCGCTGGCGGGGATCGTGGCTGCGGTGCTCGTGTACGGACGAGGGCGCGAGGTGGCGTTCGCGGACGCGCTGCGGCGACTCGACCGCGCTGGAGCCGTCGATCGGGCCTGGAAGCTGCTCTACAGCAGCGCGTTGCTCTGGCTGAGCGGCGTCCTGGGCTGGTTCGACCGCTACGTGATCGACGGCCTCATGAACGCCACCGGCTTCGCGACGCTCGAGGCGGGCAGCGCGGTGCGCGTGGTGCAGACCGGCCGCGTGCGGGACTACGCGCTGGCCGTCGTGGCCGGAGCGATCCTGCTGTCGCTGTGGGGGGTGCTGTCGTGACGCACCTCCTGTCGATCGTCGTCGCGGCACCGGTGGTCGCCGCCGCGATCCTCCTGTGCTTGCCCGGATCGGCGCGGGTCGCCGTGCGGGTCGTGTCGCTCCTGGGGGCCACGCTCTCGCTCGCCGCGAGCGTGGCCGTGGCCTGGGCCTACGACCGCGCCGCCGGCGGCCTGCAACTGGTCGAAGACTACGCGCTCGTCCCGCCGCTCGGGATCCACCTGCGCCTGGCCGTCGACGGCTGGGGCGTTCCGCTGCTGCTCCTGACCGGGATCATCGTCGTGACCGGCGTGCTGGCGAGCTGGTCCGTGGCGAAGCGCGACAAGGACTTCTTCGTCCTGCTGCTCGTGCTGGTGGCTGGCGTCTTCGGCGTCTTCGTCTCGCAGGACCTGTTCGTGTTCTTCCTCTTCTACGAGATCGCGGTCCTGCCGATGTACCTGCTCATCGGCATCTGGGGCGCGAGCCACGAGGTCCCTGCGGCCGGCCCGTTCCGGTTCGCGTGGCGGCGCTTCGCCGTGGGCGGCAAGGAGTACGCCGCGATGAAGCTGACGCTCATGCTACTGGTCGGCTCCGCGGCGATCCTGGTCGCCATGTTCCTGCTGTGGAACGAGGCCGGGGCGCGCACGTTCGACCTGGCCGTGCTGGAGGGCACGCGCTTCTCGCTCACCACGCAGCACGTCGCGTTCCCGCTGCTGTGGCTCGGCTTCGGCTCACTGGCCGGCGTGTTCCCGTTCCACACCTGGTCGCCTGACGGTCATGCGTCGGCGCCGACCGCGGTCTCCATGCTCCACGCCGGCGTGCTCATGAAGCTCGGCGCGTTCGGCGTCATGCGCGTGGGCATGGTGCTCCTGCCCGATGCCGCCGTCGTCTGGGCTCCGGCGGTCGGGGCGGTAGCCGTGATCAACATCCTGTACGGCGCGCTGTGCGCCGCGGGCCAGACGGACCTCAAGTACATCGTGGCGTACTCGTCGGTGAGCCACATGGGCGTGGTCATGCTGGGGGCCGCGACGATGACCGCGAACGGCTGGAACGGCGCCGTGTTCCAGATGTTCGCACACGGGATCATGACGGGCCTGTTCTTCGCGCTCGTCGGGATCGTCTACGAGCGCGCTCACACGCGCACGATCGCCCGGATGGGCGGTTTCGCCCACCCGCTGCCGGCGGTCGCCGCGTTCTTCACGTTGGCGTGCCTGTCGTCCCTGGGATTGCCAGGAACCGCCGGGTTCGTGGCCGAGTTCCTGGTGTTCGTGGGCGCCGGCCAGGGTGCCCACGCGTGGTGGGTCGTTCCGGGCGTGCTCGGCGCATTCGTCACGGCGGTCTACGTGCTGCGCGCCTGCAAGACGATCTTCTGGGGGCCGCCGCCGACGGGCGAGTTCGCGGAGCTCGCCGACGTGCGCGGCACGGAGTGGGGCGCGCCGCTCGTGCTGGGCGCGTCGCTGGTCGTGTTCGGCGTCTGGCCGCGCTTCCTGCTGGACTACATCGACGTCGCCAGCGTGGCGTTCCTGAGTCGGTTCCCCGCTCTGCCCTAGCCCACGCCCATGCCCCCCTGGATCCAGGTCTTCGCGCTCGAGCTCGCGGTCACGGCCACCGCGCTGGTCGTGCTCGTGTGCGACGCGCTCCGGCCCTGCCGCGCGCGGACCCTGGCCTGGTTCAGCGTGGCCGCGCTGGCCACAGCGCTCTGCACTTCGTTCGTCGTGGAGCCGGCGGGGACGGCACCACACGGCGTGTACGCGGCCGGCCCCTGGTCGCTGTTCTTCGAGCGCCTGTTCCTCGCCGCTGGGATCCTGGGCGTGCTGGGCTCGCTGGACTGGCTCGAGTCGCGGGTCGCGCGCCGCCCGGCGGAGTACCTGTTCCTGATGCTCATGAGCCTCGTGGGCGCGATGCTCCTGGCCGGCGCGCGCGACTGGGTGCTGCTGGTCGTGGCCTTCGAGCTCATGGGCATCCCGCTTTACGTGCTCGCTGCCTATGCCAAGCTCGACGGCCCGCCGGGTGAGCCGCAGCTCGCGGCCGAGGCGGCGCTCAAGCTGTACGTGACCGGGGCGGCCAGCACCGCGCTGACGCTGTTCGGCCTGGCGCTCGTGATCGGCGCCGGGGGCAGCTCGAGCCTCGCCGGCCTCGCGTCGCCGGACGTCGCGCCCCTGGCCTCGGCCGGCATGCTGCTCGTGCTGGCGGGCTTCGGGTTCAAGCTCGGCGCGGTGCCCTTCCACATGTGGGTGCCGGACACCTACCAGGGCGCGCCGACGCCCTTCGTGGCCTTCCTGTCGGTCGCGCCGAAGGCCGGCGGGCTCGTGGCGCTCGTCGTGGTCCTGCTCCACGGCTGGCCACGGCACCACGAGCTGTGGGCGCCGGCCTTGGGCGTGATCGCCGCGGCCAGCATGGTCGTCGGCAACCTGTTCGCGCTGCCCCAGCGCGACGCGCGACGGCTCCTGGGCTATTCGGGCGTCGCCCAGATGGGCTACGTGCTCGTCGCAGTGTGCGCGCGCAGCGAGTCCGGCGTGGCCATGGCCCTGTTCTTCCTCGTGAGCTACGTGTTCACGAACTTCGGCGTGTTCCTCGTGCTGCACGCCGCGGCGGAGAACTCGGGCGGGCATGCGCTCGACCAGATCACGGGGCTCTCGCGGCGCTCGCCCTGGCTGGGAGCCGCACTGCTGCTGTTCGTCCTGTCGCTGGCCGGCATCCCGTTCGCCGTCGGCTTCTGGGCCAAGCTGTTCGTGCTGCTCGCGGCCTTCGAGGCCGGACTGGTGGGGCTGGTCGTGACGGGCGTGGTCCTGAGCGTCGTCGCGCTCTTCTACTACCTGTCCGTGGCGCGCTCGACGTTCATGGCCGACGGCCGCTCGGCCGAGCCCGTGCGCGCGGGCCTCGCGCTGCGCGCTGCGATCTCCCTGTGCTTGGCCGCGGTGCTGGGCCTGGGACTGTGGCCCGGTCCGCTGCTCGCCCAGGCGCGGCTCGCCGCCGCCGCCTTCGGCGGAGGCCCCTGAGTCCGACGCTCGCCCCCTGCGCGAGCAGCCTGTCGATGCGCACGCCGTGGAGGAACCCCGATGGAGAAGAAGCCCAGTGAGATCCGCACGACCATCCTCGGCGAGCATGGCGCGCTGAGACGGCGCCTGGCCGGCGTCGAGGCGCGACTCGCCAGCCTGCGCCAGGGCGACTCCGGTGCGCGGCGCGAGCTGCGGGCCGAGTTCGACGCCCTGTGCGCGGAGTTCGTGGCCCACATCGCGCACGAGGAGGCGATCCTGCGACCCGTCCTGGCCGACATCGACAACTGGGGGCCGGTGCGCATCGAGCTCATGGACGCGGAGCACGCCGCACAGCGCCAGCGCATCCTGGCGCTCGCGCAGCTCTCACCCGACGCGGATCCGGCCGGGTACGACCAGGGCGTGCGCGCGTTCGTGGACGACCTGCGCGCGGACATGGAGGCCGAGGAGCGCGAATGCCTGAGCCCGGACGTCCTGCGCGACGACACGACGAGCATCGACGCCTTCAGCGGCTGATCCCGCGCGCGCAGGCCCGCCGGCCTCGGGCTGGATCGCCGGGTCCAGGACCCGCCCGCAGCCAGGGGCGCATCTGCGCACATCGCCGCAGCGCGCTACCCCCCCCGACCCGTGGCCGGAATCCACGCCCAGCCTAGGCTCGCAGGGGAGGGTTGCGCGCGCCGCTCGCGCGTCCCGAGTCTCGACCCCCCTTCGTCCGGCGAGAGCCACGCCATGCCGATCTCGACGCGCTCCTCCCCCTTCCGAATCCCGGCAACCCTCGCCACGGCGATCGCGGCCTGCGTGCTGGCCAGCTCCGCCCGCGCCGAGGGTGGCTTCGTCAGCACCTGGACCTCGCTCCACCCCGGCTCGGCGAGCGCTTCGAACGTGCAGGCCGGTACGGGTACCGCCTGCCAGCTCTGCCATTGGAACGTGGGCGGCGGCCCGTTCTGGAATGCCTACGGCTGGCGCATCCGCCAGGGCTTGAACGCGGGACAGAGCCTGACGGTCGCCATCCAGAACGCGGCGAACCCCAACTCGGACGGGGATCCGACCGGCGCGACGAACCTGGCCGAGATCCTGGCCAGCACGCAGCCCGGGTGGACGCCCGGCCCCAACAACACGCGCTACCAGACGAGCGGCACGACGACGGGACAGCTCCCGCCAGCCGCGATCCAGGGCAGCCTGGATCCTGTCGACCCGTCCTTCGCCTTCTGCTTCGGCGACGGATCGGGTGCGGCCTGTCCCTGCGGCAACACGAGCGCGGCCAGCGCGCGAGCCGGTTGCGCGAACTCGCTCGGCGCAGGCGGCGTGCTCGTCGCGACGGGAACGGCCAGCGTCTCGGCGGACTCGCTGGTCCTGGCGGGCGCGGCGATGCCGAACAGCTCCGCGCTCTACTTCCAGGGCACGGCCGCCTCGGCCGCGGGCGCCGGCGTGGCGTTCGGGGACGGTCTGCGCTGCGCCGCGGGCGCGGTGATCCGCCTGGGCACGAAGCAGAACATCGGTGGCGGCTCCCAATACCCGGCGGCCGGAGATCCACCGGTGTCCGTGCGCGGAGTCAACGCGCCCGGCGACGTGCGCACGTACCAGGTCTGGTACCGCAACGCCGCGGCCTACTGCACGGCGAGCACGTTCAACCTGACGAACGGCTGGCAGCTCACCTGGGGCGCGTGAGCCGCGGGCGCGCCGGCCGAGCGCGCGGCGAGCACTTCGCCCGACTGCCCCCGGCTCAGAACGAGAGGTCTACCGACAAGGTGTAGTACTCGTCCTGCGAGCCGACGTTGTAGGCGTAGAGCGCGAACCCGACCGGCCCCGGCGAGACCTGCAGCGCCAGGCCGCGGTTGAGCTCCAAGTCCGTCTCGACGATCTTCGTGCGCTCGGTGACGATGCCGACCGCGAGCGGTTCGCTGAAGCGCCACAGGAGCGTCGACCACGAGTAGAAGTAGTCCTCGTCGTCGCCGAGGTCGAACAGGTACTCCGACTCGGAGTAGAACTCGAGGCCCTTCCAGCCAGCGTCGATCAAGAGCGCCGGCGCCACTCCCTCGGTCTCGCCCGCCACGCCGCCGATCATGGGCGTGAACGCTGCGCGGAAGTCGGAACCGAACTCGAAGGTCCAGCCCCCGAACAGTGAGAACGTGTCCAGGTCCTCGTAGTTGTAGCGGGCTTCCAGGTGCAGCGGGCCCCGGTCCGCATAGAGGATCGTCGTCCCGTGCGGACCATCTCCGGGCGGATCGACGTAGAACGCCGAGAGCGAGAAGGCCCAGGTGCGCGGCTCCTCGGGTGCGAGCGGCTCCTGGGGCGCGAGCGGTGCCTCTGGCGTCGGGCTCGAGCGCGGATCCTGCGGCGGAGGCTGCCCGGCGAGGAGTGCGGTGACGATCAGCGACAGCACATCAGCCCCCCAGGGCGATCGTCGCCCCGACCAGCACGAGCCCCAGGACGACTATCGCCAAGGCGAACGGCAGGCGGCGGATGCCGCCCCAGCTGGCCTGCAGGTAGCCCACGCCGAAGAGCATTCCGACGGCGATCCCGTTCGACCAGCGCATCGCGCGCCAGGTGTCCTCGATGAACAGGAAGGGCAGCACGACGGGCAGCGTCGAGAAGAACACCAGCAGCAGGACGCCCAGCGCGCCAGCGAAGTCGCGCCCCCGCAGGCCCGGTCCGCGGGATAGATCCGGCAGCGCGCGGACTCGCGCGGCGATCGAGTCGAGCTGGGCCTCGTCGAGGAAGCGGTCCAAGGATCCGGGCAGGGCTTGCGTCACGATCCGCCGCGACACGGCCGAGTCCGCGGTCGCGCGCAGTGCGCGCGCCAGGGCCAAGCCACGGCCGCGCTCGACCAGGATGGCCGTCAGGTACATCACCCCGTCCACGATGCCCCAGGCCAGGTTGCAGCCCAGGGCGCCGACGAACATCTGACGGACGTCCTCGCGGCTCGAGGTCGCGACGCTCAGCGAGCCGGTGAACGTCAGCACCATGATCAGGCCGAAGAGCACCTCGGATGCGCGCTCCTGGGGATCGAGGATGCGTCCTGACTCGGTGCGGAGACCCGCGGTGACGGTCTGCATGCGTGGATCAGCTCGGCATGAGGTACAGGATCGCGGCGATGACGAGTTCCGGGGCCAGGAGCTGCACGCTCTTGAATGCGTTCGCGCTCCCGCCCGCGCGACCCAGTCTGCCAGCCAACCCTGTGGTTCGCGGAGCGGCACGTCGAGCGCAGACACGGTCCGCACAAGGGGTGCGAGGGGAGCCGGCCAATCCCACGTGGCCCGGGCGACACCACGAATGCGCCGGAACGGCGCGTGGCCCGAAGAAGCGCCACGGACCTGAAGCCCTTCCCGGGAGGACCCGCGCGCCGCTAGGCTTTAGGGATGATGCCTTCGATCCTGACCGCCGCGTTCGTGCTCCTCCCGCTCACCGCCTGTGACACGGCTTCGTCGCCGCCGAAGGCCGCGGCGCAGGCCGAGACACCCGCCGCTCCGGCTCCGGCGAGGTCGGCCGCGACGGACACGGCCAAGCCGGCCGAGCCGGCTGCGGCGACGTCGGCCGCGCAGCCTGCCGCCGCGAGCGCCGGCCCGGCCAAGACGGACGCGCAGGCCGTGCCGGCCGACGCTGCCGCTCAGGCGACGGATGCGGCGGCCGCGACCGCCGGGGATGCGAACCCGGTCGACCCCGCGATCGCCGCGATGCGCGCGCACATCGCCGCGCTGACGATCGACAAGACCAAGGCCAACTGGAAGACGCGGCTCGCCCTGCCGCCCAAGCTGACGTTCGACCCGGCCCGCACGTACTTCTGGCAGCTCACGACGAGCGAGGGCCCGATCCGCGTGCGCCTGGATCCCAAGGTCGCGCCGATGCACGTGTCGAGCACGATCTTCCTCACGGAGCTGGGCTTCTACGACGGGCTGTCGTTCCACCGCGTGATCCCGGGCTTCATGGCCCAGGGTGGCTGCCCGCTCGGCAACGGCACCGGCAGCCCGGGCTACAAGTACGCGGGCGAGTTCGCCCCCAGCGTCAAGCACGACAAGCCCGGCCTGCTCTCCATGGCCAACGCCGGCCCCGGCACGGACGGCAGCCAGTTCTTCCTGACCTTCGTGCCCACGCCGCACCTCGACGGCAAGCACACGATCTTCGGCGAGGTCGTCGCCGGGCTCGACAACCTGAAGAAGCTCGAGAGCTTCGGCACGAAGCCCTCCGGGCAGACGACGAAGCCGCTGTCGCTCGTCAGCGCGAAGATCGTCGTCGAGTAGCGCCTGCGGCGCAGCGTTCGGGATCGGACGCGCTCGCGCGCGGCCCACTGGGCCTTCAGCGCGGCACCCAGCAGACCTCCACCCCGTTCGACAGGTTGAACGTCGCGCTGGTGCAGAAGCTCGCGGCGTTGCGGTACCAGACCTGGTAGTGGCGACGCCCACCCAGGGCCGGGACGCCGCCGCGAACGGACACGGGGAGGTCGGCTGGACCGGGGTAGGTCGAGCTGCCTCCCGCCGAATTCAGCTTCGTTCCCAGTCGCAAGACCGGCCCCCCCGCACAGCGCAGTCCGTCGCCGAACGTCTGGGCGAGCGCGAACTGGCCCTGGAAGTAGAGGCAGGACGTGTTCGGCGGCATGCCGCTGCCTTGCAGCACCAGCGTCTCCTCCAGGAGCGCCGCCACGCCCAACGTGGCGAGCAGCGCGCCGGCTGGGTTCACGGAGTTGGGGCAGCCGCGACCGGCGCTGCCCACGTGGCCGCAGGGACAACCCGTACCACTGCCGTCGCCGAAGCAGTACGCACGCGGCGGGACGCCGGCCTCGGCGACCCAGCGGGCCGCGAACAGATCCCGCGGGGCACCCGGCTCGCTGTCCGTCCAGACCAGCAGCGCGCCCTGCGGGACGCCCAGCGGCACGATGCGGCCCGCGACGCGCAGCTCGCGCGCTTCGGACGCCGCCGTTGACGCCAATGCGCGCGTCACGCCGCCCAGCACGGGCTCGAACACGCACGAGTGGAACTCGGCGACGCGCACCAGGGTCCTGCTCCCGTCGAACTCGCACCAGGCCAGCACGTGCTGCTGGCCATCGACCTCGATCATCGGCGCGAACTGATCGAAGGGCTCCGAGGCCGGGTCGAGCAGGCTGACCTCGACGGCGTTCTCCAGCACCTGGTTCGGAGCGAGCCTGGCCGCGACCACGTTGCGCTGTCCACCCGCATCGCGCTCGAAGGCGACCATGCGGCCGACCCCGATGCCTGCGCCTGCCGCGGGGCTCGAGATGGCCGGATTCGTGTCGTCCTCGATGCCCACAGTGAGGGCCGTGGGCGGAACGAGCAGCGTCGCATCGATTCCGATGCGGGCCGCCATGATGTCGTGATCCTGCGCCGCCAGGCGCCGCTGCCAGACCACGTCGTGCTCGCCGCTGAAGGAACCGGACGAGACCTGGGGCCGCTCGTCGTGCTGCGCGGGATCGACCGCGACGGCCAGCACGGCCGAGTTCGGCGTGCCGTCGACGCGCACCTGCCGCGCGCGGATGTCGGCGTCGCCACTCCCGTCACGCGACTCCCACACGACCAGGAAGCGCTGAGCGGGCACGAACGACTGGTCACAGCCGCCGATGTCCGGCGCCGAGGCATCGGGCTCGTCCGCGTCGCTGACGAACAGCGTCGTCGAGAGCGCTCCAGCGGAGAGCACGCGGCAGGCGATCTGTCGCGCACCCGACCCGGGCAGCCCGACCGCGGCCGCAATGCCGAACTGGGAACCGAAGCCCACGCTGGCGCAGCGCGGCGTGGCCCAGTACGCGCTCGTGAGGTCGACGGCCACCTCGCTGCCGGGCACGGGCGTGCCTTCGCGGTCCACGAGCACCGCCAGCACGTCGTGGTCCGCGGCGCTGAACGGCACCTGCGTGACGATCAGGTACAGCCCGCTCGCCGCGTCGACCGCGACGTCGGGCGAGGACTCCTCGCGTGCCGATCCCGACCAGACTCCGAACGCGCTCATGAGCGGGTCGATCGTCAGCGGGTACGCGGCCTCGCGCGCCAGGCTGGAGGGCACCTCGATCACGATCGTGCCGGCGTCGTAGCTCCGCACGAGCGGCGTGGCACGCCCGGCCGCGTCGATGGCCGTCGCCCCGCCGTAGATCACGCCGCCCAGCGCGTTCCCGAAGCGCAGCTCAGCGCCCTGCACGACCGGCTCGAGCTCGGTCTCGACCGGGATGCGGATCACGATCTCACCGGCGCCGAGCGGCCGCTCCAGCACGAACTGCTGCTCCAAGCCGCCCGTGGACAGCAGGTAGAGCTCCGCGATGGAACCGCGGTCGAAGCGCACGACGTCTGCCGTGCGCCGCGGAACGGCGAGCGTGTCGAGCGCGACCGGCAGCCCACCCACCGTGACGCTCGGCGGGGCGCAGCGCAGTGGGAAGTTCCGCGGCGCCGTGCTGCCGAGGTACGGCGTGAACTCCGCCCCGCCACGGTCGAACGCCGCCTTCCAGTCGGCTCCCCGCGACCAGAGGGTCCCCTCGGGATCGCGGTCGTGGAGGACCCGATGAGCCGCGGCGCGCGCCGGCGATGGCGCACGGAGCACCTGCGGGTCGGTCGCCAGGTCGGCCGTCGAAAGCGGGGCGAGGAACAGGGCAAGGATCAGCATGGGGAGCACCTCGTGGGGCCGCGCGCCCGCGGCAGGACCCACGGGCGCGCGGCAGACCCCTGAGGTGTCCGCGGCCGGCGTGCTTCTTTCACGGGGCCATGCGAACCGCAGGCCCCCGGCGTGCTCGAGCCCGTGACCGCGATCGCTCTCGCGGGCCGACGCCTGGTCGACCCGACCCCACGGCGCGGATCAGGCGCGCGCCAGCGCCCGCAAGGCCCGGCGGAGCCGCGCGTGACCGTCGAGGAGCCGCACGTAGTCGGACTCGCGCCGCCCGCCCTTCGCACGCACCACGGCCACGAGGTCCGCTCGGTCGCGCGCACTCCAACGCTCGACGCCCGGCAGGAGCAGCACGAGCGGGCTCCAGCGCCGCCACCACAGCGCCTGCTCGGCCGGCCAGCGGCGCCAGCCGCGCAGCCCACACAGCCGCGCGGCCTCGTCGGCGCAGGTCTCGAGGCCACGCTCGCGATCGGCACCGAAGCGGCGCGCGAGGAAGTCCGTGACGGCCAAGCCCAGGTTCGCGAGCGCGAACACGCCGATCACGTCGTCGCGCGTGCGACCTGCGGACCAATAGACGTTGTGCTCGGCGATCTCGCGCAGCGTCGCGAGCGGCGTGCGGTGGCGCGGGTCGCGTGCCAAGCGCGCGAGCTCGCGCCGCATCGTCGCCAGCACGCCCGGGTCGCGCGCCCGGAAGCCGAGCTTCTGGTAGAACCACCACGAGCCCGAGGCCAGGCCTTCGGTGTTGCCCTGCCCGCCGAGCTGGTACGGGTAGATCGTGAACGTGTCGGAGCCGTAGAGCTGCCGCGTCACGCCGACCACGCGGCCGTAGATCACGCCCGCCTCGCCACCGCGAAACGTGTCGAACACGTTGTAGGCGATCTCGGAGCTCTGGAAGAAGCCGCTCGTCAGCACGTAGCCGATCGGCACGCCGTTCTTCAGCGTCAGATAGGCGTACACGGCCTCCAGCAGCAGCCGTCGCTCGGGCTTGACGCCGATGACGGCCAGCTCGAGCCCGTCGCCGCAGTCGAACAGGCGCACGTCGCGCGGATCGCCGTAGGCGAACGCGTCGAGGTCGCGATGGCGCAGGACCATGGACTCACGCGCCAGATCGATGAGCTGCTCGCCGGTCCGTGCATCCACCGGCCGCTCCCGCGCCGGGCGACGCAGCTCCGCACGCAGGTCCGGCCGTTCCCGCCGCAGGGGCCCGCGCTGGTAGTGCACCGGTCGCTCCGGCGCGAGCGCGCGCGTGCGCGAGGGCGCGCCGCGCTCGGGCGACAGGTCCAGGTCGAAGTCCAGGCCCAGCTCGTCGAAGAACAGCTCCTGCTCCGCGTGCGTCCCGGCCAGCGCGAACACGCGCCGGATCAGGAAGTCCGCGTCGCTGGTCCCCGGCCCGGCCAGGCGGCGCACCCAGGCGCGCGCCGACATGTCGACCTCGTCGAGTCCCGGCGTCTCCGGCCAGGTCACGAGCAGCGGCAGGCGCTCGAGCAGGCGGTCGGCCTGCTCGTAGCCACTCCACGCCACGCGCAGCGCGCCCGGGAGCCGCCGCGAGAGCCAGCGCGCAGTATCCGCGAAGAACGAGAACGAGAGCCGCGTGCCCGCGATGCCGGTGTCCGCGAGCAGCGGGCGGTGCCCCCGCAAGTCCGCACGCCGGTGGAAGCGCTCCAGCATCCCCACGACCTGCAGCAGCACGCGCTCGTCGTCGGGGTACGCGCGCAGGAAGCACAACGTCTCGTGCAGGCGCTCCACGGCCTTGGCGCTCGGCAGGCGTGCGCGTTCGAGCTCGGCCAGGAGTTCGAGCTTGCGCGCAGCCTCACCGCCGCCGAAGCGGGCGCGAAGGCGCTCGAGTTCGGCGAGGCGCGCGCTCGTGCTCATCCCAGGCAGGATCCTAGTGATCCGACCCTGACTTGCTACGACGGCCCGCCCGCGTCGGTACTGGCCCCCGGATCGACGGGGCACACGGTCCGCCGCCGAAGCGCGCACCCGTCCGTCGCGCCCTGGCGCTATCTTCGGGGCATGCTCCACCGCACCGCACCCTGGAGCGCGTCGGCGCTCGTCGCCCTCGCCACGTCACTCTCGGCGCAAGGCCCCGCGCCCGCCGCCCCGGTCTTCGAAGGCGGCGAGGCGCAGGTCGTCGCGGCCTTCAAGGACCCCAAGGAGTGGATCCGGCACGACCTGTGGGTCGAAGCACCTTTCGATTCCGACGGCGACGGCCGGCCCGACCGGCTGCACGTCGCGGTCACGCGACCCAAGCAGACGGAGACCGAGGGTCTGAAGGTCCCGGTGGTCTACGAGACGAGCCCCTACTTCGCCGGCACCGCGCCGGACTCGCGCGACTGGTTCTGGAGCCCCGCGCAGGAGCTCGGCGCGCCGCCGCCCGAGCGCAAGCCCGCGCCCGCGATCCCGCACAAGGGTCGGCGCGAGCGGATCTCGGGCTCGCTCGTCGAGGCCTGGGTGCCGCGCGGGTTCGCCGTCGTGCACTCCGAGTCTCCCGGCACCGGCATGTCCCAGGGCTGCCCGACGATCGGCGGCCAGAACGAGTCGCTGGCGCCCAAGGCCGTCATCGACTGGCTGAACGGCCGCGCGCGGGGCTTCACCACGATCGACGGAACCGAGGAGGTCGTCGCGAGCTGGTGCACGGGCAAGGTCGGGATGATCGGCACGTCGTACAACGGGACGCTGCCGCTCGCCGCGGCGACCACCGGCGTCGAGGGCCTCGCGGCGATCGTGCCCGTCGCGCCGAACACGTCGTACTACCACTACTACCGCTCGAACGGGCTCGTGCGGCATCCGGGCGGGTACATGGGCGAGGATATCGACGTCCTCTACGACTTCGTGCACAGCGGCCCGCCCGAGCGGCGCGAGTGGTGCAACGCGAACGTGCGCGACCTGGAGATGGCGCGCAACCAGGACCGGGCCACGGGCGACTACAACGACTTCTGGCGCGGGCGCGACTACGGGACGCAGCTCGCGGGCGTGCGGGCCGCGACGCTCTTCGCGCACGGGCTCAACGACTGGAACGTGATGCCCTCGCACTCGATTCGCATGTATGCCGCGCTCAAGGAGGCGGGCGTCCCGGTCCAGATCTACCTGCACCAAGGCGGGCACGGGGGCGACCCGCCCTTCGCGCGGATCAACCGCTGGTTCACGCGCTACCTCCACGGGGTCGAGAACGGCGTCGAGCAGGACCCGCGTGCCTGGATCGTGCGCGAGGATGCCAAGCGCACGGACCCCACGCCCTACCCGGACTACCCGCACCCCGAGGCACGTGCGGTCGCGCTCCATCCGCGTGCCGGCGGCGCGCGCGTCGGTGGACTGGAGCTGGCCGCGACGAGCGGCCAGGGGCGCGAGACGCTGGTGGACGACGTCACGCATTCGGGTGCGGCGCTGGCGAAGGCCGCGGAATCGCCGCACCGCCTGCTCTACGCGACCCCCGAGCTCCAGGCACCCTTGCACCTCTCGGGCACGCCGCGGATCGCGCTGCGCCTCGCCGCCAACAAGCCCGCGGCGAACTTGTCCGTGTGGCTCGTGGCCTTGCCCTGGCAGGACGGCGAGCGCGTCAAGATCACCTCGAACGTGATCACCCGCGGCTGGGCCGACCCGCAGAATCGTACGTCGCTCGAGCGCAGCGAGCCGCTCGAGCCGGGCCAGTTCTACGACGTCGTGTTCGACCTCGAGCCCGATGACCAGGTCGTGCCCAAGGGCGCGCGCATCGGTCTCCTCGTGTTCTCCAGCGATCGCGACTTCACCTTGTGGCCCGCGCCGGGAACCGAGCTCACCCTGGACCTCGACGCCAGCTTGCTGGAGCTCTCCGTCGTGGGCGGGGTGGAAGCCGTGCGCGCGGCATTTGGCGCGAGCGCGCGCTGAGCCCACGGGGAGACGGGCGTGGGCCAGGCGTCCGCGCTGACGCGTTTCCGCGCAGCTTCCGTGCCGGTCAGGGTTGCGCCACGCTTGGCGACGCGCGCGACGCATGCGAGCATCTTCGGCCCTAGAGCCCCCACGCCCTCCGCCATGGACGCCGCCGCCCGCCGCTTTCTCGAAGACCCGCACGCGATGAACTGCCCGTGGGTCGAGTCGCCGTTCTTCGACCAGCTCCTCGAGCACGCGCAACTCACTCCCGCGGACGCCGCCCTGGCGCGCAAGTTCCACGAGGACGGCTACGTCGTCCTGGAGCCCGCCGCCGAGGAGTCCCTGATCGACGAGGTGCTGGCCGAGTATCCGCGCCTCTTCGACCCTCGGTCGGAGTTCCCCGAGGCGCCCGTCGAGCTGCGCGAGCTCTTGAAGCGCGACCCCTCGCGCAAGCAGGACGCCTGGTACGTCAGCGATCCCGTGCGGCGGCTGGCCTGCCACCCTTCGATCCTGCGCGTGCTGAAGCTGCTCTACATGCGCGAGCCGATCCCGTTCCAGACGCTGAACTTCGTGCCGGGGACCGAGCAGAGCCTGCATTCGGACGCGATGCACTTCTCCAGCATCCCGGCCCGCTTCATGTGCGGTGTCTGGGTCGCGCTCGAGGACGCCACGCCGGAGAACGGCCCGCTGCGCTACGTGCCGGGCAGCCACAAGTACAGCGAGGTGCAGCTCGACCACCTCGGGTTGTGGGGCGAGGACGCAGGCGCCAAGCTCGGAGCGAGCTACGCGCAGTACGAGAAGTACCTGGAAGCGCTGGTCGAGCTGCACGACTTGCCCGTCAAGCAGCTCACGGTGAAGAAGGGCGGCGCGCTGGTGTGGGCCGCGAACCTGGTCCACGGCGGCAGCCCGATCCTCGACAAGTCGCGCACGCGGAAGTCGCAGGTCACGCACTACTACTTCGAGAACTGCATCTACTACACGCCGATCTTCTCGAACCCGGCGCTGGGCGAGATCTACCTGCGCAGCATCTACGACATCCACCGGCGGCGGCAGGTGCCGCACATGCTGAACGGCACGGAGCTCAAGGCCGAGCCGCTCGGCGGCGGACGCTTCCGGCTGCGCCGCTGATTCGCGTCGCGGCGGACGCCCCGCTAGGCTCCGCGGGGCGTGGAGCTGTTCGGCGCCTGCATCGGTCTCGGACTCCTGGCGTTCGTCGCCGTCGGGGTCCTGTTGGGCTGGATCGCGTACATCCGCGTCGGCCGGATCGAGCGCCGCCTGCTCCAGGCCGAGGACGCGCTGCGGGCCGCGCGAACGGCCACGCTCGCTCCGGCCCCGCCGCTGGCGCCTGCGCCGGGTGTTTCCGGGGCCTCGACCGCCGCCGCTGTGGATCTCGCGCACGAGTCGCGCAGCGGGGGCCCGCTCGGAGCGCCGCCGCTCGCGGCCGCGCCGGACACGCCGCCCGGTCCGCCCGCGCCCCTCGCGCCGCCGCCGTCGGCTCGCGCGCGCCTGGGGCGCGAGGAGCCATCGGGGCCTGCCTCGGCCAGCGCTGAGCCGTCCCCGGCGCCGCCCGTCGCGGCCGCGGGGGCAGCGCCCGCCAGGGACTCAGGCCCAGCCCAACCGGCGAGCCCGCGCGCACCCACCGCTCGCCCCGCGCCTCCCGGCGCGCGGCCGTTCGAGCTCGAGCGTTGGCTCGGCGTGCGCGGCGCGGCGGTGCTCGGCGGCGTGTTCCTCGCGATCGCGGGCTTCCTGTTCGTCCAGCATTCGATCGAGCGCGGCTGGATCACGCCTGGCACGCGGGTGATCTTGGCCGCGATAGCGGGCACGGCGGCCTTCATCGCCTCGTTCCCCCTGCGTGCGCGTCAGTACGCGATCGTGGCCAACGCCCTGGCGGGCGCCGGTGTCGTGATCCTCTACGCGGCGTCGTGGGCCGCGAGCATGCTGTACGGCTTCGTCGCGCCGCTGGCGGCCTTTGCCTGCATGGGCGCGGTGACGGCGGCCTGCGTGCTCGTGGCCTGGCGCCACGGGACGCTGCTCGTCGCCGTGCTGGGGTTGGTCGGCGGTTTCGCCACGCCGTTCGTGCTTTCCACGGGGGAAGATCGGCCGTTCGCCCTGTTCGGATACGTCCTGCTGCTCGATCTGGCGTTCCTGTTCCTGGCCGGGAAGCGCCGCTGGCCGGCGGTCGCGACGCTGGCGCTCGTCGGCACGACGGTCGTGCAGGGCGCGTGGGTCCTGGCGCGCATGGACCCCGAGGAGGCCTGGCTCGGTCTCGCCGTCTTGGCGCTGTTCGCGCTGACCTTCGCCACCTTCGCGGCGGCGCGCACGGATGGCGAGCGCCGGAGCTGGCTCCCCGCCCAAGCCGGCGCGGTGCTGCTGCCGTTCGCCTTCGGCTTGTACTTCGCGTCGAGCTTCACGCTGGCGATCCCGCTCGGGGCGCTCGTGCTGCTGGCCGCGCTGCTCGTCGCCGCGGCCGGCGTGCTGGCGCGGCGCGACGCGATGCCCTGGCTCTCCGTCGGCGCAGCCAGCGGGTCCGCGGCGCTCCTGTTCACGTGGTCGATCACTCGGCGCGAGCCCTTCAGCCCCGCCGAGGCCTGGACGCTGGCCGGATCCGCGCTGGCGCTGGCCGCGCTCGCGCACGCCTTCGCCGAGTGGCGGCGCTCGGACGGGACGCGTGCGGCGGGTTCGATCGCGGGCGCCGCGACGAGCGCCTTGGCCGCGCTCGTGGTCGCCGCGCAGGCGTCGATCGGGCCGGGCGCGCTGCAGCCGTGGCCATGGATCGCGGCCGTGGCGGGCGGGGCCCTGCTGCTCCAGCGGCAAGCCGCGCTCGCCGACGGCGCCGGGCTGGCCGCGGCCGGCGCCTCCACGGCGGGTGCCATCCTCGTCCTGCAGAGCTGGTCCGCGCTCCAGGAGCTGGCCGTCGGACCGCGTGCCTGGATCGCGGCCGTCACCGCGGCACTGGGCGCGGCGCTGCTCGTCGCCGCGCACCTGCGGCGTGGCGCGAGCAGGTCGAAGGCCTTCCTGGCCGTCGCCACCTACTGCCTCTTCGCGATGCTGGCGGTGAGCGGCGCGGGGATCCCGGCCAGCCCCGAGCGCCTCGCGATCCACGTCCTCGCGCTGGCGGCTGTCCTGCTCCTGGCGGTGCTCACGCTGGCCGCGGCGAGCGGCGCGCGGAATGGAGCGGCGTACCTGCTGGCGGTCGTGATCGCGCTCGCTGGCCAGCTCGACCGCGTGACCGGTCGGTCGGAGATCGACCTGATCGCCGCCTCCACCCACTGGCCGCTCGTCGTCGGCCTGCTGCTCGCCACGACCGCGATCTTCGCGGTCTGGCCGTTCGCCACGCGCGCGAGCTGGCGCGGGAGCGCGCTGGCGTGGTGCGCCGCGGCGCTCCAGCCGCTGGCCTGGGCGGCCCTGCTCGCTCCGCTGGTCCAGGCGCGCTGGGGCCGGTCGCTCGATTTCGTGACGCCGCTGGTCTTCGCCGCCGGCGCCGCGCTCGTCGCGCGCGCGGCCTGGCGGGCCCCGGCCGAGACCGAGGAGCAGCCGCGCCGCGTGCAGCGCGCGGCGCGCGTCAGCGCGCTGATCACGGCCCTGTGGTTCACGAGCTCGATCGTCCCGATCCACGTCGACCGTGATCCGCTGGCGTTGAGCCTGGCGTTCTTCGCGGCCGCACTGGCCGCGGCCTGGGCGCGCTTCGACAGCCGGGTGCTCAAGTGGACCGCGGCCCTCGCGCTGGCGTTGGCGCTCGCGCTCCTCGTCCTGCGGCGCGAGACGTGGGGCTTCCCCGTGCCTCCTCGCGCGGTCTTGAACTGGAACCTGTGGACCTACCTCGCGCCGGCCGCCTGCGCCGCCTTTGCGGCCGCGACCTTCGGGCGGCGCGAGCCCGAGCGCGCGCGCGGGTTCGAGCTCGCCGGCCTGTTCGGTCGACGCCCCGTCGCATCGGGCAGCGCCGGCCTCGCGGCGATCCTCTTGGTCTTCACGTGGATCAACGTCGAGATCGCCGCGCGCTTCGCCGTCGGCGACCGCGCCGGGTTCGAGGTCCCGCACGAGCGCGGCCGCGCGCTCGCGAGCTCGATCGCCTGGGCCGCCTACGCACTCGTCCTGCTCGCCCTGGGCGTGGTGCGCTCGGCCAGCGGGCCACGCTGGGCCAGCCTGGTGCTGTTCCTGGTGACGATCGGCAAGGTGTTCCTGTTCGACCTGGGGCACCTCGCGGGCCTGCAGCGCGCGGCCTCGATGCTGGGCCTGGCGTTGTCGCTGATCCTCGTCAGCCTGGTCTACCAGCGCTTCGTGTTCCGGCGGCCCGTGACCGACGGAACGACGGAGAGCAGCTAGGGTCGCTGGCCGGCGCGCGCGCTACGATCGAGCCGTGAGGGCCACGATCCGGAACACGCTCGGCGTCCGCACGCTCCTGCTGGCGTTCGCCGCCGCGACGCCGGCCGCGGCCCAGGACGTCACGGGCCTCTACCTGGAGTGGACCCGCGACCCGTGCACGACGATGGTCGTGAACTGGGTCGACCTCTACCCCGACAGCCCCGACGTCCTCTACTGGCGGCCGGCCGGCGGCGCGGAGTGGAAGCGCGCGCAGGCGACGCGGCGGGTCATCGCACCCTCGGTCCTGCAGCGCCGCACGGTCGAGCTGAAGGGGCTCGAGCCCGATGCGCGCTACGAGTTCGCCGTCGCGGCCGAGCCGGCGAAGGACGCGCGTCCGCTCTCGTTCCGCACCATGCCCACGGACCTGAGCCAGCGCCCCGTGCGCTTCGTGGCGGGCGGAGACACGATGGCGACGCGCGCGCTGTTCGAGGACATGAATCGCCGCAGCACGGCGCTGGAGCCCGACTTCGTCGTCTTGGGCGGTGATCTGGCCTACGAGAACGGTGTCCAAGCCACGCGCGTCGTCGACTGGCTGGAGGCTTGGAGCCGCACCAGCATCGCCGCGGACCGCCGCGTGATCCCGCTCGTCGCCGCCATCGGCAACCACGAGGTCCGTGGCCACTACGGCGGCACGCCCCCGACGGACGCGCCCTACTACTACGGGTTGTTCAGCCTGCCCGAGGGACGCGCGCACCGCGCACTGGACTGCGGTGCGTATCTCTCGCTCGTGCTGCTCGATTCCGCGCACACCTTCCCCATCGAGGGGGCGCAAACGGAATGGCTCGCAGGCGCGCTCGCGCAGCGCGCGAGCCAGCAATTCCTCTTCCCCGTCTACCACTATCCCGCCTGGGGGACGACCAAGGCTCCCCGTGGCGGAACGCCGCTCGACGCTCCGGTGGCGCGTGCGATCCGCGCGAATTGGGTGCCGCTCTTCGAGCGCCACGGCATCAGCGCGGCCTTCGAGCACGACCACCACAACTTCAAGCGCACGCACCGGATCCGCGCCGGCCAGCGCGACGACGAGCACGGGCTGCTCTACCTGGGCGACGGTGCGTGGGGCGTCCACGTCCGGACGGTGCCGCCCGAGGGCAGCGCTTGGTGGCTCGCGCGCGCGGAACCCCGCAACCACCTGTGGTGCGTCGACCTGCGGGCCGACGGCACGGCCACGATCCGCGCCATCGACGCCGCGGGCGAGGCCTTCGACGTGGTGGAGCTCGGCGCGCCGCGCAGCGCACCCGTGCAGGACCGCTGAGCACGCAACCTGGAACGGTGCCGAGCGGGCCCCCTTCCGGGCTCAGCCCAACGCGCCGCCGTCCTCGCGCCGGATCGCCACGACCGCGGACCGCGCCGGAAGGGCCTCGTCGTAGTCCGGGAAGCGCGCCGTCGGGCGCGCGTGGTGCACACCCTTCGAGCTACCGCGTGCGTCGCTCTCGCCAGGGTGCTGCACGGCCACGAACAGCGTGGTGCAGTCCGGGGTGAAGCATGGCCCGCACACTTCCGCGCCGACAGGCGCACGGAAGAAGCGGCGGGTCAGCGCGCGCCCGGGCCCCAGCGTGTCGGTGGCCCAGATGCCGTCGGCGATGCCCAGGCGCGAGCCGCCGTCCGTCGCGATCCACAAACGACCTTGCGCGTCGAAGGCCGCGTTGTCCGGGCACGTGAACCAGCCGTCGCGGCTGACCTCGGGGTGGTACGCCGCGCGTTGCGTGATCTCGGTCGTGCTCGGCAGCTCGAACGGATCACCGGCGAACAGGAACACCTCCCAGCGGTAGGCGGCGGCCGCGTGGTCGCGCAGCCCGTCGCGCGCGGTCGGCGGGACGAGCTCGAGCACGTGCCCGTGTCGGTTCGGCGCGCGCGGGTTCGCAGCGTCCTGCTCGCCGGGAACGCGCTTCGTGTTGTTCGTCAGCAGCACGTAGACCCGGCCCGTCGCCGGGTTCGACTCGACGTCCTCGGGGCGGTCCATGCGCGTCGCGCCGAGCAGCGTCGCCGCGCTGCGCGCCTCGATGAGCACGTCGGCCTGACTCGCGAAGCCGTGCTCTTGCGTGAGGGGACCGACCCCATGGACCAGCGGCAGCCAGCGCAGGGTCCCGTCGGGCTCGAAGCGCGCCACGCACAGCTCGCCCGTGTCGAGCAGGTCACGGTTCGCGGCTGGATCCGTCGGATCGAAGGGTCGCGCGCTGACGAAGCGGTACACGAACTCGTGCTCGTCGTCGTCGCCCATGTAGACGACGACGCGGCCGTCGGGCGCCAGCGTCGTCGCGGCGCCCTCGTGCTTGAACCGGCCCAGCGCCGTGCGCTTCACGGGCACCGAAAGGGGGTCGTAGGGGTCGTATTCGACGACCCAGCCATGACGGTTCGGCTCGTGGGGCTCGCGCTCCGCGTCGAAGCGTGCGTGGAACCTCGACCAGCCGTACTCGACCTCGGAACCGACGCCCATGCGCGCGTGGTTGCGGCGCTCGGAAGCGGGGAAGCTCTTCCCGGAGAAGTGCTTGTTCACGTTCTCCTCGCACACGAGGACCGTGCCCCACGGCGTGACCCCGCCAGCACAGCAATTGAACGTGCCCAGGATCCGCGCACCGGTCGAGTCCTCGCTCGTGCACAGGCGCGCGTGCCCCGCCGCGGGCCCCGTGGCGCGCATCCAAGTCGACGCGGCCGTGATTCGGCGCCCGTAGCGACTCGCCGCGACGACGCGCCAGCGCCCGTCGACCAGCTCGACCTCGACGACGGAGTGGCCCAGGGCGGCCATCTCGGCCTCGACCTGCGCCCGCGTGGAGCGTGCCAGCGCCGTGGAACGATCTTCCAGGCCCGGGAACATCATCCGCAGTTGTGCGCCCTCGTGGTTCGCGCACAAGAGCCCGTGGGTGCTGGAGCCCGATCCGCGCGGCAGCGGCAGGAACGCCAGGAAGTCGTTCTCGGTCCCGAACTGCAACTCCTGGCGCTCGCGCGTCACCTGAGCCGGATCGAAGGGCGGGGCGCCGGCCACGACCGGATCGCCCCAGGCGATGACGACGGAGGCCGTGTGACCGGGCGGAACGTGCATCCGGTCGTCGACGCCCTGCGGGACCTCGGCGAAGCGCAGCGTCGAGCGCGATTCGCGAGTGACCGGCCCTCGAGCGAGGTTCGTCGGGTCGGGGGCGTCGGTGCCCAGCGCGGCCTCCGCGTGTGCGGCGCGACCGACAGCGAGCCCCGCTGCCAGTGCGCCCAGCCCGCGCAACGCGTCGCGCCGCGCGATCCGCGCACGCCACACGTCCTGGAACGCCGGTGACTCCTCGCGCGTCTCCTCCATCGCGGACACGATACCGCCACGCAGGTCAAGCCTCGATGAACCGGCGCTGCAGCGCGGGCCAGAGCCGCGCATCCCCACCGCGATCCACGGCGCGTCGCTCCCGTCGAGGGGCCGGACGGCGTCAAGCGCACCGTCGAGATGTCACGCCCAGGGTGGCATCACGCCGCGGTCGCGGGCACCATGCGACGGGCGGCGGGCAGCGTGGCGGTGCGCGGCGAGGGTCCGCCTGGCAAGGCACAGGCCGGCGCGTGGGGCAGGAGGCGGGCACGACATGACGATCCAGGACTCCGTCGGACATCCCGACCAGCGCGTGGCGCTCGCACCGCGCCTGATCGGCCTGGGCCCCTCCCCCACGATCGCCATCCAGGAGCGCGCCAACGCGCTGGCGCGGGCCGGTCGGCGTGTGCACCGCTTCGGGCTCGGCCAGTCGCCGTTCCCGGTTCCGCGCGTCGTGGTCGACGCGCTGCGCGCCCACGCCGACCGCAAGGACTACCTGCCCACGGCCGGGCTGCCCGAGCTGCGCGAAGCCGTCGCGGAGTACCACCGCCGGCGCCAGCGCATCGAGCGCTCGGCGGACGCGGTGCTGGTGGGGCCTGGATCCAAGGAGCTCATGTTCCTGCTCCAAGTCGCCTTCGACGGCGAGATCCTGATCCCCACGCCCGCGTGGGTCTCGTACGAGCCGCAGGCGCGCATCCTGGGACGGCTCTCGACGCGTCTGGCGCACACCGGCGCCGACCGGCGCCTGTCACCGGACGCGCTGGAGTCGATGCTCGAGGGCGAGGCCTGGCGTCCGCGCGTGCTGATCCTGAACTATCCGAACAACCCGACGGGCCTCACCTACGCGCCGGACGAGCTGGCCGCGTTGGCCGCCGTGTGCCGCCGCCACGGCATCGTGGTCCTGTCCGACGAGATCTACGGCGAGCTGCACTTCGAGGGCGCGCACGCCTCGATCGCGACCCATCTGCCCGAGGCCACGATCGTCTCGAGCGGGCTCTCGAAGTGGTGCGGCGCGGGTGGCTGGCGCTTGGGAACGTTCCTCTTCCCGCGCGAGCTCGCCTGGCTCCAGGAGGCCATGCGGGTCGTGGCCAGCGAGACGTTCACCTCGACGTCCGCGCCGATCCAGTACGCGGCCGTGTCCGCGTTCCAGGGCGGACTGCCGATCGAGCGCTACCTGGCGCGCGTGCGCAAGATCCTCCACGCCGTGGCCCTCGAGGTCGTGCGCCGCATCCGCGAGGCGGGTGCCGCTGTCGCCATGCCGCAGGGCGCGTTCTACGTGTTCCCCGACTTCGGCCCCGCGCGCCGCGCGCTGGCGGCCCGCGGGATCCGCACGAGCCGCGAGCTGTGCTCGCGCCTGCTCGAGGAGGCTGGCGTCGCCTGCCTGCCGGGGAGCGCCTTCGGGCGCCCGCCCGACGAGCTCACCGCCCGGCTCTCGCTGGTCGACTTCGACGGATCCAAGGCGCTCGCCGCCCTGGAGGCCATGCCGCAGGGCGCGGACGTCGACGCGGCGTTCATCGAGCTGCACGCGCACGCCGTCCTGGAGGGCGTCGAGAGCCTGCTGCGCTGGGTCGCTGAAGGACCGGCCGCCGCCGCTTCGACGCGGGGATGAGCGCCATGCGCGCGCAGGCGGCGCCGCTGTGGGAGCCGGACGCGGCGCGCGCGGCCGCCACGCAGATCAGCGCCTTCCGCCGCGCGGTCGCTCTCCGGCGCGGGATCGACCTGCCCGGGTATGCGGAGCTGCACCGCTGGTCCGTGGAGCGTCCCGCCGAGTTCTGGAGCGATCTGTGGGACGCCTGCGGCGTGATCGGCGAGCGCGGCGAGCGCGTGCTCGTCCCGGATCCAAGCGGGCTGCGCCGCGCGCGCTGGTTCCCCGATGCGCAGCTCTCGTGGGCGGAGAACGCGCTGGCGGGCGACGAAGCTCGGCCGGCGATCGTCGCCTGGCGCGAGGACGGGCTGCGGCGCGAGTGGTCGCTGGGCGAGCTGCGGCGCGACACGGGGCGCTGGCGCGCGGCGCTGCGCGCGCACGGCGTGGGTCGCGCCGACCACGTCGTGGCCTGGATCCCGAACGTGCCCGAGGCCGTCGCGGCGCACCTCGCGGCGTCGAGCCTGGGGGCCGTCTTCGCCTCCGCCTCGCCCGACTTCGGCGTCGAGGCCGTGCTCGACCGCTTCGCGGACCTCGAGCCCAAGGTCCTCGTCGCGGCCGACGGCTATGTGTGGCGTGGGCGCGAGGTCGATTGCCTGGAGCGCCTGGCCGAGCTGCGTCGCGGCCTGCCGAGCCTCGCCGCCGTGGTGCTCGTGCCTGGACTGTGCGCCGCGGCCCCCGCGGGACCGTGGACCCCGCTGGCGGAGTTCCTGGACGGCGCGCCGAACGAGCCGCTGGCGTTCGAGCGGCTGCCGTTCGAGCACCCGCTGTGCGTGCTGTCCTCGTCGGGCACGACCGGCAAGCCCAAGCGCATCGTCCACGGGCAGGGCGCGGCGCTGCTCCAGCACAGGAAGGAGCACGCGCTCCAGAGCGACGTGCGCGCGGGCGATCGGGTGTTCTTCTACACGACCTGCGGCTGGATGATGTGGAACTGGCTCGTGTCGGCGCTCGCCAGCCGCGCGACGATCGTGCTGTGGGACGGCGCTCCGGCCAACACGCCGCTGGCCCTGGTCGACCTGGCCGCGCGCGAGGGCTTGGCTTGCTTCGGCGCCTCGGCGAGTTGGTTCGACCTCGTGCGCCGCACGGGCGCGTCGCCGCGCGCGACGCACGACCTCACGCGGCTCCGGACCGTGTGGTCGACGGGCTCGCCCCTCGCGCCAGAGGCGTTCGACTGGATCCACGCACACCTCGCGCCAGAGGCGCATCTGGCGTCGATCTCGGGTGGGACGGACATCCTGTCGTGCTTCGTGGGTGGCGACCCGGCGGGGCCGGTGTGGCGCGGCGAGATCCAGCGACCCGGGCTGGGCATGGACGTCGACGTGTTCGACGCCGACGGACGGCCGCTCGCGCGGGGGCCCGGCGAGCTCGTGTGCCGCCCGCCGTTCCCGTCGATGCCGTTGCGTTTCCACGCGGACGAGGGCGACGCGCGCTATCGCGCCGCGTACTTCGAGCGCTTCGAGGGCGTCTGGTGCCACGGCGACTGGGCCGAATGGACCGAGCACGGCGGCCTGATCGTGCACGGCCGCTCCGACGCCACGCTGAACGTCCGCGGCGTGCGCATCGGCACCGCCGAGGTCTACCGCGAGGTGCTGGCCTTCCCCGAGGTGCTGGAGGCCGCAGCCGTCGAGCTGCGCGCGGGCGAGCGCGAGGAGATCGCGCTGTTCGTGCGCCTCGCGCCCGGCGCCGTGCTGGACGACGCGCTGCGGGAGCGCATCCGCTCGCGGCTGCGCGCGAACCAGAGCCCGCGCCACGCGCCGGGGCTGATCGAGGCCGTCGTGGACCTGCCGCGCACGAAGAGCGGGAAGCAGAGCGAGATCGCCGTTCGCGAAGCGCTCCACGGGCGTCCCGTGCCGAACGTCGCCGCGCTGGCGAACCCCGAGTGCTTGGCGGCGATCGCCGCGTTGAAGCCGCGGCCCGGCGGCACGGGGGGAGCAGAGGCACAGAACTCGATTTCCTGATGGGCGGCGAACGCGCCCGGCGCCTGGAGGGATCGGCAGGGCTTCCCTGCGCCGCACGACCCCCGATCCAGCGCTCCCGGCACCATGTGGCGACTCCACCTCGCGTTGCTCCTCCCGTTCGCGCCCGCCGGCGCCCAGTCCCCAAGCGCCCCCAGCGCACCACCGGCCGCGACCCCGCCAGCCGCCACGCTCGTGACGCCCTCGCTGTCCGCGACTGGCGCGCCGCCCGCCAGCCTGACGTGGGCCGACTGCGACGCGGACGGTGACCTCGATCTCGTCGTGCTCGTCGAGGGCACGCTGGCGCGCCTGTTCCAGAACGAAGCGGGGCGCAGCTTCCAGGACATCACGGCGTCCGCCGGCCTGGCCGGGATCCTCGGCGCGACCCAGGCCGCCTGGGCCGACTTCGACCAGGACGGGCGTCCCGACCTGCTGCTCGTCGTGCCCGGTGGCGAGAGCCGGCTGTTCCGCGGTCTCGAGGGCCCGCGCTTCGAGGAGGTGCACGCGCTCGCCGAGCTCGAGGCCGCGTTCGACCTGCGCGGCGTCGCGGTCGTCGACCTCGACGGCGACGGCGCGCCCGACCTCGTGGTCCAGACGCCGACGCGTGAGCGCGTCTTGCGCAACCTGGGGCGCGGTCGCTTCCAGGAGATCGCGCTCGACTGGCCGCCGCGCTTCGTGCCCGCGGGCGGCGTTGGAGCCGCGAGTGCCCCGGGCGACGCAGGCGCGCAGCCGGGCGGCGCCACCGGTGGCTTCGAGGGCGCGACCGCCGGCGGCGGCGGCCCGTTCGCCGGGCGCACGCTGGTCGGGCCGCACCAAGCGGCCTCCAGCGCGCTGTTCTGCGCCGGGTCGATCGAGGACCTGGCCAACCCCGGCACGTGCATGAACGCCTCGACGACGCCCACGCTGGGTCTGCTCTACCCGCTGAGCAGCGATCTGTTCGTCTCGGCGGCGGGACGCGTGGGCCTGGGGACGCTCACGCCGGCGGATCGCCTCCACGTCGAGGGGCGCGTGCGCGCGTCCGGGCAGTTCATCTCGACCGTCGCGGGCTCGGCTCCGCTGGTCGTCTCCTCATCGGTGAAGGTCGCCGGCTTCAACGCCGACCTGCTCGATGGGTTGGACTCCGGGGCCTTCCGCCTCGCGGGCCAGCCCATCCTCTCCGCGGACATCGCCGACGGCGCCATCCTGGATGCCGACGTGTCGCTCGCGGCGGGCATCGCGGGCGTCAAGATCCTGCCCAGCTTCGGCGCGCAGAACGTGGTGACGACAGGCCGCGGCGGCTTCGGGACGGTCACGCCGAACAGCACGCTGCACGTCAACGGCGCCGCCGGGCTCGACCCGTTCCGCGTGCAGACGAACGGCAACACGAAGCTCCTCGTGGGCTCCGGCGGGGGCGTCGCCGTCGGCGCGAACGTCGCGACGCCGCCCACCAACGGCCTGTACGTCGCGGGTGACGTAGGCCTCGGCACCAGCACGCCGGCGTCGAAGCTGCACGTCGAGGCTGCGGGCGGCAACGCCGCCGCAGTGCAGGCGACCAGCCCGCAGGGCGTGAACTACGGCGGCTACTTCGTCGCGGCGGATCTGAACGGCACGGCCGTCTGGGGTCAGGCCACCGGATCGCAGGAATCGACGGGCGTGTTCGGCCTCTCGCAGAGCGCCACGGGCACGGGCGTGCGCGGCCAAGTGACGGGCAGCGGCGTGAACTACGGCGTCTTCGGATCGACGTCGAGCAGCACGGGCTTCGCGGGCTACTTCACGGGCGGCAAGAACCACTTCGGCGGTCGGGTCGGCGTCGGCACGACGACGCCCTTGGCCGAGGTCCACGTCGCGGGCATCGGCGGCAACGCCGACCTGCTGTTGAAGCGCAACGACGCGACGCACGGCTTCAACGTGGGTGTGAACGCCGCGCCGAAGCTGTTCATCGCGCGCACGGACGGCACGACCTACAACGACTTCCTGACCATCGACGGCGTCAATGGCAACGTCGGCATCGGCACGGCGAACCCCTCCGTCCGCCTGGACGTGAATGGCGCGACGCGCACGACGATCCTGACGATCACCGGAGGCTCGGACCTGGCCGAGCGCTTCGAGGTCAGCCCGGCGAGCGAGGGCGCGGCCGTCGAGCCCGGCCTGGTCGTGGTCATCGACCCAGCCCGCCCCGGCGAGCTGATCGTCGCGAGCCAGCCCTACGACCGTCGCGTGGCGGGCGTGATCTCGGGCGCGAACGGGCTCTCGCCGGGCATGGTCATGAGCGCGGAGGGCGATCCGCTGGCCGACGGCACGCACCACGTCGCGCTGACGGGCCGCGTGTGGTGCCGCGCGGACGCCAGCGGGGCGGCGATCGAGCCGGGCGATCTGCTCACGACGTCGGCCGTCCCGGGGCACGCGATGAAGGCCGAGGACGCTGGCCGCACGTTCGGAGCGGTCATCGGCAAGGCCATGACGCCGCTCGCCGCCGGTGAGCGCGGGCTCGTGCTGGTCCTCGTCAACCTGCACTGATCCGGAGGTTCAGCATGTCGCTCACAGGCCTGCACGTCCTCGATCGATCCCTGCGTTCGGCCGCGCGCGCTGCGCTGCTCGCGCTGACCTGCGCGACACCCACGCTGGCCCAGGCGCAGGATCCCGCGGATCCGGCCGCGGCGCAGGACAGCGAGCAGGCCGCCGACCCGGGGACCGGCGCGTCCGAGCGCAGCGAGCGACGGGCGCTCGAGAAGCCGGCCAACACCGAGGTCCGGCCCTGGCACGCAGAGCGCTTCCTCTCCGTGAAGCTGCGCGACGACCTGCCGATCCGGGCGCGGAACGGGCGCCTCGACGACGCCCGCACCGGATTGCTCGCGCCGGCCGGGGCCGTGCTGGCCGGCCTGGGCGACTCGGAGTGGCGGCCGCTGAGCCGGCTCCCCGACGCGCGACTCGCGGAGTTGCGTGCGGCTGCGGCCGACGTTCACCAGCGCGCGATCGCCGACCCGGCGTCCTTCTTCCGCGTGCGCCTGGCCGCGGGGATCGACGTCGCGACGGCCTGCGACCTGCTGAACACCCTGGACATCGTCGAGATCGCGGCTCCCATGCAGCGGCCCGTGCAGCTCCCGTCGTCGGGACCACCGGTCCCGCCCGATTGGGAAGCAGACCAGGGCTATCTCGATCCCGCACCCGACGGCATCGACGCCCGCGCGGCGTGGGTTGGCGCGCGCACGCGCGGCGCGGGTGTGCGCGTGCTCGACCTCGAGTACCAGTTCAACACCGGGCACCTCGACTTGCCCGCGATCACGTACCACAACCACGCGGACACGCCGACCAGCGGCGAGTTCCACTTCATGGGCGCTCACGGGAACCATGGAACCGCCGTCCTGGGGGTCATGCTCGCACGTGACGACGATGCCGGCGTGGTCGGCATCGCGGCCGACGCCGTGGGACATTTCATCGGCACGATCACGCTGCAACCGGGTGGCGGCATGCTGCACGACATCGCCGCCGCGCTCTTCGACGCGATCGAGGTGACCGAGCCCGGCGACGTGATCCTGATCGAGCAACAGGTCGCGGGACCGAACTACCCGGGCGGGGACACGCAACTCGGCCTGGTGCCCTCGGAGTGGCTCTTCGACGTCTACACGGCGATCCAGGCCGCGACCGGCAACGGCCGGGTGGTCGTCCAGGCGGCGGGCAACGGATCACAGGACCTCGACGCCGTGGAGTACCGCACGGGCAACAACGGTCACTGGCCCTTCCTCCCCGAGAACGACTCGGGCGCGATCCTCGTCGGCGCCGGCGCCGCCCCGGCCGCATTCGGCGGGACCCAACCCGCCCGCGCACGTCTGGCGTTCTCGAACTACGGCTCGCGCCTCAACGTGCAGGGTTGGGGAGAGCGTGTGCGCACCACGGGCTTCGGGTCGCTGAACTGGGGCGGCCAGTCGCTGGGCGCGAACGGCTGGTACACGGCGAACTTCGGTGGGACGTCGAGCGCGACGCCGATCGTGTCCGGCGCCGCCGCGCTCGTGCAGGCCAACCACCGCCGTCTGCACGGCGGCGCCGCGATGGACCCCTTCGCGCTGCGCACCCTGCTGCGGGACACGGGCACGCCTCAGGGCGGCACGAACCCGTCGGCCGAGCGCATCGGACCGCTCCCCGACTTGTTCCGCGCCCTGTTCGGCAACGGCCTGTGGGTCGATTTCGCGGCCAGCGGCCCGGGACAGAACGGCACGTTCAACGCGCCCTACGCGACGCTCGCCCAGGCCGTGTCCGTGGCCGCTCCTGGCGCGCACGTGTGGCTGAAGGGTGGTGCGAGCCCGACCGCGATCACGATGGCGAGCGCGCTGACGCTGGGTGCCTACGGCGGCCCGGTGACGATCGGCGCCACCGGGCCCTGAACTCCACGGCCCGTCGAATCAGGGCTGGACGACGACGAACAGCCCGTCCGACAGGTTGAAACCGTCAGGCGGAGCTCCCGGGTCGCGGAACCAGTACTGGAAGCGCCACATGCTCGAGGGATGGATCACCGCGGCCGGAGCGCGGGAGAAGTCGAGCAGGTGGTCGACGGTGCCCGACGAGCTCGCAGGCGCGTTGCCCAGGCGCAGAAGCGGCGTGTAGATGCTCGAGTCCACGCAGCGGTACCCGTTGCCGAAGGGGATCAGGGACGGGTTCGGCCCGCAGAAGAAGGCGCCCATCACGTTGGGCGGGGCGCCCGCCACGGTGAGGCGCAGGTCGTTCGCGGCCCATGAGGTCGAGCCCGACCAGCCGATCTCGGCGCGCTGACCCGAGGAGTTGACCGTCGACATGCAGTAGGTCTGGGGCAGCGTCCCGGGCAGGTAGTACTGCACCCACAGGTGCGGCTCGTAGGTGCCGGAACTCTCCATGCTCTCGAGGCGTGCGAGCTGGGTCTGCGAGCCTGCCACGCGCAGGCACCACCCGTGATTCTCCGCGGGATGGTCGATCCAGAACTGCACGTCCTCCCGCGACGCCCCCACCGTGTAGTAGACCTCGCTGCCGCTGACGAGGAAGGACGCGGAGGCCTGCGGGGCCAGCGATCCACCTGGCGCGGACCAGGGCGCCGCCGTGCCGTGGTGACGGTACGCCCAGGTCGCGTCCCCGGGCTGCGCCGGCGCGGGCACGAGCTCGTCGCCAGCGGGGTTCGAGCGACCCGAGCGCCACGATTCCGTGATGCGCCAGAGCTGGATGTCGGCGCCGCCTTGGATCAGGCGGAAGGACAGCGACGCAGACGCCACGACCGCGCCCGTCGGGATCGCCTCGTGGACGGCGAAGCGGAGCAGCACGCGCCGCTCCCGCCCGGAGGCTTCATCACGGCCGACGAGGAGGAACTCACCACCGCCGTTGGCGACGTCGCCCGAGAGCGAGTCGATCGTGGCGTCGACGCGCACCGGCGTTCGGAGCGTCTGCAGCTCCTCGCCACCGGCGCGGCTCGCTGGCGCGAGGAGACCGCCAAGGGCCAGGATTGCCAGCAGGGAGGAACGAGTGTTCATGGAGCACCTCCGAGGTGGTTGGCAGCTCGGCGCCGATGAAGCGGGTCGCGGCATCGGCCCGGAGCGTGCCCCATTTTGACCCCCGCGACGGCCCGCTCCAGGCGCTGCTGTGGGCAGTGAGCTCCGCCACAGTTCGTAGCGCACGCCCCTGCGCCTGCCGCGCCAGTGCGCGAGCCGCGAGCCCGCCGACGCCGCGCGTGGGGGCGAGGATTCCGCGTCCCCGCGTGGCGCCGGTGACGCGGCGCGACGAGGATCGCCGCTCAGTCCGCGCCGCAGTCGGCGCGCCCGGCCGCGCGGCGCGCCTCGCGCACGCGGCGTGCTTCGCGGAACCCCACGAGCTTTCCGCGCGACTCGTCCCACAGGCGCAGCCGGGCGGAGCGCCAGCCCTGTGCGAGCGTCAGCTCGGGCACCGCGCGAAACACCGGGTGCGAGCGGTGGCAGGCCTCGAGGCGATAGTTCGGGATGCGCGGGCTCAGGTGGTGCACGTGGTGGAACCCGATGTTGCCCGAGAACCACTGCAGCACGCGCGGCAGCCGGTAGAAGGAGCTGCCTCGCAGCGCGGCGTCCGTGTAATCCCAGGCCTCTCCACGCTGCCAGTAGGCGCCCTCGAACTGGTGCTGGACGTAGAACAGCCAGACTCCCATGGAGCCCCCGACGGCCATGACCGTTCCCTGGAGGACCAGGTACGCCAGCGGTCCGACGGCCCAGATCATCGCGGCTGCGAGGGCCACGAGCGCCAAGTTCGTCCACCACACGGAGCGTCGGTCGCGGTCGGGAACCCCGCGCGACGGGAGGCGCTGGTAGACCACGAAGACGAACAGCGGCGCGATGCCGAACAGGACCAGCGGGTTGCGGCTCAGCCGGTAGAGGAGGCGCCGCCAGCGCGAGGCGGCCAGGTACTCCTCGACCGTCATCGTCCAGATGTCGCCCACGCCGCGGCGATTCAGGTCGCCCGACGTCTTGTGATGTCGCGCGTGCTCGCCCCGCCAGTGGTGGAACGGCGTCCAAGTCAGGACTCCCGCGACGAACCCGACGATCGAGTTCGCGGTGTGCGAGCGGAAGAAGGAGCCGTGCCCGCAGTCGTGGAAGATGATGAACAGGCGCACGAGCAGGCCGGCGGCGATGACGGCCACGGGCAGCGCCAACCACCAGGCCGCGCTCCAGGCCAGGATCATGAGCAGCCACGCGGCGACGTACGCGACGAGCGTGCTCGTCACCTGCCATGCGGCGCGCGAGTCGCTGGGCTCCTGGAAGTTCTCGACGAGCGCCTTCCATTCACTGACGCTCGGGCGGCGCTGCGGTTCGACTGCGGGGTCCGTCATCGGTTCCGTCGTGGACTCTCGTCCCCCAAAGCGGGGTCGCAGCACTGGAGAGCCCGTTCGGGACGGCCGCGCAGCCGCATCCTAGCCCCAGCGGGGTCGAATTCCTGCGCCGCAGGCTGCGGGCTGCTCGGGCGGGTACTCGCAGCGGCATGGATCCGCTCTGCCCCCGACCTCGGAAGCAGCGCCCGGGCCGCAAGTTCCGGCCGGAAGCGGTTGGCGGGTCGGGCAGGGGTCGTACGATGTCTTGACACACGCTTCGCACACCGGCCGGCCCCCATTCCATGATGCGAATCCTCGCGGCAACTCTCCTGTCCGCCCTGGCCCTCGGCACGTTGGGCACGGCCAGCGGCTCCCCCACGGCCGCAGCAGCCGCGGTGCCCGCCACGCAGCAATCGCCCGATCAGCGCGACTGGGAGACGCTCGAGTCCTCCTCCGCCCCGCTGCAAGCCCGTGCCGACGCGGCCAAGCTGCTCGCGGCCCGCGCCAAGAAGGGTCCCGAGCCGGCCAAGGCCGCGGCGCGCTTCGACGCGCTGGGTGCCAAGTTCGCCACCGATGCGCAGTTGCGACGCATCCTGGCGGAGTGCATCGCCACCTGCGACTCGCCCGACACGCAGAAGATGCTGGCCCGGTCGATGGGCTCAGGGCAGAGCTTCGAGAAGCTCTTCCGCCTGCGTGCCGCGCGTGGTTGCGCGCCGGGAGTGGTCGACGAGGCGGTGCTCAAGCTGCTCGCCGACAAGGATGGCGCCGTGCGACGCGAGGCGCTCGACGTGCTCGTGCACCACAAGCACATGCCGGCGGTCAAGGTCCTCGAGTCGGTCCTGAAGTCCGGCAAGGACGAGGCGCTCTTGGGACCGGCCATCGATGCCGTCTCCCAGCTCGTCGGCCAGGGCGAAGGCTGGAGCGCGTGGGAGACGCAGCTCCTCGGCCACGCGCGCGCGACGCACGACGAGATGCGCCGAGCCGCCCTCTCGGTGCTGGCGCGCGCGCAGGACCCCGCCCGGCTCGAGCTGTTCCTGGACACGCTGAAGCACGACGACTGGTCCTCGCGCGCGATCGCGTTGTCCTGGCTCGTGCGCTCGAACTCCAAGGAGGCCGTGGCGGCCATCATCGAGCGCTTCCAGGCCGAGCCGCCGGGCAGCCGTCTGGCGGCGGACTGCGGCGACACGCTGCGCAAGATGACGGGCCAGCCCCTCGGAGACGATCCGCAGGCCTGGGCCACGTGGTGGGGCAACGTGCGCGCGACCTTCGAGTTCCCCAAGGCCACGGGGCCCAGGACGCCGGGCGCGAAGCGGCCCGTGGCGCATTCGGGCACCGAGGCCCCGCAGTTCTACGGCATCGAGATCCGCTCGAAGCGCGTGGTCTTCGTGATCGACGTCTCGGGCTCGATGGAGGCCTCCATGGGCGGCTCCGAGTACCAGGGCGCTTCGCGCATGGAGGCCGCACGCCGCGAGCTGGTCAAGATCATCGAGGCCCTGCCGCCCGGCTCCCTGTTCAACATCATCTCCTTCAGCGACGCGGTCGTGCCCTGGCTGGACCACGTCGAGGCCGCTGCCGACGTCGCCAGCGGCGGCAAGGGTGGCGCGCGCAAGGGGCCGTCGACGGGTCCCAAGAAGGAGGACACGCGCGACGAGAAGGCCAAGGCCCGCGACGCGCAGAAGCAGAAGGAGGCCGACGAGCTGCTGCGCAAGAAGGCCACCGAGTACGTGAACCGGCTCAATGCCCGCGGCGGGACGAACATCCACGACGCCTTCGAGGCCGCCTTCGAGGACCCCTACGTCGACACGATCTTCTTCCTCTCGGACGGGATCCCCTCGACGGGCAAGGAAGTCGACCCCGTGGCGATCCGCGACGTCGTGAAGCGCTGGAACGAGACGCGCCGGTTGAAGATCAACTGCGTCGCGATCGGGATCGAGCTGCCGCTCCTGAGCTGGATCGCCGAGGACGCCGGCGGCGAGTACAAGTTCTTCCCCTGAGCCGGACGGACGCTCAGGAACCGGTCGAGTCGCCGAGCCGCAGCGCGGCCGCCTTGCAGCGCTCGACGTCGGCGCGGAACGCAGCGGGGATCCCGACCTCGTGCGGCCGGAGCTGGCCGGCGCTCTCCAGGCGCAGGGCGGCGGCGTGCCCCTCGTCGTAGAGCTGCTCCGCGTGCTCCAGATCGAGCACGCGACGCGCACGGCTCGCGGCCCGGTCCGACCCAGCGTCCTCCACGAGCGTTCCCAGCTTCCAGGCGACCAGGCCGCGGTTGCGCCAGGGCCAATCGAGCTCCGCGAACAGCGACGTGTGCGTCCGAGCGAGCTCCAGGAGCTCCTCGAGCCGTGCGCGCTGCCGCTCGCCGCCGTCGCGCGCGCCTTCGATGTCGCCGAGCTCCAGGCGACAGAGGAAGTCGATCTCGGTGGCGGCGGCGTCCTCGGGCTCGCCCAAGGCCTCGAGCGCGGCGCGGAAGGCGCTCGCCGCCGCGTCCGGCTGACCGAGCCGCGCACGCGCCGTGCCCTCCAGGGTCAGGACGCGCGCCAGGTCGCGCGCCGCGGCGCGGTCCCCGCTGGTCATGGCACGGCGCGCCGCGGCCAGCTCGCGCGCCGCCGCGAAGGGTGCCAGCGCCGCGCGCGGGTCCTGCCGCGCGAGCTCGACCTGACCGAGCCGCTCGTGGAGTTGCAGCTCCAGGTAGAGCAGAAAGGCGTCGCCCGGCGCCGCGGCACGCAGCGGGGCGACGATCTCGAGCCCGGCCTGGGCGTCGACCTCGGCGCCCGCGAGATCGCCCAGCGCGAGGCGCGTATCGGCCAGATAGGTCCGCGACGAGGCGCGGGTCGCGGCGAGCTGCGCATCCTCTGGCCGGACACTGGCCCCGGCCTCCACGCGCTCCAACGCACGGCGCTGGACGACGAGCGCCTCGCGCGCGCGACCCAGCGCCGTGAGGGCCGCGCCGAGCTGATGGCCACGCAACACGGCGTCGAGGGCGGACTCCGACCAGGCAGGCTGCTCGCCGCAGGAGAGCTCAGCGACGCGCAAGGCCTCTCCCAGCGGAGCGAGCGCCTCCGACGGCCGACCGAGATCCAAGAGCACTCGCCCCGCCTGCCCCAGAGCGAGCGCCGCCTCGCGCCGCGCGCGGGGATCGTCGGGCGCGACACGCAGCGCGCGCTCGGCCAGCTCGCGCTGGCGCGCGTAGCGTTCGAGCGCCAACGCGCCCCGCCCCGCGATGCGCTCCAGGTCGCCGAGCTGGCGCTGCGCGGCGGCTGCGCGTCCCAAGCGCAGGGGATCCTCGGGCGCCTCGCGCAGCGCCTCCTCGAGCAGTTCCAGCGCGCGCAGCGTGCTCGCCCGCGCGCCGTCGACGTCGCCCAGGCTGCCCTTCGTCCAGGCGCCCTGGACCTCGCCCAGCCGCATGAGCACGTCGGCCAGGTCGTCGCGCAGGGCCGACGGCAGGGGCCCCGCTCCGACCAAGCGCTCGACGTGCGCCAGCGTCTCGCGCGCCAGGAACGCGCGCACCTCGGTCGCGCCCGCGAGCGGCGCGATCCGGTCGTGCACGCCGTGGATCAGCGCGCGCACGAGCTCCTGGGTCTGCGTGGCGCGCGCCTCGGCCTGCGCCCGAGCCTCTCCTTCGCCACGCGCCGCGGCGCGCGCCGCGCGGGCCTCGACCAGCGCCCAGGCCGCGCCCAGCGCCAGGGACACGACCGCGAGCGCGGTTCCAGCGACCAGCGCGCGGTTGCGACGCACGTAGCGCGCGGCCCGATACGCCGTCGAGTCCGGGCGTGCGGACACCGGCTCGTGCGCGAGCCAGCGACGCAGGTCCTGGCCCAGCTCGCCGGCCGTCGCGTAGCGGCGAGCCGGGTCCTTCGACAAGGCCTTCAGGACGATCGTGTCGAGGTCGCCGGCCAGCCCGTGCGCCCAGCGCGCCCTGTCGCGGACGACGGCCGGGTCGTCGCTGGCCTCGCGCGGGGCGGCGCGAGTCGCGGCGGTGCTGGGTCGCTCCGGTTCCGTGCGGCACACGCTCTCCTCGACCCGCGCGGGCGAGACCAGTCGCGACAGGTCGTAGGGCGACCGGCCGGCGAGCAGTTCGTAGAGCACGACGCCCAGCGAGTAGACGTCGCTCGTCGCGCGGACCGGACCGCCCGCGATCTGCTCCGGGCTCGCGTAGCGCGGGGTCATGGCGCGCGCGCCCGTCTCGGTGAGCGGCGCGCCTGGGCCGTCGTCCTCCAGGAGCTTCGAGATCCCGAAGTCGACCAGTCGCGGTCGGCCCTGCGCGTCGACCAGCACGTTCGAGGGCTTCAGATCGCGGTGGACGACCTGCGCCGCGTGCGCTGCCGCCACCGCGTCGCACACGCTCGCGAACAGCGCGACGCGCTCGCGCAGGCCGAGCCCGCGCTGCGCGCAATGGCGATCGATCGGCAGACCGGCCACGTGCTCGACGACCAGGAACGGGAGGCCCTCCGCGCTCACGCCGCCGTCGACGAAGCGCGCGATGCCGGGATGCTCGATGCGCGCCAGGAGGCGCCGCTCGGCGCGGAAGCGGGCGCGGGCCGCCTCGGTCGCGGCCAGCGAGGCGTGCAGGAGCTTGAGGGCGGCCCGCTGTTCGGACACGCCGTCCGCGCGCTCGACCAGGTACACGGCTCCCATGCCGCCCGCGCCGAGGCGCTCGAGCACGCGCCAACGCTCGAGCGTGCGACCGATCCAGGGGTCGCGGTCAGGCTCCTCGAGCAGCGACGCGAGCCCGCCGCCGGGGGCGGGCTCGATGCGCCGTGACGCGCGCGTGTCCTCGTCGAGCAGCTCGAGCGCCTCGCGGATCAGGTCCTCCTCGCCGCGCAGCCTGGCGTGGACGAGCGCCGCGCGTTCCTCCGGCAGGCGCTCCAGCGCGTCGGCGACGACGGCTTGCAGGCGTTGCCAGCGGAGGGCGTCCACGTGGCTCAGGCCTCCGCGTCCGGCGCGAGCTCGCGCGAGAGCCACAGCCGCGCGACCCGCCACGTGCGCTCGACGGTGGCCGTGGAGAGCCCCAGCACGTCCGCGGTCTCGGCGATCGAGAGCCCGGCGAAGAACCGCAGCTCGACCACGCGCGCGCCGGTCTCGTCGAAGCCCGCGAGGCGCTCCAAGGCGTCGGAGAGCTCCGGCACCTCGAGCCGCTCCGGACCGGCCACGTGCTCGAGCACGCGGTCGAGCGCCGCGGCCTCGCGGCCACCACCGCGCTTCTCCCGACCGCGGGCGCGCGCATGGTCGACGAGCGTGTGCCGCATCGCCCGGGCCGCGAGCCGGACGAAGTGGCGTCGGTCCTCGGCCGCGGTCGGAGCGCCGGCGTCCGCGAGCCGCATCCAAGCCTCGTGCACCAGCGCCGTGGGCTGCAGCGTGTGCTCCGCGCGCTCACCCTCCATGAGCCGCCCGGCGAGGGCCCGCAGCTCCGCGTAGAGCAGCGCGAACAGCTCCTGTGCCGCGTCCGCGTCGCCAGTGCGCGCACGCGCCAGGATGCGGGTTGCGTCGGCGGGTTCGGGCAGCATGCGGATCGGGGCCCGCACCGGAGCGCGCGGCGAGCATCGATCTTGGGGGCGCCGCCGGGTTCCCACAACCGAGCGGGGCACCACGCGGGATGTGGTGGCTCCCTTGATCGTGCTGAGCATCCCCCACCCAGGCGCCGCGCGAGCCGCGCGCCCATCACGGAAGGCCCGGATTCTCGCGGGGCCTCCCCGGTCAAGGCTCGATGGCGAGCTCCTGCCAGATCGAGATCGACTTGCGCGCGCCCTCGTCCCCGGCGGCGGCGTTCCAGACCGCCACGGCGACCTGCAGGCTCGATCCGGGCTGGAGCCGCACGGCGCCGTGCCCGTCGTCGGCGAAGGCGCGTCGGAAGACGACCGTCCAGCGACCCGCTTCCCAGTGCGCGTCCGCGCGCACCTCGCCCGCCGCGCTCGCGGCCCCCGCGATCGGGCCCACGCCACGCACCGTGATGCGGTCCGCGCGATCCGACGCTTCGAGGCGGCCGAGCGCCGGCCGATAGACCGGCACGTCGGCGCGGCCTGGCACACCGGCGTGCACGCGCGGATCGAAGAGGTCCAGGGCGCCCGCCAGGTCCTCGGCCCGCAGCGCCCGCCAGTGCCAGAGGTTCGTCGGGCGGTGCGGCGAGCCCATGCCGAACAGCGCCGGATGCTCGGCGTCCGAGAGCTGGAGCGCTGCTGCGTCGCTGCCGCGCACGTCCGCGAACGGACGCACCTCGCCCGTCGTGTCCTCCCACGACAGGCGCACGGCCAGCTCGTGTCCGTCATGCAGCGCCGCGAGGTCGGCCGCGAGGATCGCGTCGTCGTGCCACCACAGCGGCGCCAGCACGACCCGGATCACGGTCGCCGCGCCCCAGGCCGGATCGCCGACCTCGGCGGGCAGCGACGCGACACGGACCGCCGCGAGGCGCGCGCGCCGGTGCACGAGCCGATCGGCGGCGCCCGCAGGTACGAGGCGCTGCACGTAGGCCACGAGCGCGGCCTCGTCCCGTGGAGCAAGCCGCAGCGCGGGCATCGCAGTGCCGGGCAGGCCGGCGCGGATCCGCGCCGTGATCGCCGGCGCCGACCCGCCGCCCTTCAGGAACCCCGCGTGCAGATCGCGCGCCCAGTTCGGCGTGCCGTCCGGGTTCGGCGCCGGGAAGCGCTGCCCGCGTCCGTCGGGGCCGTGGCACGCGGCACAGTGCTGCGCGAAGAGCCCACGGCCATGCTCCAAGGTCGCCGCGTCCGTCGGCACCGACCGTGGAGCCTCGATCGCGCGGCCCGGGGTGAGCTGCGCGCGCGCCGTCTCCAGCGCCTCTGCGGGCGCGGCCGGCAGGCCTTCCTCGCGCGCGCGCGCCGCGAGCTCGCGGGCCAGGCCGCGCACGGCGAGCACGCGCACGTGCGCCGCCAGCAGAGCCAGCTCCTCGTCCGCGAGCCAGCCCCAGGCCGGCATCGCCGAGCCCGGCACGCCACGTCGCAGGGTCGCGATGAGATCCGCGTCGGTCGGCGCGCCGTTCTCCGTGCTCACCAGCCGGAAGCGGCCGAGGTCGAAGCGCCGCGCGGGCGGGAACAGGTGCGGCGCCGCGGGCCCGTCGCCGCGGCCGTCCTCGCCGTGGCACACGCCGCAGTGCGCGGCGTACAGGTCCGCGCCGCGGTCCGCGTACGCCGCGTCCGCGGCCGACGCGTCCGAGCGCTCGGGCTCTGCGGCCGAGGTGCAGGCACCCGCGAGGAACAGCAGAAGGATCGACAGCCGGTTCGCACGCAGCATGCCGGCATGCTACGCGCTCGCCCGAGCGGGCGCGTACGCTCGCTGGCGCAGTCCGCAGGTGCGCTCGTCGCAGGGGCTCAGCGCACGCGCCGGTAGAGCATCCAATGCGCACCGGACGGCCCATGGAACGCGGAGTGCGCCTCGAGCGCGTAGGCGAACGGCCCCAGCTCGATCTGCGGGGCGACCGCCGGCCGCTCCTCGGCCGACTGGACCAGGTACCAGTCGGCGCCCCGCGCCAGGCCCCCGCCAACGAGCACGATGCGCGGCTCGGGCCGCAGGGCGGGCGCGGCCCACTCGGCGAGCAGACCGACGTCGAAGCCGCCCGTGGCCAGCGTGGCTGCGGGCCCCACGGAGCGCTCCTGAACGCGTTGGAGGAGGGCCACCCAGTTGCCGCGTCCGTGTTGCAGGAAGGCCGCGATCTTCCAGCCGTTCCCCAGCACGAAGGCAGCCAGGAGGACGACCGCCACCACGCGCGCCAGGCCACCGCGCGCGACGAGTCTCGCGCTCACGCCCGCGAACGCCGCCAGCCAGGCCGCGAGCGGGACGAGGAAGTAGCGCGGGGCGACGAACTCGGGCCGCAGCCAGGCCAGCGCGATGGCCGGCACGATGACCACCGCGAGGACGAGCAGGACCCAGGCGTCGTGTCCCGCCGCCCGCTCGAGCGCGACGTGCGCGCCGAGGACGAGCAGCACGACGACGGCCGCGGCGGCTTCGAAGCCCGCGCCGCGCGGCAGCCCCACGGCCAGCGAGACGGTCTCGCCGAGCACGTCGAGGAGCGCGCGGTCGGGCCCACCACCGATCGTCATGCGCGCCAGGAACAGGGCCGCGAACACGCCGATCGCGACGAGTGGCGCGGCGTGCAGCGCGAACCAGCGGCCCAGAGCCTGTGCCGTGTGCGCGGAGTCGCGCGCCATCCGGACTGCGCTCCAGCCGGCGAGCGCGGCCCAGGCCTGGAGGAACGAGGCATGCGACAGGAGCCCCGCGGTGCACGCCAAGGCGAACAGCGCCGCGCGGCCCGCTGACGGGGCAGCGAGGTAGGCGCGGCAGGCGACCCAGGCCAGGACGGCGGCCAGGAGCAGGGCGGAGTAGCCCCGCGCCTCGGATTGGTAGACGACCAGTGGCAACGAGGCGCAGGCGACCAGCGCCGCGACGAGCCCGGCTTGTGGCCCGCGCCGTCGCGCCAGCCCGACGACGACGGCCAGGAACGCCGCGCCGCAGGCCACCGCCGGCGCGCGCCAGACCCAGGCTGCCGCGCCGTCGGGGACCACGCGCAGCCACAGCGTGTTCAGGAGGTGGTTGTTGTCGTGCGCAAGCGTCAGGACGCCCCAGGCCGTGCGCGCCTCGCGGGCCAGGGCGAAGGACCAGACCTCGTCGAGCCAGGGGTCCCCACGCGCGCCGAGCACGCGGATCCAGACCCCCAGGACGAGGACGGCTGCGGTCGCGCCGGCGATCCAGGCCCTCCGGCCCGGTCGCGGCGCGCGCTCCTCGGGGGTCTCGGCCGGGTCGCGCAACGAGGGCGCAGGGTAGCCTCCGCGCGGAGCGGCCGCGCCAGGGCAGCCTGGGAGGCAGGCCCCGGGACCAGCCGGGCGAGATCGCATGGCGGACTCCGCACTTCTGAGGGAGACTCTGGTACGAGCGGGACTCCCATCCGCCGCACCAGCTCTGGCTAGCTCTCACCCTCCTCAGGACGTCATGCAGATCTCTATCGGCTCCCTCACCATCCTCGCGGCCCTCGCGGCCACCGCTGCGGCGCAGCACAAGGACGAACCCACGATCGCCAAGGGCAACCCGCCCGGGCACTACGGACCGCCCCCCGGCACGAGCTTCGTCGTCCTGGTCGGCGGCTCGGACGACTGCGCGAACGCGGCGGTCAACGACGCGATCACCGGCACCGGGACGTTCGCCGTGAACACCGTCGGCGCCACGACGGGCGTGGCGCCCCAGCCGGTCGGGTTCGCGACGATCAAGAACGACGTGTGGTTCTACTGGACGGCGCCGACGACGGGCGCGGCGCGCCTCGAGACCTGCGGCGGCGTCACGGTGGACACCAAGGCCGCGGCCTGGGCTGCGAACAACGGCACCCTGTGCCCGAGCGGCACGCAGCTCGCGTACAACGACGACGCCTGCTCGCTCCAGACGCGCATCACGTGGCCCGTCACGGCCGGTCAGAGCTACTTCCTCCAGCTCGGCGCGTTCTCGGAAGGCGTGACCTACACGGGCACGTTCACGCTGCAGGTCCTGGTGCCGCCCACGAACGACGCGTGCGCCACTCCGCTGGCCGTCATCGGCGACGGTCCGCACAGCTTCGACACGACCCTGTGCACCACGGGAACGGAAGGTCAGTCCGAGACGCTGTGCGGGGCGAACACCGCCATCGCGCGCGATCTGTGGTTCGAGTGGACCGCCACGGTCAGCGGCCCGATCTCGGTCGTGACCGTGGGGACCACGACGCTCGACACGAAGGTCGCCGTCTACCCGTCGGGCGGCTGCCCGGCGGTCGGATCCGCGCTGGCCTGCAACGACGACTACGGGACCTCGCCGCAATCGGTGGCCGCCTTCACGGCCACGGCGGGCGTGACCTACCTGATCCAGCTCGGCCAGGACCCCACGAACACGGCTGCCGGCGGCACGGGCACGTTCCGCATGGTCGACACCTCGCCGCCCGCGCACGACAACTGCGCCACGCCGATGATCATCTCCGGCGCGGGCCCCTTCCCCTTCGACACGACGTTCGCGACGACCGGCACCGAAGGCCAGGGAGTGGCCGGGTGCGGGCCGAACACGACCTTCACGAAGGACCTCTGGTACCGCTGGACCGCCACGCAGAACGGCACCGTGGTCGTCACGAACTGCGGACAGTTCACCACGACCACGACGGACACGAAGATCGCGGTCTACGACGGCGCGGGCTGCCCGACGGCGGCGCCCTTGGTCTGCAACGACGACGCGGGCAGCGCGAACTGCTCGACGCAGACCCTGGCCAGCTACGCCGTGTTCACGGCCGTGTGCGGCAACACGTACACGATCCACTTGGGCAACTACTCGACGGCGCTGACGACGAACACCGCGGGCACGTTCACGGTCACGGAGTCGGGCACGCCCTGCGGTCCGCCCGCGACGCCCTTCTGCTTCGGCGATGGCACGGGCGCGGCCTGCCCGTGCGGCAACTCGGGCACCGCCGGCAACGGCTGCGCGAGCTCGGTGAACGCGAACGGAGCGAACCTCACGACGAGCGGCTCGGCCACGATCTCGGGCGACACCTTGGCGCTCCTGGGCAGCGGCATGCCGAACTCGAGCGCGCTCTACTTCCAGGGCACGGGCACGCTGGGCGGCGGGCTGGGCGTGGCCTTCGGCGACGGCCTGCGCTGCGCGGGCGGGTCGATCATCCGCCTCGGCACGAAGAACAACGTCGCCGGCGCCAGCCAGTACCCGGTGCTGGGCGACTTGAGCGTGTCCGTGCGCGGCCTGAACTCGGCTGGCGACTTCCGCGTCTATCAGGTCTGGTACCGCAACGCAGCGGCGTTCTGCACGCCGAGCACGTTCAACCTGTCGAACGGCGTCAGCCTGACCTGGGCTCCGTGACGGCTTGACTGCGCCGCCCACCGCACGCGGTGGGCTCCGCCTGCGCGGCGGCCGGACTGCGCGTCCGGCCGCCGCGCGCTGCTTCAGCGCGCTGGCGATCTCGGGGGGCTCAGGCGCCGCGGCCCAGCTCGCGGTGCAGCCAGGCGCGCGCCAGCGACCAATCGTGGTCGACCGTGCGCGGCGCGATGCCCAGCGCTTCGGCGACCTCACGCACGTCGAGGCCGCCGAAGAAGCGCAGCTCGACGACCCGCGCCATGCGCGGATCCAGCACGGCGAGGCGCGTCAGGGCCTCTTCCAGACCGATCAGGTCGATCGACTCGCGCTCGACGAGGGACTTGCCGTCGAGCGTGACGCGCCGCATCGCGCCGCCGCGCTTCAAGGCCGCCAGCTCACGCGCGTGATCGACCAGGACGGTGCGGATCGCGGCCGCCGCGAGCGCCAGGAACTCCGCACGCGAGAGCCGGCCCAGGCTCTTCTGCTTGGCGAGCTTGAGGTAGCACTCGTGGACCAGGTCGGTGGGGTCCAGGATCCGCTGGCCGGCCCGCACCTGGACGGCGCGCCGGGCGACCGAGCGCAGGGAGTCGTAGAGGCCCTCCACGGCGCCGTCGAGGCGCTCGCGAGTCGAGGGCTGGAGCGGCTCGTCGCCGTCCCCGTCGGGGTCGGGTCGCAGGGGCTTCACGCCAGACAGGACGGAAGCGGTGGCCTCCGCGCGCAGGGAATCCTGGAATCCGGCCCGACCGGCGTCGAGGGGCGGGTTCGACTAGGCTGGCTCAGCGGGTTGGCCATGGATCGCGCACGCTTCCTGCGGGTCAAGGATCTCTTCCGGCGCGCGCTGCCGCTCGATGCCCGCGCGCGCTCGGAGCTCTTGGAGGCGGAGTGCGACGCGGACGTGACGCTGCGCGCCGAGGTCCAGGAGCTCCTGGCCCACGCCGCGGCGGCGGAACACGACTTCTTGCACGGCGATCCTCGGCCGCCGCCCTGCTCCACGCCACCGCCAGGGGTCGAGATCGAGGGCTTCCGCGTCCTGGAGCCACTCGCGTCCGGCGGCTCGGGCGTGGTGTATCGAGCGGAGCAGCTCGCGCCGCGGCGCGAGGTGGCGATCAAGATCCTGCGCATGGACGCCCTGACCTCCGGTGCCGCGACGCGCTTCGCGCGCGAGGCCGAGGTGCTCGGATCGCTACGCCATCCCGGCATCGCCGCGGTCTACGGGGCGGGCGTGGCGCGCAGCGGGTCGCTCGATCTGCCCTGGATCGCGATGGAGCTCGTGCGCGGGATCCCGCTCAACGAGTACGCGGCCGCCAGGCGCCACGCTCCGCGCGTGCTGCTCGAGCTGTTCACGGCCGTGTGCGCAGCGGTCGAGCACGCGCACCTGCGCGGGGTGGTCCACCGCGACCTGAAGCCGTCGAACGTGCTCGTCGAGGATGACGGCCGTCCGCGAGTCCTCGACTTCGGCGTGGCCCGCATCGTGGGGCAGGACGTGGGCGAGGCTCGCACGCACACCGGCGCCTTGATCGGCACGCTGGCCTACATGGCACCCGAGCAGGCCCGTGGCGAGCGCGATGCGATCGACGTGCGCTCCGACGTGTATGCCCTGGGCGTCGTGCTGTTCGAGATGCTGACCGGGAAGCTGCCGGTCGACGTGGACCGCGGCGACGTCCTGGAGGCCGTGCGCGCCGTGTGCGAAGACGACCCGGAGCGGCTGTCGCGCGCGCGGCCCGGGCTCCCGCGCGATCTCGACGCCGTGGTGGCACGCGCGCTCGAGAAGCAGCGCGGGCAGCGCTACCCGGATGTCGGCGCCCTGGCCCGCGACGTCGGCAACGTGTTGGCGAACCGCCCGGTCGACGCGCGTCGATCGACCGTGATCGACCAGGCGCGGCGCTTCGTGCGGCGCAACCGCGTGTTGGCGCTCTCGGCCGCGGCGGTGATCGCGGCGTTGGGCGCGGGTCTGGTCGTGGCCCTGCTGGCGCTGCGCACCGCCCGGGAGGAGCGCGGCCGCACAGCCGAGACGCTCGACTACCTCGCGCGGCGCATGACCTCGCTCGGGCCCCGCCTGGGCTTCGGCGAGGAGCAGCGGCCGGAGCTCGAGGAGGTCGCGGCGCGCGTCGAGCGGCAGCTCGAGCTCGATCCCAGGAGCCGCCCGCTGCGCAGCGCGCTGGCGCAGACGCTCTACGACCTGGCGTCGCTGGATCAGGCGCGGGGCGACCTCGCGTCGCTGCGCGCGCGGGCCGAGCGCGCGCTGGCGCTGCGCGCAGGGCTGGTGCGCGAGTCCCCCCTCGACATCGAATCGCGTTGTCGGAGCTCGGACCTGTGCGCCAAGCTCGGCGAGGCGGCGCGCGATTCCGGCGACCTCGCCGGGCGTGACGCGTGGTTCGCCCGCGCGTTGTCGATCGACGAGGCGCTCGTGCGCGAGCATCCGGACGACGCCGAGCTGGTCGAGGACCTGGGCTGGAGCCTGGCGCGCGTCGGTCAGGCCGCGGCCGAGCGCGGCGACCTCGACGAGGCCGAGCGGCTGCTCCTGCGCCGGATCGCCGACGCGGAGCGCATCGGCAGCCGCGACTCGCACAACCCGCGACTGGTCTACAACCTCTCCCACGCGCTGTACTTCTATTCAGGCCTGCTCGAGAAGCGCGGCCGACCTGCGGAGAGCGTGCCGCACGTCCTGGAGGCCGTGCAGCTCGCGCGGAAGCTGTGCGACCTGGAGCCCGAGCGCCGCGACTTCGTGGTCTGGCGCACGGCCGCTTGCCGCGGCGCGGCGAGCATCCTGCACCAAACCGGGCGCGTGACGGAGGCGCAGGCGCTGGCGCTCGAGGCGCTCGAGGCGGCCACGAATGCCGCGGCCTACGAGCCGGGACGCCCGTTGCACCTCGACTTGGTCCGCACCGTGGTACGCGAGCTCCTGAGCTTCGAGGGTCCCAGCGCGCAGGCGCTGCGTGCTCGGGCCCGCTCGACGCTCGAACAGGCGGCCTCCGTCGCGGCCCTGCGTGGCGCGCCGGAGGCAGCGGCGCGCCTGCGCGCCGAGTCGCGGGAGCTGAGCGCCGATTTGGACGCACGCTGAGCTGCAAGGATCCAGGACGGCCGCTGGTCGCGATCGTCCGCGCGGGCGGAACTGCGAGGGCGACTCCGCGAGCGCTGCTGCTGGCGGGCCTGTGGCCGCCGCGCGGGTCTCACCGCGCGGCGGCGAACAGGACGCAGATCGGCGCCGGCACCCCGACCACGCCGCGCGTCGTGTACGTGAGCCTGCCGGTGGCGGGGTCGACGCGGTGCACGGAGACCGTGTCCGAATGCGCCCCCGCCGCCAGCAGCCAAGCCCCGTCCGGCGACAGGGCGATGTGGCGCGGGAAGGCTCCGCGAATGGGCTGGACCTGGATGCGCTCCAGCGCGCCGCTGGCGGGATCGGCCGCGAAGACGCTGATCGAGTCGTGGCCGCGGTTCGAGGTGTAGACGAAGCGGCCGCTTGGGTGCACGACGATCTCGGCGGCGGAGTTGAAGGACTCGCCAGCCTTCTCGGCCTCGGTCAAGGTCGCCACCGTCGCCAGACGCCGCGCGCTGCCGCTCTCGGCGTCCCAAGCGTAGGAAGTCACCGACAGCGCGAGCTCGTTCAGGAGGTGGATGAAGCGGCCGTCGGGAGTGAAACGCAGATGGCGCGGGCCGCCGCCCGCGACCGAGGTCGCGAACCCGTGGCGCTCGATCGACGGCGCCTGCGCGTCGATCCGGTAGATCACCACGCCATCGAGCCCCAGATCCGGAACGAGGGCGAAGCGGCCGTCGGGCGCGAAGAAGCACCCGTGCGGGTGCGGCGCGTCCTGGCGTTGGGCGACGACGCGTGAGCCGCCGGCGTGGCGCGCGAGCTGCGCCGCGCCCGGCCGGCCCTCGGCGTCGAGCGGGAACAGCGCCACCGAGCCACGGCCGTACTGCGCCGTGAGCAGGAAGCGTCCGCTGGGATGGACGGCGACGTGCACGCCGCCCCCGTCGCCGATGGGTGACGCGCCGAGGGCTTCGAGCGCGCCGCCTGGCCCGACACGGTAGGCAGCGACGCTGGGACCGCCGGTGAGGTCGGCGACGGCGTACAGGACGGGGAGCGCGGGGTGCAGCGCCAGGAAGCCCGGCGATCCGGCCTCGGCCACCAGCTCCGCCGCCGAGAGCCGGCCGCTTTCACCATCGAAGGACGCCCGGTGGATGCCCCGCGCTCGCGACCCCTCCGTGCCGAAGAACACGTGCCACGAGCGCCCAGGACGCGCGCCGGCGTCGGCCGGCGCGGCCGCCTGGGAGGCGAGGATCGGGGCGATCACGCCCAGCGCGACCAGGGAGAGCATGCGCGCCGTCGTAGCACGGGGCGGCGTCGGGGCCAACCGCCGGCGCAACCGCCGGAGACGGGGAGCCGCCTGCCGCTCACGGCCGCCAGTGGATCGCGAGCCCGTTCGTCAGGTTGAACGTGCTCGTCGTGCAGAAGTCCGCCGCGTTGCGGTACCAGACCTGGTACGTGCGCATCCCGCCCCCCACCGGGATCGCTCCGAGCACCGAAAGCGACGGATCGCTGGGGCCCGGCAGCACGGCCGTGTTCGCGCTGGCCGGCACCGATCGCAGGCGCAGCGTCGTGCCCCCGGCGCAGCGCAGGCCGTCGCCGAACGTCGCGCCCAGGCCGAAAGCCTGCTGCGTCGTCCCCTGGAAGTACGTGACCACGCTGTTCGACACGTCCGTCGCCGTCAGCACGACCGTGTCCGCCGAGCCCGCCGAGTCACCCACGCCGGCGAGCAGCGCGCCCTGCGGCGCGAACGACGTCGCGCAGCCGCGGCCGGGAGCTCCGACGTTCCCGCAGGGGCAGTCTGCCGCGCTGCCGTCGCCGGAGCAGAACGGCGCACCGACGGCGGGCGAGTTCTCGACCGTGATCTGATCGAGATACCACCCCATGTAGTCGTTGAAGGCGTTGTCCACGCCTTCGAACTTGAACTTGATCCGCAGGCTCTGACCGGCCCAGCGCGACAGGTCGAAGCCGTGGGAAGCCCAGTCCGAGTTCCAGAGCTGGCCGACCTGCACCCAGCTCGTGGTGCCCTCGACCTGGACGAAGATGCGCCGGCGGTCGTAGGAGCTGTCGTCCTCGCCCTCGGACTTGCTCCAGAAGGTCAGACGCGTCGACCCGGTGGCGGGGATCGCGAGCGGGGTCGCGGTGATCATCGAGCAGTCGGGCACGTCCATGTTGATGCCCGGGGGTTGGAACGTGCACTGCCCCTGGTACCCGAACCGCACGGCGTGGGTGCCCTCGGGGAACGGAGCCGCCCAGGGCGAGCACGGATCCGTGTCGGCCGCGACGAAGAAGGAACCCGTGCAGGGTCCGCCACCGTGGCCCCACCAGCAGTCCGGGCTGTCCGGGCCGATGGTCCAGGCGTCGAGGCCGTGCTCGAAGCCCTCGAAGAAGAGGGTCGACTGCGCCGTCGCGGGCGCGGGCAGGAGGAGCAGGGCGGTGCCGAGGAGCAGGTTCTTCACGGGAGACCTCGCGGGTTGGGGACGCAGCCTCGGCCCATTGTCCACAGCTCGGTGAGCGTTGCAGGAATCTCGCCCCGCAGCCTCCCTGTCCGCTCCCGGCCGGGCGGCTGCGGAAGCCACGCTCAGGGCCCCGCGCTCGCAATTTCGGCCGGACGCTGCCGCGGCGCCGAGCGAATCGCCACGACGCACAGGAGCACGAGCAGGACGCACGCGACGAGCACGCGCTCGGCGAGGATCGAGGCCAGCCAGGAGCGCGGCGGGAACCCGACCTCGCGCTCCAGGAGCAGCAGCGCCGCCCGTGGCCTGACCTGGAGGCCGGCGGCGCGTGGGAAGAGCAGCCAGTGCGCGCGACCATCCGCGCGCAGGCGGTCGCGGACGGCGCGCGCGTCGAGGCCCTCGGGCGCGCCGAAGCGCGCCATGAGCTCGACGCCCGCGACCGTCGGGCCGGAGAGCGACGTGGCGAACTTGCGGGGGTCCGGCGTGAAGCCGCCCTTCGTGCTGAACCGGCCTTCCGCGTCGGATGGGATCCAGTGCTCGCGCAGCAGCCGGTGCACCTCGTCGCGGCGCGCGTCCGCACGCTGCGCGAGCCCGAGCTCGTCGAGCACGCGCACCCGCACGAGCGCATCCGCGAGGGCGTCGTGCACCCCCACCGTGGGCCAGCCGGCTTCGATCCGCGCGGCGAGCGCGGCGCGCTGCTCGGGGCCGACCGCGCGCGTCGCGAGCAGCATGCGCACCCGATAGAGCTCGTAGCTCGCGAGCCGCAGCGGCTGCGTGTCGGCGAGCAGGCGATCCAGCGCGTAGGTCTCGAGCCGACCCGCAGCGAGCGTGCGCCAGCGCGCCTCGTCCATGAGCCCGGCCTCGCTGGCCGCCGTCCACACGGCCGGGTGCACACGGAAGCTGCCCTCGAGCGCGCGCGCGATCTCGCGATCGGCGCGAGCGAGGTCTGCCTGCGGCTCGCCGAGGGCCCGGAGCGTGCGCGCCACGGTGCCGAACTCGTCCCAGCCGCGCAGGTCGCCCGCGTCGAGATCCAGAGTCGCGACCTCGTCGCGCAAGGCCGCCGCCTGGTGAAAGGTCGCTCCGATCGGATTGAGGACGAGGATCGCCGGGACGAAGGCGAGCGCGAATCCGGGGTACCACCCGACGCGGCGTGGCGGCCAGAACGTGGCGAGGGCGATCCCGGCCAGCAGGACTCCGGCGCTCCAGCCGATCCCGAGGTCCGACCCGCTTCCGGCCGCGTCCCGCGCGGCCGGCCACACGAACGCACCGGCGAAGAGCGAGATCAGGACGCCCACCGTGAAGTCCGCGACCGACGACGGAGTCAGCCGGACGGCGTCGGCCAACGCCCGGACGAGGAAGACCAGCGCGAGTCCCGCGCACAGGGCCAAGGCCACGACGACGTCCAGCGCCCAGCGGGAGCCGTAGATGCCGGGCAGGAGCAGCGCGTACATCCCGAGCGGCTGCAGGAGCTGGATGAGCACGCCGCTGAACCTCAGGCGGATGCCGTGCGGCGGCGTGGTCCAGCCGAACGGCACAAGATCCGTCCTGGCGGGCGCGGCGCCACGCGACGTGCGCACGATGGCACGGCTCGCCGCGGCGAAGGCCGCCACGCTCGCGACGAGCACGGCGAGGGGCAGCGCGAGCCCCGTCAGGGCCAGCTTGGCCGTGCTCGACCCGCTGGTCGGATCGAGCGGCAGGAACGCGGCCGCGCGGCGCAGGAACTCCGTGCGCAGGAGCGAACGGCGGTCCGCACCTTCGGTCGCGGGCTCGCGTTCGCGCTCGGCGACTCGCTGCGCGACGCGCGCGCGGAACGCGGCGGGGTCCGGCCGGCGTCGCTGGAACAGCTCGACGAGCTCCGCTTCGGGCACGAGGTCGACTTCCCTCTCGCTCATCGTCGTGCTCCCGCGGCGCTCTTGGCCGCGATCCGTTCGACGCGCTCGCGCAGCGCGCGCCGCGCCTGGTACAGGCGATCCTCGACGGCCTTGGGCGTGATCCGCAGGAGCGCCGCGACCTCGCGCGCGCTCGACGCCTCCAGGTAGTGCATGCGCAGCACGGTCTGGTGCTGGGGCGCGAGCTGGGCGAACGCCGCGACGAGCAGCTCACGCCGTTCGTCTCGATCCTCGACCGGCGCCGCCAGGCGCTCGGCGTGCTCGCGATCGATCGGTTCCGCGCGCCGCACGGCCGCGCGCCGGCGCCGCGCTTCGTGAAGACGGAACGCGATGCCGCGCAACCACGAGCCCGCGGCGTCGAGGTCCGAGGGCTCCGCGTCGAAGCGCGCGCGGCCGACCCAGGCCTCGGCGAACGCGTCGGCCGCGACCTCCTCGGCCGCTCCCCAGTCGTTGCCCCACGACGCCAGGAGGCCGATCAGTGGCCCGCGGAACGCGGTGATCCAACGCTCGAGGTCGTCGTCGGCCGGCGGGGGCATCGCGGGGGATTGTCGTGGAGGGTTCCGGGCACTCACCGAATCGGCGAGAAATCTGCTCCCCCTCACCCGCCGACGTACGCGAGGTCTTGGAGCACGCCACCAGGATGAGGTGTCGGGCTGCTCACGTGCGCGCCGCTGGAGGGGAGTGGCCCACTCGGGGACGGCCAGCCGCGGGAACGACTGCCGCCCAGTGTCCGTCCGACAGCGCGCCGAGGTCGACCGCGGGATCGCTGCGCCCGCGCTAGGTGCCGTCGTCGAGCCTCGCGCGACGGCCGGGCGCCAGAAGCTCGTGCTCGGCCTGCCGGAGCGCGTCGGGACTTCCGAAGAGCACGAGCGTGTCCTCCTGAGCCAGCACGGTGTCGACCGGCGGCTGGAGCTGTCGTCGCCCGCCCCGCACCAGGGCGGTGATGGCCACGCCCTCGAGCTGCAGCTCGCCGAGCGACCGTCCAGCCGCCGGGCTGCCTGCGGACAACTGAACCGCATGCAAGCGGTCCGCATCCTCGGAGGCCACGGGCTCGCTGGCCGGGGATTCGCCCAGGAACAGTTGCCGCAACTGGCGATAGTGGGCGGTGCGCTGTTGATCGATCACGCGCAAGACGCGCGAGAGCGGCACGCCCATCTCACGGAGCGCCTGAGACGCGATCATCAGGCCGGCCTCCAGGGTCTCCGGGAAGACCGCGCTGGCGCCGGCGGCCTGCAGTTCGTCGGCCGAATCGATGTCGCGCGTGCGGACCATCACCGGCAGCTCGGGACGCAGCGCGCGCGCATGCTGCAGGGTCTTGAGCGCGGCACCCTTGTCGTCGTGCGCGAGCACCAGGAGCCGCGCCTTGGTGAGCCCCAGGCCTTCCAGGATCTCGCGCTGCGCCGAATCGCCGAAGAACACCGGCTCGCCGGCCAGGTGCGCCTCGCGCACGCGTGCCGCGTCGAGGTCCAGCGCCACGTAGGGCACGCGCTCCTGCTCGAGGATGTGTCCGAGCCCCTGACCGACGCGCCCATAGCCGCAGATGATCACGTGGTGCTCCAGCGTCGAGCCGGTCTGGGCCAGGCTCGGCAAGCCGTCCGTTGGAGCCGAAACTCCGCGCGGCGTGAGCCATGACGCGATCTCGTGGTTGAAGCGGATCAGGATGGGCGCGAGCACCATCGAGAACAGCACCGCCGTGAGGATGGTCTGACCCGTGCGGCTGTCGACCAGCTCGGCGCCCAGTGCCAAGCCGAGCAGGGCGAATCCGAACTCGCCGCCGACGGCGAGGAGCAGCCCCACGCGCCAGGCGGTCCGCAGGTCCACGTTGGCGCGCCACACGATCGGCGCCACGAGCACCGCCTTGAGCGCGAGCATCGCCACGGCCCCGAGCAGGGCCTCGAGCCACACGTCGGGGAGCTTCGCCGGATCCACGAGCATGCCCACGCCCACGAAGAAGAGCCCGAGCAGCACGTCGCGGAAGGGGCGCACCGTGGCCTCGACCTGATGGCGGAACTCGGTCTCGCCCAGCACCATCCCCGCCAGGAAGGCGCCGAAAGCCAGCGACAGGCCCTGGGAGAAGGTCGTCCAGGCGGCGAGCAGCGAGACGAACAGGACGGTGAGGGTGAACAGCTCCGCCGATCGACGCTCGGCGATCTGGTGGAAGAACGGCCGCAGCACGCGCCGGCCCACGAAGAACACGAGCACGAACGCCAGCAGCCCCTTCGCCATGGCGATGCCCAGAGCACCGGCGAGTGCGGCCGCCCCGAGCTGGGCGCCCAGCACCGGAATGACCACCACGAAGGGTACGGCGGTGATGTCCTGGAAGACCGACAGGGCGATTGCCAGACGGCCGTGCGGCGCGTTGTCCTCTCCCTGCTCGATCAGTTGCTTGCCCAGGATCGAGGTCGACGACTGGGTGACCACGGCGCCGATGACGAAGGCCACCGGCCAGCTCGCTCCGAACGCCGCCGCCACGAGCGCCACGAGCGCCGTCGTGAGCACGACCTGTGCCACACCCAGTCCCAGCACACTGCGCCGCAGCGCCTGGATCTGGGGCAGCGAGAAGTTGAGGCCGACCGTGAACAGCAGGAAGACGATGCCGAACTCGGCGAACGCCGCGATCGGCGCCGCATCGACCACCGGTCCGGCCGTGTGCGGGCCCAGCAGCACGCCGACCAGCAGGTACGCCAGGCTGGTCGGCACGCGGAATCGATGGAAGGCCAGCACCGCCAGCGTGGCGACACCGAGCAACAGCAGCACCTGAGCCAGGCCGCTTCCCATCGCGCGCTCTTGTACTCGACGATGGCCCCCGCACAACCCTCGCCGAGCGCCGGCCGTCACGCCCCGCCGGCAGCACGCACCCGACGAGCGGAGGCCGGCGCGTCCCGCGCGCGCCGACGACTCGGCCGTCGCTCGGCGCGGACGCGGGATCGGGATCCGCGCCGAGCCGCCTGCCCGTCGTTCGCCTGCGCGGGGCCAGCCGGTGCCCGCGTCCTGCTCCGACGCCGACCGCTGGCCCTCGGGACGCTCGCCACGCTCGCGTGTGCCCACCGTCCAACACGACGTTGGCCGCAGGGCGTGTGCCCCACGGCCAAGTCGTCCCGGCTTCGACGAGAGCCGGTCAACGGGTCTAGACAGGCCCACCCATCTCAGGGCACCCAGGTCACGCGCAGGGCATTCGTCAGGTTGAACCCGGAGGGCGTGCAGAAGTCCGCCGTGTTGCGGTAGTGCGCCTGGTAGTAGCGCGTGGCGCCCGCGAAGGGGATGGCTCCGGCGTTCAGGATCGACAGGTCGCCCGGCCCGGGGAAGCTCGCGCTCCCCGCGACCGAAGGCTGCGTGCCGAGCCGCAGGATGCCGGATGCGACGCAGCGCAATCCATCGCCGAACACGACACCGTTGCCGCCGTTCGTGGGCAGGGTGCCCTGGAAGAACAGGCACGGCGCGGTCGGAGGCATCCCGCTCGCGTGCAGCACGAGCGGCGGTCCCTCGTGGATCGACGCCACGCCGCTCCAGGTCAGCTCGGCGCCGGCCGCGTTCACCGAGTTGCCGCAGCCGCGGCCGGGAGCTCCGGCGTTGCCGCACGGGCACGCGGTCCCCGTCCCGTCACCGAAGCAGAACGGCACGACGGGGCCACCAACGGGCAGCGCGTACGTGGCCGCGTGGATGTCACGCTGCGAGCCGTTCACGCGGTCGTAGACGATCACGGCGTTCTTCGAGCTGCTGCCCGACGAACGCAGGGCGTACAGCGATGGACGCTCGTCGATCTCCAGGCCCGGGGAGACGGAGATCGGCCCTTCGTTCACATGGAGGATCCCGTTCACTGGCGCCAGCGTGGCGACCTTGATGTCCGTCGGTTGACCGGGGACACCGCGTTCGACGTAGCCGACGACGAATTGCTGGCCGTTCGTGTCGCACACCGGCAGGCGCTGATCCAGGACGCTGTAGGGGAACAGCGCCGACAGATCGAGCGTGTGCAGCCACGTGTCTCCCGCGTACGACTTGACGCGCACGTCGGAGCCCGTGCCCGGGTTCTCGACCTCGTAGGCGACGAGCCAGGCGTCGGCTCCTGCGACGGCGTCGAGGGCCGACGTGCACGAGGGACTGCGCTCGTCCGCGGAGGTCGCCGCGATGGTCATGTGGCCCCCCGCCGCGAAGCCCGCCGGACCCATGCGCCGACCACGGATGTCGCGGTTGCCCGCCGCAGCATGGTGTTCCCACACGATGTTCCAGTAGGGCAGCGCGCCGGCCTCGGCGTGGTTCGAGTTGCTGACCGCCGGGTTCGACTTCGGCGTGCTCGAATGGCTGGCGACGGAGTACGTGGCTGCGACCAGGCCCGTCACCGCGTCCACGATCCCGCCGTAGATCGCCTGACTGTTCCACACGTCGTCGACCTCCCACACCACGCAGAACGCCTGCGTGCCGGACTCCCGCGGATCACCGCCGACGTCCGGACGCCAGTAGTCGACTCCCCAACCAGGAACGGCGATATCGAACTTCGCCGACAGCGTCGACACCGGCCCGGAGTTCAGGAATCGCGCGCGAATGCTGCGGTTGGGTGCGAGGCCCACGCTGGCCACGGTGATCAGGCGGTCGTGCTGGGCGTTGTACGCCGTCCGCGGACGGGTCCAGGTCTCGTCCGAGATGTCGATCGCCCAGGTCAGGCCCCCCACGTCGGCCGCCCAGTGGATCTTCCCCCGCACGTCGTGGTCGGTCTGGCTGAAGACTTCCTCGTAGACGGTGAAGTAGGCGGAGCTGTGCAGGTCGTAGGTCGCGTCGGCCGAGAACTCGTCGAGCGGGTTGTCCTGCACGCTGAAGGTCGTGATCAGCGGATCGATCGTGAGCGGCAGCTCGGAGTCCACGACGAGGTCCGCGGGCACGACCAGGTCGATCCGTCCTTGGCCGAGCGTGCTCTCGATCCCGGTCTTCGCTCCGCGAGCGTCCAGGGCGAACGCGCGGCCGTAGCGGACGTGCCCGCGCTCGTTCTCGAAGCGGAAGCCCTCGGCGTCGGAGCGCGACTCGAGAGTCGAAGCGACTGCCACCTCGACCCGGACCTCGCCGCGAGTCGGCAGGTCGTCGAACACGAACGTCTGCTCGATGCCCTCGGAGCACAGCAAGTAGCGCTCGACGAAGGGACCGCGGTCGAAGGCGATGCTCGCCCCATCGACGATCGGGAGCGCGGCGGAATCGAACTCCAAGGCCTGACCGCCCACGAGCACGCGTCCCACGATGAAGTCGACCGGGTAGTTGCGCGGCGCATCCGAGCCGAGGAAGGGGATGTAGCGCACACCGCCCGCCCCGAAGCTGGCCTTGTAGTCGCGCCCCCGCACCCAGGTCGTGCCGTCGGCCTGCGTGTCGATGTCGAGGCGCGGCAATTCCAAGGAGCGGCCCGGCAGGGCGGCCGGAGCGCTCGGCGAATCCGCGCCGACGCGAGTCGGCATGGACCCCGCGGAAGGAAGGGTCGCCACCGGTGCCGGGCGGGGCAGGTCGCCCCCCGCCGCGCCGGCCAGGGCGAGAACGAGCGAAAACGAGGAGATGTGCATGGTGGACACCAGGGTTGCGTGCGTGGAGGTGCTGGCCGCGGGCCGAAGGTGGACCGTGCCAGCCTTCTCCGTGCCGGGCGCCGGCGCGCCCCGACAGGCAGGTTCGAAATCCGGGAGCCGAGGCCGTCCAGGCAGCCCCGTCGCGGGCTCGGGCCCCAAGGGTCAAGCGTGGTGGGCCGCACCGCTCGCCATCGCTCGGCTGGCGCGCGCGAGCGGGGCCAGCGTCCCGCCACGCCCCTCAGCACAGCCGTCAGCCGAGGCGGATCACCCCGCCTGCGCGATGCGATCCCGCAGCCAGGCCTGCGCCGCCCGCCAACCGCGCTCGACGGTGCGCGTGGACACGCCGAGCACGGCGGCCGTCTCGGCCACGTCGAGACCCGCGAACCAGCGCAGCTCGACGATGCGTGCGTTCTCGGGATCGATGCGCGCGAAGGCGACCAGACCCTCGTCGAGCGCGATGAGCGCCTCGGGCGTGTCCTCGGCCGCGCTCGGCACGTCGAAGAGCGTCACCCGCCGCACGTGCCCACCGCGCTTCTCCGCCATCCGCGCGCGCGAGTGCTCGAGCAGGATCCGACGCATCACCGTCGAGGCGATGGACAGGAAGTGCGTCCGGTTCTCCCAGTTCTGCTCACGCTGGTCCACGAGCCTCACGTAGGCCTCGTTGACGAGAGCCGTCGGCTGAAGCGTGTGGTCGGGGCGTTCGCGCCCCAGGTGCCGCGCCGCCAGAGCGCGCAACTCGGACTGGACCGCGACCGCGAGGGCTTCGAGCTTCGAAGCATCCCCGCCGCGCATGTCCTGGAGCAGGCGTGTGAAGCTCTCGGTCACGGAGGGTCATCAGGCTAGCAGGTGCCCCGCAACGGTCGAACGCCTCCGCCGGCCGGCGACTTGCCGATCCGCGGCACGCCCCTATCCTCACGAGCGCGATGTCGATCCGTGAGTTCCAGCGGGTGCGCGACCGCCGCGCTGCAGTGCGTGGAGCGCCTCGTCGCCTGGGACTGGCCGTGAGCACGGCATGAGGGACGGCGACCGTTGGCCCGAGGCCCGGGATCTGTTCCTCGACCTCGTCGACCGCGACGCCTCCGAGCGCGAGAGCCTGCTGACCGCGCGGGCCGCCGTCGATCCCGAGCTTGCGCAGTGGGTGCGGGAGCTCCTGAAGCAGGACGACTCCCTGGCGCACAGGCCCGTCGAGCCGCAGCGACTCGGACCCTACGAGATCGTGCGGTCGATCGGCCGCGGAGGGATGGGCGAGGTCTTCGTGGCGCGCCGCGCGGACGGCGAGTTCGAGCGCGAGGTGGCCATCAAGCGCCTGCACAAGGGCCTCGCGACCCAGGACCTCGTCCGACGCTTCCTGCGCGAGCGGCAGACGCTCGCCCGCCTCGACCACGAATACGTCGCGGGACTCATCGACGGCGGCACGACCGAGGCGGGCGAACCCTACCTGGTCATGGAGTACGTCGACGGCGAGCCAGCCGACGTCTACGCCGCGCGACTCCCGCTGCGCGGACGGCTGGAGCTCTTCCTGCGCATCGGGCGAGCGGTGGCGCACGCGCACGAGCGCGGGTTCGTGCACCGTGACCTCAAGCCCAGCAACATCCTCGTGCGCGCGGACGGTGCTCCGCGTCTCCTCGATTTCGGCATCGCGGGTCACGACCCGACGACGACGCCGGTGGATGCGGGCCTCGGCGAGCCGCTGACGCGCACGGGCCACCGGATGTTCACGCCGGAGTACGCCAGCCCCGAGCAGGTCCGCGGCGAGGCAGCCACCGTTCGCAGCGACGTGTTCGCGCTGGGAGTCCTGCTCTACGAGTTCATCACCGGCGAGAAGCCCTGGCGATCAGGCGACGGGCAGTACGCGTTGGAGCGCAGCATCTGCGAGGACGAGCCGACGCCGCCCGGTCGCCGGGCTCGCCGGCCTGGCGCTGAACGCATCTCGGGGGACCTCGATGCGATCGTGCTGCAGTGCCTCGCCAAGCGGCCCGAGGAGCGCTACGCGTCAGTGGACGCAGTGTGTGCTGACGTGCGCCGCCATCTCGACGATCAGCCGATTCTCGCGCGGCGCACCAGCGCGTTCGAGCGCGTCGCGCGGCGCGTGCGGCAGCGTCCGGCGCGCGCGGCCGTCGCGCTCCTGGCCGTGATTCTCTGCGGTTTCGCGGCCGTGACCTGGACGAACCGTCGCGACGACGATCGCCGACGGGTGGAGCTGCGCTCGGCCGTCGAGGGGCGCATCGCCACCGCCCTGCTCCACGCCGAGAAGGGTCGCGTCGACGCCGCATTGACCGAACTCGAAGCGGCCGAGTCCGCCCTGGCCCAGTTGCCCGGCGAGACCGCGCTCGAAGCCGAAGTCCTGTCGCGCAAGGCCGTGTTCGCGAGCTTGCGCAGCGACTGGCAGGCAGTCCATGGGCATGTCGACCGGTCGTTCGACCTGCTGCGGGGCACGGCGGATCCGAGCCCGCACCTCGTCGCCCGCCTGCTGAACGCGCGCGCCTACGCGCTGCAGATGGAGCAACCCGGCGACGAGAGTCACGAAGCCTACCGCGTGGCGCTCGAATACACGTTGGCGCACGTGCCTCCTGGTGACGTGCTGCGCATGGACGCCTTGACCGGCTGGGCGCTCGAGCTGCGCCGGCTGGGACGCGAGGACGAGTACATCGAGGGCCTCGAGCGGGCGCTGGCCGAGGCGCGCTCGATCGAGGATCCGCGGCGTCAGGTGCTCTCACGCGCCCTGAACGACATGGCCGTCGCCCTGGCTCGCGCGCAGCGCTTCGACGAGGCCAGCGAACGCTATCGCGAGGCGCTGGAGATCCTCGCTTGGAACCACGGCGAGAGCCATCCCTCGTTCGCGATCGTGCGGCACAACTACGCCAGCAGCCTGTTTCGCGCTGGACGCATCCCCGAGTCCAAGGAGCAGTTCCTGCGCTCGCTCGCCGTGAGCCGCGCGAGCGGCCACGAGGGGCTGACCGCATCCTGCCAGCAGTTCCTGGCTCGCATCCACTACGGCGAGGGGGACAGCGCCGCGGCCGAGGCGCTCGTGCGCGAGGCGCTCGACATTCGCGCACGCATCGGCCCCGCGGCGGCGCTCCAAGAGTCACGCTGCATGCACGGAATCGTCCTGGCCGCGATGGGTCGCACGGACGAGGCGCTCGAGCTGCTCGTGGCGCTCTTCGTGAGCCAGCCGACGCTGCCGGAAGATCTCGAGTCCGAGGCCCGCCATCGCCTGGGGACGATCCTCGACGACACGGGCGATGCCGCGGCCGCCCGGCCGCACTTGGAGCGCGCGCTCGCTCTCAAGCGCTCCTTTCTCGGCGTCGATCACCCAGACTGCGTCGAGATCGCACGCCGGCTGTCGGCGCGGCGCTGATCGCGCCGCCCCGGCGGCTCGGTCGCCGCGCAGCGCACGAAGAGCCCCTGTGTCGGCCCCCTTCGCTGACCAGTCGCAGGGCATGGCGGTCCGTGGGGCTCGGCCAGGCTCGACCAGCAGGCTGTGCACGGGATCCGTTGCCGATCAGGGGCGGACGCGTAGACTCAGTTCAGCCTTCCCCAGCCTCCAATTCCGCCGGCCGCGACCTCGAAGTCCGAGGAGACCTCATGCAAGCCACCGCTATGACGTTGGGCGCTCTCGCCATGCTCGCTACCGTCTCACGTGCTCAGGGCCTGTGTTTCGAGCCCGCGGCCTCGGGATCCACGGGTGCTCAACCCCTGGGGGTGGTCCTGGCGGACGCCAATGGAGACGGCTACCTGGATGCCGCGGTCGCGTGCGCGGTCGGCGGCGCGCTCGCGCTCCACGTTCAGGACGGGAGTGGGCGGTTCGCCCCGCCACAGCTCTACCCCTCGGTCGGCCAAACCGCCGCGCTCGTCGCGACGGACCTCGAGGGAGACGGAGACGTCGACTTCGTCGTGCGGGCCGGCGGAGGGCTGCGGGTCTTCGTGAACGCGGGTGGCGGCGCGATGACTGAGCAGACGGTCCCGAACCTGAGCGTCGTGGGAGGGCTCGCCGCGGGCGACCTGGACGGGGATGGCGACGCCGACCTCGTCACGGTGGTCATCCAGGGCGGAAGCCGTCAGCTCTGTGCGCTCGTGCGCGGTCCGGGCGGCGATTTCAGCCCGCAGGGCATCGCGCTGTGGAGCAGCGGCTCCACGTCGGCGCTGGCTCTCGGTGACCTCGACGGCGACGGGGACCTCGACTTGATCGCGCAGGACACCGACCTCGACCGGATGTACGTCTACCGGAACAACGGAGCGGGCCTGTTCACGCAGATCTCGTCGACTCCGTCGGACTTCAACACGGTCGACGTGCTGCTCGCCGATCTCGACGGGGATCAGGACCTGGACCTGGTCACAGTGGGTGGCTTCGAAGCGACGGTCTGGGTGCACCGCAACCTGGGCAACGGGACCTTCGCGGCGCCGGTCATGTACCCACTCCCCGGCTACAGCGGGTCGCTCGCCAGCGGCGACTTCGACGGAGACGGGGACATCGACCTGGCCGCGGACTACTCGATCTGGCATTTCAATGGCACCTGGACGTTCCAGGTCCGGATCCTCGAGAACCTGGGATCGCTCGCGTTCGGCTCGGGACCCACCCTGCCCGTCGGCGGCATCGGCCTCGTGGCCGGCGATCTGGACGGAGATGGCGACGCGGATCTCGTCTCGCTCGCCAACTCAACCAACCTGCTGCTCTCGATCCGCAGTTGCGCGCGCAGCGGCGTTGCGATCTGCGCCGGCGACGGATCGGCGGCGGCCTGCCCGTGCGGCAACGCGAGCGCCCCGGGATCGGGAGCCGGCTGTCGCAACTCGTTCGGCCTCGACGGCCGCCTGGTCGGAACGGGCGCCGCGAGCGTCGCGACGGACGGACTCGTGCTCGCGCTCCACGGCGCGCCGCCGACGGCCAGCGCGCTGTTCTTCCAGGGCACGCTCGCCGAGGGCGGCGGAGCGGGCGTCGTCTTCGGCGACGGGTTGCGCTGCGCGGGCGGAACCGTCGTGCGCCTCGCCACGAAGATCTGCAGTGGTGGCAGCGCCCAGGTCCCGGCGCCGGGGGACGCGTCGATCAGCACGCTCGGCGTGGTGAGTCCAGGCGCCCAGCACGTCTATCAGGCTTGGTACCGCAACGCGGCGAGCTTCTGCACCCCGGCCGCGTTCAACCTCTCGAACGGGTTGCGCATCGTCTGGGGGACGTGATCGCCAGCAGGCCGGTCGGGGCACGCGCGGCACGCTGGTCAGGGTGAGCCCTGGCAGCGTGCTGAACGGCCCCGACCCTGCGAGGATCCTGCGCTCGACGCGTCCGGCGGCGAGCGCCGCGATCTGGCTGTGAGCGAGGCCACAGACCCGGCCTGACGGGACGTCGACGGCGCGGGCGCGCTGGCTTGGATCTGACCCGGGCGGGCTGCAGTCGCTCGCGTCGGGTCCCAGGCGCAGCGCCGCGCTACGCTGGCTCGATGTCCAAGAAGGCTCGCCCGAAGCTCGCGCAGCCCGCACCCCGCAAGTCCCCTGCGCGCCGTCCCACAGCAGCGAAGCCCGCGGCAGCCAGGCCCGCGCGCGCAGCGGCCGCGGGGTCAGCGGCCGTCGACGCGCTGCTCGACGCGTCCCGGCACCCCTTGCGCGCCGAGCTGGACCTCGTGCGGCGCATCGTGCGGAGTGCGGATCGCTCGATCACCGAGGAGGTCAAGTGGAACGCGCCGACGTTCCGCACGAGCGAGTCGTTCGCGACGCTGAACGGTCCGCGGCACGTCGAGGAAGTGCTGATCGTCCTGCACGCTGGCGCGCGGGCCCGGGGGCTCGACCTGCGCGCGGCCATCGCGGATCCCGCGGGCCTGCTGGAGTGGCGCGGCCGGGATCGCGCGCTCGTCAGGCTGGGCGCTGCGGCCGAAATCCGTGCGCGCGGCGCTGCGCTGCGTGCCCTCGTGCGGGCCTGGATCCGGCACGTGTGAGGCGCCCGCGGGGGCGGAGCGACGGCCAGGCCCTCCGGTCCAACGAGTGCTAGGATTCGTGCGTGGTCCGCCTCCCGCTCCGCGCTGCGGCGCTCGTTGCGCTCCTGGCTCTCGCGGGCTTGGTGTCCAGCCAGGACGCGCCAGCACCCGCCGCGCCCGAGCAGCCGGCGGCGCCGCTCTTCGACGAGACGACGCGGCTGCGCGCCGTCGCGCGGATGATGGTCAACGTCGAGGGCCGTCACCGCACGCAGGTCGCCGAGATCGAGCTGATCACGCTCGTGGCGGAGAAGGAGCGGCTCGACGACGTGCTGCGCTCCGCGATCCGCACGCGCCATCTCGCCGAGGAGGACCACGCCGCGCGCATGGCCGTCTTCCAGCGCGACCTGGGGCCCGAGCTCTTCGCGCGCCTGCGGGCCGCGCTCGACGCGGGTCCGGGCCAGGCGCCGCCGCTGCGGGCCATCCTGCCCGAGCCGCCGCCCCCCCCGCCGCCGCTCCCGCACGAGGAGGAGGAGCGGAACGCGGCCAAGCGCGCGCGCGCCGAGGAGGAAGGCGAGGAAGGATGAGAACGACCGTCCACGCCGCGCTGGGGCTTGCGCTCGTGCTCCTGGCCGCCTGCGGCGAGGCGCCGAAGACCGAGCCTGTCGGTCTCGGTCCCGAGGGCCTCCCGAGTCCCCTGCCGAGCCAGCCGCGGCCCGCGGACCTCGCGGAGCCGGGGGCAGACCGGCCCGCGCCGGGCCCCGGCGAAGCGCCGGCCGGCGCGCAGACGGCTCAGATCGTGTTCGAGATCGAGCCCCTGGGCCGGTTCGAGGTCGTGAGCTGGGCCGAGGCGCTGCGGCGGGCCGAGGGCCGGATCACGGCCGGAAACGCTCAGGACGAGCTGCGCAGGCTCCGCCAGGACCTCCTGGGGCGCCGGCGCTGAGGGGAGCCCCAGGGATCGGGGCCGCGGAGACGGGTCCTCGCCTCCGGCGGGCGCCTGGAGCGTCGGCCGGAGCCAATCGGCACCTAGCCGCGACCCTGCGGTTGGTTTCGCCCCAATTCAGAAAAACTGCTGTAGACTTCCGAGCGTGCCCCCTCGGCAGCCCTCCCGGGCAACTCGCCTTCGTGCCCCCCCGACGTCCGGGGGGGCCTCTCCGGGGGCCTCACTCCCTTCTCTCTCGCTCCGAGCCAGCCTCGAGTTCCACCCTATGTCCAGCATGCAGCACCTCGGCCTCGTCGGCGCCGTCGCGATCCTCGCGACGGGCGCTCTCGCCCAGACGACGACGCCGGAGATCGAACCCAACGAGACCAAGGCCCAGGCCACGACGAACGGCATCGTCGTCATGGTCGCGGGCGACAAGCTCACGGGCACCACGACGGGCAGTTCGACGGTCACCCCCGGCGCCGCGAGCGCCGACACCTGGCACGTCAAGACGGGCCCGCTCGCTCCGGGCATCTACCGCCACACCTTGGCGATCACGACGATTGGCACGGCCGGGCACACGGGCTCGATCCGCGGCCTGAACCAGACGGACCCGGGCGGTGCCCTGCCGAGCGTGATCGGCACGACGGACACGGCCTTCCAGTCCTCGAGCACGACGACCGCGATCCCGCGCTCGAACTCCTGGTACGGCTTCGGTCGCGGCGAGGAGCTCTACTACCGCGTCACGGGCACGGCCTCGACCACGCTCGCCTACGAGGCGACGCTGTCCACGGCCCCCATCGCCCCGGTCGTCGTCCCGGGCACGTTCGCTCCGGGCGTCATCACGTTCAGCACGGTCGGCCAAACCACGGTCGACACGGACATCCACCTGTTCGACGGCAATCTCGTCGTGGTCGACGACGCCAGCAACGACGACGAGTCGGTCGCCGAGGGCGGCACGGGCGCGACGCTCCAGTCGCAGCTCCGCCGCACGCTGACGGCTGGCACGTACTACCTCGCGATCGGCCGCTTCAACACGGCCACGAACGACAACACCCCGGGGACGGACGACTTCGGCACCGGCGCTGTGCTCGACTTCCCGGACATGATCGCCTGCTCGTCGACGACGCAGGCCGCGGCTCCGGGCGCCGACTACGACGTCCTGATCACGGACACGGCCGGCTCGGTGCCGGTCGTGGTGCTCGGCCCGGTGGCCGAGCCCTTCTCGATCATGTTCGTGCGCATCACGGTCGGCAGCCCGGCGCCGCCGATCACGGCCTTCTGCTTCGGCGACGGCACGGGCGCGGCCTGCCCGTGCGGCAACGTGGGCGCGGCGGGCAACGGCTGCGCGAGCTCCGTCAACCCGAGCGGCGCGAACCTGGCGGGTTCGGGCGTGGCGAGCATCTCGGCCGACACGCTCGTGCTCACGGGTACGGGCATGCCGAACAGCTCGGCCCTGTACTTCCAGGGCACGTCGCAGGCCGGTGGTGGCTTGGGCGTCGTCTTCGGCGACGGCCTGCGCTGCGCGGGCGGCTCGATCATCCGCCTCGGCACGAAGAACAACGTGGCGGGCACGAGCCAGTACCCGGCCGTGGGTGACACGTCGATCTCGGTCCGCGGCCTGAACGTGGCGGGCAACGTCCGCACGTACCAGTGCTGGTACCGCAACGCGGCCGCGTTCTGCACGCCGGACACGTTCAACCTGACGAACGGTCTCCAGACGACCTGGGCGCCGTGATCCGCGCGGTGTCCCGGCCCGCGGGCCAGGCGCACCGCACGCGTTCCTGAGGCGGGGCCGGCCTGTGGGCCGGCCCCGCTCGCATTCGGAGGGTGCTCCGTCCCTCGACGCAGATCCGGGCCGCCGCGCACGGCCGCGGATCGGCCACCGCGGCTCCCCTCACAAGGGCGGGAGCCGGGTAGATTGGCCTGCATGTCCCTCCTCGCACTCGCCCTCCCCCTGCTCGCCGCCGACCTGACCGTCGAAATCACCGGATCCCTGGCTCCCGGCCAGTCCATCACCCGCATCCAGGGCGACCCTGGCCGCGCCTTCTCGCTCTACATCTCCGCGACCGAGAGCCCCACCCCGATCAGCGAGCTGATCACGCTCGACATCGACCCGATCCGGCAGCTCGCCGCGATGGTCGAGATCGCCGGCGTGCTCGACGGGTCCGGGCAGGCCACGTTCGCCTTCGCGACGACCCCGGCGCTGGTCGGTGGACGGTTGTCGTTCCAAGCCGCGTCCGTGCGGCCGGGGGTGCAGGTCTCCAACCTCGCGCGCGCGACGTACCTCGCGCCGAACAGCTTCGGCGCGCTGCCGGCGGCGGGCGTGTCGCTCCTCGGGGACGCCTTCGTGCTGCCCGACGGACGGCGGCTGTTCCTGGGCGGCAGCGGACCGCTCGCGCTCTCCTACGAGCCTGCGCTCCAGGAAGTCCAGGTCGCGGGCCTGCTGCCCTCCGCGAACCTGTTCGCGACGCGCACCCTGCTCGCGGACGGTCGCGTGCTCGTGTGTGGCGGGATCGATCTGGCGGGCCAACCCGTCGCGGAGGCCTTCGTGTTCGACCCAGCGAGCGGCAAGTCCGTCGCGGTCGGCGCGCTGGCCACGCCGCGCGCGGGTGCCGCCGCGGTGCGCCTCGCGAACGGGCGTGTGCTCGTGACGGGCGGCCTCGCCGCGCTGGACCTGACGGATCCGCTGGCGTTCTTCGACGCGATCCAGTCCTCCAGCGAGCTGTTCGACCCGGTCACGGCGACGTTCCTCGCGGGTCCGGCGATGCCCGAGCGCAAGGCGTTCCACACGGCGACCGTGCTCGCGAACGGGGCCGTGCTCGTCGCGGGCGGCCTGGCCGTGGTGCCCGTGCTCAACCTGCCGTTCGTGTCGAATCTGGGCTACGCCACGAACGCCAGCGCCACGAGCTTCAGCCCGTTGCCCAAGCTGTTCACGACCGGCCGCCTCTTGCACTCCGCGACGCGCCTCCCCGATGGGCGGGTGCTCCTCGTAGGCGGCATCACGGCCGACCTGACCGACGTCTTGAGCACCGGCGACCTGACGCAGATCGCGCTGACCGCCGTCGCGGAGACCGCGCTCTACCAGCCGAGCGGCCTGGGCTCGTTCTCGAACGGGCCGGCGCTCGCCGCGGGACGGGCCTTCCACACGGCGAGCCTGCTCGGGTCGGGGCGCGTGCTCGTGGCGGGGGGCGTCACGGGGAGCCTGGACCTGGGATCGATCGCCACCGGCCGGTTGGAGCTGCCCACGCCCGTCGTGACCAGCGAGCTCGTGGGTCCCGCGGCCTCCCGCAGCGGTCCCGACCTGGCCGCAGCCCGCGCCGGGGCCTCCGCGGCGCTGCTCCCCGACGGCCGGGTCGTCGTGGTCGGGGGCGGCCCCGTGGCGGTCGAGCTCTACCAGCCCTGATTCTGGCGGCGGGCGGCCAGAATCCTGTCCACCCGGGGCGCTCCCGGGCCAAGGGGGAATAGCGGGGCCGTTCGGGCCCTGCGCCCTCCGAGCCCGAGACCTTCGCCATGAGCGCCCTTCGCCCTCTCCTCCGCCTGACCCCCGTCGCCATCGCCGCTTCCGCGGCAGCCCAGAGCCCCGGCCTGCCGGTCTTCACCGTCGACTGGCGCAGCCCGACCGTGTCCGCGGCGAACTCCTTCACGGGCTCGCCGATCACGGAGGGTGACCTGCTCCTGCCGCAGACGCTGACGCCGGCCTTCGGGCCGCTGCCGACGCCGGGCATCGTCGAGACGGGCGGGAGCGTCGCGCCGATCGGGCTCGGGCTGCCGACGTACCTGCCGTGCGTGGGACACCCGGGTGGCACGCCCTGCTCGGTCGAGGTCGACGCCTTGAGCCACGGGCTCGACCGCTTGATCGACTGCTCGACGGTCCCCGGCACGCCCGGCCCGACGTGGGTCTTCTCGGTCAGCTACCGCGGCCTCGGACAGCCCGGCTTCGGGCCCGACCTCGCCAGCGAGGGGGCCTGCGTCGACGAGACCGCGGACGTCTTCGCCGGGGTCTTCGTGCCGTGCGGGCCGCTGCCGCCGGGCCCGTCGATCGGCAACTACGGCTACATCGACGGCGACGGACTGGTCAACTCCTGCGGCACGAGCGTCTACCCCGGCCTCGGCCTGATCGAGCCGTCGGTCTTCGGGGACAACCTCGACTCGCTCGACGACGACGTGCCGGATCGCTGGCTGCCGCGCTCGACGTGCACGTACTTCTCGCTCGATTCGGCCTTCGTGGATCCGATCTTCTCGGTCCCGAACTCGGGCAGCGCGGTCGCCAACGGCTTCCGCGGCGGCGACGTGCTCGTGTCGTGCCCGGGCTGCGCGCCGAGCGTGTACGCCGCAGCCGCGCTCCTGGGCCTCGACGCCAACGGCGTGGACACGGACGACCTCGACGCGCTGGTCCTGCGCGAGAACGGAATCCCCGGCTACCAGCGCTCGAGCGTGCCCTACGACTGGGTCTCGGGCGCCACGGACATGCTGTTCTTCTCCGTGCGCCGCGGCTCGGCGATCGTGGGAACGCCCGACGCGTTCTTCGGCGCGCCGATCCAGCCGGGCGACGTCCTGGTCCCGACGGGGCCCGCGGGCTCCGTCCCGGGGATCTGGATCGCCGGCGAGGTCCTCGGCCTGCACACCAGTCGCTCGCTGCCGGGCTACATCGGTGACGACCTCGACGCGCTCGACGTCCTGCACGAGCGCGAGCCCGGGACCCGCTTCTGCTTCGGCGACGGCTCGGGCACGGCCTGCCCGTGCGCCAACTTCGGCGCCCCCGGCCGCGGCTGCGCGAACAGCGTCAACACCGATGGCGGCCTGCTGTGGGCCCACGGCCTGCCCTCGATCTCGAACGACAGCGTGCACTTCACCGCCTCGGGGCTTCCGCCGACGGTCGCGGCGCTGCTCCTGCAGGGCAACGCGACGGTGGCGGGCGGCAACGGAACGGTCTTCGGGGACGGGCTGCGCTGCGTCCAGACGAACGTGATCCGCATGTACAACCGCCAGACGCTGTGCGGGAACCGCAGCTACGGTCGCGGCGTCCCGGGTGACCTGCCGATCAGCGTGGTCGGTCTCGTGAACACGCCGGGCACGCGCTACTACCAGGTCTGGTATCGCAATGCGGCCGCGTTCTGCACGCCGGCGACGTTCAACTTCACGAACGCATACCAGATCAACTGGACGCCCTGACGTGGATGGCCCCGTCGACACCCGTCGACGGGCGCGATCGCCGTGCTCGATGCGGGGCCGGGCTCGATGTCGAGCCCGGCCTCGTCCGCTTGGGGCCGCATCCCCCGGAGGGTGGGCGGCGCCAGCAGCTCAGGCCAGCAGTTCCGGTCCTCCCCCGTCCACGGGCAGCACCTGCCCGCCCGGCTCGGAGCGGCAACCCGCGCGCCCTCCAGGGCCGGCCCACCCGTCCGGCTCGACGTGCGTGGAGGATCTGCGGGGCTCGGCGTGAAAGAACGCGGGGGCGGCCTGGACAGGAGGAGTGCTGGCACGTGCCGGCTCTACCCCACTGAGTCACCCCCATGCTTCGATCCATGCTCACCCTCGCGGCCTGCGCACTGTGCAGCAGCTCCGCGCTCACCCAGGGCCTCGTCCTGACACCGCATGCGCAACTCGACATCTCCGGCCACGGGCTGAGCGGTGTCGGCGACTTGGCGTTCGAGCTTCCGCTAGGTCGGCTGTGGATCGCGCCGTGGGGCACGTTCGGTCCGATCGTCGAGGTCAACGCCTCGACGGGCGCGCTGCTCAGCAGCGTCGACCCCAGCGCCATCTCACCGACCTCGGGGGTGACCGCGCTGGCGATCCCCTTCGGCATCACGAGCCCGCACCTGTTCGGCTTCACGGTGAACGGACACGGTGGGCGCATCACGCAGTCGGGCGTCCTGGTGACGAACCTCGGCAGCGGTCACTTCGGCACGACTGGCGCCGACTTCGATCCGGCTGGCAACCTCTGGACGACGCACGGCTCCACGAGTGGCGGTGGCACCACGCTCCGGCGCATCGACACGAGCACCGGCGCGGTCCTCCAGAGCGTCGTCGTTCAAGGAACGACGCTGCGCGCCCGCGACCTGGCCTTCGACCCCACGTCCGGACGGTGCTATGTGTGGTTCGAGGGGGCGAATCACCTCGTCGAGGTCAACCTGACGACCGGAGCCCAAGTCTCGACGACCCTGATCCCCGGCCTGCAGGGTGGCGGGACCTCGGGTGGTCTCGACTTCAGCGGCAATGGCGAGCTCCTGTACGCCGCAGAGGCTCCGGGGCCGGAACTCGTGGACGTGGTGCACGTGTTCCGGCGCGACTTCGACGAGACGATCTGCGACGGCTCGGGCAGCGGGGCGACCTGCCCGTGCGGCAACGCCGGGCTCGTGGGCCGGGGCTGCGAGAACTCGTTCGCGACCGGCGGAGCGCTGCTCGACACGACCGGCTTCCCGGACGTCTCGACCGACACCTTGACGCTCGTGTGCAGCGGGATGCCGCCCAACACGTCGTGCCTCTTCTTCCAGGGCACGACCACGCCCGAGTCCCTGCCGACGCCGTTCGGTGACGGACTGCGCTGCGTCACGGGGATCGTGACCCGCCTCGGGACGAAGAGCACCACTGCCGGAGCGGCCTCGTACCCGGCGGCCGGCGACGTGTCGGTCTCGGTGCGGGGTGGGATCCCCGCGGTCGGCGCGACGCGCTTCTACCAAGCCTGGTACCGCAACGCGGCGCCGTTCTGCACGCCGAGCGGGTTCAACCTCTCGAACGGGTTGAGAGTGCGCTGGCACCCCTGAGCGCTCCGGCGCGAGGAGCGCCGGGATCGATCGCGCCGGGCGCGGGACCTACACGGTTCCGCGCCCGGCGCCTCGGTCGAGGGCCCTGCTCGCGCAGCCCCGTCCGCGAGCCGACGAGCTCAGGACCCGGCGTCGAGCCCGCCGAGCCCAGGCCGCCAGCGGATCGTCAGCCGATCGTCGAAGTCGCGCACGGAGCGCCGCAGCCCGCGCATCGTCGCGCCGTCCGCCGACCATGCGGCCGGGATCACGAGCACGTTGCGCCGTCCAGCGGCCTCCAGCTCGCCCAGCACGACGGTGAGCGCACGCTCGCCCGACTCGGTTGCCACCGCCAGTCGGTGGAAGCGGCCGAGCGAGGCTGCCGGCGACGACTCCAGCGCGAGCCACGCCGCGCGCTCCTCGGCGGGGCGCGCGTCCGGCACGACGAGCACGGTCGTCCCGCCGAACGGCCCGGGACAGCGCGGGATGCGGCCGGGCTGAGCACACTCCGCGGGGAGCACCTCGAGAACCAGCTCGCGCGAGCCGCTGTCCGCGGGCGGCTGCCCCTCCAGGATCGCGATGCGCTGCCCGCCCACCGCCCGCTGGTCTGCGAACAGGCGTGCCCAGCTCCGCCCACGCGGCCCGTCGACGCGCACGTGGGCCCGCGGCGCATCCGGCGCGAAGCTGCGCGGTGCGAGGCCCAGCGCTTCGCGCACGGCGTTCTCGCGTGCGATCTCCGCGTCCCACGGCCCGCTGGCCGCGGGCGCGAGCCCGGCGTCGAGCCCGACCCCGCGGTAGGCCTCGAGCTCCGCGCTCCACCAGGCCTCGTCGGCCGGACGGGCCGCGACGCGCAGCGAGCGGCGCGGCGCGGGAGCGCTGCCGCGGAGCTCGGGGAGCGGCAGGGGGAACTCCTTCAGCGCCGCGAAACGTCGCGGCTCGAAGGAGAGGACGCGCGCCTCCAGCGCGCCCCCCCACACGCCGGCCGCGGCCGCGATCGTGGCGCCGGCCCCTTCGCCCGCCACGCACACGCGCGCGGGGTCGACCGGCAGGCGGCGCAACACGTAGGCCCAGGCGCGCTCGACGCCCTCGCGTGCCGCCGCCAGGTCGGGCCGGAACGAGTCGGGGAAGAACCAACGGCCGCCCTCGACCAGATCGTCCTGCAGCTCGCGGTAAGGAGGCTCGAGGACGAGGACCGCGGCCTGGTCTCCGACGCGCTGCTTCCACAGGCGCAGCGCATCCTCGGCGCTCTCGCCATCGTCGACGAGCCACACGAGGAGCGGCGCCGGCGCCCTGTCCGTGGCGGCCGGCGGCACGTGGAGCCGGTACTCCTGCTCGCGCGGCACGAACACTGCGTGCGTGCCCTCGTCCAGGTCCTGCGCGCGCTCCTCGCAGAACACGACGTAGTCGGCGACGGGCACGCTACCCAGCTCTTCGACGGCCGGATGACCGCTGGGCACGATGGCGATCGTCGCGATGCGGGCGTGCGGCGCGCGCAGCGCGAGCTGGCGGGCGGTCCCGTCCCAGTACTCGCTGTGGAAGCCGCCGTTCACGTGCACCACCGCGTGGCCGGGGTGACGCGCCAGCGCCAACGCGCAGGCTTCGCCCATCGAGTTGTCCCACAGCGACTGCGTGCTGGTGAGGCGCGGGTCGTCCGGTGCCGGCGTCGGCCCCATCATCCCCAGATGCCCACGGACCGCGTTGTCGACGCGGCGCCAGTAGCCCGGAGTGTTCGCGAAGAGCTGGGCGGGCGCGAGCGCGCGCTCGGACGGCTCCAGCCCGTCGAGCCCGCCGCTGCCCAGCTTGCGCCGCAGGGTGGCTGGGAAGTTCGACGCGACGACCGGCACGCCGCGCAGCCGGGCGCTCTCGACGAGCGGGCGATAGGCCGTGCGGTAGTTCGACCACGGCCGCGCGGCGCTCAGGAAGGCGCGCTCGTCGACCTCCCCGCGCAGGTAGCGGTCCAGCACGGGTTGGACGTCGCGCTCGAACATCTCCAGCGCCAGCACGACCTTCCCGGCCCGGCGCGCGTGCAGCCCCTCGAAGACCGCGAGCTCGACCGCGTGCGTCGTCTCGTCGATGTGCGTCTCGCCCAGGAAGACCGCGTCAGCACCGGCCAGCCCGTCGAGCAACGCATCGAGCGTCAGTCGCTCGCCCGTGCGGCCGTCGCGCACGGAGATGGCGAGCTCGAGCGGCGGCGCCGACCAGGGCGTGCGCTGCTCCGCTGCGTTCGCGCCGTGGACGCTGTTCGGAGCGGAGGCACAGGCGGCGAGGAGCGGCAGACAGAGGGACAGGGCGGATCGCGGGGTTCGCATGGGAGAGCTTCGAGGGAGCGAGCGGGAGCAGGGTACAGCCCGCGCTGCTATCGTCGGCACATGATCCTCGCCGTCGTGCTGTCCGTGGCGACTCAGACGGTCGTCGCGCCGGCCCCGCGCTCCCAGGCCGCGCCCGCGACGCGGCGCGTGGGCTCCGCGGCCGAGTTCCAGCTCGCGTTGGCCGCCGCACAGCCCGGCACACGCCTGGTCGTGGCGCCCGGCGAGTACGGGCGCGTCCACGCCACCGGCGTCCGCGGCACGTCGGAGCAGCCGATCGTGATCACCGCGGACGCCGAGGGACCGCGGCCCGTGTTCCGCGCCGGGATCCAGCTCTCGGACGTCGAGCACCTCGTCATCGAGCGCCTGGAGATCGCGGGCTCGCCGACGAACGGGCTGAACGTCGACGACGCCGGCACGCTCGAGACGCCCTCGCGCCACGTCGTGCTGCGCGACCTCCTGGTGCGCGACACGGGAGCGCGCGGCAACCAGGACGGCATCAAGCTCTCCGGGCTCGAGGACTTCCGCATCGAGCGCTGCAGCGTCACGAGCTGGGGCCGCGGCGGCTCGGCGATCGACATGGTCGGCTGCCGGCGCGGCCTGATCGTCGACTGCTCGTTCCGCGATCGCGACGACGATCCGGCCGCGACCGGCGTGCAGGCCAAGGGTGGCACGCGCGACGTCGTGATCAGGAGCTCGCGCTTCGAGCACGCTGGACGCCGCGCGGTCCACATCGGAGGGTCCACGGCGCTGGCCTACTTCCGCCCGGAGCCGCAGGGCTTCGAGGCCCAGGGCATCGTCGTCGAGGACTGCACGTTCGTGGGCTCCGAGGCGCCGATCGCGTTCACCGGTTGCGACGGCGCCAGCGTGCGCGCGAACACCTTCGTGCACCCGCAGAAGTGGTTCCTGCGCATCCTGCAGGAGACGCGCGAGCCCGGCTTCGTCCCCTGCCGCGGTGGCGTCTTCGAGCGCAACCTGATCGTCTGGAGCACGCGCGAGATCGCCACGCCCGTCAACGTCGGCCCGCACACCGCGCCGCAGACGTTCCGCTTCGAGCACAACTACTGGTACTGCGCGGACCTGCCCGAGCGCAGCGTCCCGGTCCTCCCGGTCGCCGAGGTCGAGCCGGTCGGCGGCCGCGACCCGCGGTTCCGCGACGCCTCGCGAGGCGATTATCGCCTCGCCGCCGACAGCCCCGCGCTGGGCTACGGCGCCAGCCCCCGCTGAGCTCGGCGTCAGCGGGCGAGGCCGAGCTCGACAGCGTGCGCCTGCAGCGCCTCGATCACGAAGGCCACGTGGTCGGCCAGCTCGACGCCCAGCAGTGCGGCGCCGGCGTGGACCTCGGCGCGCTCGACCTTGGCCGCGAAGCCCTTGTCCTTGAGCTTCTTCAAGACGCTGCGCGCCTCGAGCGTCGCGAGGCCCTCAGGCCGCACCAGGGCGCAGGCACCCACGAACCCGGTCAGCTCGTCGCAGGCCAGGAGCGTCCTGTCGAGCGCGCTCTCGCAGGGCACGCCCCACTGCGTGTAGTGCGCGGAGATCGCGTGCGCGACCTCGCGCTCGCCACGCTCCTCGAGCCACGCGACGATGCGGCGCGGGTGCTCCTCGGGCCAAGCCTCGTAGTCGGCGTCGTGCAGCAGGCCGGCGAGGCCGAAGCGCTCGACATCGCCCTCGCCAGCGCCGTAGCGCAGCGCAGCGGCGCGCATCACGACCTCGACGGCGCGCGCGTGCTTGCGCAGCGCCTCCGTCCTCGTCCAGGAGCACAGGTGATCCCAAGCGGCGTCGCGGGTCAGCACGCGGACAGGGTACGCGAGCATCGCCGCCGCGCGCAGGCCCGAGGACGGGGTGTGACCCGCCCGCCCCGAGCCGTTAGCGTGGGCGCGCCCGCCCTTTCACCCCAGCCGGAGTACCCCCATGAAGAAGCTGGCCCTCATCACGTTGGCCCTGTGCTTGGCCGTGTCGTGCTCGAAGCCCGGCGGCTCGGGGGAGGTCGTCCTGTACACGTCCCTCAACGAGCCCACGGCGCGGGCCGTCCTCGACGTCTTCGAGCGCGAGTCGGGCCTGCGGGTGCGTCTGACGGCTGACACGGAACGGGACAAGACGGTCGGCCTCGTCCGCACGCTGCTCGAGGAGCAGACGCACCCGCGCGCCGACGTGTTCTGGAACAGCGAGGCCGCGAACACGGTGCGCCTCCAGCGCGCCGGCGTCCTCGAGAAGCTCGATCCGCCGCCAGCCGGTTGGGAGGCGATCCCCACCCAGTTCCGAGATCCCGACGGGGTCTGGTTCGGCTTCGCGGCGCGGGCACGCGTGCTCATCGTGAACACCGATCTCGTGCCAGCGTCCGACCGGCCGCGCAGCATCTGGGACCTCGTCGACCCGCGCTGGAAGGGCCAGGCCGGCATCGTGCGGCCGGTCACGGGCACGACGCTGACGCACCTCACGGCCCTGCACGAGACGCTCCCGCCGGCCGAGTACGAACGCTTCCTGGCTGGCATCCGCGCCAACGAATGCCATCTGCCGCCGGGGAACGGGCGCTTGGCGAAGCTGGTCGGGGAGGGCCAGATCCACTTCGGCCTCACGGACTCCAGCGACTACCGGCTGGTGAAGGCCGAGGGTCTGCCCGTCGACGCGATCTACCCCGACCAGGACGGTCTGGGGACGCTGGTCATCCCCAACACGGTCGCGCGCGTCCGCGGCGGGCCGAACCCCGAAGGCGCGCGCAAGCTGATCGAGTTCCTCCTGTCCGAGCGCGCGGAGGAGATCCTGGCCTTCCACCAGCGTGGCCACATCCCGCTCAAGCCGGGCGTGAAGCGCCCGCCCGAGGTGGCCGTGCCCGGCGAGTTCAGGACGATGAAGGTCGACTTCCTGCGCATCGGCGCCGAGGTCGAGGCCCGCATGCGGGAGCTCGACGCGCGCTTCCCGTGACGCGCCGCGCGCCGGGGAACGGGGCCGCCGAGGGCCTCACGTTGGCGGCGGCCCTCGTCGCCTTCTTGATCGGTCCGCTGCCCGTCTTGGTGGCCGCAGGCGACGCCCTGCTCGCCCCGGGCGAGGCTTGGAACGCGCTCGCGGATCCCCTGCTGTGGCGACGCACGCTCTCGAGCGCGGCGATCACCGCCGCGGTGTTGGCGCTCGCGCTGCCCGCCGGCCTGCTCGCGGCCTGGGTCCTGGCGCGCACCGACGTGCCCTGGCCGCGCGCCTGGACCGCGCTCCTCGCCTTGTCGCTGTTCCTGCCGCCGCTGGTCCACGCCATCTCGTGGGTGTCCGCCTGGAGGCTCTCGGGGTTCGGCGCCATCCTGCTGGTGCACGGCGTCGTCGCGACGCCGTTCGTGGCGTTGCTCGCCATGCGCTCCTTGGCCAGTGTCTCGCGTGCGCAACACGACACGCTGCGCCTCCTGGGGGGCACGCGCGCCGTGCTGCTCGGTGAGCTGCGGCACGCTTGGCCGGGCGCGAGCGCGGGGGCGGCGCTCGCGGCGGCCTTCGTGCTCTCCGACTTCACGACCGCGGACTTCCTGACGAGCGTCGGCCCGAAAATCACGGTCGCCGCGGACAGCATCTATGCCCATCACCTGGGGCTGCGCTCCGGTGCTGCTGCGGCGGCCGGCCTTCCGGCCGCGCTCGCCGTGCTGGCCGGCCTGGCGCTGGCGGCGCGCGACCTGCTGCGGCGCGGCAGCTCGATCCGCGCGCGCTTCGAGCCCGCCCCACGCCTGGAGCTCGGCCGCGCCCGCATGCCCGTCCTGCTGGGCCTGGCCCTCTTGGCTGGCGCTGCGAGCGTTGCGCCCTTCGCGTCCCTGGCTCTGAGCGCGGGCTCGCCAGCCGCCGTCGTGCGCGCGGCGCTGAAGAACCTCGACTCGATCACGTTCACGTTCGCGACCGCCGCCGCGTCGGCGACGCTCGGGGTGGCACTGGCCACGATCCTGCTGGCCCTCGCGCCGCGCCTCTCGCGTGCGGCGCTGTTCGTCCTGGCGTGCGTGCCCCTGGCGGCGTCGCCGCTCACGAGCGGCATCGGCCTGATCCGCGTCTGGAACCAGCCGGAGCTCGCTTGGGCCTACACCGGGGCGACCGTCGTGATCTGCGCGACGGCCGGGCGCTATCTGCTGATCGGCGCCCTGCCCGTCGCGGACGGGATGGCGCGGATCGACGCTGGCCTCGTCGACGCCGCGCGCCTGGCGGGAGCTGCGCGCCTGGCGGCGTTTGGGAGCATCCTAGAGCCCTTGCTGCGGCCTGCGATCCTCGTCGGCTGGTGTCTCGCGTTCGCCTTCGCCCTGCGCGAGACGGACGCCTTCGTCATGCTCCGGGCTGGTCAGTCCGCGCTCGCGTCACGGCTGTACGCCAACGTGGTGTTCGCACGCGAGGACGAGCTGGCGGCCCTGGCCCTGGTGTTCGCGTTGGTCTGCGCCACGCCGCTCCTCGTGCTGAGCGCGACGCACGGTCTGCGAGGGTCCCGCGCATGAGCGCGCCGAGCCCCGCGGGTCTGGCGGTGCGCGAGCTCGGCGTGCGCCTGGGCTCGCGCCAGGTGCTGAGCGCAGTCTCGTTCGACGTCAACCCCGGGGAGCACGTCGTGATCATGGGCCCGTCCGGCGCCGGCAAGTCCACGCTGCTGCGGGCCATCGCCGGGCTGATCGCGCCCGTCGCCGGCTCGATCCAGTGGGAGGGCGCGAGCTGGTCCAGCGGCCACGACCTGCGCGTGCCACCCGAGCGCCGCGGGATCGGGATGATCGCCCAGGACCTGGCACTGTGGCCCCACCTCACGGTGCGCGAGCACGCGCTGACGACCCTGCGCTGGCGGGGCTTCGCGCTCGACGAGCGCGCCGCGGAGGCCGAACGGCTGCTGGCCTGGGTCGGGTTGGCTGGCCTGGCCGAGTCCCGGCCGTCACAGCTCTCGGGTGGCGAGGCGCAGCGACTGGCGCTGGTGCGTGCCATGGCGGGCGGGACCCGGCTCCTCTTGCTCGACGAGCCGTTCACGGCCCTCGACCTCCCGCTGCGGCGCGCGCTCGGTCGCGAGTCGGCGGCGATCGCACGCGAGCGTGGTGCAACCGTGCTGCACGTCACGCACGACCCGGCCGACGCCGAGCGCCTCGCCAGCCGCGTGCTGGTCCTCGAGGCTGGGCACCTGGTCCAGTTCGGGACGGTCGGCGCGCTGCGCGCCCGGCCGGCGACCGAGTTCACGCAAGCCCTGTTCGCCGGGTCGAGCTGACCTCGCCGAGCGCGCGCCGGGACCTGGGCGCCGGGTCGGCACGGCCACCGCAGCCCGGGGCTCGGCTAGAGTGCAGTCCCGCCCCCCCCTTGGAGCCACCGCCGATGCACGCCACGCAGCGCACCGCCTTCTTCCTCGTCGTGCTCGCCCTGGCCGCGCCTCCGAGCGCGGCCCGCCAGGCCCCGGCGGAGGCCGAGGTCGCTCAGCGCATCATCGCGCACGCGCGGGCCGAGTCGCGGGTCATGGAGTACCTCGACCACCTCGTGAACCGCATCGGCGCGCGCCTCACCGGCTCGGACGGCTTCGAGAACGCCTGCCATTGGGCCCGCGGGGAGTTCGAGGCGCTCGGCCTTGCGCACGCGCGGCTCGAGCGTTGGGGCGAGTTCGCGGTCGGCTTCAACCGCGGACCGGCCTCGGGCCGCATGGTCGCTCCGGTCGAGCGGCCCTTGCGCTTCGGCACGAACGCCTGGACCGCCGGGACGCGCGGGGTCGTGCGCGCACGCGCGGTCCTCGCGCCGCGCGACGCGGCCGAGCTCGAGGCGCTGCGCGCGGAGCTGGCCGGAGCGTGGGTCGTGAGCCGGCCGACGCCGCGCGGCGCGGGGCAGCGTCCGGCGAGCGAGCCACGCGAGTTCCGCGAGCTGCGCGACCGGGCCTACGGCGAGGCCGGGATCGCCGGAACGATCCGCGCCGCGCGCGGCGAGCGCATCGTCACCAGCGGATCGCCGCGGGTGACGTGGGAATCCCTGCCGACGCGTCCATCGATCCAGATGGTCGCGGACGACCATGCGTTCGTCGTCGAGCAGATCGAGGCCGGCGAGCGCGTCGAGCTGGAGTTCGACATCCGCAATCACTTCGAGCGCGGGCCGATCCAGCTCCACAACGTGATCGCCGAGCTGGTCGGAGCGGAGAAGCCCGACGAGTACGTGATCGTCGGCGGTCACCTCGACTCGTGGGATGGCGCGACGGGCACGTGCGACAACGGCACGGGCGTCGCGACGACGCTGGAGGCTGCCAGACTCCTCGTCGCGGCTGGCGCGCGGCCGAAGCGCACGATCCGCTTCATGCTGTGGGGCGGGGAGGAGCAGGGCCTCTTGGGGGCCCGCGCCTGGATCGAGGCCAACAAGGCCGAGCTGCCACGTATCTCCGCCGTGCTGAACCACGACGGAGGCACGAACTACTGCGCCGGAATCCCGGCGACCGAAGCCATGCTCCCGCTGTTCGAGACTGTGTTCGCGCCGGTCATCGACCTCGACCCCGAGCAACCCTTCAAGATCCGCAAGACGAAGGGCATCGCTTCGGTCGGTAGCGACAGCGACGCCTACCTGGCCGCGGGCGTGCCGGGCTTCTTCTGGGACCAGCGCGGCCGCGCGAACTACAACCACGTCCACCACACGCAGTTCGACACGTTCGAGCAGGCCATCCCGCACTACCAGCGCAACTCCGCGATCGTGATCGCCGTGGGCGCGCTGGGCATCGCGAACCTGCCCGACCTGCTGCCGCGCGAGGGGCTGCGTCCGCCCCCCAGCGGCGGACCCGGCGGTCGGCGGCTCGGCGTGCAGCTCGACGAGGAGCTGCGCATCGAGGAGCTGGTCGACGGGGGGCTGGCCCTGCAGGTCGGGTTGCTCGTGGGCGATCAGGTGCTGGCGATCGGCGACGCGCTGGTCGGCGACCGCGAGGAGCTGCGGGCCGCGTTGCAGGCGGCCCCGGCGCAGACCACGGTCGTCGTGCGGCGCGGCGCCGAGCGCCTCGCGCTCCCGATCGAGTTCCCGCCGGATCTCGACGGCCCGCTGCGCCGCTTCGGTCTGCGGGTCGGCGACGACCTCGCGGTCGAGCGGGTGACACGCGACGAGCTCGCCGAGCAGGCCGGCATCAAGACCGGCGACGTCGTCACGGCGGTCGACGGCCGGCTGGTGCAATCGAAGGCCGCGCTGTCGGCGGCCTTCGCGGCGGCCAAGGGGCCCGTCAAGCTCGACCTGCGCCGCGGCGCGGGCCCGGCCGCCACGACGCTCTCGGTGACGCTCGCAGGCCCCTGAGCGCGCCCGGAGACGCAGCCGGCGCCCGCGGCGCCGGAGGCAGCTCCGCGGCCGGAGCCGCGGAGGCAGCTCAGGCGGGGACCAGCCCGCGCGCCTCGAGCGCGGCGATGATGTGCGCCACGCTCGCCTCCAGGCTCTCCTCCCCCGTGCGCACCACGATCTCCGGGTCGAGCGGCGGCTCGTAGGGATCCGTCACGCCCGTGAAGTGCGGGATCTCTCCGGCGCGGGCCTGCTTGTAGAGGCCCTTCACGTCGCGCGCCTCGGTCACTGAGAGCGGCGCGTCGACGAACACCTCGACGAAGGGAGCCTCGGACCGACGGCGACATTCCTCGCGGATCGCGCGGTAGGGCGAGATCGCAGCCGTGATGGCACACACGCCGTTGCGCGCCAGCAGGTTCGCGACGAAGGCGATCCGACGCACGTTCACGTCGCGATCCGCCTTCGAGAACGAGAGGCCCTTCGACAGGTTCTCGCGCACCGCGTCGCCGTCGAGGATCTCGACCTGCAGGCCGCGCTCACGCAGGATCGGCGCGACGCGGCTCGCGAGCGTGCTCTTGCCCGCGCCCGACAGCCCGGTGAACCACAGGACGAAGCCGCGCGCCCGCATCAGCGCGCCCTCGGTCGCGGCTCTGTCGCAGGCACGCCTGCGCCAACATCGCCGACGCACAGCGGACTCAACGGATCCGTCCCTCGAGGTAGGGCACCTCGAAGCACTTCTCGTGCATGATCGGCCCGTGGCCGAAGTAGCCGCCCTCCCCGAACAGCTCGCCATGGTCGGCTGTCACGACGACGTAGGTGTTCCTGGGGCAGAGGTCCCACAGCTCGGTGAAGACCTGGTCCAGGTAGCGCACAGTCTCGACCTGACGCTCCTTGAGCTGGTCGAGCTTGTCCTGGTCGAAGAACGGCTCGACCTGGCTCTGGTGGATCAGGTTGCCCGCGGCGTCGATCTGGCTGTCGAGCTGCTTGAAGACGCCGTTGACCCCGCTGATGCGCGGCCACATCGAGCTGTCCTCGTCCGGCTTGGCGTAGGGGTAGTGCGTCTCGCCGACGTTGAGCAGGAAGAAGCCCGGCCGATCCGTCGGGAACTTCATCGTCGCCAGCATGGAACGCATGTCGTTGTGCTTGTCCATGAGCTGGAACGAGTCGAAGTCACGGTTCACGCCCGTGCGGGGGTTCAACACGGGCAACGACACGCGCGCATGCGTCTCGTAGCCCAACGTGTTCTTCAGGAAACCCGGCAGCCACAGCCCTGGCACCATCTTCGCGAACTCGATGCCCTTCGCGCCGAGCCGCTTGTTGAAGTTGACGAAGTCCTCCTTGTAGTAGTCGGAGGCGTACACGTTCGGCGGGCTGGTGTGCGGCAAGAGCCCCGTCAGCAGGTTGTAGTGCGACGGCCCCGTCCAACTCGCGTAGCTCCAGCGTCGCTCGACCGGCCCGAGCTTCGTGATCGTCCTGGGCGCCGCCGCCATGAACGTGTCGTAGCGGCACGAGTCGAGCGTGATGACGACGAAGTGGTTCTCGGCCTTGGGATCTGGGCGCGCCGCGGCAAACGGCCCTCCCGGCCGAGGCACCGGCCGCCCGGGCGCCTGCGCGGGCGGCTTGGGCTTCAGGAAGTCGAAGAGTCCCAACGTCGAAGTTCCTTCCCTGGGTCCTGGTCGGTGAGGCGCGCGCGGGCGGGCGTCAAACCGGTATCGTACCCCTGGCGGCGCGCGCTGGATCCAGCGCGCCCGTGCGGGCCTGTCCGGGCCGGGATCGCGCCAACCCCGGACGCATCGAGGCCGTAGACTGGCGTTCCGAGGTCCCCGCCACGCCCCGCTTTGCCATGCGCCCGATCCTCCTCTCAGGACTCCTGCTCCTCGCCGCCTGCGGTGGATCCGACCCGCGCAGCCTGTCCAACCAGGGCTACGCGCTGCTCGGCAAGGGCGACGCTCGGGGGGCCCTGGCCAAGTTCGACGCGGCGTTGTCGGGCCTCGCGCCGTCGAGCCCCGACTACCTGCGCACGGCGATCGGCCGCTGCGAGGCCCTGGCGAAGACCAATGGCGCGCAGGCCCAACGAGCCTTCCTGGACCTGGCTGCCGCGATGCCGGCCAAGATCGGCGAGGACGACTACAGCCTCGTGTGCTCGCGCCTCCTGGAGGGCGGCTTCACGCTGGAGGCCGTCGAGGTCATGCACGCGGGCAACACCCGCTTCGAGGGATCGAAGAAGATGGCGGACACGCTGGCCGCCGTGCAAGCCGCGGCCCGGCGCGAGAAGACGCCGGACGCGCTCAAGCGGCTCGAATCGCTGGGCTACGCCGGCGGCTGAGGGACGTCAGCGCAGGGTCGTGAGCCGGGGCTCGGGGTCGAGTTCCAGGACGAACCCGCGGAAGCGCACCTCGGTCGCTGCGCCCGAGTGCACCTGGAGCGCCACGATGCCACCGCGCGCGATCGCCGGATCCTCGAGGTCGGCGCAGGGCACGCCGTTGATCGCGGTCAGCACGCGCGAGCCGACGGCCACGATCTCGTAGCGGTTCCAGCCGTCCTTGACGACCGCGCGCTCGCCCGAGCGGTCGGACAGCACGCCGCGGCCGTGCTCCTCGTAGAGCTTGCCCCACCAACCCGGCCCCACGTCGGCTTGCAGCCCCTCGACGTCGCCGTCCGGGCGCGCGCGCGAGCGGAACTGGATCCCGCTGTTCCCTTGGTCGCCGACCAGCCGCACCTCGAGGACCAGGCGGAAGTCGGAGAGCTCCAGATCGGAGCGCAGGAACGCATTGCGCTCGAGCCCCGGCGCGCGACCCACGAGCTCGCCGTCCTCGACGCGCCACACGGCGGCGTCTCCCGTCCAACCTGAAAGCGTGCGTCCGTCGAAGATCGAGGCGGCGTTCTCCCGCGTCGCGCGGCGCGGGACCTGGGCATCGCCCTGGAGGTAGGCGACGAGATCGACGATCTGCCCGGGGTCGAGGGCCTCGAGCAGCCCGTCGGGCATCGTCGAGAGTGGCGACAGCCGCTCCTCGAGGACCTCGGAGGCGTCCACGACGACCTCCCCCGTGCCGGTGGCGAGCACGATCGCGGTCGGAGAGCGCCGCCGCACGAGGCCGGTCACGAGCCGCTCGTCCTCCAGCCACAGCATGGTGACCTGATACTCCTTGGTGATCACCGCGCTCGGGTCGACGACGTTCGAGAGCAGGTAGTCGAGGTCCTTGCGGTTCGATCCGGTCAGGTCGGGCGCCAGCGTCCCGCCCGCGCCGAACAGCGTGTGGCAAGACGAGCACGCGCCCGCGAACATCTCGCGGCCGCGGACGCGGTCCCCGCGCTCGATCGTTCCTGGATCGAGCATCAGCTTCAGCTCGTCGATGCGCGCCTGGCGCTCGACACTCGTGCGTCGCACGACGCCCACGACCTCGGCCAAGAGCCCCGCGACGCGTGCGTCGTGCAGGTTCTCCAGCGTGCGCAGCGCCGTGGCCGCAACGTGAGCGCGCGGCACGCCGCCAGCGCGCACGGCCTCGAGCAGCAAGACCGCGCTCGACGGCCGCGCGCACAACGATTCCAGGGCCGCCTCGCGCTCGGCGTGCGCGTACTCCGCCCAGCGTCCGATCAAGAGGGGCGCGATGCGTGGGTCGTCGAACCCGCCCAGCGCGCGCAGCGCGTCGACCCGCAGGGCGGGCTCGTCGAGGAGCCCGAGCACCACCGGCACGCTCTCCCGGTCGCGGCCGCGGGCCAGGGCGTCGAGCGCGCGGCGCCGCGAGTCGATCCCGACGCTGGCGTCGGCCAGACGCTCGCGCAGCTTCGGGAACGCCAGCTCGTCGCCGAACAGCAGGCCCAGATCCATCGCCGCAGCACGCTCGTCCGCCGTCCCGCGTGCGGCGATCGCGGCATGGAATGCGGGCCAGGAGGACGGCATCGGCGCGCGCACGTCGTCGGCCAGCGCGCTGCGCAAGGCCTCCAGGGCGCGTGCCGGCGGGATGCGCGGCCGTGCGCCGCTGGCGCGCTCGAGCAACTCCTCGCGGCCCCGAGGCTCCCAGGCCGCGCGGCGCAGGATCCAGCCGCCCAGACGTTCCGTCGCGAGCGGTGCGAGCCGCAGCCCGAAGGCGGGGTCGATCGCCACGAGCGGCTCCAACGCGCACCACAGCAGCTTCTGCACAGCGTCGTCGCCCTCGTCGGCCCGTCGGCGCACCAGCCGTTCGACGATCTCGCGCGCGACATCCGGCGGCAGGCGTTGCGCGGCGGAAGCGAGCTGGAGGCGCACGCCAGCGTGGTCCGTCGACTCGGCCAGCCGGTTGAGCTCGCGACGCGCACGCTCGCCCGGGGCGCCAGCCTCACAGGCGATCCGCACGCCCCAGCCGCAGACCGACTCGTCGCGGTCGGCGAGCGCGGCCAGCAGGACGCTCTCGCGCAGGTTGCCGCTCGCGTGCAGCGTCCAGAGCGCGCGCAGCCGCAGGCGCTGCTCGCGCACGCCGCCGAAACGCTCCTCGAGCTTGTGGCGCACGACGTCGTCCGGTCCGCGCTCGGCGAGGACGAGCTGTGCCGCACGCGCGAACCACTCTTCCGGATCGCGCTGGAGCGCCACGAGCTCGAGGCTCGAGTGCGCCCGCAGGTCGACCGGCCGGGGCGGCGCGGCGCCATGCGCGACCCGGTACAACCGCCCGTTCGTCCGGTCCCAGCGCTGCGCGTTCGTGTCGTGGCAGGCTTGCGCGTCGTACCAGTCGATCAGGTAGAGCGCGCCGTCGGGTCCGCTCGCGAGGCTGATCGCGCGGAACCAGGCGTCGTTCGAGAGCAGGAAGTCCTGGTCGTGTCGCCCCACGTAGCTCGCCCCGGCGCGCTCCAGCCGATCCGCGTTGAGGCGATTCCCGTGGACGTTGCCCATCAGGATCCGGCCGCGCCAGCGCTCGGGGAAGCTCGCGCTGTGGACGATCAGCGCTCCGCAGTGCGCGTGTCCGCCCCCGAACGCGTCGGAGCGGCCGTTGCCAGCGTGCGGATCGCTGCCTGCGAAATGGCGGTGATCGGCGATCGTCGCGAGGTCCGCGTAGACGTGCGCGTCGAAGTGCTCGCCGGCTTGGCGGTGGAAGCGCCCGCCCTGGATCACGTGGAAGAGGTGCGGGATCACGCAGGCGGTCACGAAGGCCTCCCCGCGGGCGTCGAAGTCCAGGCCCCATGGATTGCTCGTGCCCCAGGCGAACACCTCGAAGCGCGTGCTGCGGGGGTGGAAGCGCCAAACTCCGGCGTTCAACGGCACGCGCTCTGCGTCGGGTGTTCCCGGCGCCCCGACGCGCGAATGCGTGAAGACGCCGTGGCACCCGTAGAGCCAACCGTCGGGACCCCACCTGAACGAGTTCAACGTCTCGTGCGTGTCCTCCAGGCCGAACCCGTCCAGGACCACCCGTGGCGGCCCGTCGGGGACGAGGTCGTCGTCCGCGTCCGGGACGAAGAGCAGCTCGGGCGCCTGGCCGATCCACACTCCGCCGAAGCCGGTCTCGAGCCCGGAAACCAGGTCGAGCCCGTCGAGGAAGGTCGTGCGGGTCTCGTAGGAGCCATCGCCATCCCGGTCCTCGAAGACGCGGATGGCGTCGCGCCCCGCTCCGGGCCCGCGCTTCTCGGGATAGGAGTGCGCCTCCGCAACCCACAGGCGCCCCTTGGGATCGATCGCGAGGGCCACGGGCTGGTGCAGGTCCGGCTCGGCCGCCACCAGCTCGACGCGGAAGCCCTCCGGGACCGTCATCGCGCGCGCCGCCTCCGCGGGCGACAGCCCGGCGGACTTGGGCGGGTCCCGCGGCAGGATCGGTGGGACGGGCGGATCGTGGGGAAACTCCGGGCGCTCGGCGTGGAAGCGGAAGTCGTCGAAGTTGATGTGGCCCCAGTGTCCGGTCTCCTCGTCGACGAGGCGCACGACGATCGGGAGGCCCACGCGCTGGGTCAGGTCGACGACCACGCGCTGCATGGACTCGAAGCCCGCGCCGCTCGTGGCGAAGAACGGTCGCTGTGCGCCGTCGTCGAGCAGCTCGACCCGCACGCCCAGGCCTGCGCCGCCGCCGACCAGGAAGCTCGCGAAGGGCGCCTCGCACCGGAACGGTTCCGACGTGAGCGTGCCCGTGGGCGTGTCCCTGAGGCGCTCCCAGCCGCCGATCCAGTACTTGCCCGCGTGGAGCGACGGCTCGCGCCCGCGGCCCGCCGCCAAGTCGCCGTAGACCGGCTGTCCCGCGAACGCCGCGCCCTCGGCACGCCAGCCGCGCAGGGTGCCGTCCTCGAAGTCGAGGTTCGCCGCACGCGTCGGGTCCGCGGGCGCCGCGATCGCCGGCACGTCACGCTGGAGGAACACGTGGAGTCCGCGCTTGTTCCCGGTCACGACGTCCGCGCGTCCGTCGCCGTCCACGTCCCCGACCGCGACCTGCGTGCCGACACCCGAGTCGTCGTCGATGCGGTGCTGGATCCAGCGCACGCCCTGCGGGCCACGGCGCAGCTCGAACCAGGCCAGCACGGCGGGTGCGCCCAGCTCCGGGTCGCCGCGCTGGCCGTGCGACCAGAAGCGCTTGCCCGTGACGAAGTCCGTGAGGCCGTCGCCGTTCAGGTCGCCGGCGGCCAGGGCGTGGATCTCGGCGAACCCGCGCCCGTCGGCGTTCTCCGCGGCGGTCTCGCCCAGGATCGGGTGCTGGACGAAGCCGATGCCTCCGTTCGTCTCGACCTGCTCGAACCAGGCCAGGCCGAAGCCGTGCGCCGCGAGGCTCGTCACCACGTCCGCGTCGCCGTCGCCGTCGACGTCCAGGACGAGCATCTGCGCGCCCCCCGCTGCCGCGAACGGGAAGGCGTGGCGCTCCCAGGCAGGGTCGCCGTCCAAGGACGGGGGCTGCCGCCACCAGCCGTCCTTGGTCAGCACGTCGGCGCGCCCGTCGCCGTCGACGTCGCCGACCCCGAGCCCGTGCTGGAAGCGCTGGTAGCCGAGGTCCGCGCTGATCGCGCGGAAGCGCCATGGCGCGCGCGGGTCGCGCGGGTCCGGGGCGGCGAAACCCAGCCGCCCACCCGTGTGGAACACGAGTTCGGGCACGCCATCCCCGTCGAGATCGCAGAACGCCGGGGATTCGTTGTCGACCGCAGCATGGACCAGGTGCCGCGACCAGTGCCCGCTCGCGCCGCGCGGATTCTCGTACCAAGCGGCCTCCGCGCCGGGGAAGCCGACCTCGACCACGTCGTTCCAGCCGTCGCCGTCGACGTCGTGCACCCAGGTGAAGAACGAGTCCGAGTAGGCCGCGGGATCGAACGCGCGCGGGGTGCGCAGCTCGCGCCGCTCGTCGAACCGCGGACCGCGGTGCCACCACGGGCCCGCGACGACGTCCTCGATCCCGTCCCGGTCGAGATCGCCGAAGGCGGCGCCCTCGGCGAAGAACTCGCGCGTCAGCACCCGGCGCTCGAAGTGCACGGCGCTGGGCTCGGCGGCGGGCGCCTGCCGGGAGCGGGCCGTGGCCGGCGGCATCAGGAGCGGTGCCAGGATCGAGAGTGCGCCGGAGAGGGCGGCGCTCGGAGGGAGGTTCGGCATCGAGGAGACCCATCCTCCGCGTTGCACGCTGGGCCGCAACCTCGGGGCAGGCGCGGGCTCCGCACGCTAGAGTCGGCGGCCGCGAGCCGCCCCGCGCTCATCCGATGCGAGCACCGCTCCTGGATCGATCCCCTACCCCGTCCCCGCTCGATCGCGGGCGTGGCGCCCTGCGCAGAGGCCTGCTCGCGGGCCTCCGCGCCCGCTGGCTCTCGGTCGCGCGCTCACGCCCGGGAGGGGCCTGGGCAGGGCCCGGCGCGCCGCCACTGGCGAGGCTGCGCACGCGGCTCGGGGCGGCCACGGCGCTCGCCGGCGCGCTCGCGGGCTGCTACGCGGCTCCCACGAGCACGGCCTCGGCGACGGACGCGGACGGGCGGGCCGCGATCGAGCTCGTCCTGCGCGCGCAGGAGGCGGCCTGGAACCGCGGCGACATCGCGGAGTTCATGGCCTTGGGCTACTGGCGCTCGCCGGAGCTGACCTTCTTCTCGGGCGGCGAGGACAGCCGTGGCTACCAGCCGATGCTCGACCGCTACCTGCGCAAGTACCAGGCTCCGGGCCAGGACCCTGGGAAGCTCTCCTTCACGCGGCTCGAGGTCGTGCCCCTGGCGCAGGGCGTCGCGCTGGCGCGCGGGCGCTGGGACCTGGACTTCGCGGCCCAGCCCGATGCCGGCGGGCTGTTCTCGCTCGTCGTGCGCCGAACCGAGTCGGGCTGGCGCATCGTCCACGACCACACCAGCGTCGACGGCTGAGCCAGACCGCGCGTCACCCGCTGAGGTAGCCCGTGCTGAGGGGCTTCTTCAGCGCGTGCGTCTCGAGTTCCCGGACGAGGTACGCGAAGGCCTCGTCCACGGAGTCCGTGCGGAAGAACAGGTTCACGTCCTCGGGGCTGATCGTGCCGTACTCGACCATCGGCTCGAGGTTCAGGACCTTGTCCCAGTACTCGGTGCCGAACAGCACGATCGGCAAGCGCTTCTTGATCTTGAAGGTCTGGACGAGCGTCACGACCTCCATGAACTCGTCGAAGGTCCCGAATCCGCCGGGCATCACGACGATCGCCTTGGACAGGTACGTGAACCAGTACTTCCGCATGAAGAAGTAGTGGAACTCGAACGCCAGGCGCTTCGTGATGTAGGGGTTGTCGGCCTGCTCGAAGGGCAGCGAGATGTTGAGCCCGATGTTCTCGCCCTTGGCTTCGCTGGCGCCGCGGTTGGCGGCCTCCATGATCCCGGGGCCGCCCCCCGAGCAGATCACGAAGCGCCGGTCGGTTCCCTCCAGGCCTTTCGACCACAGCGTCAGGCGCTTGGCGAGCTCGCGCGTGTCCTCGTAGTAGCGCGACATCGAGAGGCGCATCTCGGCGCGCTTCAGATCGCCGCCGCCGGCCTGGGCCTGCGCGAGCTCCCGCTCGGCCTCTTCACGCGAGAGGATGCGCGCCGAGCCGAAGAACACGATCGTGTCCCGCACCCGCAGCTCCTCGAAGCGCGACTCGGGCTCGATGTACTCGGACAGGATGCGCAGCGGCCGCGCGTCCTTGGACCCGAGAAACTCCTGGTTCTTGTAGGCCTTGACGGCCCGGTAACGGCTTTCGGTCATCGGCGGAGGGACGCGGGCGCGGCAGTTCGAACGTGTGGGATCGGCAGGAACCCACCGCGCCTGGAGTCGCCCATGGGGGCGGCATCCTAGCCGTCCCAGGGCGAGGACCGGCGTCGCCGGGACTCAGTCGGGGTCAGGCTTCGCGAGCTTGTCCCGAGCCTGGCGGAACAGGTCGTCGAGGCGGTCGGCCTTGCCGCGCTCCGAATCGAGCGCGCGATCGAGCTTGTCCGTGCCGCTCGCTGTGCGCCCCCGCACACGCTCCTGCGCGGATTCCCAGCGGTCGCCCGCGCCCGATCCGCTCCCGGCACGCTCGTGGCGCATCACGCGCCCGGTCAGGACATCGACGGTGAGACGTCCCTGGCAGCACGGACAGACGACCTCGATCTCCTTGGCGCCCATGATTCCCCCTCACGGCACCCGGGTGCCGATCGGCACGGTTTTCGGAACTTCGTTGCGCGATCGTACGTCTTTCAGACGTTCTGATCTCGGAGAACCCGCGCCAGGTAACCCATCCCAGGGTCGCACCTAGCACCGTCCGAACCGCTCGCCATGCACGACCACGAACGATCCGGCGTCCCGCTTCCGCCGGCCTACCAGGTCCGAGACCGCGAACTGCCGCAAAGGCTGCTCGGCATCCTGTTGTGGGTCGCACTGATCCTCGTGCTGTGGACGTTCGGCGCCCACTAGGGCGCCAGGGATGCTCGACCCCACGACCAGCGAGGGCTGCGGCACTCTCCCGCGCGCGTAAGCTGCGGGTGCACGGCTCGCCCTCCCGCGCCGTGCACCGTACCCTCTCGGGCATGAGCATCGAACGCGCCTGGCCTGTTCCCCGTCCCGCCCTCGCCACCACCGCCGCCCTCGCTGTTCTTTTCACCGCCTGCGCCAGCGGGGACGAGCCCCAGAAGCTCACTCCGGCCGAAGCGGCGGCGAGATCATCGCCCTCGATGCCGAACCCACATGCCGGCAGCGGCGCGGCCACCGCGCGCCCGGACTCGCTGCCCAACCCGCACGCCGGTGGCCTGCCGGGATCCTCGACGGCGCCCCGGGCCGCGGGCTCCGTGCAGTTCTCGGTGCCTGAAGGCTGGATCGTGCAGGTGCCCTCCTCGGCCATGCGCAAGGCGCAGTTCCTCCTCCCCAAGGTCGAAGGGGACGCGGAGGACGCGCAGCTCGTGCTGTTCCACTTCGGCGGCGAGGGCGGCTCCACGCAGGCGAACCTCGATCGCTGGGCCGACTACTTCGTGCCCGCCGGCGGCCGGACGGCGCGCGAGAACCTGGAGACGACGACGCGCACGGTGCATGGCATGCACGTGACCGAGGCGTTCATCGCCGGGACGCTCGACACGTCGAAGGTCCAGGGCATGGGAGCCGCCGGCTTGCGCGACAACTGGGGCATGCTCGCCGCGATCGTCGAGACGCCCAGCGGCCCCTACTTCGCGCGCCTGCTCGGCCCGGCCGCGACCGTGTCGCGCTGGGACGCGAGCTTCCGCCAGTGGATCTCGAGCATCCAGCACGCCAACTGAGCGGGGCGGCCGGCCCGGTCCGCCGCGGCCGGCGAACCGGGCGCAGGCCCCGGGTCGCGGCGCGCCAAGCCGGGCGCCCGCGTCAGCGGCGGCAGCGCGGGAGATAACGCTCGTGGAGCTGGGTCTGGCGGTTCTCGAGACCAACGGGTCGTCCGTCGATCCACAGCGCCTCGACGCGGGTCGTGATCTCGAGCAGGTCGCCGTCGGTCAGCACGAGGTCGGCGGCCTTGCCGACCGCGAGGCTGCCGACCTCGTGATCGACGCCCAGGATGCGCGCGGGGTAGTACGTGATCGCCCGCAGCGCTTCCTCGCGCGGCAACCCGAACGCGCAGGCCATCGCGGCATGAAAGGCCTGGTTCCGTGCGTTCTCGTCGTCGTCGGACATGATCGCGAACGGGACTCCGGCGCGCGCCAGCACTGCGGCGTTCGCGTAGGCCGCGTCGTAGGGGTCGAGGCGCTCGGCGGGTAGCGCCAGCACCGGGCCGACCACGACCGGCACCTGCTCGCGCGCCAGCGCGTCGACGACCTTCCAGCCCTCCGTGACGCCGTAGAGCACGGACTTCAGGCCCTGCTCCCGAGCGAAGCGCAGTGCGTCCAGGATCGTCTGCGCGTTGTCGGCGTGCAGCGCGACCGGCTTCTCGCCGCGCGCGTAGGGCACGAGCGCGTCGAGCCGCGGATCGAACGGTGGCGGCGGGCACTCGCCGCGCGCGGCCGCCTCGGCGACACGGCCGTATTCCTTGGCGTCGGCGAGCATCCTCGCCAGGCCCTCGACCTCCTGCTTGCGACCGTCGTCCTTGTAGTCCTTGCCCGGCACGTTGGGCCGGCGCGGAAAGGCCACGTGCAGCATGTCGCGATCGACGTGCAGCATGTCGACCCACGTGTCGCCCGCCAGCCGCAGGATCGCCGACTGGCCGCGCATCGGCCCACCGCGCTGCGGCGCGCTCTGCACGCGCGTGATGCCGTTCGTGCGCGTGACACCCACGTGCGCCGACTCGGAGTGCACGGACGCCGCGACGCGCAGATCGGGCTGATTGCCCGGCGGCTCGCCCTGGTCGTCCGTGGCCGGGATCGCGCCGATCTCGAGCAGGCCCACGTTCGTGCCGGGCTGCACCAGGCCGGGCCACACGTGCTTGCCGCTACCGTCCACGACCCGCGCGCCCGCCGGAATCGGGAGGCCCTGGCCCAGTGCCGCGATGCGGCCGCCGCGCACCACGATCGTGCCGTCCTCGACGTCCGGACCGCTGATCGGGTGCAACGTCGCGCCCACGATCGCGAAGACCTCGCCCTCGGCGGGTGCCTCGCCCCGGGGTGGCTCCGCGAGCGGTGTCACGTCGGGCCGACGCGTCTCCAGCTCGAACGCGTCGCGCCGCTCGAACTCGATGCGCCCGTCGATCATCGTCCAGCGCACCACCGAGAGCGACGAGAGCGGGTCACCCGTCAAGCACACGAGGTCGGCGTCCTTGCCGACCTCGATCGAGCCGACGCGGTCGCCGATCCCCAATTGCTGCGCGGGAAACAGCGTGACGAGCCCCAGTGCGCGCACGCGATCCATGCCGGCGTAGCGCACGGACTTCGCGGCCTCGCCGTAGAGGCGTCGCATCATCTCGTCCGAGTCCGAGTTCAAGGACGACAGCACGCCGGCCATGTCCATCAGCGCCGCACACTGCGGGATGCCGTCGTAGGCCTCGATCTTGTAGGCCCACCAGTCGCCGAAGGTGGAGCCGCCGACCTTCGCGGCCGCCATCTCGCGCGCGACCTTGTAGCCCTCGAGCACGTGCTGCAGCGTCGCGATCCGGAACCCGAAGCGCTTCGAGGCCTCGAGCAGCATCAGGATCTCGTCCTGGCGGTAGCAGTGGCTGTGCACCAGGATCGAGCCGTCGAGCACGCCGGCGAGCGCCGCCAGCCGCCCATCACGCCGCGGCGGGTCGAGCGGGCCCGACGCGCCGCCCGCGGCCTCCCAAGCCTGCCACGCGGTGCGGTACTCCTGCGCGCGCTCGAACGCGCGCAGGAACACGGCCTCGACGCCCATGCGGCTGCCGGGGAAGCGCGGCTCGCCGCCGCGCGGCCCGCCACCGCCCGGGCGCTTGGGGTTCTCGCCCAGCGCGAACTTGATGCCCTCGGGCGCTCCGGGGAACGCGATCTCGGCCGCGGTGCGCCCGGGCTTGAGCTTGATCACCGCGTCCCGCCCACCGATCGCGTTCGCCGAGCCGTGCAGCAGGCGCGCCGTCGTGACCCCGCCGGCCGCCGCCCGGTAGATCGCGATGTCCTCCGGATCGACCACGTCGGCGATCGTGACCTCGGCGCTGATCGAGACCGTGCCCTCGTTCACGCCGCCATCGATCGCGATGTGCGAGTGACAATCGACGACGCCTGGAGCGAGGTGCATCCCCGTGGCATCGATGACCTGCATTCCGGCTGGGGCCTCGACCCGGCCGACCGCCGCGATCTTGCCGTCACGCACGAGCACATCGCCGGTGAAGGCCGGCCCGGTCGCGGTGTGGATCGTGGCGCCGCGAATCAGGGCGCTGCCCTCCGTCCGCAGGCGCGGCACCCGGTCCGCGTCGGTCTCGACGGGGTGGTCGCCGGAGACCGCCAAGGCCAGCGCGAAGAGGAGCGTCGTGCTCATCGGGTCTCCTCGCGCTTGGGCGTGCGCTGGGCCTCGAAACCGACAGGCTGGGGCAGCACGCCCGACAGGCTCCCTTTCCAGACGTCGCCGTCGAGCAGGCCCTCGAAGACCAGCTCGGCGCGGAAATCGTCGGTCACCAGCAGCCCCGAGAGCTTCAGCGCCGTGCCGCGCACGGTGCCAGCCATCGCGGCCGAGACCGGCTCGCCGGCGGGGCTCGTGCCGCGCAAGGTGCCCTCCACGGCGCCGTCCTTCTTCATCGTGATCTCCAGCAGACCCTTCGGAATGGCGGGATCCTCGAACGTGATCGCCCACGTGCCGCTCGCATCGACCCCCTCGCCCGGGCCTTCGGCGCCGTCCTGCTTGGCGTCCTTCTGCGCTTCGACCGTGAACTCGTGCGCATGGCCATCGACGAACATCCAGCGCACGGCGGCGGCCTTCTCGACCAGCGGGTCCTTCGTCCACAGCGCGAAGGTGGCGTCCGCGCCGTGCTCCAGGCGGCCCAGCCCGGGAGCTCCGAGGATCTCGGCCGCACCCGCCGTCAGCGCCGTCAGGGCCACCTCGCGCGGGAGTCCGCCGGCCACGAGCTTGCGCACGCGCTCGAGCAGGTCCTTGGGCTTCTCCTTGCCCGTCCCGAACGCGATCCGCACGCCAGCCTCGGCCAGCACGCGCGCGCCGTCGCGCTCCTCGGCCCACACGCGGCGCTTCTCCCGCTTCGACGCCAGGGGCTCCGTGTACGTCCAGGGCGCGTCCTCGGCCTTGGGCTCCTTCTTCTTCTTCTGCGTGTCCTCGGAATCGGGATCCGCGGGCTCCTCACCGCCCGGCGGCGTCAGGATCACCGGGGCTTGCCGCGCCGCGAGCAGCTTCGCACGCTTCCAGGCCTCGCGGCCGCCGGCGACCGCCAGCCGCAACGAGTGCGCCTCGGCCAGCGCGGCGAAGCGATCGACGTCGTCGGCCGCGTCGACCGCGGCGCACACCACCCGGCGGCCGGCCAGGAGCTCCTGCGCGGCCAGCAGGTCGGGATCGAAGGGCGGGCGCGGACCGGGCTGGCCCTGCGCCCGGCGCCTGAGGATCTCTCCGTGACGCGCGGCATCGAGCAGGAACTGCCGGATCTGCGCGATCGATCCCATGAGCGTTCCTGGATAACCCGACCCGCCGGCGCGGAAGCTGGCGTGGTCGAACACGCTCTCCCGCACGATGGCGTCGCGCGTCGCCGCCTGGCGCGTGACGACGAGTGCGCTGGTCCCCGCCAGGAGCTGGCCGCTGGGCGCCGAAAGCAGCGCGCCGAAGCCCTGCTTGCGCCAGTCCTCCAGCGCCTCCCCCGCCTCGAACACGTCCGCGGCCCGGAAGGCGGGCTGGATGCCCTTGCGGTTCGCCGCGCGCATGTCGATCAGGACGTCGGTCGACGTCTTGGGCGGCAGGTCGCGCTGGGCCTTGGGCTCGGGCGTCGCACAGCCGGTGAAGGAGTAGGCGTCGACGAAGCCCGGCAGGACCAGAGCTCCCTGGCCCTCGATCGTGCGGGCGTCGGGCGGCGCGTCGAGGCGTCCCTCGACGATGCGCTCGATGCGGCCGTCGCGCACCAGGATCGAGTGGGGCTTGGCATCGTCCGCGGGCGCCAGGCGCACATCGACGACGAGCAGCGGACGCGGCGGATCCGACGGGACGAGAGCGGCGAGCGCCGGGCCCGCCGCCGCGAGGAGGGTCAGCATGGCCGCAGATGCTACAGGCCGCGCATCCAGTCCGGAACGAACCGCGCGCGGCGTGGCGCGGCGAGGACGGCGTCGAGCTCGGCCAGGATCCGGGGCTTGTCCTTCTGCAGCGTCCCGGCCAGCGGCAGGTGGTTGCTGGCGTGATTCGAACGGAAGATCGCCCGGTCCAGAGTGAGGCCGGCCACGAACTCGCGCAGCTCGCGCGTGAGCTCGATCGGATCGAGCTCGTCGACCGCCCCACGCTCAGCCTCGTCCCACAGCGGTGTGCCCTCGACCGGCGTCATGACGAGCGTCGACACGAAGCGGGGTCGGAGCGCGTCGATGACGCGCGCCGAGGCGCGCGCGTGTTCCAGCGACCCCGCGCGCCCGCCGGCCCCGAGCAGGATCATCGTCGAGAGCTCGATGCCGGCTTCCGTGGCCTTGCCCGCGACACGAATGATCTCAGCCGCGTCGACGCCCTTCTCGAGGCGCGCGAGGACGCGGTCGTCGCCGCTCTCGACGCCCAGGTAGCACAGGTCGAGTCCGGCCTCGCGCAACGCGCGCAGCTCGTCCACGCTGCGGACCTGGAGCGACTGCGGCGACGCGTAGCACGACACGCGGCGCAGGTCGGGCAAGGCGCCCTTGAGCTCGCCCAGCAGCGCCAGCAGGAACGAGCACTTCGCGACGAGCGCGTCGCCGTCCGCGAGGAACACCTTGCGCACGGGCGGCAACGCGCGCGCCGCCCAAGCGATCTCGCGCCGCAGGTCCTCCAGCGGCCGCACGCGGAAGCGCTTCTCGCGGTACATCGCGCAGAACGTGCAGCGGTTGTACGAGCAGCCGATCGTGGCTTGCAGGATCAGGCTCTCCGCCTCCGACGGCGGACGGTACAGCGTGCCCTCGTAGCGGATCACAGGGCGTCCCTCCGCGGAGCCCCCGCTCAGGAACGGGAGCCGGCCTTGCGGCGCCCCGGCTTCTTCTTGGCCGGCCCCGACGCGCGCTTCTCGGCCAGCATCCGCGCGGCGAGGTCGAGCGCCACGTCTTCGGCCCCCATGCCCTTGGGCAGCGTCACGTTCGTCGTGCCGTCCGTCAGGTACAGACCGTACTTGCCGTCCTTGACCACGACCGGCGAGCCCGAGGCCGGGTCGACGCCGAGCTCCCGGAGCGGCGGCGCCGCCGCAGCGCGACCGCGACCGCGCTTGGGCTGCGCGTAGATCGCACGCGCCTCGTCGAGGGTCACCGAGAAGAGCTGATCCTCGGTCTTCAGATTGCGGTAGTCGGGCTTCTCCGCGCCCGGAATCGTCTTCATCAGGTACGGGCCGAAACGGCCCAGGGCGGCGACGATCGGATGGCCGTCGACGTCGTCGCCGAGCTCGCGCGGCAGCCTGAGGAGCTGCAGCGCCTGCTCCAGCGTCAGGGTCTTGGGGCTCATCGACTTGAGCAGCGAGGCGCGCTTGGGCTTCGGCCCGTCCGACTTCTTCGCCTTGCCCTTGCCCTTCTTCTTGGGCTTCGCGCCCGCGTCGGCCGCCTCCTCGACCGGCTTGGGCTCGTCGCCGAGTTGCACGTACGGGCCGAACCGTCCCGTCTTGAGGTACACGGGCACACCACTCGGATCGAAGCCCAGCGGCTCGTCGGCGGCCTTGGCGGTCTCGATGATCGCGACGGCCCTGTCGACCGTGATCTCGTCGAGGGCGATGCCGTCGGGCAGCGTGGCGCGCTTGCCGCGCCACTCCAGGTACGGTCCGTAGCGCCCGACGCGCAGGTCGACCGGATCGCCGTCCTTCTCGCCCAACGGGATCGTGCAAACCCGCTTGGGGTCGATCGAGCCGATGTGCTCGGTGACGATCTTGTGCAGGCCGGGTTGGTTCCCCCGGTAGAAGTCACTCAGGAACTTCTGCCGCCCGAGCTCGCCGCGCGAGATCTGGTCGAGCTCCTCCTCCATCTCGGCCGTGAAGGAGTAGTCGACCAGCGTCGGCGCGAGCGCCTCCATGAGTTGCACGATCGCGAACGCCAGCGGCCGCGGGACCAGCGCCGCGCCGCGCTTCTCGACGTACTCGCGGTCCTGGATCGTCCCGATGATCGAGGCGTAGGTGGACGGGCGGCCAATGCCCAGCTCCTCGAGCTGCTGGACCAGGCCCGCTTCCGTGTAGCGCGCCGGCGGCTTCGTCTGGTGGCCGGCCGCGTCGGCCTTCGCGACCTGCGCCGCGTCGCCCTGCTTCAGCGCGGGCAGGACGGCCTCGTCGTCGTCACGGTCGACGCTCTCGGCGATGTCCTGACCTTCGACGTAGGCGCGCAGGAAGCCGTCGAACAGCACGGTGCGCCCGCGCGCGACGAGCTCGACCCTTTGACCGCCCTTCGCCGTCGCGTCGAACGTGGCGGCGACGCTCTTCATCCGCGCGTCGACCATCTGCGACGCGACCGTGCGCTTCCAGATCAGCTCGTAGAGCCGCGCCTCGTCGCCGCCGACCTCGCCCTCGACCTCGCGCGGCGTGCGGAACACTTCGCCGGCCGGGCGGATGGCCTCGTGCGCTTCCTGCGCGTTCTTCGACTTGCCGCGGAAGAGCCGCGGTGATCCCGGCAGGTACTCGCGCCCGTACTCGCGCTCGACGTGGCTGCGTGCCGCCGCGATCGCCTGGTCGGACAACGCGACGCTGTCCGTGCGCATGTAGGTGATGTAGCCGTTCTGGTACAGCGACTGCGCCGCGGACATCGCGCGCTTGGCGGTCATGCCGAGCTTGCGCCCGGCCTCCTGCTGCAGCGTCGACGTCGTGAACGGCGCCTTGGGCTCGCTCTTGTACTCCTTCTCCTCGACCTTGCGGACGCGCGCCTCGACGCCGCGCAGGCCTTGTGCGAGTTGCGTCGCGCCCTGCTCGTCGAGGACCAGCACGCTGCGGCCCGCGAGGAGCTTGCCGTCCGAACCGAAGTCGCGCCCCTGCGCCAGCGTCTTCCCGTCGACCACCACGATCGACGCCGGGAAGCGCGCTCCGCCGCGCTCGAGCTCGACGTCCGCGTCCCACCACGACGCCGAGCGGAACGCCATGCGCTCCCGCTCGCGCTCGACGATCAGCCGCGTCGCCACGCTCTGCACGCGCCCGGCCGAAGTGCCCGGCCCGATCTTCTTCCACATGACCGGCGAGACCTCGTACCCGTAGAGCCGGTCGAGGATGCGCCGCGACTCCTGCGCGTCGACCAGCGCCGCGTCGATCTCGCGCGTGTTCGCCAGCGCCGCGTCGATCGCCTTCTGCGTGATCTCGTGGAAGACCATCCGCTTGACGGGCACCTTGGGCTTCAGGAGCTCCAGAAGGTGCCACGAGATGGCCTCGCCCTCGCGGTCCTCGTCCGTCGCCAGATAGAGCTCGGTCGCGTCCTTGAGCTTCGCCCGCAACTCGGCGATCCGCTTCTTCTTCTCGCCCGGGACGATGTAGTGCGGCTCGAAGTCCTTCGAGACGTCGACCCCCATCCGCCCCCAGGGCTCCTTCTTGATGGCGGCCGGGATCTCGGCCGCGCTCGAAGGCAGGTCGCGGACGTGCCCGATCGAGGCCTCCACGGTCCAGTTCCGGCCGAGGAACTTGGCGATGGTCTTGGCCTTGGCCGGAGACTCGACGATCACGAGAGGCTTGGACATTTCTCGACGCAGGGTTCCCGAGGACCGCGGGCCGTGTCAAGGACGGTGTCCGGCGGGAGGTGCGGGGCCGCGCGCGCGCGAGGCGGTCGCAAGCCCGTGGAGCGGCCCGGGTTTGGTAAGGGCGCCGGTTCGCCGTTCGATCTGCCGCGGAGACCGTCGCGCTGGCGGGTTCAAGCCGCGAAGCGGCCGGCCCAGAGCTCGGCGAGGAACTCGCCCCAGGGCAGGATCATGATGCCGTCCACCTCGCGCCTCCGCGGGTCCTGGGAGACGCACACGAGATGCTTCCATGGCCGCTCCTCGGCCAGCGCGCGCAGTCCCCGCAGGTCCTGCGCCGCGACGTTCGTGCTGGCCTTGACCTCGATGGCCGTGTGGTCGTCGAGCACGAAATCGACCTCGAATCCGCTGCTCGAGCGCCAGTGCGTGATGGTGGCCCCGCCCGCGTAGTCGCGATGGCAGACGAGCTCGTGCAAGAGCCACGTCTCGAAGGCCGGCCCGAACTCCGGGGTGCCGGGCGTCACGAGGCGGCCTTGCAGTGCCGACGCCACCCCGACGTCGAAGAAGTAGTACTTCGACGACACGAGCGGCTTCCGCTTCGTGCCGAGCTTCCACGCCGGAACTTCGTGCACGATCAGGGTGTCGCGGAGGATCTCGAAGTACTCGTGCACGGTCGTGCGCGGGACTTGCGCGTCGTTCGAGACCTTCGTGTGGTTCACGATCGTCGCGTGGCAGGCCGCGGCGACCTTCAGGAACCGGCTGAACGCGGGCACGTTGCGCGTCGCGCCTTCCGCCACGATCTCTTGCTGGAGATAGGAGCCCGTGTAGGCGTCGAGGTCCGCGCGCGGATCGTCGGAGAAGTAGATCGAGGGCACCAGCCCGCGCCCGGTCGCGCGCGCGAGATCGAACTCCGCGCCCAGCTCCCGCCAGGACAGAGGATGGAGGCGCAGCGTGCGGGCACGCCCGCCGAGCAGGTTCACGCCGCCGCCGCGCAGCTTGCGCGCGCTCGAGCCGGTGAGGAGGAACCGGAGGCCGCGTTCCTCGATCAAGCGGTGCACCTCGTTCAGCAGGCCGGGCAACCGTTGGATCTCGTCGATGACGATCGGACCTGGCGCGGCCGACGACTCCTCCGCGAGGCGACCGGGGGAGTGGCTCAGTGCGAGGTAGACGGCGCTGTCGAGCAGGTCGTAGACGCGCGCGCCGGGCAGCTGTCTCCGCAGCAGGGAGGTCTTCCCGGTCTGACGCGGTCCGAGAAGGAAATGCGACTTCTTGCCCAGGGCTTGGGCCAGGTCGAGGGCGCGGGGGACGAAGGACGGGTGGCCGGGCACGTTGGGTGTCGCCTATATCGTCACATATCGTGATTTATGACGGATCTATCGTCAATCTACAGCATCAACCGCCTCCCAGGCGCCCAGAATGGGCCCTCGCGCGGTGGAGCCCGGCTCGCCACACACGGCGTGGCCCTCCTCCCAGCGGCTGGCCGGATGGTCCGGGACGGCCGGATCATCGCCAAGTCCCCGGTGCGGGCGGCGGTGGTGGTGTCCGCGGACCGGGTCCGCGCGGCACAGCGCGTGATCCCCCACCTCCTGACCCTGCTCTCCTGGGCGAGCGGCGACGTCTCGACGGCGCGCCCGCGACACGAGGCCGCGCTGCCCGCGCTCGACGCGGAGATCGCCGAGGTGTCCCCCGAAGGGCGGCGACTGGTGATCGGCGCGACGCCCGGGCGCGCGCTCGTCCTCGAGCTCCCCGCGGGGACCGTCGCCGCCGAGATCCGCACCGGCACCGCGCGCCCGACCTCGATCGCCTGGCGGCCCGACGGCGCCGAGCTGGCCGTGCTCGACGAGCACGGCTTCGTCACGGTGAGCGACGCGCGGTCCGGCATCCGGCGCCTGCGCCTCGCGACCGCGTCGCAGCGCGACGCCGACGACTGGGGCCTGCGCGCGGTCCGCTACGCCGCGCGGGGCGACAGGATCGCAACCGCGCTCGGCACGCCGGCCGAGCTGTTCGACGCCGAGGACGGGCGGCGTCGCGCACGGATCGCGTCGCCCACGCGCGGGGTCTTCTCGGCGATCGACGTCAGCGCGGACGGCGAGCTCGTGGCGCTCGGCAACGAGGACGGCCACGTCGGGGTCTGGAGCGCGCGGACCGGCGAGCTCGTGCACGGCCCGATCGTGCTGCCCCGCGGCACCAACGTGGCCACCGTGTACGAGCTCGACTTCCACCCGGACGGGAAGAGCCTCGCGATGGGCGGCGGCGACGCCTCGGCGCGGATCTGGACCTTCGCGACGGGCGCGGTGCGCGAGCTCGCGCATACGGACATGGATTTCCTCGACCTGCTCATGATCCGGCACGTCGCGTTCTCGTGGGACGGTCGCTGGCTCGCCACGACGTCCGGGGATTTCTGGACGAGCTGCGTCTGGGACGTCGCGCATGGGACGCGCCTGTGGCGCCGCGACCGGGGAGGCGGGAACGCGCTGTTCATGCGCGCGGCGTTCACGCCGGACGCGCGCTTCGTCGTCACCGAGTTCGACGGTGCTGTGGCGGGCACGGGGACGTGGACGGACTCGCACCGGCTCGAGCCGTTCGCGCCGCTGGGCCTGAACCCGCGGTACCGCGCGGCGGGCGCGTTCGTGTGGGCGACCACGGAGGAGCGGTTCCTCGTGTGGCGGGTCGACACGGGACGGCTCGTGCTTCAGCTCGCGATGCAGCGCGGGTAGACGTCGTCCGGTTCCTCCACGGCGCTCGAGACCTGCCGCGGATCCTCGGCGAGGACGTCTGACCGCCCCTCGTGCGACCACCGCGAGCCAGACGTATCGTGTCGCGACGCCATGTCGCCCCACCCCCCGCTCACGCCGCTCGACGAACTCCCCGCGCGCCTCGATGCGGCCGGTTTCGCCGTGGTCGACGCGCGCACCTTGGCCGAGATCGCGGGCGTCACGCCCGGCGCGTTCGCGGGTTGGAAGCCGTCCTGGGAGGACCTCCCGCGCGACAAGTACCTGAAGGACGGCGGGAACTACCGCTTTCGGCGCCACGGGTCCTTCGTGGTCGAGGGCGACGCGGTCCGCCACGCCCCCCATCGCGCGCACTGGCAGCCCGTCGAATACAACGCGCTGCACGGGGGGATCGAGCGCTGGTTCGAGCCGCTTCCGGCGGCGCTCGTCGCGGATCCCGCGTGGACGAAGCTCCTCGCCGGCCTCGCGCGCGTGGCGTCGCGGATGCGCGGGACGCAGACGTGGTACGTCGAGGCGCACCCGTTCCGCATCGACACCGGGAAAGGCATCGGCCGCCCGACGCCCGAGGGGGCGCACCGCGACGGGGTCGACCTGGTCGCGGTGATCCTCGTCGCGCGGCGCGACATCCGCGGCGGCGAGACGCGCGTGTTCGAGGCCGATGGCCCGAGCGGCGTGCGCTTCACGCTCGACGAGCCGTGGAGCGCGCTACTCCTCGACGACGCCCGCGTCGTGCACGAGAGCACTCCGATCCAGCCCGCCGATCCGGCGCGGCCGGGACATCGCGACACGCTCGTGATCACCCTGCGCGCGGGCGGGTTCCAGAGACCGGACGCCAAGAGCTGAAACGAGCCGTCGCGACCGCGGCGGCGGCGGCTGGCACACTGGGTCCATGGCTTTCGTCGGGGTGGATGTGGCGCGACGCATCGAGCGCGCGGAGCGGGCGCTGATCGAGGATTCGACGGTCGAGCTCGGGCGCGCCGGCGCGGAGGTCCTCGTGCTGCCGCTCGCGGGTGGCGTGGCCGCCTGTTCGGGCGTGGACTCGCCGCTCACGAAGGTCGCGGGGCTCGGCTTCGAGGGCGTACCGACCGGAGACGATCTCGCGCGCGTCGAGCGCGAGTTCCATGCGCGCGGCGCGGCGGTGCAGGTCGAGCTGGCCTCCTTGGCGGAGGCCAGCGTCACGGAGGCGCTGAGCGCGCGCGGCTACGTGCTCGCCGGGTTCGAGAACCTGCTCATGCGCACGCTGCGTCCGGACGAGCGCTGGCCAGATAGGCCGGAGATCAGCATCGAGCGGAGCGGGGCCGACACGCTCGATGGATGGCTCGACACCCTCGTCTCGGCCTTCGCCTCGCCCGACGCGCAGGGTGTCGTCGCGCACGAGTCCTTCCCGCGCGCCGCACTGGAGCGCGTCGTCCGCGCCATGTCCGGCGCACGGGGCACGACCCGCTACCTCGCGCGCCGCGACGGCGTCGTGGCGGGCAGCGCGAGCCTGCGCGTCGACACCGCCATGCGCGTCGCGCAACTGTGCGGCGCGGGCACGCTGCCGGAGCACCGGCGCCGCGGCGTGCAGCGCGCGCTCCTCGAACGGCGTCTCGCGGACGCGGCGCGCGCGGGATGCGAGCTCGCCGTCGTGACGACCGCGCCCGGCTCGAAGTCGCAAGAGAACGCGCAGCGCGCCGGCTTCGAGCTGGCCTACGTGCGCGCGATCCTGCGGCTCCCGCCGGCCGCGAGCCGTTGAGACCGCTCGACTCCCGCGTGTTTCGCCCCCGACGGCGCGTTCCCGCGCACGGGCCCGGTATGCGAGCATCCCCGCGCGTGCGCACGCCGATCCCGATCCTCCACCGCACCGAGCGCCTCGTCGTCGTGGCGAAGCCGCCCGGTCTGCTGACCGCGCCGGAGAAGGGCGGGCCCGCGCGCTCGCTCGTCGAGGTGCTCGCCGAGGAAGGCGTCGTCGCGCAGGCCGTGCACCGGCTGGACCTCGAGGTGTCGGGTGCCGTGATCCTGGCGCTCGACGACGAGGCGCGCCTCGCGCTCGAGGCGCTGTTCCGGGAGCGCGCGGTCACGAAGATCTACTGGGCGCTCGCCAGCGGCCGCTACCAGGAAGCGCGCGGCGTCTATCGCTGGCCGATCCTGGAGAGCGGGCCCGAGGTGCGCGTCGACGAGCGTGGCAAGCCGGCCGAGACGCGCTGGACCGTGCTCGAGCGCCACGCGGTCGCGACCGAGATGGAGATCGAGCTCGTCACGGGCCGCAGGAACCAGATCCGCGTGCACTTCGCGCACGGCGGGCACGCGCTGATCGGCGACCGCAAGTACGGCCGCGCCCGCGACCAGAAGCTGCGCGCGCCGAGCCGGCGCGTCGCGCTGCACTCCTGGCGCCTCGCGTTCGAGTCGCCGTTCGGGGACGGCCGCGTGGCGGTCGAGGCCCCCCTCCCGGACGACCTGCTCGAGCTGCGCGCCGAGGCCCGCCGATCCGGCGGGGGCCCCACACTCCCGCGATCGGGTCCGCGGCACTAGACTGTTCGCCCCGCCATCGAGCACACGGAACGGCCATGCCCACCAGCGAAGACGTCTACAAGGAACTGCGCCAGGTCTACGACCCGGAGATCCCGGTCAACATCGTCGACCTCGGACTCGTCTACGACGTCCAGGTCGACGAGGCCGGCGCGTGCAACGTCACGATGACACTCACGTCGCAGAGCTGCCCCGAGGCGCGCACGATCCCCGAGGTCATGAAGCGCCGCCTCAACGCCCTCCCCGGCGTCTCCGGCACGCAGATCACGATCGTGTGGGACCCGCCCTGGACGCCGCAGAAGATCAGCGAGGAGGGGCGCAAGATGCTCGGGATCGACCAGGAAGACGAGGACTGACCGGCTGCGGGCGCGCTCAGCCGTGCCCGTCCAGGTAGCCGGCCTCGCGCAGCAGCGACTCGAGGCGCCGGCGCAGCAGCGCCAGTCCGCGCTTCGTCTGTGACCTGACCGTCCCCTCCGGCCGCGCGAGGAGCGCGCTCACCTCCGCAACCGTGAATCCCTCGAGGTGGCGCAGGGCGATGACGCTCCGATACGGCTCCGCGAGCTGCTCGACCGACCGGCGGACCGCTTCGAGCGCCGAGCTTCGCGCGCACGCCTCCGCCGGGTCGACGTCGAGCTGCTCCGACTGGCCCTGCGCGTCCCTGTGACGCGCCGCGTTCCGCCGTCGTCGCGCGATCAGGGACTGGTTGCGGACGATCGCGCGGTACCAGGAGCGCGCATGCTCGGGGTCCCGTGCTGGAGCCCTCCAGATCGCCAGTCGAGCCTCCTGGAGCACGTCCTCGACCGCGTGGGTGTCCTGGACGAGACGCTGCGCGAGACGGCGCAGCTCCGCCCGATGCGCGTCGAAATCCTCCATGCCAGGGACGTTCGGAGGCCGTTCCACGCCGGTTCACGTCCGGCAGCTCCCGCGCGGTTCGAGAGATTTGGCGGATCTGCGCCACGGGCCGGCCAATGCAACGCGCGTGGCGTGGGCCCTGGACCACCGTTCGGGCAGCGGGGGCCAGAACGCCTCCCCCCAGTCTCGGCGGGGGCGCGCGCCGTCAGTCTTGGATGACCTTGAATCCGCCTTCGGGGGGCGGGGCGTTGGGGTTCTTCTTGAGCTCCTCCTTCCAGTTCAGGAGGCGCGCCTTGGCGGCCGCGCTCTCCGCCTCGGGGATCTTCCCGAGGCGCTGGAGGAAGATGCTGAGGCTCGTGAACGCGAACGGGTCGTTCGGGGCCAGCTCGATCGCGCGCTCGATCGTAGCCACGGCCTCGGCGTGGCGGCCGGCCTTGCTCTGCGCGGTGGCCAGGGCGTTGAGCACGTCCGGCCAGTCGGGCTTCAGCTCGAGTGCCTTCTGGTGCTCCGCGATGGCATCCTCGAACCGATTCTGCCCGAAGTGCTTGAGCCCGGCGAGATAGTGGGTTTGAGCTTCGGACATCAGCGCTCCTGGGTGCGGCGTCGCGCGGCGAGCGCGCGGTCGACCGCCGCCTTGAAGGCGACGGGGTCGTCGGGCGTGAAGCGGAACTGCTTCCAGAAGCCGGTCTTCTCCAGCGCGACGTGCTCGGCCAGGTCGGCCAGGTCGAGCTTGGGCGCGCGCATCAGCTCGCCCAATCCGTAATCGCCGCGGAACAGGTCGAAGATGACCCCGGGCGGCCGCACCGCGACGGCCTTCACGTCCTCGAGCGGCACGCGCACCGTGCCCCAGGGGATCGAGTCGAGCTCGATCCGGTCGGGGAAGAGCCGGTACTCCTGCCACAGGCTCTTGGCCGTCGGCTTGCTGCGGTGGAGCGGCTCTTCCACGGGGGGCACCGTCACATGACCGGCTGGATGCCGAGCTCGGCGAACTTCTTGTCCTGGAAGTTCTTGCGGAACAGGTCGCGCAGCTTGCTCGCCGCCGCGTCGTAGGCCGCCTTGTCCGTCCACGTGTTGCGCGGGTCGAGGATCTTGGGATCCACGCCCGGGCAAGCCTTTGGCACCTTCAGGTTGAAGACCGGGTGCGTCACGTACTCGACCTTCCCGGCGTCGAGGTCGCCGCGCAGCGCGGCGTCGAGCAGCATGCGGGTGTCCTTGATCGAGATGCGCTTGCCGGTGCCGTACCCGCCGCCGCTCCAGCCCGTGTTGAGCAGGATGCAGCGCGCCTTGTGTTGCTGCATCTTGGCTGCGAGGAGCTGGGCGTAGACGCTGGGCTTGTGAGCCATGAACGGCGCGCCGAAGCAGGCCGAGAAGGCCGCCTGGGGCTCGGTGACGCCGACCTCCGTCCCCGCGAGCTTGGCCGTGAAGCCCGAAACGAAGTGGTACATGACCTCCTTCGCGTCGAGGATTGCGATCGGCGGCAGCACGCCGAAGGCGTCCGCCGTGAGCAGCACGATCGTCTGCGGGTGCGGCCCCCGCGAGTTGGGCATCACGTTCGGGTTCGCGCTGAGCGGATAGCTGAAGCGCGTGTTCTCCGTGATCGACTTGTCGGTCAGGTCGAATTCGTGCGGCGTGACGTCGGCCAGGGTCTTGCCCTTGGGCGCCGGCACGTTCTCGACGATCGTGCCCGGCTTCATCAAGGCCTCCCAGATGACCGGCTCGGCGTCCTTGTTCAGGTCGATGAGCTTCGCGTAGCAGCCGTCCTCCAGGTTGCAGAGGCCGTTGTCGCTCCAGATCGTCTCGTCGTCGCCGATCAGGCGCCGCGCGGGATCTGCCGACAACGTGGTCTTGCCCGTGCCGGACAGGCCAAACAGCACGGCCGCGTCGCCCTTGGGACCAACGTTCGCCGAGCAGTGCATGGACAGGCGACCTTCGAGCGGCAGGAGGAAGTTCCCGACCGTGAAGATCGTCTTCTTCACGACCCCGCAGTAGTCCGCGCGTCCCGCCACCAGGCAGATGCGGTTCTTGACGTCGATGACGATGGCCGCCTCGGCGCGACAGCCGTCACGTTCGGGCACGCAGGTGAAGGACGGGGCGTTGATCATCGTCCAGCGACGCTTCTCGACGTCGCGGACGCCCTTCAGGTCCTTCGGGAACATGTTGTGGGCGAACATCGCGTGCGTCGCATACTCGCCCACGAACCGGTACGGGATCGCGAACTCCGGGTCCGCGCCGACGAAGACGTCCTTGACGTACAGCGTGGCCTTCTTCTGGTTCAGGTGATCGAGGACGCGCTGCAAGAGACCCTGGTACTTGGCCGGGTCGTACTGCTGCATGTCCGCCTTCCACCAGATCTGGTCCACGACCTCCGGCCAGGCGACGCTGTAGGTGTCCTTGACCCGCCGGCCGGTGCAATCGGGGTCCGTGTAGTAGACGAGCGGGCCCTTGACCCCGAGCTTGGTCGGGAACGCCTTCTGGTCCGTGCTCGGCCCGCCCTGGCGCGTGCGGCCGCGGTCGTTCCGGATGGCCTCGTGGAAGAGCTCTTCCTTCGAGAGGTTGTGCTTGTAGGTGACGGTCTTGAGGCCGATGGCCTCGAGGTCCTGGCGGAAGTCGGCGGTCAGGGTCATGGCGGGTCCTCTCCGGCCGCGCGGCCCGGAGGGGGCTCTCGCGACTCGCGCCGGAGCGTGTGAAGTCGTGCAGGGTATCCAGGCCCCCGAAACCCGGCAAGGAAGGCCGAAACGGACGGGCGCTGAGCCGCCTCCGAGCCGTCGCGCCGTCCCCGACCCCTGGGTGCTACACGACCCGCGCGGCGCCCAGCCGCTCGCGGTACCAGGCGAGCGTGCGCGCCAACCCCTCGCGCCAACCGACACGCGGCACGTAGCCGAGCAACGCCCGTGCCTGCTCAATGGAGGCCAAACTGTCCCTGACGTCCCCCGCACGAGCGGGCGCGAACTGAGGCTCGAGCCGGCTTCCGGCCAGCTCGGCCAGCGTCCGGTACAGCTCCAGGATCGAGACGCGCTCGCCGCCGCCGACGTTGATCACGACGCCCGGCTCGAGGTCGCGCTGCATGGCCGCGAGGTTCGCCGCCACGACGTTGTCGACGTAGGTCAGGTCACGCGTCTGGGCACCATCACCGAAGATCGTCGCGCGCCGGCCCTCGAGCAGCGCGCGCGCGAAGATCGCGATCACGCCGGTGTAGGGACTGTCGTCGACCTGCCGGGGCCCGAACACGTTGAAGTAGCGCAGGCTGACGCCGCGCAGGCCGTGCAGGGCGCCGTAGACGCGCAGCAGGTCCTCGCCCGCGAGCTTGCCGCTGGCGTAGGGCGACAGCGGCCGCGGAGTCATGCTCTCGGACTTCGGCAGCTCGGGCGCGTCGCCGTACGCCGCCGAGGAGGACGCGAAGACCAGTCGCGGCACGCGAGCCGCGCGACAGGCCTCCAGCACGTTGAGCGTCCCGGTCACGTTCACCGCGTAGCTCGCGCGCGGATCCTCGACGCTGCGCGGCACGGAGACCTGCGCCGCCTCGTGGAAGACGCCGTCGACGCCGGTGCAGGCTGCTGCGCAGGCCGCGGGATCCACGATCGAGCCGCGGCGCAGGTCGAGCTCCAAGCCAGCCAGGTTCTCGAGCCGCCCCGTGGAGAGGTCGTCGAGGACCCGCACGCGGTCCCCGCGCGCCAGGAGCGCCCGGACGATGTGGGACCCGACGAATCCCGCGCCACCGGTGACGAGGAAGTGCGCCATGGCTGCATGCTATCGGTCGCGGCGGGCGCGGGCCGCGAGCGGGAGCGGCTGGGAAAGACACGGGCCCGCCCGGCGAACCGGACGGGCCCGTGCTTCGAGAAGAGTTGGATCCCCAGCGCAGCCTCGTCGGCTGCGCGTCAGGGAGCCGGCGGCTGGCGGCGGCCCGAACGGGAAAGGCCCCGAAATCCGGGGCCTGAAAAGAGAACCAGCCCGTCGGGCGAACCCGGCGGGCTGGCGGCATCGAGAAGAGCTGTCCCCAGCGCAGCCACCCGGGCTGCAGCTCCACGAGCGGGGTTCCGCCGCCTGGCCGAACCCTGATTCCGCTCGCTCGCGCGGTGCGCGGAGCCCGCGCGGCGGGGAGCCCGAGCCGAGGGCCGCTCAAGACATCAGCCCGCCGGGCGAACCCAGCGGGCTGACGGGCATCGAGAAGAGTTGTCCCCAGCGCAGCCTTTCCTGCTGCACCACACCGAGCCGGGCGCGGCACCGCTCCGATCGCGGAAAACCGACTTCCTGACGCGCGCGGCGCCACGCGTGCTCGTTGGGTGGCGGGAAAAGGCCGAACCCGCCGAGGAGATCGGCGGGTTCGGCCCATCGAAGAAGTCGTTCGCTCACGCCGCACCGGGTCTCTTCCGGCGCAGGTCCCCCTCAGGACGCACTGGGGAACGGGGTTCCCGCCCCGAGCGAACGCCGCCCCTAGGAATTCTCAATCAGGGCTCGGGCTGGCGAGCAGGCGCAGGAGCACAGCGCCCCGCGGCTCCTCCAGGTCGATCGCCACCGTTGCGGAGGAACCCGGGTCGGGCTCGATCACCCGCACCCGCGGGACCGTGCCGTCGGGAACGAGGACAACGCGGCCCGTCGCCAGGAGCGCTCGCGCCAGTCGGATCGCGAAGTCCCCCGCGCGGCGCGGAGAGCCGTCCTCCAGGCGCACGCAGAGCCGTGGATCCGTGGCGGAGACCGGCCGCGCCAGGGGGGAGCCCGAGGCCGCGTCGACGATGCGCGCCGCGGCCAGACGCGCGGTCGCGCTGGCGCTCGCTGGCTCGAGCACCGCCCAGGCGCCCGGATCGGCCGAGGCCTCCGTGCGCGTCGTCGCACAGCCGCCAGCGACGCCGAGCGCCAGGGCCGCGGCGACCAGGGCCGGAATCACGGCCGGAAGCGCAGCCGCCACGAGCGCGCGGCCGACGGCGTGGGAGCGAACCGCACGCGGCGCTCGGCGCCCGCCGCGAGCTCGACCGTCTGCCAGGCGGAGGCCGGCTCCAGGAGCGCGCCCCGCGCGTCGTACCACTCGGGCGCACAGCGGACGGAGGCGTGCGCGCTCGTCACGTTGCGCAGCGTGACCTCCAGGATCGCGACCCCGCGCTCCTCCCCCCGCCGCGGGTCGATCATCTGGACCCCCGCTGCCGCGGCGGACTCGGCGCCGTCGGGCTCGCGCGGCGGTGCACCAGCCGCAGCGCGGGTCGAGCCACAGGCGGTCAGGACCAGGAGCAAGGCGCATCCTGCGAGGAGTGTCGTGCGGCTCGGCATGCCCCGATCGTCCGCGCGCCGCCCCGGCGGCGCAAGCACGCGGGCGGGATCGCGGGCTTCCACTACACTCCCCGGACACCATGCGCTCGACGTACCTCGAGAAGGGCGACCCGAAGAAGCCCGGCGGCGGAGGCCAGAACACCCCGATGATGGAGCAGTTCTGGCGCGCCAAGCGCGAGGCGCCCGATGCCCTGCTCTTCTTCCGGATGGGAGACTTCTACGAGCTCTTCCACGAGGACGCGACGATCGCCGCGCGCGAGCTGGGCATCGCGCTCACCTCGCGCAGCAAGGGCGAGGACGCGATCGCCATGGCCGGCGTGCCCGTGCGCTCCGTCGACTCCTACTTGCTGCGGCTCGTGAACAAGGGCTTTCGCGTCGCGATCTGCGAGCAGATGGAGGACCCGCGGTTCGCCAAGGGCATCGTCGAGCGCAAGGTCGTACGGGTCGTCACGGCGGGGACGCTGACCGAGGAGAACGCGCTCGAGGCCCGCGCGGCGAACCACTTGGCGTGCCTGCACCTCGCCGGGACGCGAGCGGGGCTCGCATGGGTCGACGTGTCGACTGGCCGGTTCCAGGCCTCGGAACTGGGCGTCGCGACCCTCGCGGACGAGCTCGCGCGCGTCGCGCCCGCGGAGCTGCTCGTCGCGACGACGCTCGCCGCGGCGCACCCCGACACCTCGGCCGAGCTGGCGCGGGCGCTGGGGCCGCGCGTGCACGGGCGCGAGGACTGGCACTTCGACCGCGAGGCGGCGGCGCGCCTGCTCACGAAGCAGCTCGGACTCGCGCGGCTCGAGGGACTGGGGATCGAGGAGCATTCCCCGATCGTGCCGGCGGCGGGGGCGCTGCTCGCCTACCTGGAGGAGACGCAGCGGCAAGGCTGCGCGCACGTGCGCACGCTGGAGCTCGTCGACCGCGCGCGTCACCTGGTCCTCGACCGCGCCACGCGCTCGTGCCTGGAGCTCTTCGAGACCCAGCGCGAGGGCCGGCGCGAGGGCTCGCTGCTCGAGGTGTTGGATCTGTCGCGGACGCCGATGGGTGGCCGCACCCTGCGCGAGTGGCTGGGAGCGCCGCTGCGCGATGTCGACGGGATCCTCCACCGGCAGAAGGGGGTCGCGGAGCTCGTCGAGGACGGCCTCACCCGCGAAGTCGTCCGCGAGACCCTCGGCCGCGTGCTGGACCTCGAGCGGCTCGCAGGCAAGATCGCCACCGGCCGCTGCAACGCCCGCGACCTCGTGGGGCTCGCGAACTCGCTGCTCCTCGTCCCAGAGCTGCGCGCGGCCCTGGAGCGCGCCTCGTCCAAGGCGCTGGGCGAGGTCCACGAGGCGCTCGACCCCGTGGCCGAGCTGGCCGGCCGCGTCACGCGCACGCTCGTCGACGCACCCCCGCCCACGGTCAAGGAGGGCGGGCTGGTGCGCGCCGGCGTCTCGACCGAGATCGACGAGCTGCACGCCCTGGCCCGCGACGCCAAGAGCTGGATGGCGCGCTTCCAGAGCGAGGAGATCGCGCGCACCGGGATGAACGGCCTCAAGGTCGGGTTCAACTCGGTGTTCGGGTACTTCCTGGAAGTGCCGCGCGGCCAAGTCGAGCGGGTGCCGGCGCACTGGATCCGCAAGCAGACGGTCAAGAACGCCGAGCGCTACGTCACGCCCGAGCTGAAGGAGTTCGAGGAGCAGGTCCTGCACGCCGAGGAGCGAGCACGTGACCTCGAGTTCGCGCTGTTCGAGGAGCTGCGCGCGGCCACGGCGCGCGAGATCCCGCGCGTCTTGGCCACGGCGCGGGCGATCGGCGAGCTCGACGTGCTCGCGTCGCTGGCGCAGTGCGCGGCCGAGAACCGCTGGTCGGCGCCCAAGGTCGACGCCGGCGAGGCCATCAAGATCACGGACGGACGGCACCCGGTCGTGGAGCGCTTGCAGCGTGACGCGGCCTTCGTGCCGAACGACAGCCACCTGAACCGGACGGACCGCCTGGTGACCGTGCTGACCGGCCCGAACATGGCCGGCAAGTCGACCTACATCCGCCAGACCGCGCTGATCGTCCTGCTGGCGCAGATGGGCTCGTTCGTGCCGGCCCAGGAGGCCAAGGTCGGCGTCGTCGACCGCATCTTCACGCGCATCGGCTCGGCCGACGACATCGGCCGTCAGGCCTCGACCTTCATGGTCGAGATGCTGGAGATCGCGAACATCCTGAACAACGCCAGCGCGCGCTCGCTGGTCGTGCTCGACGAGGTCGGCCGCGGCACCAGCACCTTCGACGGCCTCGCGCTGGCCTGGGCGATCGTCGAGCACCTGCACGAGCGCACGCGCTGCCGCACGCTGTTCGCGACGCACTACCACCAGCTCACCCAGCTCGCGACGCGCTTCGAGGGCGTCTGCAACAAGAGCGTGGCCGTGCGCGAATGGCAGGACGAGATCGTCTTCCTGCACAAGATCGTCGAGGGCGGCACTGACCGCTCCTACGGCATCCACGTCGCCCGGCTCGCGGGAGTGCCGGAGGCGCTCGTGACGCGCGCCAAGGCGATCCTGGCCGAGCTCGAGGAGGACGCCGAGGGCCTCGCGCCGCGCATCGCGAAGGGCCGGGGAGCCCCGGCCGAACCGGGGCGTCAGCTCGGGCTGTTCGAGTCGCCGTTCAGCGCGACCGAGGAGGAGATCCGCAAGCTGGAGATCGACCGCCTCACGCCCTTCGAGGCGTTGTGCCTGCTGCGGGACCTGCAGCGCAAGCTCCTGTGAGCAGCGCCGCGGTCAGTTCAGGCGCCAGAGCGCGCAGTTGAGCGCGGCCGCGAAGCTCACCCACGCCAAGTAGGGCACGAGCAGCAGCGCCGCCGGTCCGCTCGTGCGCCGGAAGACGAGCAGGGTCGCCAGCAGCAGAGCCCACAGCGCCAGGATCACCAGGAGGGCCCAGCCCGGCTCCTGTGCACCGAAGAAGACCGGCGTCCAGGCTGCGTTCAGCGCCAACTGCACGCAGTACAGGGTCAGCGGACGCCGCTGCACGCGGAAGCCGCCGCGACGCCAGACGAGCCACGCCGCCACGGCCATCAGCGTGTAGAGGAGCGTCCAGGCCGGGCCGAAGACCCACGCGGGCGGGTTCCACGCGGGCTTCTCCAGCCCGGCGTACCAATCCCCGGGAGGCCACAGCGCCCCGGGGACCGCGGCCAGGAACGTGACGAGCACGAAGACCGGCAGCGCGACGACCTCGCGGGTCATGAGGCCAGGGCTCGGTTGCGGGGTCCTCGCGGACATGGGAACGCCAGAGCACGGACGCGTGCAACGCGGCGCGTGCGCCAGACTGCCTCGCGCAGGGTCTCGGCGCGAGCCCCTGAGCGAGTTCGTCGGCGCGCGGAGGCGCGGGCTGCGCGGCACGCTGCGCTGTGCGCAGCCACCCGAGCCGCATGTGGCAGGCCATGGGCAGCGGAGAGCGCGCGGTCAGACCACCGCCAGCGCGAGACCCCCGGCCGCGGCGCGAGTAGGATCCGACGCGTGAACCCCGAGCGGCCCCCGTCTCGCCCGCCGGTGCCGCCGCCCTGCGGAGTCCGCGGCGCGAACCGCCACGCCCGGCCAGCGTGATGCCCGATCGCCCGGAGCCGGTGACTGCGTCCTGGCGCGGCGCGCTCGTGTGTGCGCTGCTGGCTGGCCTCGTCCGCCTCGCGATCGTGCTCCTGCCGCCGGCCGACCTGCTCGAGAACGGCCGCGTGTGGACGGAGGAGCTCCTGCGCGGGAATGTCGCCATCGAGATCCTGCGCGGCCCCATCGTCCCGCTGCAGGACCACGCCGTGGGACTGTGGGGCGGCGCCGTGGTGGTCGGGATCCTGGCGGCGCCGCTGTTCGCGCTGCTCGGCGCGGTGCTGCCGGCCCTGCGCATCGCCTGCCTCCCGTTCCCCATGATCGAAGCCGCGGCCGCCTTCGTGCTGCTCGGGCGACTCGGCGGACGGCGGGCGGCCTGGGCCGCAGGCCTGCTCGTCGCGTTCGCTCCGCCGGGTCCGGTGCTGGACTCCGTGCTCGCGCAGGGGACGCATCAGCACTTCCACGCGCTCACGCTGGGGTGGATGGCGTTCGCGGCGGAGGTCCGCGCGCGACGACTCGGCGCGTGCGCGCAGGCGGCGCTGACCTGCGCGTTGGGCCTCCTGCTGTACTTCGGCGGAGGGTTGCTCATCGCGCTGGCCGTCGCGCTGGAGCTGGGACTGGACCGCGCCTGGTGGCGGAGCCCGCGGCTCGCCGCCGCGCGCGTTGCCGGCCTGCTCCTGGGCCTCGTGCCGCTCGTCCTGCTGCGCCCGCCGTCGCGCGACGCGCCGCTCGGCATCTACGGGCACGGTCCTGCGGGGCTGGCGTTCGGCGGGGGTGAGGAGCCCCTGGCACGGCTGCGCGAGCTCTTCGTGCGCGACCTGCCGGAAGCGTTCTGGATCCGCGGCGACGCGGGCTGGGCGCTCGGCGCGGCATGGCTCGCCACGCTGCTCGTGCTGTGGGTGTCGGCGCTATGGCTGCGGCGTCGCGAGCGTGATCCGGCCCTGCTCGCGCTCGTGCTCTACCCGCCAGCGTTCGCCGCGATCTGGGCCATGTCGCCCCTCGTGCGCGGAGCGGAGGACCTGGTCTTCGCGCTGCGCTACGTGCTGCCGCTCCTCGGCGTCCTGGCGCTCTCGGCCGCGCTGGCGATCGCCGACCTCGGCGCGCGCGCGCCGCGCGCGGGCGCCGCGATCCTCCTGGGCTTGGTTCTGGCGTCGACCGTCTCGCTCGCCACGAAGCTCGACCTGGCCGCCGCCCGGGAGACCTGGCGGACGCCCGCCGCGCGGCCGCAAGCCATCGCGCGCATCCACCTGCTGCGCCGCGGAGCGGAGCCGCAGGCACTGGAGCGGTTCCTGGAGCGCGTGCGCGAGCGCCGGACGCCCGAGGAGCGCACGGCGATCCTGCGCGACCTGGACCGGGCGATCGAGACGGCCGCCCGCGCCTACGAGCGGCTGCGCGAGCGCGGTGAGGAAGGCGCGGACCCCGCGCCGTGGCGAGCCGCGCTGGAGCGCGTGCGACAGGAGCCGCCGTGAGCGACCCTGCGGCCTTCCTCACGACGCGCTGGAGCCTCGTCCAGCGCGCCGCGTCCCCACGCTCCGCCGAGGCACGCGGCGCACTCGAGGACCTGTGCCGAGCCTACTGGTGGCCGCTGTACGCCTATCTGCGCCGTCGTGGGGTCGAGGGTGAGCGCGCGGCCGATCTCGTGCAGGGGCTCTTCGTCGAGCTCCTCGAGAAGGGCCGCCTGGCGGACGCGGACGGCGAGCGCGGGCGATTCCGGGCCTTCCTGCTCGGCGCGCTGAAGTTCCACGTCGCGCACGCGGACGAGAAGGAGCGCGCGCTGAAGCGCGGCGGGTCGACGCGCCACCTGCCCCTGGACCCCGCGGAGGCCGACCGGCGCTGGCGCCTCGCCAGCGCGAGCGAGCTGGACCCGGAGCGCACGTTCGAGCGCGCCTGGGCCCTGTCCGTGCTGGACGCCGCACTGGCGCGGCTCGAAGCCCGCATGGAGCGAGAGGGCAAGGCCCAGCTCTTCAGCGCGCTGCGACCGTTCCTGGCCGCCGATCCCGACGCAGGTTCCCTGCAGGAGATCGCCACCGGACTCGGGACCAGCGCCGGTGCGCTCAAGGTCGCCGCGCACCGCGTGCGCCAGGCATGGCGCGAGGAGATCCGCGCGGAGATCGCCTCGACGCTCGACGACGTGCGCGACCTCGATGACGAGGTACGCGGCCTGTTCGCGGCGCTCGCCTCGTGAACCGAGCGGCGTGACGCGCGCTCAGCGCGTCCACATCCAGGCGAAGGCGCCGGCCGTGAGACAGGCGTACACGAGCCCATCGACGAGGCCGCGCACGGTCGAGATCCAGGGCCGGCCCTTCCAGATCGAGTCGGACGGGCCGCCCCAGGCATACGCCAGCCAGGCGGCGGCCCCCACGACCTGGAAGACCTTCGTGTAGCTGGCGACGTCGGGCAGGGCGCTCGCGCCGACGTAGCCGACGAGCATGCTCACGACGAAGACGTAGGCGGTCCACGCGCCCAGGAAGGGGCCGAGCTTCACGTTCCCGTTCGGGCGGACCCACAGGATCGCGTTGGGGCCCTGCTCGTACTTCGCCTGCATCTCGGGCGAGGCCATCGCCTTCTGGTCGGTGCAGTGCGGCAGCACGTACTGCCCGGGCGCGGGCGACGTCCGACCGAGCGCGGCGCGGACTTCGTCCTCGTTGGCGAGCTTCCGGTAGTCGGCGTTGTGCCAACGGATGACCATGTGGATCACCGAGCTCGCGACGAACACGAGCACGGTGGCGATGAGCGCGGGAACGACGATCTCGGACCAGCCGACGAACATGGGGGAGCCTCCGGAGCGGGACGTCGGAATCATCCGTTCCGGCCGGACTCGACGGGTGCGGAAGTTCGGCCCCCGCCCGAGAAAGTGCGTAACCCGGACGCCCGCTCCCGGGACAGGACCCTGGAGAGCCTCGATGTCCAGCCACTGTCCCCGCTGCCACGCCTCGATCCCGGCCGACGGCCCCGCCGGCATGTGCCCCAAGTGCCTGCTGTCGGTGGGCTTGGGTGAGCCCGAGGTCGTCCTGACCGACGCCGGCGACCCCGCCCCGCCGCCCCCCACCCCGGCGGAGCTCCAGCCCCACTTCCCCCACTTCGAGATCCTGCGCCTCGTCGGGCGCGGCGGCATGGGCGCCGTCTACGAGGCGCGGCAGAAGGGCCTCGGACGCACGGTCGCGCTCAAGGTGCTGGCCGCCCCGGCACGCGCCGACGCGGCCTTCGAGGAGCGCTTCGTGCGTGAGGCGCAGGCTCTCGCGCGGCTCTCCCACGAGAACATCGTCGCCGTCTACGACGCGGGCCGCGCCGGTCCGCACTTCTTCCTGGCGATGGAGTACGTGGACGGCCCGAACCTCCGGCAGGCGGAGCGCGCCGGCCGCATCGAGCCGGCGCAGGCGTTGGCGCTGGTCATGCAGATCTGCGCGGCGCTCGGTTACGCGCACGAGAACGGCATCGTCCACCGCGACATCAAGCCCGAGAACGTGCTGCTCACGCGCGACGGGAAGGTGAAGATCGTCGACTTCGGCCTGGCCAAGGTGCTCGACCGCGCCGCGCGCGGCCTGTCGCTCACGCGCATGTCGCAGGCCATGGGCACGCCGCACTACATGGCGCCCGAACAGATCGAGCGTCCCAAGGACGTCGACCACCGCGCGGACATCTACTCGCTGGGCGTGGTGTTCTACGAGCTGCTCACGGGCGAGCTGCCGCTGGGTCGCTTCCCGCTGCCGTCCGAGAAGGTCCAGATCGACGTGCGCCTCGACGAGGTCGTCATCCGCACGCTCGCCAAGGAGCCCGAGCGCCGGTATCAGGCAGCGTGCGACGTGCGCACTGCGGTTCAGGACATCGCGCGCACGCCCCTGCAGACCGCCCCGCCGCCGCTCGCCGCGGGTACGTCCGCGGCGCCGGCCGCGTACGGCCCCGGCGCGCGTCCGCGAGCCGGCTGGAGCGCGGCCAAGATCGCGGTCGTGCTGCTGGCCGTCTTGCTGGTGCCCTTCGTCGCGATCACGGTCGCGCTGCTCCTGTGGGGCGGTCTCGCCGCCGAGGCGCGGCCCGGCGCCAGCGAGGCCCCGCGGGCGCCGCACACCGCGGACGGGCCGGTGGTGCCGCCATCCCCGGCGCTGGCCCCCGCCCGGCCCGAGTTCCGAGCCCAGGTGGCGCGGGCCGAGGAGCTGGTGCGGCGCGCGTTGGAGCAGGCGCCCGCCGAGCCCGGGCTCGCTCACCGCGCGGTCGTCTTGCGCGCATTGGCTGGCGACCCGGAGCTGGCGCAGGACGCGCTCGCCCCGCTGGCCGCGCTCGATTCCATGTGGCCGCTCCTGGAGACTCCGGGCGAGGCGGATCCACTGCGGCGTTACGAGCTCCACGAAACGTCGTCGACGACCCCGCTGCCGACCCGCGGAGCCGACGAGGTCGCCGCCGTGCGACTCGCTCTCGACGCCCAGACCGTGGCCGGCCTGCGCGCGGACCTCCGGCGCGAGATCGAAGCCGTGCTCGGTTCCGACGCGTTGCCGCGCGAGTCCCTCGACAAGCTCATCGCCGCGCTCTTGCCGGCCGAGGACGGCCCGGTCGAGCTGCGCATTGCGCGGGCCGGCAACGGCTGGCGGGTCGAGCGACGTTCCGGCGGCGGGAGCGCCACCGAGGAGCACGCCACGCTTCCGCGACGCTACGAGCGCATCGTGCAGTCCTACTTCGCCGGTCGGCAGGCAGCAGCCGGGACGGCCAGGATCGCGCCGGCGGCGCCGGTCCCCGTAGCACCGCTCGCGGCACCGACAGCGCCCCAGCCGGACCCGCGATGAAGCCGCTCCTGTTCGTCGGCTGCGGGCTGCTGGTGCTCGTCACGCTCGTCGCCGGCATCCTGCTGTTCGAGACCGCCGCGGACCACCTCACCTTGGTGCGCGTGGACGTCGAGCTGCGATCGATGCTGGGCTTGCCCGTCGCGGACGTCGAGGGTTACGGCCCTGCCGCCGCGCTGGCTTGGTCGAGCCTGGGCTCGGATCCCGAGGGCTTGCGAGCGCGCTATCTCGCGATCGAGGCCCAGCACCTGCGGCGCACGCCGGCCGGAGCCTCGATCCCCGAGGGCCTCCGCGCCGAGCCTTTCCCAGCGCAGATCGCCGAGCTCGAGGCCGACCTCTGGCCGCGACTGAGGCGCGACCTCGACGCCGCGACCGTGGACGTCCTGCAGCGCGGGGGCTTCGCCTACGACGTCTTCCCTCTGGGCCGCGAGCGCTACGACCTGATCTTCTCCGACGATGGATCGCGGCAGACGTTCACCGTCCGCCGCCAGACCGGCGAACGCAGCATCACCACGCTCGAGAGCCTCGGGTTCGACCAGGAGACGTCGCGCATCCTGGACCGTTGACACTCGCTCGGGGCCGGAGCCAAGAGCCGCTCTCAGGCCGTCAGGATCTCGACCGAGTCCTTCGTGAGGTACAGCGAGTGCTCGTACTGAGCGACCATCACGCCCTCGTCCTCGACCAGCGGCGGGTAGCGCACGAGCGAGCCCTGGCGCGCGAGCTTCGTGAACGTGTCCTCGACGGCGTCGCGGTCGAGGTGGCGGAAGTAGCGCCGCGCGATCGGCAGGCCCCGCCAGCCCTCGATCGCACGGAGCACCTCGCGGTCCACGGCCTTGGCCTTGGCGGGCGGGCGGACCATCATGAAGACCTCGGCCTTGCCGGCCTCGCGGATGTAGCCGCGGCCCGTGCTGGCGAAGGGCTCGATGGCGAAGACCATCCCGGCCTTGAGCGTGCCGGCGCCGCGCTCGGCGTAGTTGGGGATCTGCGGCGCGGTGTGAACCTTCCAGCGCGCCAGCCCGTGACCGGTCAGGTTGCGCACCGGCTGGAAGCCGGCGGCCAGGATCGTGCGCTCGATCGCCGCGCCGACGTCGCCGACCTGCACGCCGTCCTGGACGGTCGCGATGGCGGCCGCCAGCGCGTTCTTCGAGGCCTCCACGAGCGGCGTCCAGCGTTGGTCGGCCGACAGGTCGACCGTGGCGGCCGTGTCGGCGATGTAGCCGTCGACGTGGACGCCGATGTCGACCTTCACGCAGTCGCCCTCGGCATAGGCCTGCTCGTCCTCGGGCGCCGAGCAGTAGTGGGCCGCGACGAAATTGCGGCTGGACTGCGCCGGGAACCCGGGCTGCGCGCCGCGCTCGCGGATCAGGTCCTCGACCGACTCGAGAACGTGCCGGATCGGCACGCCGGGCCGGATGCTCGCCTTGGCCCACTCGCGGCACTCCGAGGCGATCCGGCCAGCCTTCCTGAAGCACTCCAGCGCGTAGTCGTCCACGTGGTGAGGATACGCACCGGCGCCGAAGCCGTCCATTTGAGCGGCGGAGCCCCGCGTCCGATAGCTGGAAGCGTGCACGTCTCTCTGCCCGGAGCCGCCGTCCTGCTGCTGGTGCTGGCGGCCTGCCGCACGACCTCGACCATCTCGCCGCCCGGTCTCGCGGAGGCGGTGATCCTGCGTTCGCAGGCGGCGCGCGCCTGGGACGTGGTGGCCGCGGCGGGCGTCGTGGGCTCCATCGTGCGCTTCGACGAGCCGGGCGGCGCGGGGCGGGCGTGGTTCAGCGTGCGCAACTGCTTCGCCCAGGAGGTCGGCATCGTCGACGTCGAGGGCCGCGCCTGGCGCTACCGCCCGCACCAACGGGATCCCGAGTGGCTCGGCACGGGCACCGTGCTGGACGGTGCCGCCCGAATCCTGGGCACGGGTTCCGACGCGAGCCTCGCCGAGGTCCCGCTCGACACCGTGGCGGAACGCGCCGCCGCGCCGCGCTGAGGTACGCGCATCCGCGGCGCGGGCCCCCGCAGAGCGCGCGGTGGCCGCCGGTCGTGGCCCCGGGAAAATAGCCTCAATCCACGCCCTCCACGGCCCGACATAACCTCCGGTCGCGCTCGGCGCGGCGCGGCGCACCCCACCCGTTCGATCCCCCGGTCCCCCCTCATGATCAAGCTCGAAGCTGGCGAGCTCATCGGCTCCTACCGCGTCGTCGAGTTCCTCGCTCGTGGCGGGTTCGCCCTGGTCTACCTGGCCGAGGACCCGGACGGCCGCAAGGTCGCGCTCAAGCTGGGCGACGTCGCCGGCGGCGGTCGCTACGTGACGCGCTTCCTCGAGATCACGAACCAGCGCCGTCCCGAGGGCATCAGCCCCGACGAGACCCCCGCCGAGGCCGTGTTCTTCCGCAACGACGGCGTCCGCATCGACTTCCTCGACGTGCACGAGATCGACGACACGCTGCGGGCCGAGGCGGCCCTGCTCGAGCGCGTGAAGAGCCCGAACGTCGTGCAACTGCGCGAGCTGTTCAGCCACGAAGGTCGCCCGGTGCTCGCGCTGGAGTACGCCCGCGGCAAGACGCTGCGGGAGAAGATTCGCGCGCTCGAGGGCATCCGCCTCAACTGGTTCCTGACCATCGTGCGGTCGCTGATGAAGCTCAACCGCACCGGCCAGTTGGGCTATCACGGCGACCTGAAGCCCGAGAACGTGCTGGTCAAGCCCTCGGGCGCGGTCGTGCTGATCGACCCGGCTCAACGCTCCGACGAACGCGGCATCGCGACGACCACGCCGCACTACAACCCGCTGCTCCTGCGCGACGGCAAGGCCGACGTCATGGGCATCGGCGTCATGCTGTACGAGATCCTGACCGGCGTCCTGCCGTTCGACGAGGTGCCCTGGCAGTACGCCGGCCGCGAGCAGGGCGGCGAGGTCGAGCGCATGTCGCTCAGCTACTTCCTGTCCTACGCGCCGCCCAAAGACCTGAACCCGAACACGCCCGAGCCGCTGGCCAGGATCGTCTACCGCTGCCTGACGCTGCCGGAATACGGCCTCGCAGAGCTCGAGCGCGACTTGGTCGACTTCCTGCGCAAGGAGTGAGCGCGCGCGCTGCGCGTGCGCTGGGGTTCGCATTCGACCGACGACGCGGGGCTCGCCTGCTCGGCCGGACGGCCGCCGGCGGAGCGAAGCCCCGCGTACAGCCGAGCTCCCACGCCCCACAGCGACCGGGATCGGTCTAGGGGAGCCAGGTCACCCGCAGACCGTTCGTCAGGTTGAAGCCGTCCGGCGTGCAGAACGCGGCGCTGTTGCGGTACCAGACTTGATACGTGCGGGTGCCGCCCGAGGCCGGCACGCCGCCGCGCTGGGAGACGGACAGGTCGCCGCCCTGCGGATAGCTCGACGTCCCGGCCACGTTCGTCTTCGTGCCCAGCCGGACCACCGCGCCCGCCGCGCAGCGCTTCCCGTCGCCGAACACGACGCCGGCTCCGGCGCCGGACTCGCTCGTGCCCTGGAAGTAGAGCGCCGAGGCGTTCGCCGGCATCGAGCTGCCGTTCAGCACGAGCGTGTCCGCGCTGACGACCGCGGCTCCGGCCGCCGCCAGCAAGGCGCCGGCGCCCGTCGAGTTCAGGCAGCCGCGCCCCGAGCCCGCGGGCGCCGTGTTGCCGCACGGGCAGGCGACGCCGCTGCCGTCGCCGGCACAGAACGACTTCACGAGCTGGCGCTCGGCCACGACGGTGCCCGTGACCGTGATCGTCCCGCTCGCCCCGCTGGTCGGGTCGCTGAAGGGGAAGCTGGAGCTCACCGGCATGTTGAGCCGCAGCGACCCGCCCACGAGCGTGAGTGCCCCGTTCGCCGAGGTGGGGTTCGACGAGCTGCCCGCCAGGTTCGTCGAGGTCGCGGATCCGCCCAGGGGCGTCACGACCAGCGTGCCCGCCAGCGCCGTGAGCGTCACGTCCGCCTGGAAGACCCCGCCAGCGCCGACCGCGAACGTGGGTGACGTCGGCGACAGGACGAGCCCGTTGACCTCGATGGTCGCCAGGGGCGGTAGGAACGGCAGCGGGTTGTTGATGCGTCCGCGCAGGTCGGGCACGGCGGCGGCCGCACCGCCGTTGAACGCGCCCGACGAATAGGGCTGCGAACCGGGTTGCAGCACGAGGTCCAGGTTCACCGTGCCGGCGAGCTGGAACTGGTTCGAGGGGTTCCCGACGATGTTCCCGAGCGTCGAGGTGCCCGACCAACTGAAGTTGCTCGACGGCTGCACGAGGTCGTAGACGTACGTGGCCTGCGCCGACGCGACTGGAACCAGGAACGCGGCCGCGGCCGCCAGCGGGATCAGGTGCTTCATGGGGGGGGGCGGCGGCCGGCAGGCGGGCGCCATCGAGAACCCTACCACGCACTCCCCAAGCGCGCCCGGGCCTGACCGAGAGCGTCGCCGGGGCTGCTAGAGCTCGATGCGGCCGCGGTTCGGGCCCGGAGCGAGGTCGACCACCAACTCGGTGCTCGCGCCCCCCGCGAGGCGCACGGTGATCGTCGCACGCCCAGGCGGGAGCCCTGGCGCTCGCATGGAAGCGCCCTCGAACTCGCCGCTGCGCTCGTACTGCGTGCTGCGCCATGGGGAGAACCAACTGCGGCCGGCCTCGCCCCGAATCGTGAAGGTCCCCCCGTGCAGGCCGAGCCCCGAGCGCTGCTCGAAGTCGAGTTCCAGCACGGCCGCACGCCGCACGGGTAGCTCGACGTCGCCGCGCGTCCCGGCAGCGAGGGAGAACGGCACGCGAGCCGGGATCCACTCGCCCGGTGGCAGGCTCAGCACGTAGTGCCCGTCGAGCGGCGGAGCCTCGAACGTACAGCGTCCGCCGTCGTCGGTCAGGCCGCGCTCGAGCAGGCGCTCGGCGCCGTCGCGAGCCACGCCCAGCAGCTCGACCGCGACGTCCGCGAGCGGTCCGGGCGAACCGACAGGCACCAGTCGGCCCACGACGCGGCCGCCCGGTTGCGCCGCGGGCTCGACCGCCGGCCGCGCGTGCCGCGCCAGGAACAGCGCGGTGAACGCGGCCGGCAGGACCAGGAGCAGGAACGCCAGGACGGCGAGCCGCCGCGTGAGCACGTCGCGCCGCCCCGCCGGTCAGATCAGGCCTTGCCCGCCAGCTTGGCCGCGCGCCCGGCCGCGATGCGCTGCTCGGCCAGCCGCACCGCCGCCTCGTGCGTCGGGATGCCCTCGACGCGCGCGATCTCGAACACCTTCCTCAGGTTCGTGTGGATGCTCTCGATCTTCTTGAGCGACTTCTGCTCGTCGTAGCCGCCCGGCAGCATCTCGATCGAGACGTTGATGATGCCGCCGGCATTGATCAGGAAATCCGGCGCGTACAGGATCCCGCGCGCCTTGAGGTCGCGCCCGTGGCGCTGCTCGAGCAACTGGTTGTTCGCGGCGCCGGCGATCGCGCGGCACTTCAGGCGCGGGATCGTGCCATCGTGGAGCCCTTCGCCGCGCGCGCAGGGCGCGTAGATGTCGCAGGGCACGTCGACGTGCGCGGCGTCCGTGACGACCTCCCAGCCGTGCTGCTTGCCGAGCCGATCGGCCTTGGCCTCGTCGATGTCGCAGATGATCACGCGCGCGCCCTCGGCCGCCACGAGCTCCGCGAGCCGACCGCCGACCGCGCCCACGCCCTGGATCAGGATGCGCTTGCCACGGAAGTCCGCCACGCCGTCCAGCTCCTCGAGCACGGCGCGCATCCCGTGCTGGCAACCCAGCGCGGTGTACGGGCTCGGGTTCCCGGAGCTGCCCGACTCGCGCGAGAGCCCGGTGACCCAGCGCGTCTCCTTGCGCACGATTTCCAGGTCCTTGATCCCGATGTTCATGTCCTCGGCGGTGATGTACCGGCCGTCGAGGCTGTCCACGAAGCGTCCCATCGCACGGAAGAGCGCCTCGCTCTTGAGCGCCTTCGGGTCGCCGATGATGACGGACTTCCCGCCACCCAGGCCGGTGTCGGCCGCGGCCGACTTGTAGGTCATCCCCTTCGCCAGGCGCAGGACGTCGAACAGCGCATCGTCCTCGCGCGCGTAGGGCAGCATCCGCATCCCGCCCAGCGCCGGCCCGAGGGTCGTGTCGTGCACCGCGATCAGCGCGTGCAGGCCGGACTTCACGTCGCGGCAGCGGACCACCTTCTCGTAACCGTCGTAGTGGATCGTCGTGATCTCCATCGGATCGTCGGGGTGCGTGTCGGGGTTCGAGAGGGGGGGCCGGCCAAGGCGGCGTCTCGCGGCTCCGACCGCGAGCAAAAGGTGGAGCAGGATAGCGGAAGCGCGCCCGATCCGTCGAGGCGCGGGACCATCAGCCGCCCCGGAGCCCGCACGGGGCGCACGCAGCGCCACCGGAGCGGCGCGCTCGAGCGCGGATTCCGCGCTTCCGCGCGCAGCGTTCCGCGCCGGGATCGCCCGCGGACGGATCGAACCCCGTGTCATGATGCGCGCGTGATCCGGCCTCCGAACCACGCCCCGGACGAGCGGGAAGCGCCGGCTCGCGCGCCGCGCGTGCGCGGGCCGCAACCGGCGTTCGTCGTGGCCTGGACGAGCGGGCCGGATCCGGCGCTCGACGTGCTCGTGCGCGTGCGCGCGCTGCGCCCGGCCCGGGACGGGCAGGGCCTCGAGCTCCTCGACGTCGAGGTCGCCTCACGCCGCGCCGCGCCCGCGGCCGGCGCAGCCCCGCCCGAGCCGGAGCGGGTCGACGACGAGGGCGCGCCCGGTCCCGAGGAAGCCTGGGGCGCGCTGACCGCCTTCGTGGGCACGCTGCCCCTGGTCGTGCCCGACGCCGAAGCATTCACCGCCTGGCACGAGCACCTGACCCGCACGGCCGTGCCCACGAGCGTCGGGCTCGACGAGCTGTGCGCGCTGTTCCTGCCGGGGCGGCTCGCCGGGCGTCGCGCCGGCTTGGTGGCGCTGCTCGCCGACGCCGACGAGCGCGCGTTCGGGCCCGAAGACCTGCGCCGCGCGACGATCGAGCTCGCGCGGCGCGTCCACGCGCTCGAGCAACCCGCGCTCGAGCTCTTCGCCACGGCCGCGACGCGCGCCTGGCGCGGGCTCGCGGACGCGGATCCGTCGGCCGCGCGGCGCCTGGGCCTCGCCCTGTCGATCCTCGACGCTCCGTCGGCCTGGGCGCCCGCGGAGCTCGCAGGCATCGAGGACGGCCGGCTCGCGCGCTTCGCCAACGCGGGCGAGTCCCTCGAGGACCTCCTGGAGGACGCGCGTCCGGCTTGCGCGCGCGAGCTGGAGCGCTGGGCGGCGCTGGAGAACGTGCCGGCGGACCGCGAGGGCGAGCTCGATTTCGCCGCGGAGGACAGCGCGGTCCTCGAGGAGGTCTTCACGCGCCACCTGCCGGCGTTGTTCGGCGGGCCGGACGGCGCCCACGGCCCGTACCGCCGCGGCCAGCACGAGACCGCGCGCGAGGTGGCTCGCACGCTGGGCTCGCGCGAGCTCTTGCTGGTGCACGCGCCGACCGGAACCGGCAAGACGCTGGCGTACCTGCTGCCGGCGCTCCTGTGGGCGCGCCGCCACGACGTGCGTATCGGCGTCGCGACTTACACGCGCGCCCTGCAGGAGCAGGCGCTCGACCGCGAGGTGCCGCGCGCTCTGGCCGCTCTGACCCGCGCGGGCGTCGCGCCGGGGATGCGCGTGACGTTGCTCAAGGGCCGCGACAACTACCTGTGCTGGCGCGCGCTGAAGTCCACGGTCCCGGAAGAGGAGTCGGGCGAGGCCTGGCTGGCCTGGGCTCAGCTCGCGACGTTCGCCACGACGGACCTCGAGGGCGACCTCGACCGCCTGCCGCGTCGCCCGCCCGTGCAGCTCGTCTCGAGCGCGCCCTACATGAAGGCCCTCGATGCGCTGCTGCGCACGGTGCGCGGCCAGTCGGGTTGCTGCACGCACAAGTCCGATCGCGCGGCGTGCGGGGCCGAGGTCGCGCGCAAGCGCGCCGAGAAGTCCCACGTGGTCCTCGTGAACCAGGCCTTCGCGCTGGCACGGCCCGAGTTCTTTCGCCGCTTGATCTTCGACGAGTGCGAGCACCTGCACGAGGTCGCGCACAACGCCTGGAGCCGGACGCTGTCCTTCCGCGAGCTGCGCGGGATCCTGTCGCGCGTCCGCCAGCCCGATCGGCCGGGATCGCGCGCCGTCCTCGACCGACTGGAGCGCCAGTCGCTCTCCGGGACGCCCTTCGGGAACGCGCTCGAGGCCTGCGTCGTGGCTCACGAGGAGCTCGAGAGCTGCGTGGACGAGCTGGAGCGTGCCGCGCTCGAGTTCGACGTCTGGCGCCGCGAGGAGCTGCGCGTGCGGCCGGAGAGCGAGCAGCACTTCCTCCTGCGCGAGTACGCCGCGCACGACGGCCGCGGGCTGATCCGCGCGCGCGTCGAGGCCTCGCACGCCGGCGCCGAGCTGGAGACCAGCCTGGCGGACCTGGCCGAGCGCCTCGCCGACCTGCCGGTGCGCGGCGCCCCGGCGCTGCGCCGCGCGCTGGACCTCGCGCGCACCGATCTCGACGAGGCGCTCACCACGATCGGCGCCTGGCTGCCACTCGAGGAGGACGAGCCGCGCTTCTCCGACGCCTACTTCTACGACGTCGAGCCCGAGCCGCGCGGGGGGCTGGTCCTGGCGGCGCGCGTGCTGTTGCCGAACGAGGTGCTCGGCTCCAGCTACTACCCGGAGCTGGCCTGCGCCGCGTTCCTGTCGGCCACGACCTGGATCGCGGGCGGCTTCGACGCCGCCAAGGCCTACCTGGGCCTCGACCGCGCGCAACGGCCGCGCGCCGACGAGGATCGCGTCGGCTCCAGCGTGCGCACGTTCCACGCCCCGGACGTGTTCGACTGGAGCCGCGTCCTGGTCGCGATCCCCAAGGACGCGCCCTCCGTGCAGCGCGACAAGGGCGCGTTCCTGGCCTACGTCCGCCGCTTCGTCGCGCATCTCGGCGAGCGCACGCGCGGACGCCTGCTGGTGCTCTTCACGAACGCGAGCGACATGAAGCTCGTCGGCGAGGAGCTCGTCGGCTTCTTCCGCGCGCGCCGGATCCCGTTCTGGTTCCAGAACCAGGCGGGCACGGTCAAGGAGGAGCTCGCCGACCTGTTCCGCGCACGCGTCGGGTCCGTGCTGATGGGCGTCGACACGTTCTGGTATGGGGCGGACTTCCCGGGAGAAGCGCTGGAGTACCTCGTCATCGTGAAGCTCCCCTACGGCGTGCCCGATCGCTACCACCAGGCGCAGTGCGCCGCGATCGGCGCCGCGGAGCAGCGCCGGCAGATCTACATGCCCAAGTCGCTGTCCAAGTTCCGCCAGGGCTTCGGACGCTTGATGCGCCGCGAGACGGACCGTGGTTGCGTGTTCGTGCTCGACTCACGCGCGCTGGAACCGAAGCATCGGATGTTCCTGCGCGAGCTGCCGGTCGCGCTGGGTTTCGACTCCGGCGCGGAGGGCGCCGCGGGGAATCTCGCGCGGCTCGTGCGCGGCGATACGGACCACTGCGTGCGCGAGGCGCTGCGCCACATGGGCCTCGCCGGGGAGGCCGAAGCGCGCGGGCTGGACACGCCCTTCGACGCCTACGATGCGCGCGGGGGCGCGGCGGACCGCGAGCCGTTCGCCGGATGATCACGGCAAGGAAGGCTGGCGAACGGGTTGCTCCGCGTCCTCGCGCCGGCACCCTCGGCGGCACTCTCGAAGGCCCACCCTGCGGTCGGGGGACGGCGCAGCGGCCAAACCGCTCGGGTTCCCCTGCAACTCCGGCGCGCCCCGCGGCAACGTTAAAGGCCCCATGACCGACGCGCAGGCCCCGGACCCCGAAGACCTGGTCGCACAGGCGCGCGCCCTGCGCCGGCTCGCGCGCACGCTCGTCTCGGACGCGCACGCGGCCGAGGACCTGGCTCAGGAAGCGTGGCTCGAGCTGCTCGAGGGTCGCGCCACGCGCGCCGGAGCACGGAACCCGGTGGCCTGGCTGGGCGGGCTCCTGCGCAACCTGCGGCGCGAGCGGGCGCGCGGCGAGGGTCGTCGCGCGCGACGGGAGCGCGAAGTGTCGCGCCCCGAGGCGGTCGGAGGCGACCAGGACCTGGTCGAACGCCTCGAAGTGTTCCGCCTGCTGGCCGCGGAAGTCGAGCTGCTCGACGAGCCCTACCGCACGAGCCTGTGGCAGCGCTTCTTCGAGGGCGCGAGCGCCGAGCAGATCGCGGCCCGCGAAGGCCTCTCGCCCGCCACCGTGCGCTCACGCTGGAAACGCGCGCTGGATCGGTTGCGCGAACGGCTCGATCACCGCCAGGGTGGGCGCGAACGCTGGATGGCCTCGCTGGCGCTCGTCGCGGAGGAAACAGCGCCCAAGTCCGGAGGCCATGGCGCGGCGCTACTCGTCGCCGCCAGCACGTTGCTCGCGACGATCGTCGCGGTCGTGTGGCTCAACGTGCCTGACGCCGAGACCGTGCTGTCGCCCCTGGCGCGCGGAGCTCGACACGAGCCCGATCCGGCGTCTGCGCGCGGCGCGGATCCGCCCGAGTCCGCCGCGTCGAGCGGGCGCTCGGCGTTGGAGGTCGCCAGGGAGGCGGAACTCGTGCGCGACGCCGCCGCCCCGCGTTCGCCCTTGCGGCTCGTGCTGGTCGACGCACGCACCTTGGAGCCGATCCCCGCCGGGACCCTGCGCGTGACCGCGAGCGGAATGGTCCGCGAGGCGACGAGCGACGCCCTGGGCCGCGCGGTCGTCACGGAACTCCCCCACGGCGAGTGCGGCGTCGAGCTGCTCGAGGACCCGAGCGAACCGCCGCGCCCCCTGGAGGGCGAAGTGCGCGCGTTCCGCCGCTCGCGACCGGTCGCCCACACGGGCGAGCACGAGGCCGAGGTCCGCGTTCCGATCGGGCCCACGTATCTCTTCGACCTCGTGCTGCCCGCGCAGGTCGGCGCGGACGGACTCGTCGCGCGCCTCTCTGCGCCTGGGCGCTCCGGGCCGCGCGCGTCGGCGCGCGCGCGTGTGCGCGCAGCCGCGGCTTCGGCGGGCGCGTTCCTCCAGCCCTGGGCGCGCTTCGAGGCGGACGCCGCGGCGCTCGACGGCGGCGGCCCGTGGACCCTGCGCGTCGAGTCGGCCGACGGACGCTTCGCCGCCGAGGCTCCCGTCACGGACATCGTGGGCCAGCAGGGAAAGCCGCTGGAGCTGGCGCTCACGGAACGCGCGGAACTCGAGGTGCGCGTGCGCGGCGCGGATGGCCGACCGATCGAAGGCCGCGTCCACGTGCGCGCGCCCGGCGGCGCCGTGGTGGCGAGGGGCGAAGTGGAGAGCGGGTCGCTGCGCGCGCGCGGGCTCGAGCCCGGCACGCACCTCGTGAGCGTGCTCGTCCTGGGCCGCGAGCCGCGCGAGGAGCGGGTCGAGGTGCTCGCTGGCACGCACGCCGTCGAGATCGTCCTGCCACGTGGCGCCGAGCCCGGTCGCGTGCAGGGGGTCCTGCGACACCGAGCCGTCGAGGGCGAGGACGTGCGCGTCGTGCTGCGCGATGCACGCGGCGCGGAACGCAGCACGCGCGTTTCGCCCTCGCCCGCGGGCGACGCGCGCCTGCCCTTCGCCTTCGACGAGGTGCCCGCGGGCGAGTACGAGCTCGTCGCGACGTCGCGACGCGTGTGGTTGTGGGACCCGCCGCGACTGCGACTGACCGCGCCCGCCGCGGACCTCCTGATCCAGGCCATCACGCCCGAGAGCACCTCGCAGCTCGTCGTGCGGGCCCGGGATGCGGCCAGCGGCGAGCGGATCGAGCACTTCGACATCCGGCTCGCGGTGCAGGGCGGCGCGCTCGTCGAGCGCAGCACGTCCACGGCGGGCATCACGCTCCCGGAGCTCCCAGCCGCGGTCCCGCTCGCGTGGACCGTCGCCGCCGTGGGTTTCGTGCCCGTGCACGGCGACGAGCACGCGCTGCAGTGGAGCGAGGATCGCCGCGTGCTCGACGTCGAGCTGCGCCGCGGCTTCGGGCTCCACGTGCTCGTCGTCGATCACGACTCGGGTGTCCCGCTCGCCGGTGCCGCGGTGCTCCTCGACGGCCGCGAGCGCGCGCGCTCCGATGCCGCGGGCGAGGCGCGCGTGATCGCGAGCACCAGGCCGCGCACGATCAGCGTCTCGCTTGCGGATCACGCCGTCGTGGGTGGCGACGTCGATCCCGTGACCGGCGCGTGGTGGCCCGGCGCGCCCGGACGACTCGAAGTCCGCCTCGCCCGGCGGCGCTGATCCGCCACAACTGGCTGCCCCCCCCCTTGACCTGGCTTCGACGCCCTGAAGCCGCGCGCGGCACGACGACGTGCGCGGCAGCGGTCCTGGGCGTTGGCCGCATCGTCTGCTGCCAGGCTCGTCCTCGTGGTCGTCGGCTGGCGCTGGATCGAGGCGCGCCGAACGGCCTCGGGCAGCAGGTCCCACGGGTCACGCCGCGACGCGTGGGACCTCCCAGGCGGCGCGTCCAGGATATTGGTCGGGAACATGCAACCCGCCACCGTCGTCGGGTTAGCCCAATTCAGACTGGACGTCACCACTCCGGGCCGCCCTCCGCCGAGGATTACCCCCATGCGTACCACGATCTTCGCATCCTCGATCCTCACGCTCGCCGCTGCGACGGCCTCTGCGCAGGCTCCGTGCGGAGAGTGGAGCACGCAGTTCGCGCCTCCCGGACTCGACGCCCCGCCGGTGGCGCTCGTCAGCCACGACGACGGCAGCGGCCCCGCGCTCTACGCGGCCGGCCCGTTCACCTCCGCGGGCGGGGTGGACATCGAGAGCGTCGCGCGCTGGAACGGCGCTGCGTGGTCCACGGTCGGTGGCGGCCTGCCCGGGACGCGCGCGTTGGCCGTCTTCGATGACGGAAACGGGGCACAGCTCTACGCGGGCGGCTCGTTCCGCACGGTCTTCGGCGCGCCCGCGAACACGATCGCGCGCTGGAATGGCACGAGCTGGTCGGCGCTGCCTGGATCGGGCCTGACGGGCGAGAATGAAACCGTCGCCTCGTTCGCGGTGCACGACGACGGCGGCGGGGCCGCGCTGTATGCGTCGGGTCGTCTGCGCGTGCCCGGCTCCGCGACCGTCCACCGCGTCGTGCGCTGGAATCCGTCCAGCGGTTGGCAGCCGGTGACGACCGGGATCGTGCCGACCACGGACCTGCCCCAGCTCGCCGTCTTCGATGACGGCGGTGGCGAGCGGCTCTTCGCAGGCATCGACAATCCCTCCACGAGCGGCCTGCAGTCGTGGAACGGATCGAGCTGGACCAACGTGATCCCAGCGCCGGCCGGCATCCGCGTCAGGGCTCTGGCACGGTACACGGACTCCGGCGGACCGGCGCTGTACGTGGGTGGCCAGTTCACGTCGATCGCCGGCACGGTGCTGAACAGCATCGCGCGCTTCGACGGGACGTCGTTCACGAGCGTGGGGGGCGGGGTCACGGCCGGAGGCGTCGCCCCGGGGCAGGTGCTTGCGCTCGCGGTCCACGACGATGGCGGCGGAGCGCGGCTCTACGTCGGCGGTCTGTTCGACGCCGCGGGTGCATTGCCGGTGAACGGCCTCGCCGCCTGGAACGGCACGAGCTGGTCCGGGGTGCAGCCGCTGCTCGGCAAGCACACGGGGGTCGCAAGCCTGGCCTCGTTCGACGACGGCGGCGGATCCGCGCTGTTCGTGTCGGGCTACTTCCAGCGCGCGGGGCCGGTCGGCGCCAAGAGCATCGCGCGCTGGCGCCAGCAGTCCTGGTCGGCGCTCGCGTCGGGAGCTGGGCTGGGAGCCAACGCCAGCGGCCTCGTCGAGTTCGACGACGGCAGCGGCCCGGCGCTCTACGCCGCGGGCTTCTTCGACGCCGCGGGGTCGACGGCCGTGCGCGGCGTCGCGCGCTGGAACGGGACGAGCTGGAGAGCCATCGGTCGGCCCGACTACGGCGCGGACGAGCTGTTCGTCTTCGACGACGGATCCGGACCGGCGTTGCACGCCGTGGGCGCCGTCCTCGAAGGCGTCGCGCGCTGGAACGGCCTGGACTGGACGCCGGTCGGCAACGGCGTGAGCGGTCCAATCCTCGCCACGTGCGTGTTCGACGCCGGTGGCGGGCCGGCGCTCTTCGTCAGCGAGGTCACGCCCGCGTCCGGCTTCCTGAGCTCGAACATCCTGCGGCTGAACGGGGCCGTGTGGGGCCTGGTCGGCTCGTTCACGGGGCGGGTGGGCAGCCTCCGCGTTCACGACGACGGGTCCGGCCCGGCGCTCTACGCGGCCGCGTCGACCCTGGCCGCATCACCCGGGCCGGCCGTCGCGCGCTGGGACGGGACGACCTGGACGCCCGTGGGGACCAACATCGTCAGCGCGGAAGAGCCCGATGACCTCGCGAGCGTCGACCTGGGCAACGGGCCGGAGCTGTTCCTGGCCGCGCGCGTCCTGTTGGCGGGCGGCGGATCGGTCACCCCGCTCGTGCGCTGGGACGGCGCGAGCTGGGTCTCGCTGGGCCTCCCTGCGAGCGCGTTCCGCGTGGCGTCGCTGCGCGCCTTCCACGACGGCGTCGGTCCGCGGCTACTCGCGGCGATCCGCAACAGCCTGAACGAGACGCGCCTCTCGACCTGGGACGGAGCGCAATGGGCGGACGTCCCCGGCGTCGTCCAGGGCGCCACGTTCGGCCTCGCCACCGCCGACCTCGCAGGCGACGGCGTGCCGGACGTGTACGTCACGGGGATCTTCGAGCGAGCGGACGGCAAGCCGTCGGCCCACATCGCGAGCTGGATCCCGTGTGGCACGCGCGGCGAGGTCGTGTGCGCCGGCGACGGCAGCGCGGCGGCCTGTCCGTGCGGCAACGCGGGCGCGAGCGGCAGCGGCTGCGGCAACTCGCTCCACGCGGGCGGCGCACGGCTCACGAATGGCGGCCTCGCGAGCCTCGCGAGCGACACGCTCACGCTCGCGGCCACGGACCTGACCGGGACCAGCGTGCTCTTCGCCCAAGGCTCGGCCATCGCGGGCGGCGGGACCGGCACGCCGTTCGACGACGGGATCTTGTGCCTGGCGGGCAGCGTCGTGCGACTGGGGACCGTCTTCACGTCCGGCGGCGGCGCGACCCTGCCTGCTCCGGGCGGGACGCCGCTCTCGACGTCCGGGGGCGTGCTCGTGCCGGGAACCACACGGATCTACCAAGCGCGCTACCGCAACGTGGCGAGCTTCTGCACGCCCGGCACGTCGAACTTCACGAACGCGCTGCGCGTGACCTGGTCCTTGTGACCTGGGCTCTGTGATCGGGGCCGCCGCCTGAGGGGTCCGCGGGCGCGGGGTCGTCCGCGGGCAGCTCCCCGCTGCCCGCGCGTCCCTGCGCTTCGCCCAGCATCCCCGGCGCGAGTGGCACGAGTCCCGGACGCTGGATCTGGCGCTTTCCCCGACATCACGGCGGGCCTCGCTCCTCCAGGAGCCCGGCCGCGGGGCCGGCGCCCCCGGACCGAGGTCCTCCCCATGCGCAACGCCCTCCTGCTGTCGATCCTCCCCCTCGTCCTCACCGCGGCCGCCAGCGGCGCCGGCACGGACGTTCGCCCCGCCCCGAGGCTGCCACCGTTCCTGCCCGACGTGAAGCCGGCACCCGCGCCGCTCGAGCCGGGAACGGCCGCTCCCGCCGCGCACCTTTCCGCGGTCGTGCCGGCGCGGGACGGCCACACCGGCCGTGGGCAAGGGCCGAGCCAGGAAGCGCTGATCGACGCCTGGCTCTCGCGCGTCTGGATCGACGAGCCCGGCGACGGGCGCACGTGGGCACGGGGACGCACATACAAGGCCTCGTTCGGCGCCGAGGGCGCCACGTACATCCCGTTCCTCGGCTCGGAGGCGCCGCGCAATTTCCCGGTGTCGGTGTCGCTCCTCGAGGCGAGCTCGGGCGGCGCACCGATTCCGCTCGGGTTCCGCGCCGTCTCGAGCTCCGGCACGCGCGTCGCGATCGACCACGGCGCGATCCGCGAGGTCTGGCACCTCGAGCCCGACTCGGCGGAGCAGACCTTCGAGTTCGCGACGCGACCGGCGGTGGAGGGCGTCCTCACGCTGCGCCTCGCGATCACGAGCGAGCTCGCGCTGCGACCTGACGGCTCCGGCTTCGCGCTCGACGGCGAGCACGGCGGCGTGCGCATCGGAGGCGCGACCGCGATCGACGCGGACGGTCGGCGGCTCGAGCTCGCGGCGCGCACCGACGGCGCTGCGCTCACGATCGACGTGCCGGCCGCGTTCGTCGCCTCCGCGCGCTTCCCGCTCGTCGTGGATCCGCTCTACACGACGCACACCCTGGACGGCTTCGGGTACCGGACCGCCAATGTCGACGTGGCCGGCGGTGGTTTCCCCGGCCTCTTCGCGGCCAGCTACGGAGTCGTCTACAGCCAGTCGGACACCGACATCTACACGCAGGACCTCTTCTATGGCGCGCCGGTTCCAGGAGCCGGCGATTGGGTCGATTTCACGACGCTCTCCTGGTACGACCCGCAGATCGCCTACAACGGGGACCGGGACACGTACCTGACGACCGCGACGGTGCAGCCGTCCTCGGGCAACACCGAGATCTGGTGCCGCGCGCGCCGCACGCAGACGGCGAACGAGTTCCCACAGCGCCTCGTGCAGAACAACGCGGGCGGGGCCGTCGCCTTCTCCGACGTGGGCGGTGATCCGACCCTCGCGAGCCCGTCCTACTTCCTGGCGGTGTGGACACGCTTCTACTCCACCGCGGACCAGGACATCCACGCGCAGCTCCTCGATCCGTTCGGCGTGCGCGTGGGCGGCGTGATCTACCTCGAGAACTCGGGCGCGCACGACAGCTTCCCGCGCATCTCGAAGTCGGTCGGCGTGAGCTCGCCCCTGTATCAGCAGTGGAACATCGCCTGGCAGCGCGATTCGAGCGCCGATGTCCTCGGTGCGCGCGTGGCCTGGGATGGGTTCGTCACGCACCCGGCCTTCGGCATCGCCACGAGCTTCCTGTTCGACGACTTCCTGCCAGCGCCGTCGACCAACCTCGACGGCCCGGGGGCGTCCGGGATCTGGATGGTCGCCTTCCAGCGCGGCACGACCGCCTCGGACATCTTCGTCCAGGTCATGCACGGATCGACGACGATCGGGCAGGCCAACCTCTCGAACCTGAATGGCGACGTGGCGGGTTGGGCGCAGGGTGTGCCGCGCATCGACTCGAATGGCCGGCGCTTCGTGGTGACCTACAACGAGGCCGTTCCCGGGAACCCGTACCAGTCCAACGCCTACCTCAGCACCCTCGCCTGGGCCGAGGGCGCGATCCGCGTCGACGAGGCGCGCGTGCCGATCGAGACGGGCCCGTGGAGCACGTATTGGGTGGATGTCGCGGGCGGACGCACCCCTTCGACTCCGGGCTTCGGCTTCTACGCCCTGGGCTGGACGCCCTTCTTGCAGCCGAACAGCGCCGCCATGTGCGGGGCGTACTACGAGCCGGGAACGTACGAGACCTTCTGCGCGGGCGATGGGACGCACGGCGCGTGCCCATGCGGGAACACGGGCGCGCCCGGCGCGGGCTGCGCGAACTCCGTGACGTCGGGCGGCGTGCTGGTGCCGAGCGGAGTGAGTTTCGTCGAGTACGACTCGTTCGCGCTCGATGCGTCGAACCTGCCGAGTTCGACGACCTGCCTCTTCTACCAGGGCACGGGCGCATCGGCGCCGGGCACGGCGTTCGGCGACGGATTGCGTTGCGCGAGCGGCGTGGTCATCCGGATCGGCTCGAAGACGGCCTCCGGCGGGAACGCGACCTACCCCGGACCGGGCGACCCGGCCGTCTCGGTGCGGGGCTCGATCCCGGCGGGCGGCGCGCAGCGCACCTACCAGGTCTGGTACCGCAACGCCGCGCCCTTCTGCACGGCGGCCACGTTCAACACGACGAACGGCGTGCGCGTGCGCTGGCTGCTCTAGCCTGGATCTCTGGCCGCGTCTCGCGGCACGGCCGACCCGGGCGTGAGGGGGCGTGGAGCCGGCAGCGTCGAGCACCCAAGGACGGCTCGCCCACCACGCTCGCCGCGCGGCCGGCCGTCAGCAGGGACTCGTGACGACGAAGGCCGGGCGCGAACCAGCGCGACGGCATCGTCGAGGACGTCGAGCCCGCGCGGGCCCCGGGGCACCAAGCCCCGAGGCCCGCGCGTCTGAATTGGAGCGGAAGGCGCGAAAGCGCCGGCGCTCCCGCGCCTCTTGGTGACCGTGAACCGGGGATCGAGCCCCGGAAGCAACCCCCGAGGACGTCGATCATGAAGCACCCGCTCCCCCCCCTGCTCCTCGCCGCGCTGGCGGCTTCCGCCAGCGCGCAGGACGGCCCCAAGCCGAGCCCGGACCTCCCCCCCTTCCGACCCGACGTGAAGTCGCCGTGGTCGACGCCGGATCCGGAGTCTGTGGAGCGGGTCCTGGACGCGGCGCGGACCGAGGCCGCGATCCCGGCGCTCGCGCGCCCGGCCAAGCCCGCCGACGCGCTCGACGCATCGGCCGCGAGCGCGATCGACTTCTCGCGCCTCTACTTCGACGAGCCCGGCGACGGACGGTTGTGGGCGCGCGCGCGGACGTACAAGGCGAGCTTCGACGCGGCGGCAGCCACGTTCATCCCGTTCCTGGGCTCCGAGGCGCCGCGCAACTTCCCCGTGCGCGTCGAGTTGCTCGAAGCCGTCGTGGGTACCACCTCGATCGAGCTCGAAGCGCGCGACGTGACGCGTGCAGGCCATGCCGTCACGATCGACCGCGGACCGATCCGCGAGGTCTGGCACCTCGGGCTCGATTCCGCCGAGCAGACCTTCGAGCTCGCCGGGCGCCCGTCGGCCGCCGGCGCGCTGCGCCTCGTCCTCGCCTTGGAGAGCGAGCTGGAGCCCCGCCCCGATGGGCCGGGGTTCGTGCTGGACGGCCCACACGGCGGCGTGCGCATCGGCGGCGCGACCGCCGTCGACGCCGACGGACGCCGACTGGAGCTCGAGTCGCGCATCGAAGCGGGCACGATCCAGATCGAGGTCCCCGAGGTGTTCGTACGCGCCGCGCGCTTCCCGTTGGTCGTCGATCCCGTGTACTCGACCAACGCGCTGGACGGGTTCACGAACGAGTGCGCGCTGCCCGACATCGCCAATCGCGGGACCTCCGGTGACTTCGCGGCCGTGTTCCAGTTCGCCTACAGCGCGACCGACGCGGACGTCTTCGCGGTCGACCTGTACTACGGCATCCCGGTCGCGGGCTCGGGCACGTGGGTCGATTCGACCGCGGTCTCGTGGGGCGTCCCGCGCACGGCGTACAACGCCTTGAGCGACACGCTGCTCACGGTGGCCCAAGTGAAGCCCACGCCCAGCTCCCAAAGCGAGATCTGGTGCCGCGCGCGTCAGGCCGGCACGAGCTCGCAGTACGCCCAGAAGCCGATCCAGAATGCCGCGCTGGGGTCGTGCTTCTACCCGGACGTCGGCGGCGATCCGGCGCTCAGCGGCCCGACCTACTTCCTCGCGGCCTGGACGCGCGCGTTCACGGCCAACGACTGGGACGTGCACGCGCGGCTCATCGATGGGCAAGGCAACTCCGTGGGCGGGACGATCTTCTTGGAGAACTCCGGGGCCTCGGACTGGCGGCCCAGCGTCTCGAAGACCAACGGTCGGCCACCGTACGCGACGCAGAACTGGAACGTCGTGTGGATGCGCGACACGACGCCGACGAATCTCGACGTCCTCGGCGCGCAGGTGCGTTGGGATGGCGCGGTCACGAATCCGGCGACGGTGCTGGCGGGCAGCGTGTGGAACGAATCGTATCCCTCGGCCTCGAGCCCGCTCGATGCCGCGTCGGGCCCGCGACCTTGGATGGTGGCGTTCCAGCGCTTCGTGATCAGCTCGGACATCGTGACCCTGGTCTGCGAGGGCACCACGGTGCTCGCGGACGCGAACCTGAGCGCGCTCGAGGGCGCGTACATCTCCGAGCAGCAGATCCAGCCCGACGTCGACTCGAACGGGCAGCGCTTCGTGGTGGCCTACTCCGAGAGCTACAACGGCAGCTCGACCGACCGGGACGCCTACTACGCGACGATCGCCTGGGCCGAAAATGGCCTGCGCGTGGACGAAGCCCACGTGAACATCGACTACTCGGGGCGCGACACCTACGGCATCCAGATCGCCTGCGGCGTGAACCAGGCGAACTACGGCTTCGCCTTCTACGGGCTGGCCTGGCCACGCTACGGCTCCGGCAACGGGGATGTCTTCTCCGGCAGTTGCTACGAGCCCACGACGGTCGAGGGCTTCTGCGCCGGGGACGGCAGCGCGGGTGCGTGCCCGTGCGGCAACACCGGGGCCAGTGGCCGCGGCTGCGCGAACTCGGCCACGGACGGTGCCGGGATCTACCCCAGCGGACAGGCCTGGGTCATGGCGGACTCCTTCGGCCTGCAGGCTTTCAACCTGCCGGGTTCCACGACGTGCCTCTTCTTCCAGGGCACGTCCTCGAGCCCCGCGGGCGTCCCGTTCGGCGACGGCTTGCGCTGCGTGGCGGGCACGGTCACACGGATCGCCGCCAAGACGGCCGCGAGCGGCATCGCCACCTACCCGGAACCCGGCGACCTGCCGATCTCGGTCAAGGGTCTCGTGCCCGCGGTCGGCGCGGAGCGCGCGTACCAGGTCTGGTATCGCAATGCCGCCGCCTTCTGCACGCCGTCGACCTTCAACGTCTCGAGCGGCATCCGCGTCCGCTGGCTACGGTGAACTCACGAGCGCCGAAGCTGGTCGGCGGCGCGCGCGACGGCACGCCGCCGTCAGCTTCCGAACGACGTGGCCAACACCCAGCCGGCCCAGTCACGTGGCGGCGCGCGACGCTCGCGCAGCGCGGACTTCGCACGCCACAGGGCCTGCTCCGGCTCGAGTCCTTCGAGCCACAGCCCGCGATAGAACGCGGACATGAGCTCGCGCGTGGGCTCGTCGGGCACGCGCCACAGCGCCGTCACGCACGCGTGAGCGCCGGCAGCGAGCAGCGCGCGCTGGAACGAGGCGGCGCCCTGGCCGAGCACGATCTCCCCGCGGCCGGTCTCGCAGGCCGAGAGCACCGCGAGGCGACAGGCACGCAGGTCGAGGGCGCCGAGCTCTTCGGCGTTCAGGGTGGCGGCGCCGCCTTCCCCCGCGGCGGTGAGCACGAGCTCGCAGCGCACGAGCGGCATCCAATCGCGCACGGCGTGCCGCGGGTCGAGCGCGGGATCCCCGGGCAGCGTGAGCAAGCCGCCCGCGGCGGAATCCGTTTCGAAGGCACCGTGCGTCGCGACGTGGATCCAGCCGGCGCCGGCGGCGGCCGTGACGAGCGCCTCGGGCGTCGCGCTCATCCGGGTGAGGATGCGCGCCGGCGCTTCGGGGCCACGCGCCGCGCGCCAAACGGCGGCGATCGCGTCGATTTCACGAGAGGCGGCCGGCAGCGCGGCCCAGCGCCCGCCGGACGTGAGCTCGGGATCGCCGGCCAGGAGCAACGCTCCCTCGGGGGCAACGCCCGCAGGGCTCTCGAGCTCGGCTGCCGGGATCGGCTCGAAGGACCAGGTCGAAAGCACCTGCAGGCCGTCACCGAGGAGCGCCTCGGGTCTGGCGGAATCGTCGGGCAGCGCGTCGATCGGGATCGTGAGCAGCGGGCCGTCGGGCGTGGTGATCCAGCGCCGCGCGCCGGGTGCGGCGCGTCGCACGGGATCGACGACCAGCGCGCGCACGCGCTCGCCCGTCGCGCGCCAGCGCGAGCGATCGCTCGGCGCGCGCTCGAGCTCCGCGCGCCACGCACGGCAGGCTTCGAGGACCGGCTCGAGCGGACCGAGGTCGACGCATTGGACCGGTCGGTCCGGTTGCACGACGAAGGCGACGAGCGATTCGACGCGCGGCGCGGAGCGTCCGTCCTTCCCGCGATCGTCGAGCCGCACACGCCACGCGACCGCGACCTCGTCGGCCGAGAGAGCGGAGCCGACTCGCGCGGCCGAGACGGTGCGCGGAACGGCTCCGGCACGCGCCAGCTCCTCGAGCAGCGCACGCTCCGCCGCGTCGCGGATCTCGACGCGCGGGTAGATGGCCTCGGTCGCTTCCGCTCGCGCCGCGCGCACGAGCTCGACCTGCGCGGCGCGCGCCGCCTCGCGCAACTCGCGCAGTCGTTCCCCACCCACCGTGGCCGTGCGCAGCGCTCGCTGCGCCGCGACGCCGATTCCGCGTGCGGTCTCCGACAACTCGAACGCCAGCGCGACGGCCGCCGGATCGCCGCCGCCGGTGCGCGACTCGAGGAGACTCGCGAGCGCGAGGTCGAGGAGCGTCCGCAGCCCGAGCACCGTGGCCTCCGCCTCGCGCGGCGCGAGGATCAGCGAGCGCGCGACCAGCATGTCGCGCAGCGCGCTCGAGGCCGCGACGGCCGCCTCTCGCGCCTCGCGGGGGCGGCCCAGCGCGCCGTCCGTCGCGGCCCTCTGCAGCTCGACTTTCAAGCGCTCGGGATGGTCGGGTGGCAGTGTCGCGCGGGTCGCCTCGAGGAGCACGTGCTCGACGTCCGCGGCGTCCGCGTGGCGACCGAGCCCGCTGAGCGCGAGCGCCTGGTTGCGCCGCAAGGCGCGCAGGACGACGTTCGTCGGTGGCACGCTCGCTTCGAGCTCGGCGAGCAGCGTGTCCAGGGTCTCCAACGCCGCCGCGAAGCGCCCCGCCCGCAGGTCGATCGCAGCCAGGGCCGCGCGCGCCTGGACGAGGATCGGGTGCGTCGCGGCGATCGACTCGGGTGGCTCCGCGACGATCCGCGCGAGCACCTCGCGCGCGGCGCCGTCCTCGCCAGCGCGCACCTGCGCCAGCGCGAAGTTGACCTCGGCCGCCGCGCGGTCGACATGGCCTGCTGGCAGGCTCGTCCGTGCGGTGTTCAGGGCCTCGCCGGCGAGCGCTCGCCCGGCCTGGTGGTCGCCCAGCTCGACCAGCACGGCCGCGAGCACGCCCCGGATCTGCAGCTCGAGGGGCGACCCCGGCACGACCACGTCGCGCGCCGCGCGGGCCGCCTCGGCGTGAGCACGCGCTGTCTCGAGATCGCCCGCATAGAACGCGCCGACCGCCACGTTCGCGCGCAGTTGGATCACGGCCCGGTCGTCGGCCGGCAGCTTCGCCGCGCACGACGCCAGGACGCTCTCCCAGCGCTGCACGGCGCCGCGGTGATCGCCGGCCTGGAACAGGACGGCGGCGAAGTTCGACTCGGCCGACCACAGCCAGGGATCCTCGGGGGAGAGCGCGCGCCGCAGGGTCTCCAGCGCCGCGCGTTGCGCGTCCACGGCCTCGGAGGCGCGACCGAGCTGGCCGAGCTCGTTGCCGACCTGGATCACGGCACGCAGTCGACGGGGTGCGTCGGGCGGCAGCCGCTCGCGTTGCACGTCGACCAGCGCGCGGGCCGCGGCCAACGCTGCGGCGTGCTCGCCGGCTTCTCCCAGGTGCGCGCTGGCCTCGAGGAGCAAGGCCTGCAGCGCGTCGCCGTCCCCGAGGCGCGGGTGCGCGACCAGCTCGGCCACCGTCGCGACGAGATCCGCGCGATGCTCGCGCGCGGCCGGCGAGGCGAGGCCGGTCACCGACGCTCCGACGCGTGCGCGCAGCGCCATGGCCTCGGCGCGCAGCGCCTCGTCCTCGGCCAATTCGACGACGACGAGACGCGCAACGCCGTGACCAGACTTCGCGCTCACGATCAGGCGGCGCAGATTGCCGGACTGCACGCGCACATCGACCCAGGGTGCAGGCCGTCCACCCGAGTCGTCGTCCTCGACGAGCGCGCCCGAACCGTCCTCGACGGCCAGCACGGCGTCGAAGGCATCCGACTCGACCCACGCGCGCAGGATGCCGTCGACGGATACACGCTGAGCGTGCTCGACCCGACCGCCATCGTCCGCGATCGTCAACGTGGACGTGGTCGAACGCACGTCGCCCGAGCTGGCTGCGCAGAGGATCGAGCCCGCCAGTACCCCCCAAGCTGCGTGCATGCGCCTGCATGGTATCGGGCTCGTCGTTCGCGGATACTCTGCGGGCCGGTGGAGAGTCTGCGATCCAGCGCCGAGGAATGGCGGGCCGCGCGCGGCGGCGACGCAGAGGCGCGCGGCCGGCTCGCGCGGCTCGCGCTCGACACGGCCCGCCGCGAGCTCGCGCGGCGTCGCGTGGCAGCCTCCGACCTGGAAGATCTGGCCCAGGAGGCGGTGATGGCCTTCCTGGCGTTTCTCGACGAGCGCGCCGAAGCCCCGCGCGAGATCGGCGGATTCGTGAAATGGAGGGCTCTCGGGGTCCTCTCCGACCAGCGGAAGCGCCTTCGCGTCCGCTCCATGGAACACAGCACCGAAGCGCCGGCCGAACTCGCCAGCGGAGCCGCGGGCCCCGGCGCTTCCGCGCGCGCGGCCGAAGTGCGCGCCGCGCTCGAGGCGTGCCGCGAGCGCCTGCGCCCCGAGTCCCGCGCCGTGCTGGCGCTGCGCTACGAGGGCGGACTCGAGGCCGAGGAGATCGCGCTCCGGCTCGGCGTCACGCGCAACGCGATCCACGTACGCACCTTCCGCGCGCTGGCCGCGCTGCGCGCCTGCCTCGAGCGTCGGGGCATCGATCCAGAGGACGCACCATGACACCGATCAGCGAGACCGATCAGGCGCTCGCCGCGGCCTTCGTCGACGGCGACCTCGCCGAGCCGGAGCGGACGGTGTTCGAGCTGCGGCTCGCGGCGGAGCCCGAGCTCGCGGCGCACGTCGAGGGGCTGTTCGCGACCGACGAGCTCGTCCGCCGTCACGCGCGGCGGACGGGAGCGGCGCTCCCGCGTGGAGCGCGCCTGCGTCCCTTCGTGCTCGTGCTGGCCGCCGCCGCCGTCGTCGTCGCGGTCCTGGCCATCGCCTCGCTCCTCGACGACGCGCCGGCTCGGGCCTCGGTGCAGGTCGCGCTCCGGCCGAGCGGCGAGTCGGCCGCGGAGTGGATCGCGCTCGAGCCCGCGCTGGGGGGCTTGCGGCCACCCGGGCTCGACGAGCTGCGCGGCCCCGGAGAGAGCGCCGACGCCGATCCACGCGCCTTCGTCGACGCCGCGCGTCGCCTCGAGTTGCGCGCGCTCGACCGGCCCGCGGCCGCGGAGACGACCGCGGCGTTCTACTCGATCGCGCTGCGCCTCGAGGCGCCGTGCGACGTCGTCATCGCGGCGTTTCCCGAACGCGGTCCGCCCCAGCTCGTGTGGCCTGCGGCGGGCGCCTCGGCGCGACTGGAGGCCGGCGAGCACGTGCTGCCGAGCCCGAGCTTCCACTATGTCGACGACGGACGCGGACCGCGCGTCGAGTACCAGCGTGGGTTCCTCGTGCCGCTCGGCTCTGGCCGCGTCGTGGTGCTGGTCGGGACCCGGGCCGCGCGCGCAGAGGGGCTGCACGCATCTCAACGTGTGGCGCTCGAGTCTCCGAGCGCGCAGGCCTCGCTGCTGGCGGCGGCGGGCTTCGAGACGCGTCAGTACGTGCTGCGCGAGCCGTAGCGGGCCGCGAGGTCCGCGGGGCGCGTCCTTGTGGTAGGGATGTCGGCTGCCGCGCCCATGAACGCTCTCTCCGCCTGGACCGAGGTCCGCGTGCTGGCGCCGATCGGCTGGCACGAGCTGGTCGCCGAGACGCTGCAGGGCGGTCCCTGCACGTCGGTCGCGTTCGGCCGGCCGTCGCTGGGCGTCGCGGCCGCGCCCGAGGGCTTCGAGTACGTGCGCACGTTCCTTCCGCGGCGTGACGACACGGACGCGAATCGCGCGCGCATCGCCGCGCGCGTCGCCGAGCTCGCGGTCACGACCGGCGACGACGCGCTCGCCGCGCTCGACATCGAGTTCAAGCCGCTGCCGCCCGAGGACTACGCCACCTCCTGGATGAAGGTCTGGAAGCCGTTCCGCGTCGGTCGGCTCGCGGTGCTGTCGCCGTGGACGCAGTCCGTGCCGCGTGCCGCGGACGTGACCATGGAACTCGAGCCGGGCGCCTCGTTCGGCAGCGGGCGCCACGCGACGACGCGCATGATGTTGCGCGCGATCCAGGAGCGCGTCCGGCCCGGCGATCGCCTCGTGGACTGCGGGACGGGCAGCGGCATCCTGGCCGTCGCGGCCGCGCTGTTCGGCGCGCGCGAGGTCTTCGCGTTCGACACGGACCCGAACGCCGAGCCCAATGCGCGCGAGCTGGCGGAACGGAACGGCGTCGCCGGCCGCGTCCGGTTCGCCACCGGCGGCTTCGAGCTGCTGGCGGGGCACGCGGCAGGCTTCGACGGCCTGGCGGCCAACATCTACTCGGACATCCTCCAGCAGCACGCCGCCGATTTCCGCGCCGCGCTGCGACCGGGGGGCTGGTTCGCGCTGTCGGGCTGCCCGGCCCCGCACGCCGCGGCGACGGACCGCGCGCTCGCCGCAGCCGGCCTCGACGTCACTGCCCGTCCCGTGCGCGGGCGGTGGCACTCCTTCCTCGGCGTCACGCCCGGTGGATGAACGAGCCCGGCCCGTTTGTTAGCTAGCGGCAGGCTCCATGCGCATCCTGTTCCTTTCGCAGCGCGTCCCCTATCCGCCCAATCGCGGGGACAAGATCACGACCTGGCGGCTGGTCGAGCGGCTCGGTCGGTCGCACGAGGTGCGCATCGTGGCCTTCGCGCACGACGACGGTGACCTCGACGCCGCGGAGGTGCTGCGGAAGATGGGCTTCCCGACGACGGCCGTGCGCTACCACGACCGCGCGGCCAAGCTCGGCGCGCTGCCGCTGCTGCTCTCGCGCAAGCCGCTCACACTCGGCGTGTACGGGTCGCGCGCGGTCCAGGCCGCCGTCGACGAGCTGGCGCCCGACTCGGACCTGGCGTACGCCTATTCGTCGTCCATGGGCGCGTTCCTCGAGCGCCATCCCCGCCTGCCACGGATCATGCACTTCGGCGAGCTCGACTCGGACAAGTGGCGCCAGTACGCGCAGCGCAGCCGGCCGCCCATGTCCTGGGTCTACGCGCGCGAGCACCGCACGCTGCTCGAGTTCGAGCGTCGCATCGCGCGCTCCTTCTCGGCGAACGTGGTCTGCACGCCCCTCGAGAAGGAGATCCTCGAGCGCGCGATCCCTGGCGCGACGGCCGAGGTCTTGCGCAATGGTGTCGACCTGGCCTACTTCGTGCCGCGCTGGGAGGGCCGCGAGCCCGGCCGCCTCGTCTTCACCGGGGTCATGAACTACCTGCCGAACAGCGAAGGGGTGAGCTGGTTCGTACGCGCAATCCTGCCCCTGGTCCGACGCCAGGCACCGGAGGCGACCCTGTCCATCGTCGGCGCCCACCCCACGCCCGAGGTCCGGCGGCTGGCCGAGGTGCCGGGCGTCGAGGTCACCGGGTTCGTCCCGGACACCCGCGTGTGGCTCGGGAAGGCGTCCGTGTCGGTGGCCCCCCTGCGGATCGCCCGGGGGATCCAGAACAAGGTCCTGGAGGCCATGGCGATGGGTCTGCCGGTGGTTGGGACGACCTGCGCCACCCAAGGGGTCGAGGGGGTCGACGGCCTGCACTTCCGCGTCCGGGACGACCCCGAGGGCTTCGCCCGCGAGGTCGCGGACCTCGTGCGGGAGCCGGACAAGGCCTTGGCGCTGGGGCGGGCGGCGCGGGCCTTCGTCGAGGCCCACGACGACTGGGAGGTTGTCTTCCGGCCGCTCGATGCCCTGGTCGCGCGCTGCGCGGGCGGAGCGAGGCCGGGCGCTCGCTGAGTGACGCGGAGGGCGCCTGCGACCCCCGGCCGGCGCGAGCGTCTGGGCTCGGAGGCCCCACCATCCAGCCCCCCGCAACCCAGCCGGTCCAGCCGCCTCCCGGAGTGCCCCACCCCGGCAGGTGCAGCGGGTGGAAATGGACGCTTGTGGGTGGTTTGAGCCTCTCTTGGCTCCTCGTCGAGCTCCCAGGGGCCATCCCTGTCCAAGCCGGGGAAGGCCCGCTCCTGGCGACCTGGCGGCTGGCCGCGGACCATCCCTGGCGCACCGCGATCGCCGTGGTGCTCACCCTGTGGGCGTTCCGGAGGCGGGAGCTGCAGGGTACTGAGCCTGGGAAGGACGCGTCCGAGCGGTTATCCTCGCAGGGTCCCTGATCGGGGAGTGGCTCCCCCGCCGAGGCCCCCGACACCGCACCCATGGCCGAGACCGTCACCACCCCCACCACCCCCGTCGTCGCCGTCACCGACTGCCCCATCTTCTCGGGTCCCCGCAAGGTGGCCCGGCTGGGCAGCACCCTGGGAGTCGACCTGGGCTCCCAGGACATGGCCCTGGCGGTCAGCCGGGACAACCGGATGCCCCGCGCCTCGGTCATCGTGACCACGGCTGCCCGGCACATGATCCGGATCTCGAAGGGCGGCGAGAAGATCGAGGCGCTGGCGGTCTACGGGTCCGTCTCGGACCCCACCCTGCACCCCGATTTCCGGGAGATCGCAGAGAACCTGCGCGACCTGCGGAACAAGTGGTTCGCCAAGGCCAAGCTGTGCCTGGCGCTCGACAACCCCCACTTGGACGAGCCGTCCCTCCGGCGGGTGCTGTCCCTGTTCGACCGGGTCTACCTGCGCATGGAGTGGGGCACGGCCAAGACCTTCACGGCCTTCACCGGCCGCAAGGCGGCCGAGTACACGACGCTCATGGCCGGGCTCAGCTCGGCGGAGAACCTGATCCTCCAGACGCGCTTCCTGAAGGGCGACGGCCTCGACAACACGAGCGACGCCGAGGTCAAGGCCTGGATCAAGAAGGTGGCCGAGCTCAAGCCGCGCGAGGTCCACCTGCTGCGTTCCGAGAAGGGGCTCGGCAAGAAGGTCAAGTCGCTGCCCAAGGCGAAGCTCGCCGAGATCGCCGAGGAGGTCACGGCCAAGGCCGGCGTCTCCGCGTCGGTGCACGAGGCGGACTCGATCCTCGACTGACCGGCGCGTGCGGGCGCTCGCCGAGCTGAGGTCGGTCGGCAAGTCGTTCGGCGAGCACGTCGCGCTCGCCGACGTCTCGTTCACGGTGCGGGCCGGGGAAGTCTTCGGTCTGCTCGGGCCGAACGGCGCCGGGAAGACCACGGCGCTGCGCATCCTGTGCGGCGGGCTCGCCCCGGACACCGGCACCGCGTTCCTCTCCGGGATCGACGTGGCGGATGACCCGCTCGCCGCGCGGCGCTTGGTGGCCTTCGTGCCCGACGGCGCGCCGTTGTACGCGAACCTGGGAGCGCGGGGGCACCTCGAGCTCGTCGGTCGGCTCCACGGCCTCGCCGAGGACCTGATCGCGCGCGAAGCCGACCGGCTGCTCGCCGCGCTCGACCTCGGCGGCCGGGCGCGGGATCCGGTCGGCACGTTCTCGCGCGGCATGCGCCAGAAGGTCGCCATCGCCTGCGCGCTCCTGCCGAGGCCCCCGCTCTTGGTCCTGGACGAGCCGCTGAACGGGCTCGACGCGCCGACCACGGTCGTGATCAAGGAGGTCCTGCGCACCTGGGCCGATCGTGGCGGCGCCGTGCTCTACACGTCGCACCTGCTCGACGTGGCGGAGCGGGTCTGCGATCGCATCGCCATCCTCGACCGCGGGCGGCTCGTGGCCCTCGGAACCTTCGAGGAGCTGCGGCGCGAGGCGCGCGGCGGGGCCACGCTCGAGGCCGTCTTCAACGCGCTGACCCAGGCGGAGGACCCGCGCGCGCGCGCGCTGCGGATCCTGGGCCCTGGGGCCTGAACGCGCCCCGGCTCAGGGCCCGGCGGGCGGCTTGAGCACCGTCACGGGCTGCCCGCGCTCGTCGACCGCGACCATCGTCACGTCGGCCTCCGTCACGTGCACGAATTCGCCGCCGCCGAAGCGACGCTGCGCCCAGACCGAGACGTGCACCGTGATCGAGGTGCGCCCGACGCGCTTGGTCTCCGTGAAGAACGAGACGAGGTCGCCGACCTGGACCGGCTTCTTGAACTCGACCTTGTCCATGGCCACGGTCACGATCCGCGAGGGGTGATGCTTGTGCGCCTCGACCGCGGCCGCGAGGTCGATCTCGGACAGGATGATGCCGCCGAAGATCGACCCCAGCGCGTTCGTGTCGCGCGGCATCATGAGCCGGCGGATCGAGGGCACCTTCTCGGACGGGAACACGGGCCAGTCGCTCATCGCGTCGTCGCTCCTCGCTCGTCCAGGACGCGCGCGGCCCAGGCGCGCACGGTCTCCTGGAGCTCCTGGGTCTGGTCGTCGAAGAAGTGCCCGGCACCGGGGATCTCGAGCGTCTCGATGCCCGGGGGCAGCTCCGGGAACTGGTGCCGCAGTTCCGGGAGCGTCCCGTACGTGTCTCGCTCGCCCATGACGACGAGCGTCGGCACGCGCACGTCGCGCAGGGCTGAGCAGTCGAACGCCCGCACGGGCAGCGCGACCAGCACCAAGCGCCGGATGCGGGGATCGACGAGCGCCCGCTGCACGGCGGTGCGCGACCCGAAGGAGAACCCCCCGGCCCACAGCTCGGCGCCCGGATAGCGCTCTTCCATCCAGTCGAGCGCGGCCCCCAGGTCGCGGGCTTCGCCACCCTGGCCGTCGTGCGCGCCCTCGGAGCGTCGGACGCCCCGGAAGTCGAAGCGCAGCACGGCCAGGCCCGCATGCTGGAGCCCGCGCGCCGTGCGGAACACGACCTTGTTGTCCATCGTGCCGCCGTGGAGCGGATGCGGGTGGCACACGACGGCCACGGCGCGCGGAGCCCGGCCGCCTTCGGGCTCCCACAACTTGGCCTGCAGGCGGCCGGCCGGTCCTTGGAGGGCGACGTCCATCGAACGCCCCAGTGTAGCGGTGCAGCGCGCCGTCCCCGCTCCGAGGTTGCTTCGTACGCGGCGCGCGCGAACATGCTCGGCGCTCGACCCCCCCAGAACCGCTCGGAAACCACCGCCATGCTGAAGTCCTTCGTCGTTCCCGTACTCCTCGCCGGCCTGACCGCCGCGGCCGCCGCCGCGCAGAACGCGCCCAAGATCGAGTTCCCCGCCGCCAGCCCGCCGTGCAAGGTCGAGCAGCGCGTCGGCCTCACGGACGTGACGATCTCCTACGCGCGCCCGAGCGCCAAGGGTCGCAAGATCTTCGGGGAGCTCGTGCCCCACGGCGAGGTGTGGCGCACGGGCGCCAACTCGAACACGACGGTCACGTTCAGCACGCCGGTCAAGTTCGGCGGCCGGGACGTGCCGGCCGGCACCTACTCGCTGCACACGATCCCGGGGACGGCCGAGTGGACCGTGATCTTGAACGACGCCGTCGACGGCTGGGGTTCGTACGCCTACGACGCGAAGAAGGACCGCGCGCGCGCCGTGGTGAAGTCCGCGACCCTGGCCGAGCCCGTCGAGACCCTGGAGATCGGCCTCCAGGATCTGCGCGACACCTCCGCGACGCTCTGCATCGCCTGGGAGCGCACACGCGTGGCCGTCAAGCTCGAGGTCGACGTCAAGGGCGTGCTCCTGCCGCAGATCGAGGCCGCGATGAAGGGCGACGGCCCGAAGCCCTACTTGCAGGCGGCCATGTTCTATTACGAGCACGGTCTCGACCTGAAGCAGGCGCTGGCCTGGATGGAGGCCGGCATCGCCGAGCGTCCGGACGCCTTCTGGATGACCTACCGGAAAGGCCTGATCCTGGAGAAGCTGGGCGACAAGGCCGGCGCGGTCGCGGCCGCCGAGCAGTCCCTGGAGCTGGCGCGCAAGGCGCAGGGCGGGATCAAGGACGAGTACGTGCGCCTGAACGAGGCGCTGCTGGCGCGCCTGCGCAAGTAGCACCGCCCGCGCGCCGGCCGCGAGCGCGTCGCCGCGGCCGGTCCGCCCGCTTCGGGCCCTTTCCCGGCCTGCAGGCAGCACCTGCGCTACCCGTCGGCCGGGGCTCTTGACGTTTTGGAAGTATCTACTTACACTATCGGCCATGGGACGTCCGAGCACCCTGGAGGACAAGCGCCGCGAGCTCCTGCCGGTCCTGGCTGGCGCGTTCGCCGAGCTCGGCTATCGGCGTCTGACGAGCGCGGAGCTGTCGGCGCGCTGCGGCGTGGGCGAGAACGTGCTGTACCGCATCTGGCCCGACAAGGTCGCCATGTTCCTGGCCGCGCTGGACTGGGTGTACCTGTCCTCGGAGCGCGCTTGGGAGCGCCTCCTGGCGGATGAGCAGGGCGGCGACGGACCCTTCCTGCGCCTGCTCGCGCACGAAGCCTCGCACCACGGCGAGCAGGGCCTCTACCGCATCGTGTTCGCGGGCCTCAGCGAGACGGACGATCCGCGCATCCGGCGCGCGCTGCAGGGCCTCTATGGACGCTTCCACGCCTTCGTTCGGCGCCAGGTCACCGCGCACCGCGGCGCACAAGGCCCGGGAACCCTCGACGCGGAGACCGCGGCCTGGGCGATCGTCGGGCTCGGCACCGTCGCCAGCATCGGGCGCGAGCTGGGGCTCTTCGGCGCGGCCAGCCGTGAGCGTCTCTTGTGGGACGCCGGTCGCGTGCTGGCCGAGGGCGAGCCGGCGCGGAGCCCGACGGTGCGCAAGCCGCGACGCGGCGGCTCCAAGCCGCGGGAGAGGTGACATGCACTGGACGCTCGATCTGGCCGTGGGATTGGCCTTGGTGGACTTCCTGTCGGGGCTGGTCCACTGGGCCGAGGACACGTTCGCCACGGAGACGACGCCGATCCTCGGCCGCTGGATCGTGACCCCGAACGTCCTGCACCACGCGGATCCGGTCGCGTTCGCTGCCAAGAGCTGGATCGCGAGCTCCTGGGACCTGGTGCTCGCGTCGGGGCTGCTGCTCGTGCTGTCCGTGCCGCTCGGGCTGTTCGGTCCCGGTGCCGTGCTGCTGGCCGTGCTCGGCGCGAACGCCAATCAGCTCCACAAGTGGTGCCACGTCCCCAGGCACGCGCCGCGCATCGTTCGCGGGCTGTGGCGGATCGGTCTGCTCCAAGGGCCGCGCCACCACGCACGGCATCACAGGGGCGCGCAGAACCAGGCCTACTGCGTCGTGACGCCGTTCCTGAACCCGCTGCTCGATCGACTGCGGTTCTGGCGCGCGCTGGAACGCTTGACCGTCCCACTCTTCGGTGCGCCGCGTCGGACGGATCTGCGCACAGGCGCGGATCGGTCCGCGAGCGACTGAGGGCGCGGGGCACGCGCAGCGTCCGCACACCCGTGACGCACTTCGGCCTCGGCCGCCCCCGCTGCTACGCTGCGCGGCGCCCGTGATCCGCCGCATCCTCGCCTTGGCCCGCGCTGGCTTCGCACACCACCTGGCGGGCGGCGCGTTCCCGGTCGCCCCGCTGGTCGTGCACGGCTCGGTGGGCGCGGTGGGCGCGCTCCTGGTGCGGGACGACTTGGGCCCCTTCGCCTACGCCCTCGTGACGCTGTCCGTGACCGCGGCCCTCGTCGCGCTGCCCCTGCTCGGCGACCTGGCGCCGCTCTTGCGCGCGGATCCGGCCGACGAGTGGCTCGCGGCCCAGCCGACGACCGGCCGCGAGCTGCGCCTGGCCCGCAGCCTCGTCGCGATCGCGGTCGTGGCCGGCCTCGCGGCCGCGAGCCTGCTGCCGGCTGCGTTGTTCGCGCCGGAGGGTTGGAGCCTCGCTGACCGGATCGCACTGTTCGCGGCGGGCGTCGGTCTCGCACTGACGGTGGCCGCAGGCCTGCTCGCGTTGCTCGCGACGCTGGGTGGCCGCGCCGAGAGCGGGCTCGTGCTGCTCCAGACCCTGCTCTTCGGCGGCATCGTGGCCGGCGGCCTGGTCGGTCTGCGGCACGTGCCGGAGATCGCCCGGGTCGCGCGGCTGGAGGACGGGCCGGCCTGGCTCCCGTGGCTGCCGTCGGCCTGGTTCGCGAGCGGCGTCGTCGGCGACGCGCTGCCGGCCTGCGCGGCCGCCGCCAGCGCGCTCGTGCTGCTCGTCCTGGCACCGTCCGCGCCCGCGCCGCGCGCGCTGCGCCGCGGAGCACTCTCGGCCGTGCTGGCCCCGGTCCACGCGCTGGCGGCCCGGCTGTGGGTGCGCCGCGAGGAGCGCGCGGGGTTCGAGCTCGTCGCCGCGCTGCTGCCGCTCGAACGCGACGTCATCCTGCGCACCTACCCGCTGGCCGGGATTCCCCTGGCGTTCCTCGCGGCCGGAGCGCGCGACGCGGGACCGGAACGCGAGGCGCTCCTCGCGCTGTTGCTCTTCGCGCCGCCCGTTTGGCTGCCGGTCCTGCTCGTCCATGTGCCGGCCAGCGCGAGCCACGCCGCCCGCTGGATCCTCGACGGCGCGCCGCTCGACCCCAAGGCGCTGCACTCCGGCGCGCGCAAGGCCGTGGCCGTGCGCTTCCTCGTGCCGCTCTACGCGCTGCTCTTCGGGCTCGCGGCTTGGCAGGCGGATCTCGACTTCGCGGCGCGGCTCGTGCTGCCCGCCGCGCTCGCCGGGTGGCTCGTGCTGGGGCCGCTCTACGAGCGCTGCGTGCGCGACCTGCCGCTGGCCCGCGCGCCGGACGACCTGCTCGTCGAGATGGACTGGACTGGCTCGATGATCGCCCTGGGCGCCGCCGCGGTCGTGGCGGCCGTCGCGGCCTGGAAGCTCCTGGACACCTGGCCGGCCGCCCTCGCGGCCGCCATGGTGCTCGCGGGGCTCGCGGTCGCGCGCGACCTGGGAGCGCGCCGGGGCCCATCCGTGGGAATCACGGGTCACTCATAGGACCTACGGGCACCCGCCGGCGCACCCGAGCGGCCTGTAGCTTCCCTGACCGGGCCAGGGTCGCCGTGGATGTCCGCACTCCTGCGACCACGGCGGCTCACCCGACCCCGAACCGCGCTCCCATGATCCTCCACCTCGACGGCCTCCTGCTCGCCACGGCCCTCTTCTCCGCGGACGCGAATGCGCGTCCGGCCTCGGATTCCCTCGGCGAGACCCGCGTCTACGCGATCCAGCAGACGGTCTCCCTCTCCGAGATCCCCGCTGGCGCCAAGTCCGTGCGCTGGTGGGTGTCGATCCCCGACAACGAGCGCCACCAGGACGTGCTCGATTTCTCGGTCGTCGACGCCCCGGGCGCGTGGCGCGTCGAGCGCGACGCCGAGCGCGGGAACCGCTTCCTGTACGTCGAGGTGCCCGCGCCCAAGGAGTCCTCGCTGGCCGTCGTGGTCGAGTTCAAGGTGCGCCGCGAGCCCGTGCTGTTCACGTTCGATCCCGCGACCACCGGGCCGATCACGGACGTGCACCGCCGCCTGTACGCCGAGGAAGTGCGGCGCGACGCGCCCCACATGGAGGTCACGCCGGCGATCGCCGCGATGGCCGACGAGGTGTGCGGCAAGGACCAGAACCCCGCGACCCAGGCGCTGAAGCTCCTGCAGCACGTCGCAAACGTCGCGGACCACTACTCGAAGGACCCCACCAAGCCCAACTGCGGCATCGGCGACGCCGCGGTGTGCATCGAGAAGGGTGGCGGCTGCTGCACCGACTTGCACTCGCTGTTCATCGCCTTGGCGCGGGCGCGCGGCATCCCGGCGCGCTTGCAGATGGGCTACCGCGTGAACCCCAAGAACGAAGGCAAGACCTACGACCCGGGTTACCGCTGCTGGGTCGAGTATTTCGCCCCCAACCACGGTTGGATCCCGGCCGACATCGTCGAGGCCGACGCCGTGGACGGACTCGGACCGGCGCGCTGGTTCACGGGCCTGACGGAGCGCCGCGTGTGGCTCAACGAGGGCCGAGAGTTCCGCCTGCGGCCCGCCCAGGCCTCGGGGCCCGTGAACACGATGATCATCGGCCACGCCGAGATCGACGGCGTGCCCGCCCGCGTGCTGCCCGAGGGCGACAAGAAGCCGCAGCTCGCGCGCACGATCCGCTTCACCGAGATCCGCTGAGCACCAGGGGGCCCGCGCCTGCGGGCCCCCTGAGCACTTCGGCCTGGCGCCGCGCCCGGCCGTCCCCCGTCCCCCCCCCAGCGGCGACCGCCTCGCCGCCCTGCCGCCCATGCTGCCCGCCCCCCTGCTCCTGGTGCTCGCCACCGGGCCCGTCACGCCGTCGCTGGACGCCGTCGCCGCTCCGCTCCCCGTGGTCGAGGATCCGAACGATCCCTGGAAGCGCCTCAAGGTGTCCGCCGACGGCCGCCTCCGTGCCGAGGGCACGTTCGACCAGACGAACGGCGAGGACCGCATCCGCGGCCGGATGCGCTTCCGCCTGAGCGGGGACTACCAGATCGCGGACGGCCTCAAGGCCGGTGCGCGCCTGTCCACGCTGTCGGACGGCCGCGACGCGAACAACCCGCACTGGGACTTCGGCGATGCCGACGGCTTCAGCGGCGCCGAGGTCGGCATCGACCGGATGTTCCTGGAATGGCAGCCCGAGTCGGACTGGAAGCTCACCGGCGGCAAGTTCGCTCACGTGTTCACGCGACCCTCTCCGCTGCGGGAGCTCGCCTGGGACGACGACGTGCAGCCCGCCGGGGCGGCCGCGGTGTGGAGCCCGAAGAGCGACGGCTCCGTCAGCTTCGATCTGCGCGCGCTCTACGCCGTGGCGACCGAGATCAACCAGACGGCGGGATCGGGCGCCGACCCCGCCGTGTTCGGTGCGCAGGCCAACCTGTACGTCAAGGCCAGCGAGAGCACGACGTTGACGCTGGCGACCTCCTACTCCGACTGGTCGTCGCTCGGCAACTTCACCATCGACCAGGGCAACACGGCCGACGCCGGCGGCTTCGCGATCTGGGACACGTATGCCGGGATCACGCTGGCCGGCGAGGGCCTGCGCCAGATCACGGGCTTCGGCCAGTACTTCAACAACCTGGACGACGACTCGGGCGAGGACACGGGCTTCGCCGTGGGCATCCAGGTCGGCCAGACCAAGGGCAAGGGCAACTGGAACGCCATGGGCGCGTACTACGACCTGGAGGCGAACTCGGTCTTCTCGTCCGTCGCGCAGGACGACACGCCGATCGCGGGCACCGGCCTGGGAGATGGCATGAAGGGCTTCGTCGTGGGCGTGCAGTACTTCGTGCTCGAGAACGTCTCCCTGCGGTTGTGGGCCCTGACTTCGGACGCCGACGCCAGCGACGATCCCTACCGGATCCGCTTCGACATCGACTTCCGCATCCCCTGATCCGGGCGCCTGACTGGCCGCCGCGGCAGCGCTCGATGCGGCCGCGGCGGCCGCTTCGTAGATTCGGGGCATGATCCTCGCGCTCCTCGCCACCGCCGTCTTCCAGCACTCCGCGCCGCGGGTCGAGCTCGTCGAGAGTTGGCCGCGGGGCACTCCGCTCGACCACGCCGACCTGCGTGACGCGCGCGACGTGTGGGTCCAGCTCTTCGACGCCGCGCAGAGCTCGATCGACCTGGCGCACTTCTACGCCAGCGATGACCCGGCGGCCGCGGGCAGCAGCCCGCTGGAACCGGTCATCGCCGCGCTCGAGCGTGCCGCGGCGCGCGGCGTGCGGGTGCGCGGCATCTTCGACGCCAAGTTCCACAAGACCTACCCCGACACGATCGCGCGGATCGCCCGCGCGCCGGGGGCCGAGACCCGGCTCCTGGACCTGGGACCCGTGACCGGCGGCGTCCTGCACGCCAAGTACTTCGTCGTGGACGGCCGGCGTGTCTTCCTGGGCAGCCAGAACCTGGACTGGCGCGCGTTGGAGCACATCCAGGAGCTCGGCGCGCTCGTCGAGGCCGAGCCCGTGGCACGCGCGCTCCTCGAGGTCTTCGAACTCGACTGGCGCCTCGCGGCTGGCGACCAAGCGTCGCGCACGCCGTCGCAGGCCGCCGATGGCTTCCCACTGCGTCTGGGCGAGGGCGCGGACGCGTCCACGGTCACGCCGGTGTACTCGCCCGCGTCGCTGTGTCCGGATCCGCGGCTGTGGGACCTGCCGCGGATCGTCGCACTGATCGACGGCGCGAAGACGAGCGTGCGCCTCCAGCTCCTGACCTACAAGACGTCAGCGCGCGACGGCTCCTACTTCGAGGTGCTCGAGAACGCGCTGCGCCGCGCCGCCGCGCGCGGCGCGCGGGTCGAGCTGCTGCTCGCCGACTGGTGCAAGCGCAAGGGCACGATCGAAGGGCTCCAGTCGCTCGAGCCCCTCCCGAACGTGGCGGTCAAGCTGGTGACGATCCCGCCGGACGAGGGCGGCTTCGTGCCCTTCGCGCGCGTGATCCACGCCAAGTACCTGGTCGTGGACGGCCGCGCCGCGTGGATCGGGACGAGCAACTGGGAGAAGAGCTACTTCGACGCGTCGCGCAACGTCGGGCTCGTCGTGGAGGGCGGCGCGCTGCCCCGCCGCCTCGATGCGTACTTCGCCACGGGGTGGAACGGTCCCTACGCGGCGGCCGTGGACCCCTGCGCGGTCTACGCGCCGCCGCGCATCGGGGACTGAGAGCCGCTTTGACCCTCGCGCCCGGGAGCGCCGCTCGCAGCACCGAGCGCTCACCCGAGCGGTGCCCGCGAGAGCGCTCAGCGCCCCGCGAGGTAGGCGCGCATGTCGTCCGGCATGGGGCTCGTGACCGCGACGAGCTCGCCCGTCGCGGGCGTGCGGAACACGGCACGCCGGTTGTGCAGGGCATGACGCTCCATCCCGAGCTCCGCGCGATCCGCGTCCGTGAGGAGACCGTCGAGGTCGCGCTCGAACAGCCCTTCGTCCACGCCGTAGAGCTTGTCCCCCACGAGCGGGTGTCCGATCGCGTGCATGTGGACGCGGATCTGGTGCTGGCGTCCCGTGTGCGGGCGGCAGGAGACCAGCGCGCAGTCACGGAACCGCTCGACGACGCGCCAATCCGTGCGCGCGTCCTGACCGTCGGCCGCGACGGTCATCTTGAGCGCCACGCTCGACACGCGTGCCGTTCCGAGCGGCAGGTCGACCACGCCCTCGTCCCGCTCGGGGCTGCCGCGCACGATCGCCAAGTACTCCTTCTCGACCTGCCTGCGCTCGAACTGCTGCTGGACGTCGGCGTGGGCAGGCGGATCGAGCGCCACGAGCACGATGCCGCTGGTCTCGCGGTCCAGGCGATGACACAGACGCGGCGCACCCAGCTTCTCGAGCTCGAAACCCGCGCCGTAGCGCGCATGGACGCGCTGGATCAGCGTGTCGGACAGGTGCCTGCCGCTGGGGTGGACGACGACGCCCGCTGGCTTGTCGACGGCGACGACGCGCCCGTCGTCGTACAGGACGTCGAGCTCGTCGGTGACCGGGCCCGCCAGCGGGCGGCGCAGCTCCTCGGGGATCACGACGATCACACGCGATCCGTGCTGGAGCTTGCGGCCCGGCCGCCGCTCCTCGAAGGGCTCGGCGCCGCCGTGCGGTCGGTCGGGCCGGCTCGGATCGACGAGCACGTAGCCGTCGCGGACCAGCTCCTGGACCGACGTGCGCGACCGCCACGCGAGGTGCCGCGCCAGGAACGAGTCGAGGCGGATCTCGAATCCCTGGTGCGGACGCTGCCAGTCGTTGGCCGAGACCACGAGCTCGACGTGCGTCGGCGCCTCGTTCAGATCGCGCTCCTTGCCGAAGAGACCCATGCCCGGTCCAGGATACGCGCGGCCCGGAAACGACGCGGCCCGGCGCGTGGGCCGGGCCAGCGATCGGGAGCGGCTCCTCGCGGGAGGGCTATACGGCCGACGGCGGGGCCGACTGCGAGAACGACGGCTTGCGCATCGGGCGCGCGCGGCGGCGCTTCTTCGACTTGGTCGGGTCGTTCTTGCGCGTCGCCTTCTGGATGATGCGCAGGCGCTCGCGGCGCTCCCGACGCCGCTTGTCCGAGCGCTTCTCGTGCCAGGTGTAGGCCTTCGCGAGGCGGAAGATGCCGCTGTAGTTGCACTGGCGCTTGAAGCGCCGCAGCGCGGCCTCGAGGGACTCGTTGGCACGGACCTGGACCTTGATCACACGTTCTTTCCTTCGGGAGGGGTTCTGGACGTCGCGCGGCCGGTTCTGGGCCGGGCGAAAGGCGGGCGAAGAGGATACCGGGCTCGCGCGCACCCACCAAGGCCCGGCTGGAAACAGAGCGAGGGGCCTGGGATCCTGCCCGCCGTGGAGCCTTCCCGCCGAGCGCCCGAAGCCGAGCTCGTCGGCGCCATCGAGCGCGTCACCTACGCCCACGAGGAGAGCCTGTACTCGGTCCTAAGGCTTGCTCCAGACAAGGGTTACGGACCGCCACCGGAACGGTTCCCGTTCCGGCCGGAGCTCGTGACGGCCGTCGGACGCATCGACCGGCCCGCGCCCGGGATGCGCGTGCGCCTGGGAGGACGCTGGATCGAGCACAAGGAGCACGGCACGCAGTTCGAGTTCGAGACCGTGGAGGTGCTCCCGCCTGCGGGTCGCGCCGGCCTGGCGAAGTACTTGGCCTCGGACCGCTTCGAGGGGATCGGCGAGAAGCTCGCCGAACGCATCGTCGCCGTGCTGGGCGACGACGCCTTCACGGAGATCCTGGAGCACCCCGAGAAGCTCGACGCCGTCAAGGGCCTGCGCCCGGCGGTGCGTGATGGGCTCGTGGCGGCCGTCGCGCTCGACTTCGGCGCGCACCGGGCGCAGGGCTTCCTGCGTGGTCACGGCCTGGGCCCCGTGCAGGCCGCGACGGTGGTGAAGCGCCTGGGGCCGAACGCGGAGGAGCTCGTCCGCCAGGATCCCTACCGCCTGGCGGGCACGATCCCGGGCATCGGGTTCGCGATCGCCGACCGTATCGCCCACGCGCTGGGCCTCGCGCCCGACGATCCGCGCCGCGCGCGCGCGGCGCTCGTGCACGGGCTGGGCGAGGCCGCGGGCGACGGGCACACGCTGTTGCCACGCGCGGAGCTCGTCGCATCGGCGTCGGCGCTGCTCCAGGACGCGGTGCCCGTCGCCGTGCTCGAGGCCGCGGTCGACGAGCTGGCGCGGCAGGCTGCGATCGTGGTCGAGACCGAACTCGATGGCGAGGCGCGCGTCTACCTGCCTCACCTCGCGTTCTGCGAGCGTGAGCTGGCGAAGAACCTGGGACGCCTCCTGGCCAGCGGTGCGCGCGCGCCGCTCGCCGACGAGGACGACCTGGCGCGCGCCGAACGCCAGTCGGGAGTGGCGCTGCACGCTTCGCAGCGCGCGGCGGTGCTGGGCCTCCTGGCGCGACCCCTGGCCCTGCTGACCGGGGGACCGGGCGTCGGCAAGACCACGATCACGCGCTTCGTCGTGCAGCTCGCCAAGGCCAAGGGCGCGAAGATCCTGCTGGCCTCGCCGACCGGACGTGCGGCCAAGCGCCTCCAGGAGGCGACGGGCGAGCCAGCGCAGACCGTGCACCGCCTCCTGGGCTACGACCCGACCACCGAGGGTTTCGTGCACGACGCGCGCAACCCGCTCGACGCGGATCTGGTCGTCGTCGACGAGGTGTCGATGCTCGACCTGGTCCTGGGGCACCACTTGGTCAAGGCCATCGCGGCACCGACGCGGCTGGTGCTGGTCGGTGACCCCGACCAACTGCCGTCCGTCGGGCCCGGCAACGTGCTGCGCGACCTCTTGGCGTGCGAGCGCGTGCCACGCTGGCGGCTGACGGAGATCTTCCGCCAGGCCCAGGGCAGCATGATCGTGGTCAACGCGCACCGGATCCTGGCCGGGCTCGCGCCCGAGCTGCCGCCGCGCGGCGACCGTGCCTCGGACTTCTACTTCTTCGCGGAGGAAGACCCAGCGCGCGCGGCCGAGCTGACCGTCGACGTCGTGACGCGACGGATCCCCGAGACCTTCGGCCTGTCCTGGATCGACGACGTCCAGGTGGTCGCGCCCATGTACCGCGGCGAGTGCGGCGTCGACGCCCTGAACGAGCGCCTGCGTGCGGCGCTGGGCGCCGGCGGCCGGGAGGTCGTGCAGGGCGCGCGGACGTGGCGCTTTGGCGATCGGGTGATCCACACCCGCAACGACTACGAGAAGGAAGTCTTCAACGGCGACCTGGGCCGCATCGCGCGCATCGACGCCGACGGCGTCGTGCACGTCAAGTACCCCGAGCGGGAGGTGCGGTACGAAGGCTCGGAGCTCTCCGACCTGCAGCCCGCCTTCGCCATCACCGTGCATCGCGCCCAGGGGGCCGAGTTCCCGGGCGTCGTGATCCCGCTCGTCCCACAGCACTGGATGATGCTGCAGCGTCACCTGCTCTACACGGCGATCACGCGGGCGCGCCGGCTGTGCGTGCTGGTCGGATCGCGACGCGCGCTGCAGATGGCGATCGACAACGCGGACGAGGCGCTGCGACGCAGCGCGCTCGCCGGACGGCTGGAGCGCACGCTCGCGCGGCCATGAGCGCCAGCACGTCTCCGCTGGCCTTCCTCCGCGAGGAGGCCGGCTATCGCCGCCTGTGGGTGGCGACCGCGACCTCGGAACTCGGCTCCATCGTGGCGCGCGTGGCCTTCCTGCTGCTCGTGAACGAGCGCGCGCTGCGTGCCGGCGGCGCGCCCGAGTCCGCTGCCGCGCTGATGCTGATGGCCGAGACGCTGGCGATGGTGGTCTTCGGCCCGGTCGCCGGGGGCCTCGTCGATCGCTTCGACCGCCGACGCCTGCTGATCGGCTCGAACTGCCTGCAGGCTGCGCTGGCCGCCAGCGTGCCGTTCGTGGCGCGGCTCGAGACGCAGTGGCCGATCTACGCGCTGGCCATGGCGATCTCGGCGGTCTCGACCGTCTTCCCGCCCGCGCGACAGAGCGCCATCCCGGACCTCGTGGGCCTCGAGCGCGCGCCGATCGCCAACTCGATCTCGTCGAGCACGACCAGCTTCGTGATCGTCGTCGGCGCGGCGGCCGCCGCGGTGCTCCTCGGCGCGTTCGACAAGGACGCCTGCTTCTTCACGACGACCGTTGCGTTCCTGCTCGCCGCGCTGGCGATCGCGGGTCTGGCCCTCCCGCGCCACCTGGCCGACGAGCACGGGCTGCGCGCCCTGTTGCGCGACATCGAGGCTGGCTTCGCCCACGTGCGCCGCGCACCGCCGATCGCGTACGTGGTGCTGTGCTACTTCGTGTCCTTCCTGTTCATCGGCCTGTGGCTGCCGATCATGCCCGAGTACCTGCGCCGCCACGTGGGCGTCGACCCCGACGTGTGGCTTCCGCGCACGTACCTGGCCTTCGGGATCGGGGGCATCGCCGGAGGACTCCTCGGGCCTTGGATCGGGCGGCGCCTGCGCGTGGGACGCGCCGTCGTACTCACCTTCTTCCTCGAGCCCGTGTTGATGGCGACCTACGGACTGCCGTGGAGCGTGTGGCCGCTCATGTCGCTGTCCTTCGCCTGGGGCTTGCTGGCGTTCGCCTACTTCGTCCAAGAGCACACGGTGCTCCAACAAGACGTGCCAGCGGGGCTGCGCGGACGCGTGTTCGGGATGCTGCCGCCGCTGCAAGCGCTCGGGACGCTCGTGGCCAGCGCGCTCGTGTGGTGGGAGGCGGGCCGCATCCCGCCCGGCCACGTCATGCTCTACGCGGGAGTGGGCTACATGGCCGCATCGGCCACCTTCCTGTTGCTGTTCCGCGGTGGGCGGCAACTCTGGCGCCGGCCGAACCTCGTGGAGGCCTGAGTCCGCGTGGCGCCGCGCCCGTTGCGGGGGGCGCCGGTCCAGCGCGAGTCCACCAGCGCGCAGGTCAGGCTCCGGTCCCGTCAGCGTCGGTGCCTTCCGGGCCGCGTTGCTTCGCCCACCACGCGAGTCGCTTGGCGATCTCCTTCTCGAACCCGAACGGCCCGGGCTCGTAGATCGCCTTCCCGGAGAGCTCCTCGGGCAGGTACTCCTGCGCGAAGTAGCCCGTCTCCGAGTCGTGGGCGTACTTGTAGCCCGCACCGGCACCGAGCGCTTTCAAGAGCGCCGTCGGCGCGTTGCGCACGTGCAGCGGCACAGGCAACCCGGGCGTCGCGCGCGCAGCTTCGAAGGCGCGCTCGAGGGCCGCCTTCACGCTGCCCGACTTGGGCGCGGTAGCCAGGTACACGAGCATCTCGCCCAGCGGCAGGTAGCCCTCCGGAGCGCCGAGCATGTGGTAGGCGTCGCGCGCCGCGACGGCGACCTGCAGCGCCTGCGGATCGGCGAGCCCCACGTCCTCCGCCGCCATCGCGATGGCGCGGCGGAAGATGACCAGCGGGTCCACCCCGCCCTCGATCATCCGCGCCGCCCAGTACAGGGCCGCGTGCGGATCGCTTCCGCGCAGCGACTTGTGCAACGCGCTGAGCTGGTCGTAGTGCACGTCGCCGCCCTTGCCGTGGACCGCGAAGCGCAGCTGCAGCGCCTCGCGCGCTGCCACCCCGTCCAGGTGCCCGCCCGCCGGGAGCGACGCGGCGGCTGCCTCCAGAACCGTCAGAGCGCGGCGCGCATCGCCGTCGGATCGGGCAGCGATCCAGGCCAGCACGCCTTCCTCGGCCGCGAGCCTCTGCGCGCCCAGCCCGCGCTCGACGTCGTGCAGCGCGCGTTCCAGCACGCGCTCGACGTCGGCCGAGGACAGCGCCTTGAGCACGAGCACCCGCGCCCGCGACAGGAGCGCGCCGTTCACCTCGAAGCTCGGGTTCTCCGTCGTCGCCCCGATCAGCGTCACGGTCCCGTCCTCGACCGCCGGCAGGAGGCTGTCCTGCTGAGCCTTGTTCAGACGGTGGATCTCGTCGACGAACAGGACCGTGCGCCGGCCGGACAGCGCCAGCCGCTCGCGCGCGGCGTCGAAGATCACGCGCAGGCGCGGCACGCCTTCGCTGACGGCGCTGAAAGGCACGAACTCGCGATTCCCCGCGGCCGCGACGAGGTGCGCCAACGTCGTCTTCCCGGTGCCCGGTGGTCCCCACAGGATCACCGAGCCGAGCGTGCCCTCCTCGATGGCGCGCCGCAGCGGCTTGCCGGCGCCCACCAGGTGCTCCTGGCCAGCGAGCTCGTCCAGCGCCCGCGGCCGCATGCGGGCTGCGAGCGGTTGCGCGCTGACCGGTACGCCGAACAGCGACGGTCCACGGGGGTTCATGCTCGACATCGGTCCAGGGCGGAGGACGGGCCCGTGACTCTACCCTCGTCGGTCGGGCGACGGTGCCGGGGCGGGTCCGGCCGCCGCGCGCGCGGACTACGGCCTCGTGCGCACCGCTCGCCCGCGAACGGCGCATGGACGGACTCCACCGGGGGGAGATGCTGGACCAGACCTCACGCTCGGAGTCGCGCATGCCCCCCGTCATCATCGAACCGTTCCGGATCAAGGTCGTCGAGCCACTGGCCCTGCTCTCGCGTGGCGAGCGCGAGGAGCACCTGCGGCGGGCGGGCTTCAACCTCTTCGGCGTCCCCGCGGAGGCCGTCACGTTCGACTTGCTGACCGATTCCGGCCTGTCGGCGATGTCGACGGAGCAATGGTCCGCGATCATGCGCGCGGACGAGTCCTACGCCGGATCACGGTCCTTCGCGCGCTTCGAGCAGGTGGTGCGGGAGTTGACCGGCTATCGCCACGTGATTCCGACGCACCAGGGTCGCGCGGCGGAGCGCATCCTCTTCGGATTGACGGTGGGGCCCGGCGCGGTCGTCCCTTCCAACAGCCACTTCGACACGACGCGAGCCAACATCGAGCACGGGCACGGTGTGGCCCTGGACCTGGTCATCGACGAAGCGCGCGAGCCGAGCGTGCAGCATCCGTTCAAGGGCAACGTCGACATCGAGAAGCTGGAGGAGCTGATCCGCGCCCGCCGCGACCAGATCCCCCTCGGAATGGTCACGATCACGAACAACACGGCCGGTGGTCAGCCGGTCAGCCTGGCGAACTTGCGCGAGGTCTCACGCATCCTGCGTTCGCACTCGATCCCCTTCTTCCTCGACGCCTGCCGCTTCGCGGAGAACTGCTGGTTCATCAAGCAACGGGAACCCGGGCAGTCCGGGCGTTCCGTGCGCGAGATCGCGATGGAAGTCTTCCGTCTGGCCGACGGTTGCACCCTGTCGGGCAAGAAGGACGGCTTGGTCAACATGGGGGGCTTCCTGGCCATGAACGACGAGACGCTGGCCCAGCGAGCGCGGAACCTGCTGATCCTGACCGAGGGCTTCCCGACCTACGGAGGCTGCGCGGCCCGCGACCTCGAGGCGTTGGCCGTCGGGCTGGGCGAGGCGCTGGACGAGCGCTACCTGGAGTATCGCGCGACGAGCACGGCCTACTTGGCGCGAGGCTTGAACGAGGCCGGGATCCAGACCGTGCAGCCCGCGGGTGGTCACGCCGTATACATCGACGCGCGCTCGCTCCTGCCGCACATCGCGCCCGAGCGCTTCCCCGGACAGTCGCTGGCCTGCGAGCTCTACCTGCACGGAGGCATCCGGAGCTGCGAGATCGGCTCGGCGATGTTCGCCAAGATCGGTCCGGATGGAGCCTTCCACGGCGCGACGAACGAGCTGGTGCGGCTCGCTCTGCCGCGCCGCGTCTACACCCAGAGCCACGTCGACCGCGTCATCGAGCTGTGTGGCGAGGTCGCCGCGGGCGCGTCGCGGCTGCGCGGCTTGCGCCGCACGTACGCACCGCAGTTCCTGCCGCACTTCACGAGCCGCTACGAGCCCGAGGCCTGACCTCGACTCCGTCGGAGTTCGTAGAGCAGGATCGAAGCCGCCACGGTCACGTTGAGCGACTCCGGGCCGGCGCGCATCGGGATGCTCAGCGCCTCGAACGTCGCCGTCTCCTCCGGCGCGTCACCGGTCTCGGCGCCGATCCACAGCGCGAGCGACCCCGCGGCGCGGAACGCGCGCGGATCGCTGCCGCCCCTCGTCACGGCCCGCGCACAGCGCACGGAGCGGCGCGCCAGCACGGCCGCCGCAGTCCGCGCGTCGGGCACGAGCACGACGGGGATGCGCAGCAGGCTGCCCATCGAGCCGCGCAAGGCCTTCTCGTTCCAGGGCGACGCCCCGCCGGCCACGACGACGAACGCCGCCACGCCGAAGGCCTCGGCGGCGCGGGCCAGCGCGCCGAGGTTGCCTGGATCGGCGATGCCGGCCACGACCAGAACCAGGGCGTCGAGCCCGAGGTCGATCGTCGCGAGGTCGCGCGTCGGGGGCGCGGCGGCCAGCGCCACGATGCCGGGCGAGGTCGCGAGCGCGCTGGCGCGCGCCAGCAGGCCGGCGTCGACCAGCCGCACGTCGAGACCCGTGGCGCGCAGTTCGTGGGCGCGCTCGGCGCGATCGTGGGCGATCAGGACGGCCTCGAAGCGTGCTCCGGCCGTGCGCGCGTCGTCGACGAGGCGATCGCCCTGCAGCACGATCACGCCCGGCTCGCGGCCGGCGAGCGCCGCTCGTGCCCGCTGCACGAGCGGATTCTGCGCCGAGCGGATGACCTCGCTCTCGCGCGCGGACACGCGTCCCCTCCGTCAGAGGCCCACGCCGAACGACGAGCCCGAGCCATGGCCCGAGCCGCCGGACCCGCGGGAACCCGACCCCGTCGTCGATCCGGCGCGCTTCACGGTCGGAAACCGCGCCGGAGCCCCGGGGCGACCGTGCGCCCCCGCCGGGCGGCCCGCGCTGCGGCCGCCGCCGGGCGCCCGGCCGTGGCCGCCGCGCCGTGCCTGGTCGCCGCCCCTGCCGGCCGTGCCGCGCGCGCCACCGACCTTGCGCGCACCGCCACCGCTGCGCGGTCCGCGTCGCTCACGCTCCTCGGGCGGCTCGGCGCGCAGCTCGGCCGCGGATCCCGAGGCGACGGGCACGCTCTTCTTGATCAGCTTCTCGATGTCGCGCAGGAGCGGGCGCTCCTCGCCGTCGCAGAACGCGATCGCGATGCCCGAGGCCCCGGCGCGCGCGGTCCGGCCGATGCGGTGGACGTAGGTCTCGGGCACGTTCGGCAACTCGTAGTTGACGACGTGCGTGATCCCGTCGACGTCGATGCCGCGCGCGGCGATGTCGGTCGCGACCAGGACCCGCGTGCGGCCGTCACGGAAGCTCGCCAGCGTCCGCTCGCGATTCCCCTGCGTCTTGTTGCCGTGGATCGCCTGCGCCGGGATGCCGTCGAGCGTCAGCCGCTTCGCGACCTTGTCGCCGCCGCGCTTCGTGCGGGTGAAGACCAGGGCGCGCTTCACCTCCGGGGCGGCGAGCAGCTTGCGCAGGAGCTCGGGCTTCTTGCTGCGCTCGACGAAATGCACGGACTGCTCGACGGCCTCGGCCGTCGTCGCCGCCGGCGTCACGTAGACCTTCTCGGGGTCCACCAGGATCCTGTCGGCCAGCTCACCGATCGCGGGGGGCATGGTCGCCGAGAAGAACAGCGTCTGGCGTTGCTTCGGCAGCGCGGCCAGGATGCGCTTCACGTCGGGCAGGAACCCCAGGTCGAGCATGTGGTCGGCCTCGTCGAGGACCAGGATCTCCACGGCGTCGAGACGCGCGTGCTTCTGGCCCATCAGGTCGACCAAGCGCCCGGGCGTCGCGACGAGCACGTCCAGGCCGCGTGACAGGTTCGTGACCTGCGCCCCCTGCGAAACGCCACCGAAGATCACGGCCACCCGCAGGTCGAGGCCCGCGCCGTACGCGCGGAAACTCTCGGCGACCTGGGTCGCCAGCTCGCGAGTCGGCACGACGACCAGCGCGCGCACCGTGCGCGGCGCGGCGCGGCGGTTGCCTGCGGAGAGCAACTGCAGCATGGGCAGCGCGAACCCAGCGGTCTTGCCGGTTCCGGTGCGCGCACACCCCAGCAGGTCGCGACCCGCGAGCACGTGCGGGATCGCCGCGACTTGGATCGGTGTGGGCGTCTCGTAGCCCTGAGCCTTCACGGCGGAGAGGAGCGGCGCGATGAGCCCCAGCTCGGCGAAGGTGCCGCCTCCCGAGGGCATCTCGGGGCGTCGCACCGCCACGTCCGCCGCGCGGGCAGCCTGACGCGCCGCGGCAAAGGTGCCCTTGCGCTCGGTGTGGATCCCGGACGAGCCCGGCCCGGCCTGCGCCGTGTGCGTCGCACGGGCGGCGCCGACGGCGTGCGCCGTCGAGTTCGTCGTGGGCCGCTCGTGCGCGGCTTGCGGCCCGCGCCCGCCGGCCGGCGCCGCGCGCTGGGCGTCGCGCGCACCAGGTGCGCCGCGGAAGTCGCCCTTCGCAGGGGATCGCGGGCTCGGCAGGCCGCCGAGCCCGCGGCCGGCGCGCGCCGCTTCCGCCTGCTGGCCGCGAGGTCCGTGCGGGCTGTGCGCCGCCTCCGCCTGCGGGCCGTGAGGGCCGTGCGCCGCGTGTCGCTTCGGTGTCGGAGCCGCGGTGCGGCGCCCGGTCTCGTCGCCGCGCGGGCGCGCGCTCCTGGCGCCGGGGTGCGGCGCCCCCTCGCGCGCACCGCCGCCGTGAGGATGCTCACTGCGCGCGCCATCGTCACGCGCGTGCGCGCGGCTCGGCGCGTGCGACGCGGCCTGACGTGCCCCCCCGTGGCGGCCGCGGTCCGCTCCGGCGGCGCCGCTGTGACGCTGGGCGGAAAACGGCTTCGAGGGGGCGTGTGCGGGCTTCCTGCGCGATTCGGACATGCCCAGCACTGTAGTCTTCAGCGGCCTGGCCCCGCGGATCTGGCCCGTTTTTCGGGGCCGGTCCGCCGTCGGATGCGCTCAGCGCCCGCCCCGCGGCTACGCTGCGCGCATGGCAACGTCCACACTCGGTCGCGTCATCCGCACCGACGCGAAGGTGTGCCACGTCCTGGTCGAGGGACGCGTGGTCCAGGCCGCGCCACGCGGGATCCTCTACGGGGAGGATTCCGTGCGACGCGAGCAGAAGAACCCCGTCGCGGTCGGCGACCTGGTCGAGGTCGACCTCGCCAGCTCACCCGCCAGCCTCGAGCGCGTCCTGCCCCGCAAGAACCAGCTCTCGCGCGTGGCGTCCTCGCACGACCCGCGCGAGCAGGTCCTCGCGGCGAACGTCGACCAGCTCGTCATCGTGGGGTCGCTCGCCAAGCCCGGCTTCTCGAGCAACCGCACCGACCGCATCCTCGCGGCCTGCTGGTGGCAGCACATCCCCGCCAAGCTCGTGCTGAACAAGACGGACCTCGTCGACGCCGAGGATCTCGCGGCGATCCAGGCCACGTACGAGCGCATTCCGATCGACGTCCTGCCGACCAGCGCGACGAAGGGCGAGGGTCTCGACGCCCTGCGCGAGCTGCTCACGGGGAAGACGAGCGTCGTCTACGGAGCCTCCGGCGCGGGCAAGTCGAGCCTGCTCAACGCGCTCGAACCCGGGCTGCAGCTCAAGGTCGGCAAGATCAGCAAGTTCTGGGACCAGGGGAAGCACACGACGACGTTCTCGCAGCTCCACGCGCTGTCGTTCGGCGGAGCCGTGATCGACACGCCTGGCATCCGCGTGTTCCGGCCCTACGGCATTCCCGAGGCCTCGCTGCGCGACTGCTTCCCGGAGTTCCGCCGGTTCCAGCTACGCTGCCAGTTCCCCGACTGCACGCACGACCACGAGCCGGGCTGCGCGGTCTTCGACGCCGTGGAAGCGGGAGAGATCGCGGCCAGTCGCTACGCGAGCTACGTCGAGATGCTCGACGAGCTCCGCGGTGCGGCGGCGGCCGAGGACGAAGCGGAGTCCGAGGAGGGCTGACCGCCGTGGTCGGCAAGGGGGACGAACGGTCCCCGCCTGCCCGGCGCGCGTCACGAGCGCCGTGCTGAAGCGCGAGTACGAGTGCGCTGCGTGCGCCCCCGGGCGACGCTGCGGCCCTGACCACCGGCGCACGAGAGACCTCTGCGGTCGCGTCGGAATACGCTCTGCGGGCGTGAGCGCGGCCTCGGCCGCCGACTACACTGCGGGCATGGGTCGACAGTGGCTGCAGAAGAAGCGCGGCATCAACGCCGAGAAGCGCGCCAAGATCACCTCGAAGCTCGCACGCGAGATCACCGTCGCCGCGAAGATGGGGTCGCCCGACCCCGCCTTCAATCCGCGCCTCGCGCTGGCCATCGAGGCCGCGCGGAAGCAATCCGTCTCGAACGACGTCATCGCCCGCGCCGTGAAGAAGGGCAGCGGCGCGGGCGCCGACACGGCCGCGTTCGAGCTGGTCACGTTCGAGGGGATGTCACCGCAGAACGTGCCGGTGATCATCGAGTGCCTGACGGACAATCGGAATCGCACGGCACCCGACATGCGTTCGATGTTCAAGGACGGCCGGTTCGGCGCGAAGGTCATGTTCTTCTTCGACCACCTCGGGATCATCGAGGCCACCCAGTCCCGAACGGGGCTCGACATCGAGACCGCGGCCCTGGAGGCCGGTGCGGCTGACGTCGAGCCGCTGGAGGACGCGGCCGAGTCCGAGACGGGTGCGCGCTTCTACACGGCCCCCACCGACCTCGACGCCGTCACCAAGGCCCTCCAAGCCGCGGGCTGGACGGTCACGCAGTCGGAGATGGGCTACCGGGCCAAGGAGCGCGCCGCGCTCGCGCCCGAGGAGCGACAGGCCCACGAGGACTTCCTCGAACGCATCGACGACCACGACGACTGCCACCGGATCTACTCGGCCTGAGCCTGAACCCGGCTAGGATGCGCGAACGCCGCTGGCGCGCGGCAGCCTCAGCCCCGCTGCGCCGTGCCGGCTCCAGAGGAGATCGCCCATGAGCACGTTCCGTCCTTCTCGTCGCGAGGTCCTGCGCGCATCGGCCGCGGCCGCCGCGGCCGTCACGATCCTCCCGCGCGCCAGCGCGCTCGGCCGCCAGGACGGCGCGGCAGTTCCGGTCGCGCTCGAGCGGCGGCGTTTCGGCAAGACGGACCTGACCGTGGCTCTGCTGGGCTTCGGCGGCGCCGAGATCGGCTACGAGCGGGCCGAGCCGGCCGTGGTCGAGCGGCTGCTCAACACCGCGCTCGACGCCGGTCTGAACGTGGTCGACACGGCCGAGTGCTACCTGGACTCCGAGGAGAAGATCGGCGCCGCCATCGGTCATCGCCGCAAGGACTTCCACCTGTTCACGAAGTGCGGCCACGCGACGGACGCGAGCGGCGCCGGCCAGGAATGGACGAAGTCTGGCGTGCTGCTGTCCTTGGAGCGCAGCCTGAAGCGTCTGAAGACGGACGCGGTCGACCTGCTGCAACTGCACTCCTGCTCGCTGGAGGAGCTGCGCAAGGGTGAGTGCATCGAGGGGCTCGAGCAGGCCAAGCGGGACGGGAAGGCGCGCTACCTCGGCTACAGCGGCGATTCCAAGGCCGCCCGCTTCGCGGTCGAGTGCGGCCGCTTCGATGCCTTGCAGACGTCGGTCAACATCTGTGACCAGGAGTGCATCGAGCTCACGCTGCCGTTGGCGCGCGAGAAGGGCCTGGGGGTCATCGCCAAGCGTCCCATCGCGAACGCCGTCTGGCGCTACGACGCCGAGCCCGGGAACGGCTACCACGTGCCCTACTGGAAGCGGCTCCAGGAGCTCGCCTACCCCTTCGCGCAAGGCGAGGCGCGCAGCTCGCAGGGCCCCGAGGGCGCCGCGGGCGTCGCCCTGCGGTTCAGCGCGATGCAGCCGGGCGTGCACGTGCTGATCGTCGGGACGACCAAGCCCGAGCGCTGGCAGCAGAACGCCGCGCTCCTCGCGGCCGGACCACTCCAGAAGGAACTCCACGACGCGATCCGTGCGACCTGGAAACGGACCGCCAAGGACGACTGGACCGGCTTGACCTGATCCGCGTCGTCGGGGTCAGGCGGGCGCCTCGGACTCCTCGGAGGTCCCGCTCGCGATCCAGGCCGAGATCAGCGTGTAGGTCACGGCCAGGACCACGGGCCCGAGGAACAGGCCGATGAGCCCGAACGTGACCAGGCCGCCGATGACCCCGGCGAAGATCAGGAGCAGCGGCAGGTCCGCCCCGCGACGGATCAAGACCGGCCGCAGGAAGTTGTCCAGAGCGGCGACGATGACCGTCCAGACGAGCAGGCCCGTGGCCCAGCCGCCATCTCCGCGCCAATACAGCCACGCGACACAGCCGACGAGCACCGGCGCCACGCCGATCTGCGCGATGGCCAGGAGGAACATGATCGCCGTGAGCAGCGAGGCGAAGGGCACGCCCACGATCGCGAGGCCGATGCCGCCCAGCACCGCCTGCGCGAAGGCCGTCACGACGACGCCCAAGGCCACGCCGCGGATCGCCTGGCCGGCCAGCGTGACCGCGTTCTCGCCCTTCTCGCCTCCGATGCGGCGCGCGAAGCGGTTCACGGCGCGAGCCGCCGTCTCTCCGTGCGCGTAGAGGATCGCCGCCAGCACGACGGTCAGCAGGAAATGCACCACGATCGAGCCCAGGCTGCCGAGCTGCGCGATGAACCAATTCACGACGTCGCCCAGGTAGGGCGTCACTCGTTCGGCCAAGTCGCCCTCCACGAGCACCTGCCGCCAAGCCCCGTCGACGCGCTGGCCGACGAGGGGCACGCGCGCGACCCACTCCGGTGGCGCTGGGAGGTCACCGGTCTGCAGTGACTTGACCCAGCCGGTGATCTCGTCGACGTGGGTCACGATCGTCCCGACCGCCAGCGAGAGCGGCACGATCAAGACGAGCAAGAGCGCGATCGTCATCACGATCACAGCCGCCCAGCGCTTGCGCCACAGCCGGCGCTCGACGGCCAGCATGAGCCGCCAGGTCGCGATCACGGTCATCGAAGCCCACACCAGCGCGGGCAGGAATGGCCCCATCACTCGCAGGGACAAGAAGACCAGACCGGCCAGGAACAGCACGGAGAGGAGGATCTGGAACAGGTCTCGGTGCTGCTTTCTGGTCATCGAAGTCCTGCCCCGGAGTCTGGTGTCGCGGCCGCGAACACCCTCGGTCCGCTCACCGTCCGCTCATGGCCGCGACCTTCCAGGCCCACGCCGCCAGCGCGGCGAGCCCGATCCCCGCCGCCCACCAGCCCAGCCGCGTGGCCCGCAGGACCTCGGCGAGGTCGTGGCCTCGCGCGTGCTTGACGAGCGCGTAGACCGCCGCGGCCGGCGCGAGGAGGAGCACCACGAGCCCGAACGGCTGGCTGGCGAGCGACGCTGCGAGGTCGCCGCGGGCGGCGTGCGCCACCGAGGTGGTGACGCCGCAGCCCGGGCAGGGGACGCCGGTCAGCAACAGGAAGCGGCAGGGTGCGAAGCCCAGTTGTTCGTGCGTGCCGAAACCGCGCGGATCGGGCTCGACGACGAAGCCCAGGGCCAGCAGGGCTCCCAGCGCCGCCAGCGCCAAGCCGAGGAGCAGCCAGTGCTCGACGGTGCGCCGCCGCGGGGGCGCAGGGGTCGCTCGTGCCTCAGGGTCCATGCCTGGAGGCATGCTCTCACACGCCAGCGGGACGGGTCCAGTCGACCCGCGGGAGCTCGTGGACGGACGCCGGCCGGAGTCCCGCCCGCTGCGGCGGATGCGCCGGAGCATTCAGCGCGCGAGTCACGGCCTGTCCCCGGAAGCAGAGCAGCGTCGTGTGGAATGGCCACGGCCCGCCCCTCATCTCGTTCTGGACCGCTCACGGTCCAGTCGGGCGGGCCGCGGCGCTGCGCGGCGTGCCTGCGCGCTCAGTTGAAGTCGTAGACGTACGACAGGCGCAGCTTGTTCAGGATCGCGTAGGACAGCTTCGTGACGAGCTTGAGGTCCTGGTCCCCGCGGTCGTTGAAGCCGCGCAGTACCGGGTTGCGCATCGTGAAGAAGCGCCGGGACGCGCGGTCGTCGGCTTCGTACGAGCCGGGTCGCACCTCGCCGCCCAGCTCGACGTTCAGGTTCCCCGTGTAGAAGACCCGCACGCGGTGCATGGACTGATTCTTCGCCAGCTCGCGCTGCTGCGGATCGCCGCCCTGGTCGAGGAACTCGTGGGCCAACAGCACCTCGTCGACGTTGACGTGCAAGAGCGGCGTGTGGATCCGCTCGCAGGAGTTCAGGTCGACGAGCGTGGCGTCGCGCACCTTGACGAAGTAGCGCCGGTGCTCGTCGAGCACCTGCGAGAGGCGCGTGTACTTGTTCTCGATGTTGCCCTTGATCAGGAACGAATCCGTCAGGAGCAGGTCCGAGACGATCGTCAGCATCGCGGTCAAGGGGCTTTCCGGGGGGCGTCGAGGAGGGGCCGCGTCGCTCCCGCCAGGTGGAAGGAGCCCGTGACCAGCACCCAGCCACCGTCCGCCGCGAGCTGGAGGGCCTGGGCCAGGGCCGCCGCCGGGTCCGGCGCTGTTTCGGCGCCGATTCCGGCTCGAGTGGCTTCCTCGGCCATGGTTTCCGCCGCCCGCAACGGCCCGGAGGCCGCCGTGGTGCAGACCAGCCTATCGACCGACCCCGCGAGCACCTTGAGCACGGCCCCCGCGTCCTTGTCCCGGCCCAGGGCCAGCACGACCACGGGCTGACGCGGGGGGAGACGCCGATCGCGCGCGGCCTCGGCCAGCACCCGCTCCAGGCTGGAGGCCACATGGGCGCCGTCGAGGAGCACCGGAACGCCGCGCGCCGAGCGCAGCTCCTGGCGCCCGGGCAGGCGCGCAGCGTCCACGGCCGCGGCGTCGAGCAGCGCGCCAGAGATGGTCTCGCCCCGCGCGCCGCGCAGGCCACGCTGGCCCAGCGCGTCGAGCGCGAGTCGCGCCAGGTCGGCGTTGCGCTCCGCGAGGTCCGCGGCGACTTGCGCCGGTCGGACCAGCGCGGCGCCTTGCCCCTCTGCGATCGACGCGAGCACGCCGGCCGCGTCGTCCTCTGGCCGCGCGCCCGGATCGGGGTGCACGCCGGTCACCAGCACGGAACCGCGCTTCACGATGCCACCCTTTTCGCGCGCGATGGCGGCGCGCGTCGCGCCGAGCACCGCGACGTGCTCGAGGTCGACGTTCGTCACGACCGCCACCTCGCCCCGAACCACGTTCGTCGAGTCGAGCCGCCCGCCGATGCCGACCTCGACGACGGCCCAGTCACAGCGGGCGCGTTGGAAGACCAGGAACGCCGCGGCCGTGACGAGGTCGAACCAGGTGGCCTCGTCGGCGGCCGTGCCCGCGTGGATGGCTGCCGCACGCGCCGCGAGCGCGTCCTCGAGGGCCGCCGCGAGGTCGTCGTCCGCCACCTCGCGTCCGTCGATCCGCACGCGCTCGTTCACGCGCTCGACGTGCGGCGACGTGTAGAGGCCGGTCCGCAGGCCGGCGCGCGCCAGCACCTCGGAGACCAGCGCCGCGGTCGTGCCCTTGCCCTTCGTGCCCGTCACATGGACCGCGCGGAACGACTGGTGGGGAGACCCCAGCCGTTCCATGAGGTCCACCATGGGCGCCAGACCGACCCGCATCCCGCGCCGGTCCCGACGCTCCCAGTCGACGAGGGCGTCGAGGGCGTTCAGGGCCTGGGCGAGCCGGGGCGTGGGCATGGGCGGGACCCTACGACCGCGCCGCCCGGCCTCCAACCGGCGCGCAGGCCGATTCCGGCTCCTGGAGGGCTTGCCGAAGGTCCGATGGAGCGTGTAAGGATCTAGGAAGTTGCAGTGTTGACCACCCCCTCGACCCAGCGATGAGCGAGCTGATCCACCGGATCAAGGTCTTCGTCTTCGAGGCCGCCGGCCCCGAGCCCCGCTACCTGCTGCTGCGCAGCGCGCAGGGCATCGAGAGCCTCTGGGGCCCGGTGCACGGCACGATCGGCTTCGGCGAGAAGCTGGAGCACGCGATCCACCGCGAGGTGCTGGACGACACGGGTCTGCTCCAACCGGCCGGCGTGATCGACCTCGGCATGCCGACCCACTGGTCGTTCGGCGACGAGGACGTCATCGAGTGGACGTACGGGTTCCAGACCATCGCGGCGCCCCCGCAGCTGCGGCTCGATCCACGCTGGGCCGAGTTCCGCTGGGCCAGCTTCGGCGCGGCCTACCCGACGCTGGAGCTCGACGCCGACCGCGCGGCGATCATGCGCCTGCACACGATCCTGCGCGCCGCCTGAGGCCGCGCCGAGGTCTCTCACACGACGCGAATTGGCGCGAAGCGCCCGCCCAGGACCCGCGCGGAGTCCGCGCCGAACCAGCGCTCGATCGCGGCCGCGTAGACGCCGCGGAAGTCCGTGGTGTGGACCAGATCGCCGCGGTCCAGCTCGGTGAGCGACGGGTGCTTGCCGTGCAGCCCGCCCTTGACCCGATTGCCCAGGACGAGCATGGGGCCGGCCGTGCCGTGGTCCGTGCCGCGCGAGCCGTTCTCCTGGACGCGCCGTCCGAACTCGCTGAAGACCACGACCAGCACGTCGTCCGCGACCGATCGCCCCTGGAGGTCGTCCAGGAACGCCGAGAGCGCGCCGTCGAGGACACGCATGCGTCCGTCGTGCTGAGCGCGCTGGTTGTCGTGGCTGTCGAAGCCGCCGAGCTCGACCGACACGACGCGCGTGCCGATCCGAGCATCGACCAGGGACGCCACGATGCGCAGGGACTCGCCCAGCTCGTCGGCCGGGTACTCGGCCCGCGGTGTGTAGGCGACCGCCGCGCGGCGGATCCGGGCGGAGGACTCGTTGGCGTCGGCCAGCACGCCGCGCAGGCGCTCGATGGCGGCCTCCGAGCCGGTCTGCTTCTTCTTGGAGCGCTTCCGGCGCTCGTCCTCCAGGCGCAGCGAGTCGGCCTCGGCCGCCTGCCGGTACGCGGCCAGGTCCTCCGTCTCGGGGCCGATCCAGCGATAGCTCTGCGGCGTGTTGAAGATCACCGGCGGATGCGAGAGCGAGTACACGGAGTAGGGCGCGGTGCCGCCGACGTGCACGACGAGCTCCGGCGTCTCTTCGACCCCAAAGGCGGCGTCCGCCAGCCGACCGACCCAGCCCTGACCCGAGGCGCGCCCCTTGGCGTTGGCCGTGTGCCAGACCTCGTACGAGCGGAAGTGGGAGCGAATCGGCTCGGGGTAGCCGCAACCCTCGATGATCGCCAGGCGTCCGGCGTCGTAGTGCCGCTTCAGGCCCTTGAGCGCTGGATGCAGGCCGCGGTAGTCGTCGATTCGCAGGACCTCGTTGGCCGCGATGCGCGTCGCGGTGCGTGCGCGGCCATAGGCGTCGTCGCCGTGCGGCACCACCGTGGAGAGCCCGTCGTTCCCACCCGTGAGCTGCACCAGCACGAGCACGCGGCCTGCGCGCTCCTCTGCCCCGCGCCCGAACGGCCCCGCGAGCCGCACGCGCGCCTGTGCACGCCCGCCCAAGAGCGCGAGCCCGCCCAGGCCGAGCCCGGCCGTGAGCAGCGACCGTCGATCCAACCCTCCACGGTGTGACATCGGCTTCACCCCAGTTGCGCCTCGGGCAGGCTCAGGATCAGGTGCGCCATGCGCCGTAGCACGCGCTCGGCCTGGCCGCCGATCGTGAGCAGCGCTCCGTCCGCGAGGCCGAGCTGCTGCCGTTCCGCGGCCAGGAACGCGCGCAGCCTCGCGCGCGTGTCTGCTGGCGCTTGGATCGCGAGCAACTCGTCGAGCAGGCG
>JAEUHZ010000001.1 GCA_016795205.1 Planctomycetota bacterium | reverse complement strand
TTCAGCACGCTCCCGGCGCCGCGCGCGCACCGGGTCGATCGCGACTTCGTGCCCACCCGCTGCCCCCAGCCCGCTTGCAGTGCGCACGCTGGAGCAGGGTTCCTCTGGCAGCCGGCCGGCGCCTACCAGCGCAAGGTGGACCTGCGGATCGTGCGCCGCTTCCGCTGCCTGTGCTGCGGCACGCGCTTCTCGTCGCAGTCCTTCCGGGTCGACTACCGGCTCAAGAAGCCCTGGCTGCCCCTGGCCGTGTTTCAGGGCCTGGTCGCGAAGACCTCGCTGCGCCAGATCTCGCGAAGCCTGTCCTGCAAGCTCGACACGGTCCTGCACCACCTGGAGCTGGTCGGGCTGCGCGGGCACGAGCTCCACGCGGCGTTCCTCGCGCGCTGCGCGCGCTCGCGCGGCGGTCTCGCGGGGTCGTTCCAGCTCGACGAGCTCGAGACCTTCGAGCAGAGCCGGCGGGTGGGCCCGCTGACCGTGCCGGTGATCGTCCAGGCGAAGACCTGGTACGTGGTGAGTGCCTCGACGGGGACGCTGCCCGCGCGCGGGCGGCTCTCGCCGTTCGAGCAGCTGCGCAAGGAGCGTTGGGAGAAGGAGCGCGGGCGGCGCAGGAACGGGTCGAAGCGTGCCGTGGAGGAGTGCGTGCGCGTGCTGCGGGACGTGCTGTCGAAGGATGCGACGTTCGCGCTGCAGACGGATCAGAAGTCGACGTACCCGGTGATCTTCCGCGCGGTGTTCGGCGGGGCGGTGACGCACCACTGGACGCACTCGAAGGCCAAGCGGGACCGGAAGAACCTGCTGTTCACGGTGAACCACACGCTGGCGCAGATGCGTGACGGGATGGGTCGTCTCGTGCGAAGGAGCTGGGGGCACTCGAAGCTGGAGCGCAACCTGCGCTGGCATCTGGGTGCTTGGATCCTGTGGCGGAACTACGCGCGCGAGATCCTCTGCCAGGACCGCCAGCGCTCGGCGGCCTCGGCGGCGGGGGTCACGACGCGCAGGATCAGGGCGCGCGAGTTCTTCGCGTGGAGGGCCGACTTGCCCCACGCGTGCTGAGCGCGGGCGTGATCACCACTCAGCCGCGGGGGGAGGCCCGAGGGGGAAGGATGCCAGCGAACTGGGTCAGTATCGCTACAGTGCGGGCATGTACGAGCCCCAGTTCTCGCTCCAAAGCCGCTTCCTGATGACCTGCGCCACCGAGCTCGCCCTAACGCCAGAGAATCAGCAACCCTGGGAAGCGATGAACGCCGCGCTCGGGGCCACGCGCGAGAAGGAACCCGACCTGGCCGCCGCCATCGACGCGCGCGACCTCGGTCGCGTTCGCGCCATCGGCGAGGAGTGGGCCGCGGGACGTCGTCACCTGCCCGAGCACGACCGCGAAGTGCTCAAGCGCGCGATGAAGGCCTACCGCAAGAGCCTGAAGCTCACGCAACTCGACGCGGAATCGGGGCTGGGGGGCGGACCCATGAGCGGAGGTCGGCCGTCGGGGATCACGGGTATCACTCCGCCGGTGCGCTATCCGCGCGAGGTGTGGGTCGAGCTCGCGCGGCAGGGGCGGCTCCTGGATGCGCGCCGGGGCGTGTACGAGCTGCCGCCCGGAGAGTGAGGGCGCCGCGGCGGCCGGACAGTTCAACGCCGGATCGAGTACTCGAGCGTCACGACCGCCTTGATCGTCTTCTCGATCGAGGTCGTGTCGTATGCGCCATAGTCGCTGACCTCGACCGAACCGCGCGGCACGATCTGGAACACACCCTGCGAGACGGACGCGAGCGGTCCAACGCCGCCTCCGCCGCCTTCGGCCAGGATCCGCGCACGCTCGTGGCCGTTGCGCGTGGCCTCCTCGAGCAGGCCCTTCTTCAAGGTTTCCAGGTCGGTGAGCACGAACTCGGGCGCGTTCGAGCTGATCTCGACGCCCTCGCCGACCAGATCGGTCGCGGCGACGGACAGGGCCTCGACGGCCGAGACGTCCGGGGACTCGACGCGGATCGAGCGCGACAGCCTCCAGGACTCGATCCGATTCGTGGCAGTGCCGCGCGCGTCGCGTTCGTGCACGGACTCGGAGCTGACCGAGGAGAGTCGTACGTCGCCCGCGGCGAAGCCACGCTGCAGCACGAGTCCGCGCACCCGCGCGCTGGCCGCGTCGAGGGCCGCGTAGGCCTCGGGCAGCGTCGCGCCTTGCGCGGCGATCGTGCCCGACCACGAGGCCCGCGCGGCGCGTACGTCGCGCTCCGCGCTGCCCTTGACGCGGATGTTCGGACGCTCGCGCAGCGTCGTGACGGCGCGTGACAGCTCGCGCGCGGCGACGACGAAGCCCAAGGCCAGGGCGGCACCGAGCAGGAACATGCCGAAGCCGGTCGAGCGGAGCAGGCTGGCCTTCGGAGGGTGGGGCTGGGAGGGGAGCGGGGACGAGCGGGGTTCCACGAGTCGAGCACTCTCGAGGTCCGGACGGGACCTCGTTCGCGTGGATGGGGATCGCGCGGGAACGGGAAGCTACGGTTCCGCATGCCGCGTCCAAGCCCTGCGTTGCGAACTCGATGCGAGCGCGTGCCAGCCAATGGGTTCGGCGCGCGCCCGGCGGGTCGCACTGCGCCGCCCCGGCCCGTGTCGCGTCCAGCCTGCAGGCACTCGGGCCGGGGGCCGGCCGCTCGCAGGGCGGAGTACACTCCTGCCGTGATCAGCCCGGGCCTCCGGATTGGCGCCGCCGCGGCGCTGCTCTTCCTCGCGGGCTGCCGCGACGGGTCGCCGCCGGCGCTCGTCCGCGCCGACGTCACGAATGCCGCCCCGCGGCTCACGCCGCGCGAGGCCATGCTGCGCGAGCGCGCGGGACAGGCTGCGATCCTCTCCGATGCGCGCGATGCCTGGGTGCTCCCGGTGGGCGCGACGGCGCGGATCGAGCTGGCGCCGGCCAGGGAGCAGCGCCTGGCGACCGCCGCCACGGTGCTCGTCCCTGCAGGCGAGCCGCGAGCGGGGACCGTGGTGCTCGAGGCCCGCTTCGAGGGCAGGCAGCCGCACGCCTGGCGGGTCGAGATCGATCTCGCGGCCGGGCCGGGCGGCTGGACCGACCTGGCGGTCGCGGCGGGCTCGGCCGCGGGAGGCGGCCAGCTCACGCTGACCTCGCGCTGGGTCGGCGCGCCCCCCCCTGGCGCGGAGCGAGCGCGTGCCGCGTTCGAGATTCCGCGCCGGGCGCGCGCTCGGCCTGATCCCGCGGTCGGCGCGCCGAACGTGCTGGTCGTGACGATCGACACGCTGCGCGCGGACCGCCTGGGCTGCCAGGGGTACGAGCGACCCACGTCCCCGCGGATCGACGCGCTGGCTGCCGCCGGGGCGCGCTTCAGAGAGGCCTACTCCAGCGCTCCCTGGACCCTGCCGGCCTACGGCTCGCTCTTCACCGGAAGGCTGCCTGGCGAGCACCGCGCGGGCGTCGTGACCGAGCGCGACGCGCTCTTCGCGCTCGAACGCGACGCGCCGGCCAAGACGACGACGGAGGTCTTGCGCGCGGACCTGCCGACCTTGGCCGAGGGCTTCGCGGCCGCGGGCTGGTCCACGGCGATGTTCCACAACAATCCCTACCTATCGCGCGCGGCGGGGGTCGAGCGCGGGTTCGACCGCTACGTGCGCTACGAGTCGAACGCACGCAACGGCGTCGACCTGGCGCTGGCTTGGACCGCGGAACGGCAGGGAACGCCGTGGTTCCTCGTGCTGCACCTGATGGACCCGCACTTCCCGTACGCGCCGCCGGCGCCGTTCGACGAGCGCTTCGCGGGTGTGAGCGTCGACGGGCTCCCGGCCTGGCCACCGAACCTGGCGGAGTTGCGCGCCGGGCGTCCCGCCGAGGAGGTCGCGCGACTCTCCTCGGACCTCTACGACGGCGAGATCGCGTTCACCGACGAGCAGGTCGGTCGGCTCCTGGACGGCCTCGCGGCGCGCGGCGAGCTCACGAACACGATCGTGGTGATCCACTCCGATCACGGCGAGGAGTTCTGGGAGCACGGCGGCGCCGACCATGGCCATGCCCAGCACGAGGAGCTGCTGCGCGTGCCGCTGGTCCTGGTCTGGCCCGGCCAGGTCCCGGCGGGGCGCGTCGTGGCGCCGCGCGTGCGCGCCCTCGACCTGTTCGCCACCCTGCTCGACCTGGCCGGGCTGCCGATCCCCGCCGGCGTCGAGGCCCGCACGCTGCGGCCGCTGCTCGTGGGCGACGAGCCGCCTCGGCGCTCGATCGCCGAGGCGATCCACGGCGGCGCGCGCGAGATCAAGGCGATCCTCGACGGCGCCCACAAGCTCGTCGTGCGGGGCGAGCACGCACGCCTGCACGATCTGTCCAACGATCCCGGAGAGCGGGCCGACGTCTCGAGCGCCCAGGCGCAGCACGTCGCGGCGCTGCGCGCGCTGCTGCTCGCACACCACGGCCGCTCGCGCGAGGCGGCCACGCGCGCGCGGGCGCTCGAGCTCGACGAGGCCTCGCGCGACCAGCTCCAGCGCATCGGCTACGGTGGCGCGGACTCCACGCCGCCTGGCCGGGACTGAGGCTTCGACCCTTGGTCGCTCGTCGGCCTGGACTGCGCTGGTCCCAGAGCCGGCGCGCGGCCCGGCTGCGCGCCAGCCGGTGGCTGGCGCAGGAGCGCGAGGGCCGTGGCGCGCATTGCGCCGCCGGTCGCGCGGCGGAGCCTTGGGCCTGCATCGGCGCTGGGCCGTCGCTCGCCGCGCAGCCATCGCGCCGCTAGACTCTTCGCCTCATTTCTCCCACGGAACGCGAAGGAAAACATGGGTCTTGCCTGCGGCATCGTCGGTCTGCCGAACGTCGGGAAGTCGACGATCTTCAACGCCATCACCGCCGCCGGAGCGGCGAGCGCGAACTACCCCTTCTGCACGATCGAGCCCAACGTGGGTGTGGTCGACGTGCCCGACGAGCGGCTGGAGGTCATCCACCGCTACATCACGACGGATCGCATCGTCCCGGCGTCGGTGAAGATCGTCGACATCGCCGGCCTCGTCGCCGGCGCTTCGAAGGGCGAGGGCCTCGGGAACAAGTTCCTCGGCAACATCAAGGAGTGCGACGCGATCCTGCACGTCGTACGCTGCTTCTCGAAGGGCGACATCATCCACGTCTCGGGCTCGGTCGATCCTCAGCGCGACATCGAGATCATCGAGCTCGAGCTGCAGCTCGTGGACCTGGAGACCGTCGAGAAGGCGCTCGATCGTGTCTCGCGCAAGGCGCGCGCCGGGGAGAAGGACGCGGCCGTGCAGAAGCCCGCGCTGGAAAAGGCCAAGGCGCTGCTCGAGCGCGGTGACTCGCTGCGCGCCGCGCCCTGGACGAAGATCGAGCACGAAGCGCTCGATCCGCTGTTCCTGATCACGATGAAGCCGGTGCTCTACGTGGCGAACGTCGGCGACGACGACCTCGAAGGCCAGGGCGATCTGGCGCGGGTCGTGCGCGCCCACGCCGCGAAGACTGGCGCCGAGGTCGTGCCACTGTGCGGCGACATCGAGGGTGAGCTGTCCTCGATGCCCAGGGAGGACCGCGCCGGATTCCTGGCCGACCTGGGCCTCAGCGAGCCGGGCCTGAACCGTCTGATCCGCAAGGTCTACGACCTGCTCGGCCTCCAGTCGTTCTTCACGGCGGGCAAGATCGAGATCCGCGCCTGGACGATCCACAAGGGCGACGTCGCACCGGTAGCGGCCGGGAAGATCCACACGGACTTCGAGAAGAACTTCATCCGCGCCGAGGTCTATTCGGTCGAGGACCTCGTTGCGCACGGGAGCGAGGCCGCGGTGAAGGCCGCGGGCAAGATGCGTGTCGAGGGCCGTGACTACGTGATGCGCGAGGGTGACATCGCGCACTTCCTGATCGGCAAGTAGCGATACTGACCCAGATCGCTGTCCATTTTCGCTGGTTCCCCTGCGACCTGGAGCCCGCCGCCGCGTCCCCGGAGCAGCGAGGCGTGAGCCTCGATCCAGGAGGATGCCGTCGATGGAACTGCCTTTCAGCACGCTCCCGGCGCCGCGCGCGCACCG
>JAEUHZ010000019.1 GCA_016795205.1 Planctomycetota bacterium | reverse complement strand
GCCCTCGAGCGCGGCGTAGAGGTACTGCCCGTTGTCGGAGATCGCGATGCGCGAGGGCTGGCTGCCGACGAAGACCGGGGTGCCGACCGTGTGCGAGTAGGGATCGATCGGAACGACGGAGTTGCCGCCGGAGCCGGTCGTCCCTTGGACGGTGCCGTAGAGCTTGGAGCTGACGGGGTCCCAGACGAGGTCGATCGCTTGCTGCGGGATCGCCTGGGCGGTGAAGATCTGGGCAGTGGCGGGAGTGAGTGACGCAGCAACCAGCGCGAGCGCGACGGAGCGGACGTGCAGCATGGCAGGGTTCTGAAGGGTGTACGGACGTGGCGGACCGGAGAACTGCGAGGCACGCATATCCCGCCACGTAACAGGAAACCAGCGGTTCTGCACGCGCTGACCCGCGGAGGGCTCCGGGGCGCGGATCGGGTGACTAGGGCACATTGAGCTCGAGGAGCGCGCGACGCCCTGCTTCGACGACAACCCTTCCGCTCATCGCTTCGCCGCCAGGCGGTAAGGCTGTCCAGCGATATTCCCCGCGAGGCAGTCCGTCGACGACGAGGCGACCACCGGCATCCGTGCGCCCATCTGCCGGCGTGCGCGGGCAACGGCCTTCCGCGCACCACGCATCGATCGAGGTCCCGAACTCCTCCGACTCGAGCTGAATCGCGCACTCCGAGAGCAGTGCACCGCGCGAGCGCACGCGAAGGTCCAAGCCGCCCAGGCGACGCACTTGGATCGTTTGCAGTTCGGCTTCCTCGCGGACTTCAACTCGCCGACGCAGTGGCCACACGCCGGGCTGGTCGATGACAAGCTCGTACGCGTCGGCAGCGAGCAGGGTCCCGGTCGCCGTTCCATCGGCCCCCGACGTGATTCGATCCACAAGGAACCCGCCGCCGTAGCCGTCGAACACGTTGACGACTAACCCACCGGTTGGATCGGCGCCGTCGACGAGGCGCAAGTGCACTCTCGCTCGTGGATCGAACTCCACGTCCGTGACATCGCGACGTAGAGCCACCTCGCGCAGCAGCACCGAGCCTTTCCCCTGCAAGTACATGTGGATGTGAGCGCGATCTGCCGTGAAACTCTCAAGGCGCACGGAGCCATCCACATCGGACATGCGCGAGCGCTCGATGATCGCGTAGATTCGTGCCACCGACACCGTCACGCGCGAGACCGGTTCGCCTTCGCGATCCACGATCCGCAACACGCGATCGGGCCCGCCGACCTCGAGCACGTGGACGGGCCCCTCTCGATCCGGATCCGCGAGCACCCCCGAGGCGAGGCTCCTCCCCGAGGGATCGAGGACCTCGAGCGCAAGCGGTGCACCATCGAGCCACCCGATGTCGACGAGGCCCGAATCGGGGACGAATGCGCACCACGACGCCGGGCGCCGCGCCGTGCGACACAGGTATGAAGCACACAGTGTGCACCCGGTGGGGAGTGTGATCCCCGGCGAGGCTCGCACGAGGACGGCGAGATCGCGCAGTCGCCTCGTGTTCACACTCATGACCTCCTGCCGGCCCGGCGAGAGGCGAAACTGGAAGCGGAGGCTCCACTCTGTGCCAGCATCTAGGGTCAGACTAATGTCCTCCGCACGCGTCTCGGGGAAGCGGATCCGCCCCTCGGGCGTCGCGCGACGACGTTCATGGACCTCCGATCCGTGCATCGATGCGTGGACATCAGCCGCGGCAATCTGGTCGTCCCCGGTCACGAGTACCTCAAGCGACGCGGGCGGCCCCAGGTAGATCGTGCCAACGTCGACCGGGGCGCCGTGCATGGGCGGCTTGCTAGCGTGTCCTGTTGCATACCCGTCAGCGCGTACCTCGACCGTGCTGCGTGCATCGGGCGGAGCTCCTGGTATGGAGAACCGTCCCTCGGCATCCGTCTGGACGACCGGCCCCCATGCGCGCAGAACCGCCACGTCGCAGTCGATCCAGCTCTGCACCTTGGCACCAGATATCGGCTGATGTGTCAGCACGTCGCGCACGACCCCGTTTACCTCGACGGGGGCAGGCAATTCGAAGTCCACCACCACCGGCGCGTCGGGCGTGACCGTGACCATGCGGGTCGCCGTGCGCGTGCGGCCCTCGCCGAACGCGAAGACGGCCAGTCCGCCGAGTGGGATGCCGTCGAGTTCGTACTGGCCATCCTGGACGTCATTCAGGAGGTGCTCGCGGATGCGCTCGTGGGTCGCATTGTCGGAGCGCGTGATGACCACCCGAAACTCGCGCACAGGTTCGCCGTTCGCTGTCGCACGGCCGCGCAGTACGCCGCCACGCTCGAGTCGGGCCTCGTAGGCCGGCGAGAAGTCGCCTGAGTGCTCGAGCTCTTCGCGGAACGGTAAGAACCCGGACTTCGTGACCTCGAGCCACAACCTACCGACGGGGACGCAGTCCGCCTCGCACCGCCCATCGGGATCAGAGCCGAGGCGCCACCACTCGACGCGCTCGGCGTTCAACCAGGCCCAACCGACCGCGGCACCGGGTACAGGTAGGCCGTCCGGATCGAGCACTTGGACGGGGAACTTGGTGCCGCGCCGTGCCACGAGTTCGAGGTTGAACCTTCCCCCTGGTCCCGGCGCAGTAACCCGAGTTGTCGCGGGGACGACTCCCCCGCCCGAGATCTCGAAGTCGTAGGATTCGCCCTCGACACGCGGGATGTGGAATGGGATCAGGCGTCCGTCGGAGGCGATCGTCGTGGCCCCGAGGCGCTTGCTGGCGCCTCCGACCCGCGCGAAGGCGCGTACGGTTGTGCCTGCGAGGTCGATCGCGGGATCCTCTCGAACAACGCGCCCCGCGCATGTCAGGAGGTCGGCGAGCGTCAATGTCAGTCTCGCCGGCGCGGCCCCGCGCCACATCAGGCTCCGCCGTTCCGCAGCCTGCGCGTGTACGGCCTGACGGCCGGGTAGCGGCGCCAACCGCGCCTGCCCGGACGCATCGGTGACCGCGACTCGCCACAGCGCCGCACGTGCCTCGAGCGCAGGATCCGCGAATGACCCGCGGTCTTCGCGTTCGAGTTCGAGTCGCTGGTGCACTTCCACACCCTGCGCCGGTTCACCGTCTGGACCGACCACGAGCACTTCGAGACCGGAAGCGGGATCCAAGCGAAGCGGAGTCGGAAGGGTCTCGGGCCCTTCACCCGCCCGGAGCACGAAGGCACGGGCTGCGTGCGCGTGATGCGTCAACCAGACCACCGAGGCCTGTACGGGCTCGCTGGGTGGTGGGAGGTACGACCACATTCCGGAATGATCGCTCGATCCACGCTCGCGGGCAGGGAGTAGCGGGGCGGGGTCGATCCACGGCCAAGTCGTGTCGACGACACGCAGCGCCGTCCAACTGATCTCGACCCCTTCGATCGCTTGGTCTCCCGCTCCCAAGACGCGCAGCGTGGAACCAACCACCGCCCGGGCGGGCTCCTGTCCGACGATGACCGGAAGCGATGTAGGAGTCGGGTCGGAGGACACCGCCAAGCGGTCCGGCCCTTCGGCGGAGATGGGAGGTTGCCGATCGCTGTCGCGCTCGGGTGCTGGGAAGATCGCCGGGCGATCCCTACGGAAGGCGATGAGCACGAGCACGCCGAGGACCGCGAGCCCCCCTAGCAGCAGCCAGCGTCTCACGCCCGCCACGCCCTCGCCCCCTAGTTTCCGTGGACCGGGAACACAATCCGCACGGCGTTCGACGGCCCGCCCCCGGGTTGTGGGACGCCAGCCAACGGTGGTCGCGGCGGCACACCGACTTGTCCGCCCTGCGCGCGCACCCACGCGACGAGTGCCACGCAGGCGATCACACCTAGGATCCATCTACGTGAGCGCATCGATTAACCTCCTCGCCCCTGCGCCGGCTCCGTCCCGTACTGCCCGCAGCATCAACACCCGATCCGGCGAGAGCGTCGCACCGCCCTGCTCGCGCCGCCGGGTCCAATGGCGTTCGACCTCGTCCAAGGCGCCCGGTTCGATCGCCTCGATCGCGTCAATCTCCCGCGCCGCGCCGCGCGCGACATCGATGTGACCGACGCGGATCGAGCACCACAGTCGTCCTGCCTCAGCGAACACAAAGCCCGGGAGCAACCGCGTCGCGCGCTCGAGCGCACGCAAAGCGCTAACCGGACCATTCACCCCGTCAAGTACATCCGCCACGTTGTTCCAGGCCACGGCCTCGAACTCCACCGCGGGACGCGATCGAATGGCGTCACCAAAGCAGAGCAGCGCGGGCCCCGGCTGGTGCCGTAGCGCAAACGCGGAGCCGGCAAGGATCCGGCCACGCTCTGAGGGAACGAGGCGGTGCGCGGCCTGAAGCAGAAGTACCGGTTCGACCGCACTGACGCCCTCGGGATCCACGAGCCTCTCTAGTGCTTCGTGGATCATGGGCTCGACTCCCGTAGGCAGCACGCCTTGCAGCGCCAGCCCTGCGCTGGCGCGAATCGCGCTCCGCGTGGGTAGCGGGACGGAGGTGCTGGCAGTGACGGTGCGATGGACGCGATCGAAGCCGTCGAGTCCCGTGGCCATCCGATGCCAGGCTGCCAGGCGCAGCGCAAACGCGATCTCCTCGCGGTGCACCTGCACCAGGTGGCGCTCCGCGCTGGCGAGCCATGACTCATGACCGCCAATCTCTGTGCGGGTTGACGAGAACGCGCGCGCTTCAGGCTGCCCTCGCACACGCAGTAGCTGAGGGGCCGGACGAGCGACGATCTCGCGAACGATTCCCTCGACCTCAGGATGGAGACGCAGTGCTTCAGGACTCATCGTCGACACCTCCGTCGTCGGAGTTCAGTAGTTTGTCGAGATTGATCTCCTCCCGCACGCCGAGTATCCACAGCGCGCGGCGCAGCGAGCCCTTGGCGCGCTCCGCCGTCGTCCGATTCTCGGCCGCCCATTCCGCGGGGTCGCGGCCGTCGAGCACGAGCCCACAGAAGGTGCTGCGGACCTCGAAATGCGCGCGGTTGAACGCGCTCACGCGGCGGGCCAGGACTTCTGGCTCGATCCCGAACAGTTCCGCCAAGAGCAGCAGGCGCTCGTCGTCGACCGTCGCCGGCAACTCGCGCGAGGCGGTGGCGGCGGAGTCCTCGTCGAGTAACTCGCCGAGCGCCTTGCGAATCCTCTCCGCGATCCACACGTCTAGCGGCGGCGCCCCGCGATACGCGATGCCATGCCGCGCGACGTGCGCGACGGTACGCAGGTAGAGCCGCTGCGCGTCGAGCAGCAGCGCCTGAGCGCGCAGCCGCTGATCGCAGCGTGCTCGCAGGCCCAGCGGATCGCCCTCGACGAGTCGGCCCAGGATGGCACGCGGCGAACCGCCCTCGAAGAGCTCACGCCAAACTCCGTCGCCCGCTGACGCAGGCTGAGGAGACGCACGAGGTTCGCTCTCGTCCATCGCGAGGTGGTGCGGGCGCGAACGGGAAGTGCCCGACGGGTTTGATGGTCGACAGGCCGGCCGGGCGTGTCAAGGCGGTGAGCCGCCACCGCGAATCCTCGCACTTCCCAGGCTCCGTCGCGCCCGCCCCGCTTGTCCCCTCCCCCGCCCCCGGAGACAATCCCCCCAATGCGCCCCCTGCGCCTGACCGTCAACGGCGACACCCTCGAGACCGCCGCCCCGGCGCACTGGACCCTCCTCGAGGTCCTGCGCTACCGCCTCGGCCTCACCGGCAGCAAGCAGGGCTGCGACAAGGGCGACTGCGGCGCCTGCACCGTCCTCGTCGACGGGCGGCCCCAGCTCGCGTGCCTCACCCTCGCCGCGCTCGCCGAGGGCCACGCGATCACGACGATCGAGGGCCTCATGCCCCTCCACGTCGCGGCGGGCGGCGACGGGCCCGATCCGGTCCAGGGCGCGTTCGACCGCTGCGGCGCGCTCCAGTGCGGGTTCTGCCAGCCGGGGATGATGCTCTCGGCGCGCGCTCTCTTGAACCGGAACCCGTGTCCGACGCGCGGCGAGATCCGCGAGGCGTTGAGCGGGAACCTGTGCCGCTGCACGGGCTACACGCAGATCTTCGAGGCGGTCGAGCTGGCGGTCGCGGAGTCGCTGGGTGTGGCTCCCGCGCCGCGGGCGTGGGAGGAGCAGCGCATGAAGCCGGCGGAGGCGCAGGAGCAGGCGCGGCGGGCGGCGGCGGCGCTGGCGGCGGCGCGCGAACGGAACGACGGCGGTCCGGGGGCGCGCAGTTGATGAACGAGCCTGGTTCGGTTGTCGGGGGTGCGTGATGGCGGCGCGTGACCAGCACGGTCCGGGCGCGCCGTTCGGCGCGGAGCAGCCGGGGGACAAGCGCAACACGGACTTCCGCGTCGTCGGCAAGCCGCGGCAGAAGGTCGACGGGCTGGCCAAGGCGACCGGCGCGCTCCAGTACGCGGACGACATCGCTCTGCCGGGGATGCTGCACGCCAAGACGCTGCGCTCGCCACACGCGCATGCGCGCATCGTGCGCGTCGACTGCGCGCGGGCGCTGGCGCTGCCGGGTGTCCATGCGGTCGTCACGGGCGCCGAGATGCCGATCAAGTTCGGCGTCATCCCCTGGACGCAGGACGAGAACGCGCTGGCGGTCGACCGCGTGCGGTTCATCGGCGATCCGGTCGCGGCGGTCGCGGCGGTCGACGAGGACACGGCCAACGCGGCCTGCCGGCTCATCGAGGTCGAGTACGAGCTGCTCCACGCGTTCTCCGATCCGCGCGAGGCGTTGACCCGTGCGGAACCGGCGATCCACGCGGACAACAAGCACGGCAACGTCAGCAAGCACGTGCACCTCTCGTTCGGCGACGTCGACGCCGAGATCGCCAGGGCGGACGTCGTCGTCGAGGACGAGTACGAGTTCCACGGCACGACGCACGCGCCCATCGAGCCGCACTGCGCGGTGGCGACGTACGCGGCCGACGGGCTGCTCACCGTGTGGTCGTCGACGCAGATCACGCACTACGTCCACCGCGCGCTGGCGCGCGTCCTGGAGCTCCCGCCGCAGCGGATCCGCGTGATCCAGCCGGCGCTGGGTGGCGCCTTCGGCGGCAAGTCGGATCCGTTCAGCCTGGAGTTCTGCGTCGCCAAGCTGGCGATGAAGACGCGGCGGCCGGTGAAGATGCTCTACACGCGCGAGGAGGTCTTCTACTGCCACCGCGGGCGTCACCCGATGCAGCTCGCGTACAAGACGGGCGCGACCAAGGACGGCCGGGTCCTGGGCGTCGACGCGAGGATCCTGATCGACGGCGGCTCGTACTCGAGCTTCGGCCTCGTCACGACGTACTACGCGGGGCAGCTCCTCACCGGGCCGTACGCGTTCCCCTCGTACCGGTTCGACTCGACGCGCGTCTTCACGAACAAGCCCCCGTGCGGGCCCAAGCGCGGGCACGGGTCGGTGCAGCCGCGCTTCGCGTTCGAGGTCCAGCTCGACCAGGTCGCGGAGAAGCTGGCGCTCGATCCGATCGAGATCCGCCGGCGCAACTTCGTCGGCGAGCACGTCACGACCGTCAATGGCCAGCGCATCACCTCGAACGGGTTCCTGCAGTGCCTCGACGAGGTCGAGCGCGCATCGGGCTGGAAGGCGCGGCGTGGGCAGCTCGGCTACGGGCGCGGGCTGGGCGTCGCGGGCTCGATGTACATCTCGGGCACGAACTACCCCGTCTATCCGAACGAGATGCCGCAGGCGGGCGTGCAGCTCAAGGTCGACCGCTCGGGGCTCGTGACCGTGTTCACGGGCGGCAACGACATCGGCCAGGGCTCGAACTCGGTCGCGGCGTACCTCGTCGCGGAGGAGCTGGGCCTCGAGGTGTCCGACGTGCGCGTCGTCGCGGCGGACACGGATCTGTGCCCGGTGGATCTCGGCGCCTACAGCTCGCGCGTCACGTTCATGGTCGGCAACGCCACGATCGACGCGGCGCGCAAGCTGCGGCGGCAGGTCGTGAAAGCCGTCGCCGAGGCCTGGAAGTGCGCGGAACGGCGCGTGCGGCTCATCGAGGGGCGCTGCATCGACCTCGAGGATCCCCAGCGCTCGCTGCCGATGCGCGAGGCGTTCCACATCGCCGAGGCGCGCTTCGACACGCTCGGCGCGACGGGCTCCTACAACACGCCCAAGCTGGGCGGCGACTACCGCGGCGGCACGATCGGCGCGTCGCCGGCGTACTCGTTCACGGCGCACGTGGCCGAGGTCACGGTCGACGTCGAGACCGGCCGCATCACGTGCGACAAGGTCTGGGTCGCGCACGATTGCGGGCGCGCGCTGAACCCCATGCTCGTCGCGGGCCAGATGGAGGGCTCGGTCTACATGGGGCTCGCCGAGGCCCTCCTCGAGAACCACGAGGTCAATCGGTTCGGCCTGCATTCCGGCCCGAACCTGCTCGACTACCGCATCCCGACCTCGGTCGACACGCCCGAGCTCGCGGCGCTGATCGTCGAGAGCCTGGATCCGGAGGGCCCGTATGGCGCCAAGGAAGCGGGCGAGGGGCCGCTGCACCCGATCCTGCCCGCGCTCTCGAATGCGGTGTACGACGCGGTCGGCATCCGGCTCAAGAAGCTGCCGTTCACACCCGGAAAGGTGCTGGCCGCACTGCGCGCCGCGCGCGCCGGCGGGACGGAACGTGCGACGGACGCGGCCAGCGCGCACAGCGCTGCGGCGCGCGCCGCAAAGGGGGCGCACTGATGCTGCGCCTCCCGAAGTTCGAGCTGGCCTGCCCCACGACCGTGGGCGAAGCCGTCGCACTGCTCACGGGCACGCCCGGCTCCATGGTCGTCGCGGGCGGCACCGACTTGCTGCCCAACGTGAAGCACGAACTCTTCACCCCGCCGCTGGTCGTCGCTCTCGACAAGATCGCCGAGCTGCGGGGCGTGCGCGCGACGACGAACGGCTGGATCACGATCGGCGCCATGACCTCGCTGGCCGAGGTCGCAGCGCACGAACTTGTGCGTGCGCGCTGCCCCGCCCTCGCACAGGCCGCCGGACTCGTCGCCGGTCCGCAGCTGCGCACGATGGGCACGCTGGGCGGCAACGTGCTGCTCGACACGAGATGCCAGTGGTACAACCAGACCTACTTCTGGCGGCAAGCGCTGGGCTTCTGCCTCAAGAAGGACGGCACGAAGTGCCATGTCGTCGAGGGCGGCAGCAAGTGCGTCGCCGCCGCGAGCAACGACAGCGCGCCGCCGCTGATGACGCTGCGCGCCGAGCTCGTGATCCAGAACGCCAGCGGGCGCCGCACGCTGCCGATCGACGACCTGTGGCTGGCCGACGGCGCGTACAACAAGAAGCTCGAGCCCGGTGAGGTGCTGGTCGAAGTCCGCATCCCGCCGACGACGGACCGCCACCGCGGTGCCTACGGGAAGCTGCGCGAGCGCGGCTCGATCGACTTCCCGCTCTTCGGCGTGGCCGTGCGCCTCGAGCTCGATGGATCCGGCGCGATCGACACCGCCGACGCCGTCGTGACCGCGATGCAGGCGCGCCCGCTGCGCCTCAAGAAGTTCCAGGAGCACCTGCGCGGGCTCGTCCCCGGCACGCAGGCCTTCGAGGACGGCGTGGCGCGCGCCGCCGAGTCCGCCCACGCGCAATGCCGCCCGATGCCGAACATCCCCGGCGACGA
>JAEUHZ010000059.1 GCA_016795205.1 Planctomycetota bacterium | reverse complement strand
TCTCCGCCGATCCCGGCCGCGAGCGGCCGGGATCGGCGGAGAACGGCGGAGTCGAGTCAGACTCCGTACTACATCATCCACGCAACCCCGACCACGACGCCGAAGCCGGGCGCGTCGAGCCCCGAGCCGTGCACGCGGTAGGCTTCGTCGAGCAGGTTGTGCAGGCCCAGGTTCCAACGCGAACCGCCGTGCTTCCCGAGCGGGCCGCCGAGATCGAGGTCCACGCGACCCCAGGACTCCGTCCCGTCCGGGTCGATGCGCGGGTCGCTCAGGTCGTCGGGGTTCAGGTCGTCCTGCGCGTCGGCCAGCGTCAGCCGTAGCTCGGCCCATGTGAGCCAGCTCCAGGCCGGCACGACGGAGTCGTAAGCCAGCGCGACGTAGCCGTTCAGCGGCGGGATGCGTCGCGCGGGCACGTCGTCGTAGGGCGCCTCCCCCGTGGCGGGGTCGAGCGTGTCGTCGTACTGTCGGCCGGTCGCCCAAGCGATGCCGCCGCGCAGCGCGAAGGGCGAGCCCTCCGCGCCGAGCCGGCGCTCGGCGCGCAGCTCGACGCCGTAGATCTCGACACGCCCCGTGTTGTCGCGCAGGTAGGTCTCGTCGCCCAGCGTGCCCGGATCACCCTCGTCGACGAGCCGCCGCCCGATCGCATCGTCCAGGAACGTCGCGTACCCGGCGATGGCCGCCTTCCAGGGCCCGCGCGCGTGTTCGAGGCCGAGCTCGACCGTGAGCGACTGCTCGGGATCGAGATCGGGATTCGCCAGCTCCGTCCCGCCGAAGATCGTGCCGTTGCGCGCCAGGTCGTCGAGGTGCGGCGCGCGGAAGCCCTGTGCGACGCCGGCCGTGGCGCGCCAGCCCTCCGCGAGGTCGTAACCCAGCCCGAGCGCGGCCGTCAGGGCGTCGAAGTCCCCCGACTCGTGGGGACCCCCGGCGGGTCCGCTCGTGAACTGGTCGAAGCCGAAGTGGAAGAACGAGTAGCGCAGGCCCACGGTCACGTCGAGCGGATCGAGCGCCGAGATCTCGTCCTGCACGAAGACGCCCGTCGCAAGGTAGCTCGAGTCCGGCGCGAACGTCGGCTGCCCGGGCGCGGACGCGCCGGTGTTGATGTTCACGTTCGTGCGCGAGCTGTCGACGTCGTCGTACTCGACGTCGAGACCGAAGGTCACCAGGTGGTGCTCGCCGATGGCCTTCCTCCAGTCCAGGCCCAGCGACGGCGCCAGGATCTCGTCTTCCTCGAGACGGCGTTGCGTCGAGCCCGTGTTGCGCTGTCGGCGGCGCTCCTCGTAGCCGCGCAGGCCGAGCCGGGCCTGGAAGCGATCCGCGAAGCCGCCCGGTTCCGCGTCCTCGAATGCGAGCAGGATCTGCCGCTGGTCCTGGCGCTCGAACGTGAATTCGGCGCTCGAGGGCTGCGCCTGTCCAAAGCCCACGTTGAGACGGTCCGTGCGCGGGACGTCCCAGTCCCGGTGTGCCGACGCCGTCAAGCGCACGGACCGCCAGCGATCGACGGCGTGGTTCCACGAGCCGAACAGCGCGCCGCTGTCGTAGCCCGTGTTGTCGATGTCTCCGTCGGCGGAGCGCAGCTCGTTCCACTGCGAGAACGAGCCCGTCGCCAGGAAGCCGTTGCGATCCGTCGACCAGCCGACGGAGGGCGCGACGCGCACGCCCGTGTTGACGCTCTGGTACTGGGTCTCGATGCCGGCGTCGAAGCCGTCGGGCGTGCCTTGGGCGTCGACACTGCCCGGCAGCCTGCGCTTGGTCCAGATCAGGATCGTGCCGCCGACCGCGTCGGATCCGTACTGGACCGAGCCCGCCCCGCGCACGATCTCCACGCGCTCGACGATCCCCGGGTCGATCGTGTTCAGCGACTGATTCGGCCCGAGCCGGGTCGTGGCATCGTTGAGGCGCACGCCGTCGACCACGATCAGCACCTTCTCCCCGATGAACCCGCGCAGGATCGGCGCGCCGCCCCCCAGGTTCGTCTCCTGCAGCCAGACGCCGGCGCCGGAGGCCTTCTCGATCATGCGCGGCAGGGAGCGCTCACCGGTGCGCGCCAGGTCCTCGGCGGTGAGCACGACGACCGCGGCGGCCGCGACGGTGGCGGGCAGGGTGGAGCGGGGCGCCGTGACGAAGGTCTCGGACGGGAGCGGAGGGGCCTGGGGGATGCAGAGGGGCATCGGGGTCGGGCGCGGGGTGGGGACCACAGGAACGAGCGCTGGGCCGGACCCGCTCGCCAACGGATTCGAGGAATCCTGAGGCGTGCTGCGACCCGGCTATCATCCCGCCCGCGATGAACCCCCAGCACTTCCGCTACCACGAGGACCAAGGCGTCGCCGTCCTGCGTCTCGACCGACCCGAGCGGCTCAACGCGCTGACCTTCGAAAGCTACCGCGAGCTTGCCGAGACCTTCGTCGCCCTGCGCACGCGGGCCGAGGTGCGGGCCGTGCTCGTCACGGGGACCGGGCGTGCGTTCTGCACCGGGGGCGACCAACGCGACATCATCGCGCCGCTGCTCACGGCCACGAAAGCCGAGCTCAATGCCTTCACGCGCCTGACCTGCGAGCTCATCGCGAACGTGCGACGGCTCGAGAAGCCGGTCGTCGCGGGGCTCAACGGCATCGCCTGCGGCGCGGGCGCGGTGCTCGCGGCGGCCTGCGACGTGCGGGTCGCGGCGGAGAGCGCGAAGATCGCCTTCCTGTTCACCAAGGTCGGCCTCTCGGGCGCGGACATGGGCGCGGCCTGGCTCCTGCCCCGCATCGTGGGCTTGGGGCGCGCGAGCGAGCTGCTCATGAGCGGTGAGTGGGTCGACGCGCGGCGCGCGTACGAGATCGGGCTCTACAACCAGCTCGTGCCCGACGCGGAGCTCCCCGGCGCGGCGCTCGATGCGGCGCGCCGGTTGGCGGCCGGGCCCGCGCTGGGGCTGGCGGTCACGAAGCGCATGCTGAATCTCGAGGCGTCCATGACGCTCGAGGAAGCCATGGCGGCGGAAGGCTGGGTCCAAGCCGAGTGCATGTCGAGCTCGGACTACGCCGAGGGCTATCGCGCGTTCGTCGAGAAGCGCGCGCCGGACTTCGCCGCGGCCACGCGGCGGAGCGGAGCGGCGACGTGAGCCCGGGCCCGGGAGCGGCGACAGACGCCGCGGCCGAGGTCCTCGCTGCGCTGCGTGACGCGGCGCGAGCGCTGGGTGAACGCGTCGCGCCCCGGCTCGAGGGCCTGGGCGAGGACGACGCCGCGCACGTCGCGCTGGGCGCGCTGGCCGCGGCGGGCCTCACGCGCTGGACCGTCCCGGAGCGCGACGGTGGCGCCGATGCGCGCGGGCTGGTGGCGCGCGACGACGTCTCGGCCCGGGCGGTGTGCACGCTGCGCGACGAGCTGGCGTGGCACTCCGGGATGCTCGACGTGATGCTCGTCATGCAGGGGCTCTCGGCCTACGCGGTCGCGCGGGGCGGCACGGAGCGTGTGCGGGCCGAGGTGCTGCCGGCATTGGCGCGCGGCGAGCTCGTGGGCGCGTTCGCGCTCACCGAGCCCAACGCCGGATCCAGCGTGGACGACGTGGCGACCCGCGCGGAGCAGTCCGGAGGCACGTGGCGAATCTTCGGCCACAAGACCTTCATCTCGAACGCTGGCATCGCGGGTCATTACAGCGTGCTGGCGCGCACCTCGGGCGAGCCCGGCTCGCGCGGCGGGCTGACCATGTTCAGCGTGCCGGGCACGGCCCAGGGCCTCTCCTGCGAGCGCTTCGAGGTCATCGGCCCGCATCCGATCGGCGACGTCGTGTTCGATGGCGTCGAGGTGGGGGACGAACGCCGCCTGGGGCCCGTCGGGAACGGCATCGACCTCGCGCTGGCGACGCTGGGGCGCTTCCGTGCCTCCGTCGCGGCCTGCGCCAACGGGTTCGCGCGCCGCGCTCTCGATGCCTCCAAGGCGCGCTTGGTCGAGCGCAGCCAGTTCGGCCGGCCGCTGGCCTCGTTCCAGGCGCTGCGCTTCGAGATCGCGGAGATGGACGTCCGGCTGCGCGCGGCACAGCTCCTGACCGCGGAGGCGGCCGCCGCGGTCGACGCCGGCGGAGACGCCACGGCGGCTGTCGCGCGCGCCAAGTACTTCGCCACGGAGACGGCCGGCTTCGTGGCGGACCGCGCTGTACAGCTCCACGGCGGAGTGGGCGTCAGGCGGGGCAGCGTGGTCGAGCGCATCTACCGCGACGTGCGGGCCCTGCGCATCTACGAGGGCACGAGCGAGATCCAGAAGCTGGTCCTGGCCCGCGAGATCCTGGGGTAATCTCTGCGCCGCACATGGCCAAGTTCCAGCGACACGTCTTCGTCTGCATCAACGAGCGCGAGCGGGACGACCCGCGCGGCGACTGCGGCTCCAAGGGCGGGCAGGCGGTCGCCGAGGAGTTCAAGAAGCAGGTCCACGCCGCGGGGCTCAAGCGCGTCGTCCGCCCCAACAAGGCCGGTTGCCTCGACCAGTGCGCCCAGGGCTGCACGGTCGTGGTCTACCCCGAGCAGGTCTGGTACGGCGGCGTGACGCCCGCCGACGTCGCCGAGATCGTCCAGGCGCACCTCCTGGGTGGCCGGCCCGTCGAGCGGCTCGTGATCCCGGAGGCCGAGCTCACGGGGAAGCTGCCGTGAGCGCGGTGCTCGACGAGGAATCCAAGGCGCTCCTGCGCCGCATCCTGGAACGCACGGCCTACCGCCAGATCATGGTCGCGAACATCCGTGGCCACGGGCTCAAGTACCTGATCGACGTCGCGGACAAGTCGCTGCTCGTGCGCGATCTCGAAGCCGCGCTCGAGGTCCTGCGCCACGTCGAGCGGCTGTATGGCGAGCTGGACGGCGAGGGCCTCGCGCTGGCCGTGCGCGACGCCATGGAGCGCATCCCGTACCCCTACTCGCGGCTCGAGCTCTCCGTGTGCCTGGCGCTCGTCGGCCGCGCGGAGCGACTCGTCGCCTCGACCTACCTGGAGAGCCGCTCGACGGGCATGGCCGCGGTCGCGCGCCGCATCCACGACCTCGAGCGGCCCGGTACCCGCCTGCTCGAGGTGCACCTGTCCGACTTCTGCGCCGAGCCGGGCAACCGGCCCGCGGCGCAGCAGTTCGTGAACCGCTGGACCGCCATCGCGCTGGTGGCCTTCGGCCGTCCGGGCACCGCGGGCGACCTGCGCTGCCATGCGCTGGGCCTGCGCTCCGCCAAGGTCGGGGACCTGGTGCGGAGCTTCCTGGACGAGACGCGCGCCTGGTGCCAGAGCTTCCACCTGGTGCTGCCGGACGTGGCAACGCTGGGCATCGACCTCGCGCCCGAAGGAGCGCAGCATGGCCCTCGCGGCTGAGACCCACGAGCCGGAGCGCTGGCGCGCGCTCTTCCCCATCGTCGAGGACACGAACTACCTCGTGAACCACAGTCTCGGCGCCATGCCGGCGCGCGCGCGCGACAAGCTGGCGGAGTTCCTCGACCAGTGGGCCACGCGCGGGGTCCGCGCCTGGGGCGAAGGCTGGTGGGACGTGCCGGTGACGGCCGGGAACGTGCTGGGGCGCCTGCTGAACGCGCCGGCTGACTCGGTCGTCATGCACCAGAACGTGTCCGTGGTGCAGGCGCTCATCGCCAGTGCGCTGGACTTCACCGGCCGGCGCAACAAGGTCGTGTACACGGACCAGAACTTCCCGACCGTCATGTACGTGTGGGAGGGCTACAAGAAGCTGGGTGCGCGCATCCAGGTCGTGCCCACGGACGGGATCACGGTCGACACCGCGCGCCTGCTCGAGGCGATCGACGAGGAGACCCTGGTCGTCCCGATCAGCCACGTGACCTACAAGAGCCACTTCCTGCAGGACGCGGCCGCCATCCAGCGGCGCGCGCGCGAGGTGGGGGCGCTGGTCGTGCTCGATACGTACCAATCGCTGGGCACCGTGCCCGTCGACGTGCAGGACCTGGACGTCGACTTTGTGTGCGGCGGCTCCGTGAAGTGGCTGTGCGGCGGGCCGGGGGCCGGCTATCTCTACGTGCGCCCCGAGCTGTTGCCGACGCTCGAGCCGCGCATCACCGGCTGGGCCGCGCACGCCGCGCCGTTCGCCTTCGAGCCCGGCGCTCAACGCTACGCGACGGGCATCCGGCGCATGCTGCACGGCTCGCCGTCGGTCGCGACCTTCTGGTGCGCCACGGCCGGCTACGAGACGCTGCTCGAGTGCGGTGTCGAGAACGTGCGGCGCTGGTCGCAGCGTCTCACCGAACGACTGCGGCGCGGGCTGCTCACGGCCGGATTCCGCATCCATGGCCCCGAGGACCCCGCGCGCCGCGGCGGCACGATCACCGTGGGGCTGGCCGAGGACGAGAACGGACCGGCCTTCGTCAAGGCCCTCGAGGCGCGCGGCATCCTGGTCGACCATCGCCCGGCGGCCGGAATTCGCGTCAGCCCGCATTTCTACACGCTCGAAGAGGAGCTGGACGAGTTCGTCGAGGTGCTCGTCGAGCTGCGCGAGAAGCGCGCCTGGCGCAACTTCGTCTCGGCGCGGACCTCGTACTGAGCGAGCGGCCTGCAGGGCCGGCCGGCTACTGCTTCAGGAAGGCCAGCATCTCCTCCGGCCACCGGCGCAGGATCTCGCTGGAGAAGATCGTCCCGTGGTCGAGACCCGGCACGAGCGCCACGTAGCCCGCGCCCGGCGGCGCGCCGGCCGCCTCGAGGTCGGCGGCGAGCAGGGCGACGGCTTCGTTCAGGTAGTAGCTGTCCTCGCCCCCGCACACGAGCCGGACGCTCCCGCGCCAGATCGGTGCCCAGCGCGCGGGATCGGCGCGCAACCGGGCCCCCAGGTCGTAGCGCCGGTAGTGCTCGGCGACCGCCCGCTCGATGCGGCCGGTCTCGACGTCGTAGAGCGCGGCCGGGTTGCCGCGCTCGTTGCGCGGCCCGAAGGCGGCGAACCACGAGTCCCACTGCTGCGCGGAGCTGTTGTCGGGGCCCAAGACCTCCTCGCTGAGGTTCTCCTGGCGCGTGGTCATGCGCACCTCGCCGCCGCTGCGATAGCTCGGGACCTCCCCGCCGTCGCGCACGTAGAAGTTCGTGTCCGCGTACAGGTCGAGGCGCTGGAACCGGCGGAAATCCACGGGGTCCGGCGCGCTCGACCAGGTCGCTCCGAACACGTCGGGGTAGTTCAGCGCCAGCCACAACGTCGACCAGCCTCCCGAGCTGTGTCCGGTGAGCACCCGCCCCGACGGCGCGGCGACGAGCGGGTAGCGGGACTCGAGCGCGGGGATCAACTCGCGCACGAGTGCCGCGCCGCACGGCCCGTTGTTGTCGGAGTCCGCGAACAGCGTGTGACCGTTCGGCCCCTCGGGGTCGAGCACGATGCGGAACGCCTCGCGCGCCAGGAGTCCCTTGGCGCTGGTGTCGGTCCGGGTGCGCCGCCCGTGCCCGCGTGCGCCGCGGTGGTTGCCGCCGAAGCCGGGGACCTCGTAGATCGCGGGGTACTTCCGCGCCGGGTCGTACTCGAGCGGCAGCACGACGCCGGCTCGCAGCGTCACTTCGCGGCCGCGGAAGCCCGAGAGCAGCTCCGAGCGCACCTCGAACCACTCGACGCCGTCGATGACGGGCGCAGGCTCCGGCGCGACGACCTCCGCGAGCACGAGCCGAACCGGCTCGCTGGCCGGCGCCTCGAACGTCACGACGTCCGAGACCAGGTTGCCGGGTTCGCGACGCCAGTCGCTGTCGAGCCGGGCCAGGTCGAAGCGCGCCTGCGCGCGGTAGCGGCCGGGCGGTAGCTGCGAGGGCTTCACCGGGAAGGAGGTCGCCTCGTCGTCGATCGAGAGAGCCTCTCCGGGAGCGAGGCGCGCGTCGACGCCGAAGAGCGGCTGGGGGTCCTCGAAGAAAGGGCCATCGGCGGGCTGGCGCCGCGCGGGGATGCGCGAGCCCTCGCGCACGAGCAGGACGACCAGTCGACCCGCGGCCGCCTCGGCGCGCGCGGCCGCGGCGAGCCGTACCTCGAAGCGGTTCACGCCGCTCGCCGGGGGTGCGAACTCCGCGACCGCCGTGGCCTGGGCCGCGAGCGGCGCGACCGCGGCAGTCTCGGCGCCAGCCTGCGTGTCCACGGCGCGCGGAGCGGCCAGGGCGCACACAGCGGCGGCGGACGAGGCAGTGAGGCGCGCGAGGAGCATGCGATCACCCTAGCGCGCCCCGAGCATCCTCGCGCGCTCTGCGGCGCGGGAGCTGCGGCGCTGGCCGCGTGGGGACGGGCAGCCGCACGGCCCGAGCGCTGCCGCAGCGCGCGCCCTCCGTGCCAGGTCGAGGCGCGCGGGCGGCGGACGAAATCGACAGCGCCCGGTCCGAGCGAGTAGCCTGACGAGCCCATGCACACGAAGGCCCCCTCCCTTTTCGACCTGATCCCCGGGAAGGTCCTGCTCGACCGCTACAAGATCACGCGCTCGACGCGGCGGGACGGGATGTCCACCGCGTTCGCGGTCGAGGACCTCGAGGAGCAGGGATCCCGCGAGGTGCAGGTGTTTCCTGCCTCGCTCTTCGACGGGCGGGAGCAGTCGGTCGACTTCGCGCGTGCCATGCGCGCCTGGACGCGCGTCGTGTCGAAGGCCGTGCTGGCGACGCACGCGGCCGAGGAGTTCGACGACGGGACGATCCTGGTCGTGACCGACCTGCCGCCCGCCCGCTCGCTGCGGGACCGCACCAAGGAGGGCGGCCCGCTCGCCGCCGGCGAGGTCGCTCGCATCGGGCTGGGACTGCTGGACGGACTCGCCATGGTGCACGCGGCCGGCCTCGTGCACGGCGACGTGAAGCCGCAGACGATCCGCCTCTTCGAGGGCCAGCCGGGCGTGGTGTTGATCGACGGGGGCATCACCGCGGCGCTGTGGAGCGCGAAGCACCTGGGCGAGAAGACGGCGCTGATCGGCACACCGTTCTACGCCCCCGTCGAGCAGTTCGGCGGCGAGTCGCCCGACGTGCAGTCGGACCTCTACAACCTGGCCTGCGTGCTCTACGAGCTGGCCACTGGCGTGCTGCCCTGGAAGGGCCGCAGCTTCCTCGACGTCTTCCAGGAGAAGCTCCAGAAGGAGCCGCCGGCGATGAAGGCGCGCGCGCCCCAGGTGGACGTGCCCGCGGCGCTCGAGGCCGCGATCCGCGGCGGGCTGATGGCCGACCGCCGGGAACGCTACGGCTCGGTCGCTCCGTTCCGCGCAGCGCTGGCGGGCGCGGCCGCCTGAGGATGGCGCGCGTGGAGCGCACGCGAGCCATCGTGGTCGAGCGCGCAGGCGGGCCGGAGGTGCTGGCCTGGTCCGAGGTCGAGCTCGCGCCGCCCGCCGCCGGCGAGCTGCGCATCCGCCACACGGCGGTCGGCCTGAACTTCATCGACGTCTACCAGCGCACGGGCTTCTACCCGCCGCCGCGCTGGCCCCATGTCCCGGGGCTGGAGGCCGCCGGCGTGGTCGAGGCCGTCGGGGCGGGCGTCGCGGGGCTGGCCCCGGGCGACCGCGTGGCCTACGCGACGTCGCCGTCGGGCGCCTACGCCCAGCGCCGGAACCTGACGGCTGCGCTGTGCGTGCGGCTCCCCAGCGGCGTGCCCGACGAGCTGGCGGCGGCGGCGTTGCTCAAGGGGCTCACGGCGCACTACCTCGTGCGGCGCGTCTTCCGGGTCGAGGCCGGCCACACGCTCTTGGTCCAGGCCGCGTCGGGCGGCGTCGGCACGCTCCTGTGCCAGTGGGCGGCGCGGCTCGGTGCGCGCGTGATCGGCACCGTCTCGACGGAGGCCAAGGCCGAGCGCGCCCGCGAGTTCGGCTGCCACGAGCCGATCGTCACGACGCGCGAGGACTTCGCCGCGCGCGTGCGCGAGCTGACCGGTGGCCGCGGCTGCCAGGTCGTGTACGACTCGATCGGCAAGGACACGTTCGATCGCTCGCTCGAGTGCCTGGCGCCACGGGGCCTGCTGGTCTCCTACGGCCAGTCGTCGGGGCCCGTGCCGCCCTTCGACCTGCTGCGGCTATCCAAGACTTCGGGCTTCATCACCCGGCCGACGCTCTTCGCCTACACCTCGACGCGGGCCGAGCTGGAGTCGGGTGCGAGCGAGCTGTTCGACCTGCTCGCCTCGGGCGCGCTGCGCCAGCCGATCGAGTCCCGCGTGCCGCTCGCCGAGGCGGCGCGGGCCCACCGCGATCTCGAGTCGCGCCGCACCGTGGGCGCGACGGTCCTCGTCCCCTGAACCGCGCCATGGCCCATCGCGACGCCGTCCCGCCGTTCCCCGAGCGCTTCAACCTGTGCGACGACTTCCTCGACCGCAACTTGCGCGAGGGGCGCGGGTCGAAGGTGGCGCTGCGCGAGGGCGCCCGCGCCCGGACCTACGCGCAGATCGCCGAGCGCGCGGGCCGCGTGGCGGCCGCGCTGCGCCGGGCGGGCGTACGGCCCGAGGAGCGCGTGCTCATCGTGCTGCCCGACGTGCTCGAGTTCGCGGACGCCTGGTTCGGGACGCTGCGGGCCGGTGGAGTGTTCGCGATGGTGAACCCACTGCTGCACCGCGAGGCCTACGCGGAGTACCTCGACTACACCAAGGCGCGCGTGGTCGTGACGCACACGGACGTCTTGCCCGCGATCGGTCCGGCGATCCGCGCCTCGCGCCTGTGTCGCACGGCGCTCGTCGTCGGTCCCGACACCGGCGGGTTCACGCCGTTCGAGGAGGCCCTGGCGGCGGAGGATCCAGGCTCGGTGCTGGCCGAGCTGGAGCCCACGGGACCGGACGACCTGGCCGGATGGCTCTTCACGTCCGGGTCGACCGGCGCGCCCAAGGCCTGCGTGCACGTCCACGCCGACTTCGCGTTCAACGCCCAGGTCTACGCCAGCGAGGTCGTGGGCTACTGCGAGCAGGACGTGTGCCTCTCCGTGCCCAAGCTGTTCTTCGGCTACGCGACCGGCACGAACCTCATGTTCCCCTTCCGCTTCGGCGGGAGCTCGGTGCTGTTCCCAGGCCGCGCCACGGCGGACGCGATCTTCGAGCACGTCGAGCGCTTCCGGCCCACGCTGCTCACCAGCGTTCCGACGATGATCAACGCCATGCTGCGCTCGCCGCGCATGGCGGGCGCGGACCTGTCGTGCCTGCGCGTGTGCCTCTCGGCCGGCGAGGCGCTGCCGCCCGCGTTGTACCAGGAGTGGAGGCAGCGCACCGGTGTCGAGATCCTCGACGGGATCGGCTCGGCGGAGATGTTCCACATCTACGTGACGAGCCGCTTCGGCGACGTGATGCCCGGCAGCCTGGGACGCCTCGTGCGCGGCTACGAGGCCGACATCGTCGATCCCGCGGGGGACCCGGTGCCCGAGGGCGAGCCCGGCCGGATGCGGATCCGTGGAGGCTCGACGGCCATCTGCTACTGGGGCGACCGCGCCAAGTCCGTGGCGACCTTCCAGGGCGACACGTGCACGACGGCCGACGTGTTCCGGCGCGACTCCGCTGGGCGCTTCTGGTACGAGGGTCGCGACGACGACCTGCTCAAGGTCTCCGGGATCTGGGTCTCGCCGCTCGAGATCGAGAACTGCCTGCTCGAGCACCCGGCCGTGGCCGAGGTGTGCGTCGTGGGCCAAGAGGACGAGCAGGCACTCGTGAAGCCGTTGGCGTTCGTGGTCCTGCAGCCCGGCTGGCCGGGCTCTGAAGCGACCGCGGCCGCGCTCAAGGCCCACGCCAAGGCGCGCATCGCGCCGCACAAGTACCCACGCTGGTTCGAGTGGCGCGAGAGCCTCCCGAAGAACGACCGCGGCAAGGTGGCGCGCAAGGTGCTCAAGGCGGAGCTCGATGCAAGATCCGCTCGCTGAACCCGCCGCCCCGTTGTTCGGTCCCGAGGCGGACCTCTTCCTGCGTTTCGCGGTCGCGCTGGGGCTCGGGATCCTCCTGGGGCTCGAGCGCGAGCGGCGCAAGGATCCCGAGACCGGCTTCGCCGGTGTGCGCACGTTCGCGCTGATCGCTCTGGCTGGCGCGTTCTCGGGCTGGTTGGGCGCGGCGACGGGCGTCGAGTGGCTGGTGCCGCTCGCCTTCGCCGCGGTGGCCCTGCTCGTGCTGGCGAGCTACGTGGTGACGGCTTGGAAGGGCGAAGTGGGGGTGACCACCGAGGTCTCGGCGCTCCTGGCGTTCCTCTTGGGACTCGCCTGTCACCACGGCGAGCTGCGCCTGGCGAGCGCCATCGGCGTCGCGGTGGCCCTGGTCCTGGTCCTCAAGGACTGGCTGCACGCCCTGGCCAGGCGGCTCTCCGCACAGGACGTCTCGGCGGCCCTGCAGTTCGCGATCGTGACCGTGATCGTGCTGCCGCTCGTGCCCGACCGCACCTTCGGGCCGGCGCCGTTCGACGTGCTGAACCCGTACCGGGTCTGGCTCATGGTGGTCCTGATCAGCGGGATCGACTTCGCGAGCTGGATCCTGGTCAAGGTCGTGGGGCGCGAGCACGGGATCGGGCTCACGGGCCTCCTGGGCGGCTTGGTGTCGAGCACCGCGACCACCCTGACGATGACCAAACGCAGCCGGCAAGAGCCGGAGAAGTCCAGGGCGTTCGCTCTGGGGATCCTGTGCGCTTCGCTGGTGATGCTGGTGCGCGTCGGCGTGGTGCTCTCGGTCGTGGGGGGCGCGCTGCTGCGCGATGTGTGGCCGGCGCTGGCTGCCATGGCGCTCGCGAACCTCGCCGCGGTCGGTCTGGCGTTCCGTGCCGAGCGCCGCGGCGGCGCGGCGGCTGCTGGTCGCGCCGAGCTGGCCGCCGAGTCGAATCCCTTCGAGCTCTCGAACGCGGTGCGCTTCGCACTGCTCTTCGCGGTCGTCTCGTTCGTGGCGCGTGGCGCCGAGGTCTGGATCGGCGAGCGCGGCCTGTACCTGGCCGGTGCGCTGGCCGGCCTCACGGACGTCGACGCCATCTCGCTGTCGATGTCCGAGCTGGCGCAGCGCGTGCCGGACAGCGCCCGCGCTGCCGGGCGGGCGGTCGTGCTGGCGCTGGTCTCGAACACGCTGGTCAAGGGTGCGGTCGCATCCTTCGCCGGCGCGCCAGCGCTGCGCCACGCGTTGCTGCCCGCGGTGCTCGGGATCGCCGCGGTCGGCGCCCTCGTGGTCTTCCTGCTCTGAGCGTCCGCGAATCCCGCGCGGGCTCCGGCTGCCGAGCCCCGACTGGTATCGTGCCGCCGTGCGCGAGCTCTCCAAGATGACCTGGCCCGAGGCTCGGGCCGCCTTCGGTCCGCGCGCGGTCGCGATCCTGCCCGTGGGCAGCACCGAGCCGCACGGCCCGCACCTGCCGCTCGACACGGACGTCACGATCGCCGGCGCGATGGCGCGCCGCGCGGCAGAGCTCCTCGACGGGGCGGGCGTCGCGAGCTTCGTGCTGCCCCCGGTCCCGTATGGCCTCACGGAGTACACGCGCGGCTTCGCCGGCCGCGTCTCGATCCAGCCCGGGACGCTCTGGGCGCTGATCGACGACGTGATCGTGGCGCTGGAGCTCCAAGGGGTCGAGCACGTGCTCATCGTGAACGGCCACCTGGAACCCGCGCACGTCGACGTCCTCCGCGGCGTGCTGCTCGACCATGCGCAGCGCGGCCCGCGCCAGGCACACGCGATCCTGGCCGACGTCACGCGACGCAAGTACGCCGCGCGCCTGGGCGCGGAGTTCCAGAGCGGCGATTGCCACGCCGGGCGCTACGAGGCCAGCCTGGTGCTGGCGGAGGATCCGAGCGCGGTGCGCGAACCCGAGCGGGCCCGGCTGCCGGCCGTCTCGATCGACCTGCTCGCGAAGATGAAGCAGGGCGTGCGGACGTTCCAGGAAGCCGGCGCCGAGCTGGGCTACTGCGGCGACCCGGCCGCCGCCAGCGTGGAGGAGGGGTTGGCGCTCGCCGACGAGCTCGGCCGGATCGCGTTCGACGCGGCACGCGAGGCCTGGCCGCACCTGTTCGGCGCCGGCCACGCTGTATCCTGACCGGGATGGCGGCCTTCACGACGACGATCCAGGTGCGTTTCGGGCACGTCGATCCGGCCGGGATCGCCTACTACCCGCGCATCTACGACTACGTGCACGAGGTCTACGAGGAGCTCTGGGAGCACCACGTGGGCGTGCGCTACTACAAGCTGCTCTTGGAGGAGCGCCTGGGCTTCCCGCTCGTGCACAGCGCGGTCGACTTCCGTGCGCCGCTGCGGTTCGGCGACCGCCCCGAGGTCCGCGTGACCTGCACGCACCTGGGGCGGTCGTCGATCGGCCTGCGCTACGTGTTCCGGCTCGGCGACCAGGTGTGCGTCGACGCGCGCATGACGACCGTGTGCACCGACCTGCGCGCCATGCGCAGCATCGAGCTGCCGGCCGAGTTTCGCGCGAAGTTCGAGGCCATCCGGGAGGCGGCGTGAAGGTCCGGGATCGCTTCGGCCGCGGCTGGCCGGTCTTCAGCTTCGAGTTCTTCCCGCCCCGGACGGACGAGGGCGCGCGCTCGCTCCTGAACACGGTCGCCGACCTCCAGGAGGTGTGGAAGCCCGATTACGTCTCGGTGACGTACGGCGCGGGCGGCAGCACGCGCGATCGGACGCTGGACGTCGTGACCCGGCTCCAGCGCGACCTGCGCGTCGACACGATGGCGCACCTGACGTGCCTGGGCGCGTCCCGCGCCGAGGTCGCGGAGATCGTCGAGCGCCTGGTCGACGCGGGCGTGGAGAGCGTGTTGGCCCTGCGCGGCGACCAGCCCAAGGACGGCCCGCCGCTCGCTCCGGGCGAGATGGCGCACGCCACCGAGCTCATCGCCCTGCTCGCGGAACGCTGGCCGGTCTCCATCGGAGCTGCGTGCTACCCCGAGGGCCACGTCGAGTCGCCCGATCCGGTCGCGGACCTGCGCTGGACCAAGGCCAAGGTCGACGCCGGCGCGCAGTTGCTCGTGACGCAGCTCTTCTTCGACAACGAGCACTACTTCGGCTTCGTGCGTCGCGCACGCGAAGCCGGCATCAAGGTGCCGATCGTTCCCGGGATCATGCCGATCACGAACTTCGCGCAGGTCGAGCGCTTCACGAAGCTGTGCGGGGCGACGATCCCGCCCGAGCTCGAGGCGCGCCTGCGGCGCGTGGCCGACGACCCGGCGCTGGTCATGGCCACCGGGATCGAGCACGCGATCCGTCAGTGCCGCAAGCTCCTGGAGGGCGGGGCCCCCGGCATCCACTTCTACACCCTGAACAAGAGCCACGCGACGCGCTCCATCCTCGCCGCCGTCCGGCGAGACTAGGATGGGGGGCATGAAGCCCGCCCTGCTCCTCGCCTTCCTGGCGCTCTGCGCGCCGGCCCAGGCTGCGATGTCCACGCCACTCGGGCTGGTCCAGGCCCAGCAGCCGGATGTGCTCGGGGAACTGCGCGCGCAGTGGTCCGCCGCGGCGCAGGCCCTGCACGCGCAGTCCATGGACGACCGCGAGTACGAGGCCAAACGCGCCGAGCTCTTGGGCCGCGCGCGCGCCCTCCTGCGTGACGACCCGCGCGGCGAGCTCGCCGTGCGCACGCGCATCTGGGTCGCGACGTCCGGGTTGGACCGCGAGCGCGGTCGCGAGCCTTACTACGAGGATCTCTTCACGAAGGACCTGGCGAGTCCGGCGCTCGGCGAGCTGGTCGAGGCCCTGCGGCCCGGCTCCGGCCCCGATGCGCGCGCGCGGCTCGGGACGCTCGTCGCCAAGGCGGCCGAGCGCAGCGTGCGTGGCCGCGCGATGCAGATGCTCGCGGAGCATTCCAGGCGCGAGCTCGAGCGTCTGCGCGGCGTTCGAGCGGGCGACGTGAAGCCTGAGGCGCTGCTGGGCGAGTTCGGGGCCGCGCGCGTGGCCGCGCTCGAGGAACTGGGCGTGGACGGCCTGGAGCGGGAGTACGTGGCGGCCCTCGAACGCGTCGTCAAGGAGTTCGGCGACGTGCTGGACGCCCGCGGCCGCGCCATCGGTCCGCGCGCGGAAGGCGCGCTGTTCGAGATCCAGCGCCTGCAGATCGGCATGCTCGCGCCGGACATCGAGGGCGAGGACATCCAGGGTGTCCCGTTCAAGCTCAGCGACTACCGCGGCAAGGTGATCTTCCTCGACTTCTGGGGCCATTGGTGACCCCCTTGCCGGGCCATGTACCCGCACGAGCGGTCGCTCGTGGAGAAGCTGGCTGGCGAGCCCTTCGTCCTGATCGGAGTGAACAGCGACAAGGACCGTGAGGCGCTCAAGCAGACGCTCGTCGAGGAGCGGATCACCTGGCGCTCGTTCTGGAACGGCGGCAGCACCGGCGGCCCGATCTCGACGCGCTGGAACGTCTCGTCGTGGCCGACGATCTACGTCATCGACGCCGAGGGCCGCATCCGGTTCAAGAACGTGCGCGGCGAGAAGCTGGACGCCGCCATCGATCAGTTGCTCCGCGAGGCGCGGGAGCAGTCGGGCGGGAAGTGAGGTCGCGGCGCGCTCTGCGCGCGTGGCTGACCGCCAGCGGGCGGCGACCGCAGCGGAGTCGGCTCGGTCGCCGGACGAGCCGGCGCGCTTTCGCCCGCTCGCCCGCTGGTCAGCGCGCCTCGAGCCGCGGTGACCCCGAGGCCGTGGCGTGCGCCGCGCGGCCTGACGCGTCGGGGAACCAGGGCCCGCTCTTCCCGTCCATGTGGAGCAGCAGCAGGGTGTCCGCGTCGGCCTCGAAACGCCGCGTGGGCACGCAGCGCTCGCCCGCGTAGCGCGCCACCCGCGACACGCGGACCTCGTCGATCTCCCCCGGGAAGAACGAGTTCGGCAGGCCCCCCTGGCCGACGTCGCCGCCGATCACGAAGGGCAGCGCATTGCGCGTGCGTCGGCCGGAGCCCTGGCGGCGTGCGACCTGCGCGCCGTCGACGTAGACGCGCACCTCGGCTCCGTCGAAGACGCCGGCGACGTGGTGCCAGGTCCCGGGCACGAGTCGCGGCTCGCGCGTCTGGGCGGTCGTGTAGCGACCGCCGAGGTGCACGCTGAACTCGGGCTTCCCGTCGTTGACGAAGAGGCCGTACTCGGAGCCCTCCGTGCGGCACAGGAAGCCCTGCCTCCGGCGGAACTCGCGCGCGTTCAGCCAGCCCTCGATCGTGAACGGTCCGTCGGGCACGTCGAGGTCGTCGGGTGCGACGAGCAGCGCGTCGTCCTCGCCGTCGAGCGCGAGCACGCCCTCCTGCTCCGGCCGGGGCGGCAGCGGCAGGCGCGCGAGGTCGAGCGGCACGGCCCACTCGCGGCGCGGGAGGGGCACGCGCAGCGTCTCGCCCAGGTAGTCGGCCTGGACGTGCGCGAGCGGGACACGGAAGGCCTCGTCCAGCGTTCCCTCCGGCCGCCCCAGTCTCAGCTCGAAGCGCGCACTCTGCCCCGGCTGGACCGTGGCGTGGGCGTGGTCGGGCGTGAAGATCCAGCGCGCGTCGGCGCTCGCGGGCGTGAGCGTGAACTCGACCGGCCGCCGCGCGGGGTTGCGTACCTCCAGCACCAAGGCACCCTCGACGCCCAACCCCGGGGTGAACGCGCCGCGCCCCTCCCAGCGTGGCTCGAGCGCGCGCGCCAGGTCGCGCACGTCGTCGCTCAGCGCGCCGGTGATGGCGCGTGGGTCCATGGCCGCGCCGACCGGGAAGCTCGCCACGGCGATCCCGGACTTGCGCACCGTCACCACGTGGTACTCGTGCAGGTAGCCGGCCTCCGGCGCCCAGCCGTCCTGCCCGCCACCGGTCGTCGCCAGCGCGAAGTACTCGATCCCGTCCCGCAGGCCGTCGTAGCGCATGCGGTGGATGTGGCCGGCGAAGACCGCCTTCACGTTGCCGGCCCCGGCCAGCAGCGCGTGCACGCGGTCCCAGTCGTCGCCGTACCCGCCGCGCAGCCAGCGCGGATGGTGCAGGAAGACGAAGACGTGCTCGGCCTCGCGCGTGCGCTGGAGCGTCTCCACGAGCCAGGCGAACTGCTCGGGGCTCATGCGCTGGTGCGCCGGATCGTCGAAGCGCTTCTCTCCGGTCTCGGGGCTGGTCTCGTCGGAGTGCAGCGCGAGGAACCACGCGCCCTTGTGCCGGAACGCGTACCACAGCGGTCCGAAGTGCGCCTCGTAGCTGGCCTCGTGCTCGCGCTCGGGAGGCTGGCCGCGCCCGCGCCAGTAGAGGTCGTGATTGCCGACCACCGGGAACCACGGGCACTTGAGCCGGTTCATGATCCCCTTGAACTCGGTCATCTGGAGCAGCCACTCGGGCGTCTCGTTGTAGCCCTGGACGAGGTCGCCGACGGTCATCACGAGATCGGGCTCGAGCAGGTTCACGTCGGCCACGGCCTCCGCCAGGACCTTCACGCCCTCCGCCGGCCCGCCGGTGCGGTCGCCGAAGATCGCGAAGAAGAAGGCGTCCTCCTCGCTCGGGAGCGGGAGCTGGATCGGGCTCCGACGCGAGGTCAGGAACCGGGCGGGATCGTGCCGTGCGGGGTGCTTGCGCGGCGGCTCGTGGCCGTCGTGCGCGGGCGCCAGCGTGCTCGCGCCGACGAGGAGGAGCGTGGACAGCATGGCGGCAGCGTATCCGGAGGGCGTCGGCGGCTGGGCCTGGGCGCGCTCGTCCTGCGGGCCCAGGGCGCTGTGGCGCTCGACGCGACCGCGCCGGGACCGCAGCCCGGGTGGCGCCCACGGCCAGCGCGAAGAGCGGGAATCCCGAGCAACGGGTCGGCTCCCGGCGGCCAGTGATGCACGGGAGTTCGCCATGTCCTCCCCGGGGCGGCCCGGCGTCCGTTCCCCCGCGCAGCCTGCTGCGCGCACCGGGTCGCCCAGCTCCCGCCCCCCCCTTGCGGGGGCGCGCCGCGCCCTCTGCGCTGGCGACGGATCCGTACGAAGTGGGTACGGCGCGCGCGCGACCCGCCCGCTGGAAAGGTGCCCGTGTAGGGTTCGGGGGCCGCGGCGCGGGGCCGACCGCGCCCCGCGTCGCTCGGAACCCGCCTGCGGCGGGGCGCCCTGCGCCGTGCGCTAGGCTATCCGCCACACCGCGACCCCGCGGGCCGGGCTGGAGCCCGGGCCGCGACACCCGCCGCGAACCAGGAACCCTGTGATCATGCTCCTTCGGACCGTCCTTGCCTGCACCGTCGTCTGCGTCGTGCCGGCGGCCGCCACCACCTCCCTCCAGGCCAAGGAGCAGAAGGCTCCCAGCGTGCCCGAGCAGAAGGCGCCCGCCGTGCTCGGGATCGGCGATGCTGCCCCGTCCCTCCACATCGCGAAGTGGGTCAAGGGCCAGCCCGTCGCCGCCTTCGAGAAGGGCAAGACCTACGTCGTCGAGTTCTGGGCGACCTGGTGCGGACCGTGCATCGCGGGCTTCCCGCACCTCTCGAAGCTGCAGAAGCAGTACGCGGACAAGGGCGTGGCGATCATCGGCGTCACGGCCGAGGACCCGCGCAACACGCTCGAGGCCGTCGAGGCCATGGTCAAGTCGAAAGGCGACGTCATGGCGTACACGATCGCCTGGGACGACGGCCGGAAGACGAACGAGGCCTACATGAAGGCCGCCAAGCAGCGCGGGATCCCCTGCGCGTTCATCGTCGACGGCAACGGCCGCATCGCCTACATCGGGCACCCGATGGCGATGGACGAGGTGCTGGAGAAGGTCGTCGCCGGCAAGCACGACATCCAGCAACTGGCCGCCGACGCCAAGCTGGCTCGCGAGCGCGAAGAGAAGGCCGAGCAGATCTCCAACCGCTTGAACAAGGCGGCCAACGACAAGGACTGGGAAGGCGCCTTGGCAGCCTGTGACGAGTACCTCGCGCTGGACGCCAAGCAGTACGGCGGCGCCGCGGCCGCGAAGTACCAGATCCTGGCGCTCGAGCTGAAGGACATGGCGCGCGCCAACGCCTGGGCGCAGCAGGCTCTCGAGTCGAAGTGCAAGGACTCGTCCGAGGCGCTGCACTCGATCGCCTGGGCCATCGCGAACCCGAACTCGTCGATCGTGGAGCGCGACGCGGCTCTGGCGGTCAAGCTCGCCGAGCGTGCCGCGGTGCTCACCGAGGAGAAGGACGGCGATGTCCTCGACACCTTGGCTCGGGCCTGGTTCATCAAGGGCGATCCGGTCAAGGCGCTGGAGATCCAGCGCAAGGCCGTGGCCCTCGACAAGCGTCACTCGGGCCCGATCCAGGAGTACGAGGAAGCGGTGGCGAAGCGCGGGTGAACTGCGGTCTGGGCACGGCGGCCGGTCCGGCGCTCGGCGCCGGACCGGCCGCCGCGCTGCAGGCCTAGGGCGCGAGCGCCGACAGCGCGGGCCTCAAGCGCACCAGCGCGCGCACGAAGCGCTTGCTGGCCGCCGCCGGCTCGATCGCCAGCTCGGCGGCCGCCTCCTCGTTCGTGAGGCCCTCGAAGTGGCGCAGGGACAGGATCTCGCGGTCGAGCTCCTCGAGCTCCTCGAGGGCGGTCAGCACCCGGGCCCGGACCTCGGAGCGCAGCACGGCCTGGGACGGCGAGGTCGCGCTGGCCGCGAACCACTCGGCCACGTTCGTGGCGGACACGCCCGGACCGCCGCTCGCGAGGTGCCGTTCGCGCAGGGCATCGCGCTTGTGCGCGCCGAGGTGGCGTCGGTGGACCGTGAGCAGCGCCTGCCCCGTCAGGAGGCGCAGCCAGACGTGGAACGGCAGCGCCGTCTGCGCGCGCCACTCCGCGAAGCGCCGGGAGGCCTCGAGCCAGGCATCCTGGACGACATCGGCCGGGTCCAGCCGCCGGCGCAGGGACGGATCGAGCCGCAGCTCGACCATCCGCGTGAGTCGCGGCAGGTGCGCGCGGAAGAGCTCGTCGCGCGCCGCGGCGTCGCCGCCAGAGGCGCGCTCGATGAGCCGGGCTTCGAGAACGGAGTCCATGGGGCCACCGATTCTAGGCGACCTCCCGACTGCGTGCGGCGCTCAGAACTTCGCCTGCCGCAGCACGCGCACGTCCGTCTCCCACAGGATGCAGGCGAAGCGCGGGAACAGCTCGCGCTCGACGCGCTCGGCGATGCGCGCGGCGATCTCGGGGGGGACCACCAGCTCCACGCGCACGTTGGCGGCCTCCTCGATGTCCGCTGGGCGCTCGCCCGTGGCTCCGACGCCCGACGCCGGGCTCACGGTCGCGCCGTGCGCGCCGCAATCGCGCGCCAGCCGCAGCACGAGGTCGCGGGCCAGTGCCTCGCAGACGATGGTCACGAGTCGCATCGGGTGGGGAATCGAGCTCACGGGGCGCTCCAGCGCACGGCCAGCGCGAGGTACAGGGGAATGCCCACGGTGACGTTGAACGGGAACGTGACCGCCAGCGCGGCCGCCAGCGACAGGGTCGGGTTCGCCTCGGGCAGGGCCAAGCGCATCGCAGCCGGCGCGGCGATGTAGCTGGCCGACGCGCACAGCGTGCCGAGCAGCGCCGCGCCGCCCGTCGACAGGCCGACCGCCAGCCCGACCGCGACACCCAGCGCGCCCTGCAGGACGGGCGCCACGAGCCCGAACGCCAGGAGGAACGCGCCCCCCCGGCGCAGATCGCGCACGCGCCGGCCCGCCACCAGCCCCAGCTCGAGCAGGAACAGCGCCAGCACGCCTTGGAAGGGCGTCACGAAGAAGCCTTCGACCTGGAGCAGGCCGCGCTCGCCGCACAGGAACCCGATCGCCAACGCGCCGACGAGCAGGACCACGCTCTTGCCGAGCAGCGCCTCGCGCGCGGCGCCGGACAGCGCCGCGGACAGGCGCTCGCCCTGGCGCGCGGCCGCGAGCCGGCCGATGAGCACGCCGACGAGGATCGCCGGGGCCTCCATGACCGCCAGGAGCGCGGAGGCGTAGCCCTCGTACTCGACGCCCGCGCTGGCCAGGAAGCTCGTGGCGACGGTGAACGTGACCGCGCTGACCGACCCGTAGTGCGCCGCGATCGAGGCCGCGTCGGCGGCGGCGAAACGGCCCAGGTAGCGCAGGACCGGGAAGCTCGCCAGCGGCAGCAGCGCCGAGAGCGCCGCGGCGGCCGCCACCGGTCCCCAGACGGCGCCCAATCCGGCGGCGTCGAGCTTGGCCCCGCCCTTGAAGCCGATCGCGGCCAGGAGATAGATCGTCAGCGCGCCGTAGAGCCCCTCCGGCAGCTTGAGGTCGCTCTTCGCGAGCGCCGCGGCCACGCCCAGGCCGAAGAACAGCGGCGCGGGCGAGAGCAGGTTCTGCCGTACGGACTCGAGCAGGTCCACGCGCGTTCAGCCCTGGCGCAGGAGGTCCTGGAGCTTGTCGTTCTTCCGGCGCGAGAGCTCCGCCTGCGCCGCCATGGCGGCCTCGTAGCGCGCGCGCAGGCCCGCGTCGTGCGCGGCGAGCATGCGCACGGCGAGCAGACCTGCGTTGCGGCCGTTGGCGATGCCGACGGTCGCGACGGGCACTCCGGCCGGCATCTGGACGATCGAGTAGAGCGAGTCCAGCCCGCGCAAGGACTGCGTCTCGATGGGCACGCCGATCACCGGCAGGCTCGTGAAGGACGCCACCATGCCCGGCAGGTGCGCCGCGCCACCCGCGCCGGCGATCACGACCTTGAGGCCCCGGGCGGCGGCCTCCTTGGCGTAGCGCGCCATGTCGTCGGGCGTCCGGTGCGCGCTCACCACGCGCACCTCGTGCGGGACGCCGAACTCGACCAGGGCGTCGGCTGAGAGCTTCATCGTCCCGAAGTCGGAGTCGCTGCCCATGATGATCCCCACGAGCGGGGCCGCGCCCGGGGCCGAGTTCACGTTCTTCGTCATCGCCTCGTCTCCTCGCTGTCTCCGAACCGGATCGCGTCGGCGGCCGCGGTGGCGCGCGCCTCGGCCTCCGCGAGCGTCGCGCCCAGGGCCGTGACGTGACCCATCTTGCGGCCGCGCGTGCTGGTGCTCTTCCCGTAGACGTGGATGCTCGCGCCGTCGATGCGCAAGGCGCTGTCGAGCCCGCTCGGCGTACCGGGGCCCGGGCCCGCGCCCAGGAGGTTGACCATGCAGGCCGCGTCCGTGCGCAGGGCGGTCGAGCCCAGCGGCAGCCCCAGCACGGCTCGCACGTGGTTCTCGAACTGCGAGGTCGCGCAAGCCTCGATCGTGTAATGGCCGGTGTTGTGGACGCGCGGCGCGATCTCGTTGACCAGCACCGTGCCGTCCGCCGTGAGGAACATCTCGACGCCGAACGCGCCGATGCCGCGCACCGCTTCCACGGCCGCGCGCGCGATGCGCGCGGCCTCGATCGCGACGCGCCCGTCGACGGGCGCCGGTGCCCGGACGATGCGGCAGACGTGCTCACGGTTCTCGGTCTCGACCACGGGGTACTCGCGGACGGCCCCGTCGATCCCGCGCACGACGATGGCCGCGAGCTCGAGCACGAACGGGCAGAAGGCCTCGGCGTAGATCCTCGCAGGCCCGCCGCCCAGCCGCTTCCAGGCCGCGTCGACCTCGTCCGCGGAGCGCACGGTCGCGTTGCCCTTGCCGTCGTAGCCCAGCGTGCGCCGCTTGAGCACCAGCGGCCAGCCCAGTCGCTGGGCCACGCGGGCGACGTCGCCCGGCGCGTCGAGCTCCTCGAAGGCCGGGAGTGGCAGGCCATGCGCCGCGAACTCGCGCTTCTGGACCAGCTTGTCCTGCACGAGCGACAGCGTGACCGCCGAGGGACGCAGGACGTGCCCCGCGTCCTCGACGGCCCGCAGCGCGCTCGGCGCGACGAACTCGTTCTCCAGCGTGACGACGTCGACCTCGCGCGCGAGCTCCAGGAGCTTGACGGGATCGTCCCAATCGCCCTGGATCCAGCGCGTGTCGAGCGCGTGCGCGGGGAAGTCCGCCGCGCGCTCGAGCACGACGACCTCGCAGCCCAGTTGCGTGGCGGCCTGCGCCGTCATCTTCGCGAGCTGTCCGCCGCCGACGATGCCGAGCGTCGCGACGGCGGCGCGGCGCGGCGGAGTAGACGTGCTGGCGGAACCCACGGGCGGGGAGGATAGCGGGCGGCGAGCCCGGCGCGGAATCCGCGGCAGTCGCCCGGGAGCTCGCGCGCCCCCCGCGACGCGCCCGACCACCTGCACCCCGAGCGGGCGGGGCGTCGAGCGGCGCGCCGCGCGGTCGCTACTGCAGGATCGGGAGCGCCTTGTGGGCCTGGATCGCGACGCGCTGCGCGACGCGGCCGGCGATCTCGCCGAAGCGCTGGGCCACGAGGGACCTGGGGTCCGCGACCGTGATCGGCGCGCCCGCGTCGCCGCCGGCGCGCACGCTCGGGTTCAGGGGGATCGAGCCCAGCACCGGGAAACCGTGCTTGGCCGCCAGCTTCTGCGCGCCGCCCGAGCCGAACACGTCGACCACGGTCGAGAAACGGCCCTCGATGTCGAGCGGGGCGACGAGCTCGGCTCCGCCGACGTGCAGCCGCACCCGTGAGCCGGGCTGGGCGTTCTCCACCAGACCCTCGACGACGAAGCCGGCCATGTTCTCGACGATGCCCAGGATCGGCACGTTGACCTGCTTGAACATCGCGACGGCCTTGTTCACGTCGAACGTGGACACGGCCTGGGGCGTCGTGACCAGGACGGCGCCCGTGAGCGGCACGATCTGCGCCAGGCTGAGCTGCGCGTCGCCGGTGCCCGGCGGCATGTCGACGAGCAGGTAGTCGAGCGGTCCCCAGGCCACGTCCGCCAGGAACTGCTCGATGAGCTTGTGGACCATCGGTCCGCGCCAGATGACCGGCTTGTCCTCGTCGAGCAGGTAGCCGATCGACATCGTGCGCACGCCGTGGCGCTCCTTGGGCACCAGCTTGCCGCCCTGGGCCTCGGGTTCGCCCGCGAGGCCCATCATCATCGGGACGTCGGGACCGTAGACGTCGCAGTCGACGAGCCCGACCTTGGCGCCGGTCCTGGCCAGCGCGCAGGCCAGGTTCACCGCGACCGTGCTCTTGCCCACCCCGCCCTTGCCCGAGGAAACCGCCACGACGTGGCGGATCTCGGGGGCCACGCGGCGCTCGGGTCCGCTGGCGGGCTTCGAGACCGCCGTCATCTCGACGTTCACGGACTGCACCCCGGGGATGGCGCGCAGCGCGGCCTCGGCCTGGGCCTTGAGCTGGTCCTTCACCGGGCAGGCCGGCGTGGTCAGGTTGATCACGGCCTTGACCGCGCCGTCGCAGGCGCTGGCGGTCGTGACGAAGCCCAGGGACACGATGTCCCGCCCCAGGTCGGGGTCGTGGACGGCGCGCAGGGCGTCGAGGATCTGTTCTTTCGTGACGTCGGGCACGGCGGAGGCTCCAGGAGTCGTTGCGAGCGGAGCATTCTAGCCCGCGGCGGGGGCGCGCGCGGGGATCCACGCCGCCGGGAAGACGCGCGCCACGCCTGCGTCCATCGGGGCCCTCCGAGAGTTGGAATCCCCCGATGGTCGTCTTTCAAGCCCTGCTCCTCGTCCTGGGCCTCCTGAGCGCGCGCTGGGCGGACTCCGCGTCCGCCGCCGCGCCGTGCGAGGACGTGGCCTGTCCGCCGCTGGCCACGCGGCCGTTCACCGCGGCCGCCGGTCAGCCCGACGCGCGGGCCGTGCTCGTGGTCCACTTCGCGCGCGGCGAGCGCCGACCCGGCCACTCCGCGGCGGCCTCGGACGGGTTCGCGCCAGCGCGCTTCCTGTGGGTCGTGCCGCCCGCACCGGAGCGCCTGCGCGGCGCGCTGCTCGCGCCTGACGCGACGCGCCACCGCGACCTGGGCCCGCGAGCCGAGGACTGGCGCGCAGGGCTCGAGCCCGCGCTGCGCTAACCTGCGCGCGGTGGGATCCAAGGCCATCGTGCTCGTCTCGGGCGGCATGGACTCCGCCGTGGCGCTGGCCGAAGCGCGCGCGGCGGGCTGCGCCTGCCACGCCCTGTCGTTCGATTACGGACAGCGCCACCGCCACGAGCTCGCCGCCGCGCGCCGCGTGGCCGAGGCCGGTGGCGCGATCGACCAGCGCGTCGTGGTGCTCGACCTGCGCGCCGTCGGCGGCTCGGCGCTGACCTCCGACGTGCTCGTGCCCAAGGACCGCCCGCACGCCGCGATCGGTGCGGGCGTGCCGGTCACCTACGTGCCGGCGCGCAACACGATCTTCCTCGCCGTGGCGTTGGGTCTCGCGGAGGTGGTCGGGGCGCGCGATCTCTACGTGGGCGTGAACGCGCTCGACTACTCGGGCTACCCCGACTGCCGGCCCGAGTTCCTGCGCGCGTTCGAGGCACTGGCGCGCGTCGCGACCGTCGCGGGCGCCGAGCACGGCGCGGAGTTCCGCGTGCGCGCGCCGCTGCTCACGCTCACGAAGGCCGACATCGTGCGCCGCGGGCGTGCCCTGGGCGTCGATTTCGCGCTGACGCACACCTGCTACGACCCGCGCGTGGACGCAGGGCGCGTGCTCGCCTGCGGGCGCTGCGACGCGTGCCGGCTGCGGCTCAAGGGCTTCGCGGAGGCCGGGGAGCGCGACCCCATCCCGTACGCGCCCGGCTTTTCCCCTTGACCGCCTAGGGGAGTTCGGCTACCCCTAGATGCACGAGGGAAGCATGGCCGAGGACCACCGGACCGAGGACGTCGAACTGCCGCCGGGAGCGCTCGAGCTCTTGGCCCTCAAGGTGCTGGCGCGCGGCGCCCTGCACGGCTACGCAATCGCGCGCGCGATCCAAGACCGCGGCGCCGAGCGCCTGCGCATCGAGGAGGGCACGCTCTATCCCGCGCTGCACCGCATGGAGCGGCGCGGGTGGCTGGCGGCCGAGTGGGGCGTCTCGGAGTCGAACCGGCGCGCGAAGTACTACCGCCTGACCGCGGGGGGGCGCAGCGCGCTCAGGGAGCAGGAATCGGCCTGGCGCCGCGTCAGCGACGCGGTCGCGCGCGTGCTCGGCCACCCGAGCCCCAAGGGGGCCTGATGGCAGCGTTCCTGGAGCGCCTCGGTCTCTTCCCGCGCGCGCCCGACCCGCGGCCCTTGGGCGCGATCGCGGCGGACATCGAGGACGAGCTGGCCTTCCACCTCGAGGCTTCGACCCGCGCGCTCATCGAGGAAGGCTTGGAGGATGAGGCCGCGCGCGCCGAGGCGTTGCGCCGCTTCGGGGACGTGGATCGGATCCGCCGCGAGTGCGCGCGGACGTTGATGGGGGAGCGCATCGTGCTGCAACGCATCCAGTTCGTGTTGACCGCGGCGCTGCTCGCTGCGGTGGTCTTCCTCGTGCTGGCGAGCCGCGAGACGAATGCGCGGGCCGCGGTCGAGCGCGAGCGCAGCCTCGCGCTGCTGGCGCAGATCGAGGCGCGGCTGGTCCAGGGCGAAGCGCGACTCGTCGAGGAGCGTCGGCACGCCGCGTCCGAGCCGGCGCTCCAACCCCCGCCGGTGATCGATCGCCTGCCCGTGCTCGGGCAGTCGGCAGAGGAGAGCCCCGCTGGTGCGTACCTCGCGGCGAACGGCACGCGCACCGACCTCGGTACGGCACGTGAGTCCTGGAGCGAGGCCTTCAACGAGCAACACGGGTCCTGGCGGCACGGATTGCGCATCGCGGAGCGGCTCGCGGCGCTCTCCGGATCACAGGGCGCGGAGATCCTGGTGCAAGTCTGGAACGAGCTTTCGGTCGAGCACCGCGAGCAGGTCATGAAGCCGTTCGTGTTCGACGGCGGACATCCGCACGCGCTGGAAGTGCTCGAGCTGGGCTTCGAGGACAGCGTCCATTCGGTCAGGGAGCGCGCCGTGCTCTACCTGCAGACCTACGCCTGGCAAGACCTCTGGCAGGGCGACGGGCAGGGCGACCGCTGGCTGGCCCAATGGCGGGACCGCCCCGTCGGCGAGGTGCTGCGCGAGAACGCCGAGCGCTGGGCGCGCGCGTACGCGGAATGCGCGCAGGAGCGCGAGCAGATCGCGGGCGGGCGCGTCGAGCACCTGCTCGAGGGCATCGAGCACGTGCGGCCGGAGACCCTGGCGAAGGCCGGCGTCGACCTGCGAGGCATCCTGGTGGAGGCTGGCGTCTGCGCCATCGCGCCCGCACGACTGGGCGGTCTGCCCGCGGCGCAGCGCGCGATCGCGGAGCGCGTGCGCTCCTGGTGCCAGCCCTGAGGAGGTCCCGATCATGCTCGCCCTGGCACTGACCGTGATCCTCGCCGGCGACAAGCCCACCCTCCCCGCGGGCGAAGCCAACAAGTTCCGCACGGCCCTCGCCGAGGGCCTGGTCGACGCGGGCGCGGCGCAGAAGCTCCTGGCGCGAGCTCAGGCCCTCGACGCCAAGTACGCGCTGCCCAGCCTCCTGGAAGCCCTGCGCGCCGGGCCGAAGCTCCCGGCGGGGGAACCGAGGCCGCGCAAGGGCGGCAAGCCCAAGGAGGAGTTCGAGCGCTTCGGTGAGGTGTTGACCGGGTTGAGCTTCGCGAGCGGCTCGCACCGCTTCGGCTACCTCGTGGCGATCCCGCGCACGTACGACCCGACGAAGCCCGCACCCGTCGTGCTCGATCCCGGGCACGGCACCGGCGCGGGCAAGTCGCAGCGCGAGAAGGCCGACTTCACACCCTACTTCCGCCATAGCGCCGACGCCGCCGGCCTGGAAGCGGCGCTGGTCGTGCGCAGCGAGATCGTCGAGCAAATCGGCGCCGGTGGCCTCCAGGGCGAGCGGCCCGAGGACGAGATCGCGGCCGTCTTCGACGCGCTCTTCGCCGATCTCGGCTCGCGTTTCGCGATCGACCCCGATCGGATCTACGTCGGCGGCATCTCGCAGACCGGCTTCTGGTCCTGGTACCTGGGGCGCGCGCGGCCCGACCGCTTCGCGGGGCTCGCGCCGATCGCGGCGGTGACCTGGCAGGTCGACCGCTACCTGGACTGCTACGCGAACCTGCCCGTGTACGTCGTGCACGGCGAGCTGGACCCGATCTGCAAGGTCGAGCAGCCGCGGCGCACGACCCAGCTCCTGAAGGACTTGGGCTTTCCCGTCTCGTACGTCGAGCTGCCGGGGGCCGAGCACGGCGGCCCCGTGTTCGGCCGCCTGGGGGAGGCGCTCGGGGCGCTGGCCAAGACGCCGCGGGATCCGTGGCCCAAGCGCGTGCGGCGCGCGCTGCTCACCAGCAAGGCGCCTCACGCCTACTGGGCGCGCGTCACGAAGCTCGAGCGTGAGGGTGACGGCCGGGCGGGCAGTCCGCCGGTCGCGCATCTCGACGCGCGCATCGACGGTCAGAAGATCGTGATCGAATCGCGCGGGATCGCCGCGCTGGAGCTGGCGTTGGCCACGGAGTTGCTCGATCTGAGCCAGCCCGTGGAGGTCGTCTGGAACACGCAGACGGTCCACGACGGGTTGGTCCCGGCGAGCTTCTCCACGGCCGTGGAGGTGGCGTTGGCCAAGGCGGATTGGCGCGGTGCGGGCCCGGCCCGGCTCGCGCTCAAGGCGCCGCGCTGACGAGCCCTCGCGCGTTGCCCGCGACCTGCGGCGCTCCTAGAGTGCGCCGATGCGCATCGTCGTCCTCACCGACCTCGAGAAGAAGGACCCCCGCTCCTACGACGTGGTCGTCGACCAGGTCGTCGGGGCGCTGACCGCCGGCGGGCACGAGGCGACGGTCTTGGGCGTGCACCGCGACCTGCACGCGCTGATCGAGGGCTTGAGCAAGCCCAAGCCGGAGCTGGTCTTCAACCTGTTCGAGAACTTCGGCAAGGTGCGGCTGGGCGCCGTGTGCGTCGTGGGGCTGCTCGATCTGCTGGAGGTGCCGTACGTGGGCGGCGGGCCGGGCGAGTTCTTCATCCAGCAGGACAAGGCGATCACGAAGAAGTTGCTGGCGTTCGACGCCATCCCGTTCCCGGACTTCGCGGTCTTCTCGCGCGATTCGAGCCTCGACACGAGCGGCAACCTGCGCATGCCGCTGTTCGTGAAGCCCTTGAGCCAGGACGCTTCGATCGGCATCGACGCCTCGTCGCTGGTCGAGGGGCCCAAGGACCTCCTGAAGCGCGTCATGCACGTGCAGGAGAAGTTCAAGGACGACGCGCTCGTCGAGCAGTTCATCGAGGGCCGCGAGCTGCACGTGGGCGTCCTGGGCAACGTGCGGCCCTTCGCGTTCCCGCCGATCGAGATCGACTTCTCCGGGCTGCCGGCCGGCGTGCCGCACATCCTGGGATCGAAGGCCAAGTGGGACGAGGACAGCGTGGAGTTCAAAGGGACGCAGTCCGTCCTGGCGCAGCTCTCGGACGAGACCCGGGCCCGAGTCCAGCGCGTCGCGCTCGACGCCTACCGCGCACTGCGCGTCCGCGACTACGGCCGCGTCGACCTGCGGTTGACTCCCGACAACGAGATCTTCGTGATCGAGGTCAACGCCAGTTGCTACCTGGAGCGCTCCAGCGAGTTCGCGACAGCAGCGCTGGCGGCGGGGATCGATTACACGACGCTGGTGAACCGCATCGTGGACCAGGCCGTCGAGCGGCGGTCCATCGAGAAGCGCTGAGCGGCGCGTGGCGCCGAGTGGCCGGAGCCCGACCCGCGCACGACCGCGCGCCGCCCAGCGGGAGCGCGTAGACTGCCGGCGCCCATGACCTCGCGATCCGCGCCGCCCGCCGTCGACCCCGCCCGCGCCGCAGCCGATCCGCGCGTGGTCGCGTTCTCCCGCCTGCTGGCCGTCGTCGACCGGCTGCGCGCGCCGGATGGTTGCCCCTGGGATCGGAAGCAGACGCTGGCGTCGATGGCACCCTACCTGGTCGAGGAGTCGCACGAGGCCCTGGAGGCCGTCGAGCGCGGCAATCTGGCGCAGGCGGCCGAGGAGTGCGGCGACGTGCTCATGGTCGTGGCGCTCCTGTGCCGGATCGGCGAGGACGCCGGGCAGTTCGATCTCGCCGTGGCAGCCCAGCAGATCGCCGACAAGCTGATCCGCCGCCACCCGCACGTGTTCGCCGATGCCGCGGCCGAGACGCCCGAAGAGGTGCTCGTGAACTGGGAAGCGATCAAGCGGCAGGAGCGCGAGGGCCAGCAGGTGGACGCCAGCGCCGTGGCCGGCGTGCCGGTCGCGCTGCCCGCGCTGCAGCGCGCGCACCGGCTGTCCGGCAAGGCGGTCGCAGCCGGCTTCCGCTGGGCGGATCCGCGCGGGGCGCTGGCCAAGCTGCACGAGGAGCTGCGCGAGCTGGACGAGGCGCTCGCCGGCCTGGACCTCACCCGCGACGGGTTGCCAGGCGCCGACGCCGCGCAGCGCGCGCACGTCGAGCACGAGCTGGGCGACGTGCTGCTCGCGGCGGCCTTCCTGGGCCGCTACCTGGACGTGGACGCGGAGCGCGCGACGTGCGCGGCGTTGCGGCGCTTCGAAGCGCGCTTCCGCGCGATGGAGGCCGAGCTTGGCGGCGCGCTCGCCGGAGCGACGCTGGAACGCATGATGGCGGCCTGGCAGGCGGCGAAATCGGCCGAGAAGGAACACGCCCCGTGACGAAGCTCGTCGAGGCGCACGACCTGTATCGTTTCCAGGGAGAGGGCCAGGACCAGACCGCGATCCTGCGTGGCGTGACGTTCGACGTCTCCGAGCGCGAGTTCGTCTGCATCATGGGCCCCTCCGGCTCCGGCAAGTCGACGCTGCTGCACCTGCTTTCGGGGCTCGATCAGCCGTCGGCGGGGCGTGTCGTCCTGCGCGGCCAGGACGTCTCGAAGCTCAGCGAGGAGGCGCGCACGCTGGAGCGCCGCGCGGCGCTCGGCTACGTCTTCCAGTTCTTCAATCTGCTGCCGAACCTGACCGTGCTGCAGAACGTGGGGCTGCCGCTGGCGATCTCCGGGCAACATCCCGAGAGCGAGGAGGCGCGCCTCGTCGCGATCCTAGAGCGGCTCGGCCTCGCGAGCCGGCGTCACGCGTTCCCGCACCAGCTCTCGGGTGGCGAGATGCAGCGTGTCTCGATCGCGCGCGCGCTGGCCGGCGGCCAGCCACTGATCCTGGCCGACGAGCCCACCGGCAACCTGTCACAGAAGGCGGGGCTCGAGGTCATGCGGATCCTGCGCGGCCTCGTCGACGACGACGGCCGCTCCGTGCTGCTCGTGACGCACAACCCGCGCGACGCGACGTTCGCCGACCGCGTCCTGTTCCTGGTCGACGGCGAGCTGGCGAAGGGCCGCGAGCTCCACGGCCCGGACATCCACGTCGACCGCGTGCACGAGGCGCTGGCGGCTCTGGCCATCTGACGCCATGGCGCTGGTGAGCACGATCGCCTGGCAGGGCATCCGGCACAAGCCGGGGCGCGCGCTCTTCTCGATCCTCGGCATCGCGCTGGGCATCGCGATCGTCACCGGCGTCTTCACGCTGGACCACAACACGGTCCTGGGCCTGACCGCCAAGAAGGGCGGCGAGTGGGCGCCAGCGCTCGAGGTGCGGCCGGCGGCGAGCCTGGTCGACCCGCGCGGCGATCTGGAGCGGCTGCCGGGCGTCGCCGACGTTTCGACCTTCTTCCAGAACGACGCGCTGGCGCGCCGCACGGAGGAGACCGGCCGGGGCCGGGGCGAGCGCGTGCGACTGTTCGCCCTGGATGCCGAGTCCATCGAGGGACTCGACGCCGTCCGCGTCCTCGCCGGGCGGTCGCTGCGGCCGGGTGCGGCGGAACCCGAGGTCCTGCTGGGCGAGGCCCTGGCGGAAGCGCTGGGCCTCGCGGTCGGAGACCGGCTCTCCCTCTCGCGTCCGCCCCGGCAACCGCGCACCGCCTGTGTCGACGGCGAGATCCGCGCGCTCGGACCGGAGGGTGAGCCGGCCGCCGACGTGCCGGTCGAGCGCGCGTTCCAGGTCGTGGGCGTCCTGGCGCGCGAGAAGCTCGGTCGACGCTCGCAGGGCATGGTCGTGATCGCCGACGCGGCCGCCGCGCGCGAGCTGTACGTCGGCGCACGCGTCGACCCGGTGTATTGGGTGCGCCAGGATCCCAACGTCGACCTCGAGCGCTTGCGCGCGAGCCTGGGCGCGAGCTTCTCCTACGAGCTGAACAAGGCCGTCCTGATCGGCGCCGCCGCCGACGAGCGCGCGTTCCGCAATGGGGTGCGCTTCGCGGGCTTGTTCGCGCTGGTCCTGGGCCTGTACGTGATCTTCCACACGCTCTCGATGGGACTCGTCGAGCGCGTGCGCGAGATCGCCACGCTGCACGCGCTGGGCACGACGCGCGCGCAGATCGCGCGCGTGTTCCTGGCCGAGGCCGCGCTGCTGGCCAGCGTGGCCGGCGTCCTCGGCTTGGCCGGAGGTCTGGCGTTGGCGCGGCTCCTGCTCGTGCGGGGCGTCACGACGCTGGGGACGGGGCACGTCATCCGCACGTTCGACGTGCCCTGGCCGGCCGTGCTGGCGCTGGCGGGCCTGGGCGTGGGCATCGCGTTGCTCGGCTCCGTGTGGCCGCTCTCGAAGGCGCGCGGTGCCAGCACGGTCGCGGCGCTGCGCGGCGACCAGGCCGTGAAGTCCTCCGGCACGCTGCGCGGCTTCCACCTGTTCGCGGCGATCCTCTTGGCCGGACTCCTGCCCGCGATCTACTTCGCGATCGTGCCGGTGGTGGGCGAGGCGCAGAAGGAACTCGTCGGCGCGGTGCTGGCCGGCGTGGGCTTCCTGGCGCTCCTGGTGACGCTGCCGCTGGTCGTTCCGGCGCTCCTGTCGCGGACCTGCGAGCTGCTCGCGCGCCCGATGCAGGCCTTGTGGACCTACTCGGGCCGCATGGCGGCGCTCGGGATCCGTGCCAGCCCCAGTCGCATCGCCGTGTCCGCCGCCGCCATTGCGCTGGTCGCCGCCGCGTTCACGGGCCTGAAGGGCATGACGCGCAGCCTGACCGGAGAGATCGACGTCTGGGCGCAGCGTGCGCTCGTGGACAAGGTCTACCTGCGCAACCTGCCCAACATCCCGTTCCAGGAGCTGCGGGCCGCGCTGACGCAGGTCCCCGGCTTCGTCGCGCTCGAGAACGGCAGCGCGCGCTCGTGGGTGCCGTTCCTGCTGCTCGGCCTGCGCTCGCGCGAGCTGTACGCGCACGGACCGTGCAGCTCGGACCCCGAACTCCTGCGCCGCTTCGATCGCGGCGATGCCGTGATCGTCTCCGAGCGCCTGGCGCGCCATCTGGGCTACGCGGTCGGCGACCGGGTGCACGTGGGCACGGGGTCGGGAGTGGTCGACCTCGAGGTCATCGCGGTGAGCGACGCCTACGGCTACTTCCCCAAGCCGGACGAACGCCTGTATGGCGTCGTCAGCGACCAGTTCCTGCAGCGGGCCTTCTGCCAGGACGTCGAGACGATCTCCGAGTGCGCGGTCGTCCTGGCGCCCGGCACGGATCCGGAGCTCGTTCGCGCGGCGCTCCACGGTCTGCGCCCCGAGGCCGCGTTCGGCTTCGAGACCGGCGCCTGGCTGCGCGAGGAGCACCTGCGCGACCTCGGGCGCGACTTCCGCCTGTTCGACTTGATCCTGGGGCTGACGGCCGCGCTGGCCGCGCTGGGCGTCCTGAACGGACAACTGCTGGCCGGGCTGGAGCGCGCGAAGGAACTCGGCATCCAGAAGGCGCTGGGCGTCACGCGTCGCCAAGTCGCCGGCATGGTGCTGTGCGAGTCGCTCGTGATCGGCGCCTTCGGCGGCCTGCTGGGGACGGCGCTGGGGGCCACGCTGACGCCGGTCATCGTGCGCTCGCTGGAGTCGCTCTCGGGCCTCGAGCTTCCGGACGCGGGCCCGGGCCCCTGGCTCTGGATCGTGCCGGCGGGGGCCATCGTCGTGGCGCTCGGCGCCGCGCTGTACCCGATCGCGCGCATGAACCGGACGAACGCCGTGAGCGCGGTCCGCGCCCCGTGAGGCCGTCCGCCCGTGGGTCGGCCCGCTAGCGCCGGCGATCCAGCTTCCAGATCTCGACCACGTTCCCCGTCCGCTCCGCGCGCGCCAGCCGCCAGACCCACGGGCCGTGCTGGTCAGGAGCCTGGAACTCGTCGCGCGTCACGAAGGCGGCCGGCTCGGGCTCGTCGACCGGACAGAAGCTCGCGACCCGCGAGCCGCTCCGTTCGAGGGCCCGGCGCAACGCCTGGAGGCCGTCGACCCGCATGTGCTGGAAGGTGCGCACGACGCAGTAGTCGGCGCCGCCTTCCACGAAGGCGTTGACCAGTCGCTCGGGGTCGGCCCGCTCTGGCACGACGAGCTCGCGTGCGTGGACATCCCACGGACCTGGCTCCAGTCGCGCCTGGTAGGCGAGCCAGTGGCGGTGCGGGTTCGAGTACTCCCGGCGCCGCAGCTCGAGACGCTGCTCGGGGGGCCGCAGGAGCGGGAGATCGTCGCCGGGCAGGAGTCCGACGCGCGCGCCGGGCGGCGCCTCGTGCTCGATCCAATCCGCGGCCAGCTCGAGCGTGTCAGGCTGCGCGCGCACCCAGGCGAGCTTGGCCACGAGCCCGGCTTGCGCGCCCACGACGAGCGTGGCCGGGATCCACGCCTGCCACTGGCCAAGGCGCGCTGCGCGCGGGACCAGGATCCACGCGCCAGCCCAGGCCAAGAACGGCACGAGCGGCAGCGCATAGCGCGGGTAGGTGCGATCGTAGAGGCCGAAGACGACGACGTACGGCACCAGGTACGAGCCGACGACCGCGGCGCTGCGCGTCGTGTCGCTCCAGGTGCGCGGGTCGAGCCGGGAGAGGAGCCTGACCCGCCGCTCGGCGCCCTCCGTCGTGCCGTGCCCGCGGCTCCAGATCGAGCGCCAGGCCAGCGCGGTCCCGGCCGCGGCCGCGACCAACGCCACGACGACGGCGATCGGCTCGTAGGTCCACAGCGCGCGCACGAAAGTCGGGAACCCGGCCCCGGTCAGCATGTCGAGACGGAACGCCCCCTCGCCCAGCAGCGCATGCCCGGGCTGAGCGCCGCGGTCGATGTGCTCGACGAACAGGTAGTGGTAGGCCCACGCAAACAGCGCTGCGGTGGGCAGCAGCGCCGTGCCGAACAGCTCCGCGCGCCGTCGCATGCCGATGCCCCGCGCGAGCAGGATCGCCACCGCGACCGGCACGAGCATCGCGATGCCGCTCTGCAGCGCGGCGAACGCCAGGCCGGCCGCCGTGCCAGTCAGGAGCGCACGCGCGAAGGTGGGTCGGCGCTGGAGGTGCACGGCGAGCGCCAGGGCCAAGAGGCACAGGCCGAAGCTCGCGCCGTGGGGGCGGGCCTGCTGGGCGAACGCCTGCGCGAACACGCTGCTCCCGCACAAGGCGGCCGCCAGCAGCGCCGTCGCCGGCGGCGAGAAGGCCCGCACGAGCAGCCACATCGCCGGGATCGAGAGCAGCGAGAGCAGCGCGACCACGCGCCGGATGTGGACCGCGAGCGAGGCGGCGGCGTCCAGGTGCTCGTCGACATCCGCGCTCGTGCAGCGCGGCTTGCGCCAGGTCGCCAGCGCGAGCTTCGAGACCAGGTAGGGATACGTCGCGGCCCCCGGCAGGGCGGAGGGGTTCTCGACGCCGCTCTCGAACGCCGCCACGTGCTCGATGTAGACGCGCTCGTCGGCGAGCCCGGCCGTCGGCAACTGGAAATCGAGGCCGACTTCGCGCGCGATCGCGGCCAACGCGACCATGAGCGCCAGCGCCCCTGCGATCCACCACGTGGCGCGTCGCTTCGCGGGTCCGGCGGTGGTCATGGGCGAGCGGGCGTTGCGGCGCGAGCGGGGAGCAACTCACTCTCGGGGCGTCCCGCGATTCCGGCAAGGCGCTGGATCCAGTCGGTCCCGGAGCATCGGCCTCGCCCGCGTCCGCGGTCGAGCCCGACGTTGGGTCGGAGAACGGGGCTTGGCGCCCACCCCGCCGCGCTGTCCCTCCTCGGGCGCGCCCGTGCTCGGTCCACCCCCCGAGGGCTAGGCTCCCCAGGCGCGCGCCGGGCCCGCCCTGCCCGGGCCTGGGCGCTTCGCGGCCCACCGGTCGGCGCGGGCCGGTCGGGGATTCAAACGCCTGTCGCCCGGGAGCTTGGGCTCGGCTGCGGAATCCGGCCGGCGGGTCGCGGTCGGCGCGACGACGGCCTTCCCGGACCTCGGTCCCGCCGCTACACTTCCCGGCCCAACGCGGGGACGTAGCTCAATCGGTTAGAGTACCGGCCTGTCACGCCGGTGGTTGCGGGTTCGAGTCCCGTCGTCCTCGCCATCTCTGCCCTCAGGAAGGGGTGGGATGGCCCTCCAGGCCCCGCGGATTGGGTTCGAGCGGCATCGAGCGGCAGGGTGATGCACCCTCCGGCGGCCTCTCCCGACAAGCAAGACACCAAGACAGAACCGTCGGTGCCGGTCGCGCGCAGCGCTTCATCCGGGGTCGGCCCCACCGACGTCATCGCGCCGATCGCGTCGCGCTCGTCCTGCGCGTTCAAGCGGGTGTAGATCCCGACCGTCTCGATCGGGGACGCGTGCCGTGCGAGGACCTGCACCGCCTTCACGTTCGCGCCTGAACGGACGAGGGTCGTGATGAATGCCGAGCGCAGGGAGTGGACGTCCGCCTTTCGGCCCGCGTCGTCCTCGTAGGGGATCTTGGCGGCCTCGAGGTCGCGCTTGAGCCAGAAGGGCGCCATGTGCCGAAAGGACGGCGGGAGCCCGAGCACAGTGGCAGTGGGGAGCTTCCCACGGACGTAGGGAGCGAGGTCGCGCGCGAGTGCTGGGTGTATCGGGAGTCGCGCCTCGGTCCGGTTCTTCGAGACTGGCGCGCGGATCGTGAGGAGCGGCCCGCCGTCCGCCTCCAGGTCGATGTCCCGAACCTGGAGCGCGCAGACCTCGCCGATGCGGAGACCCGCCTCGCAGCCCAGGCGCCACGCCAGCGCGCGCGTCGGGCCTGTCACCCCTCGAACGTCCGGCCCATCGTGCGCGGCCTGGACGAGCTTGCGGAGCTCTTCAGGGCGCAGCGCACGGCGGACGTGCCGCGGGTCGAGCGCCGCGCGGACCGGCCGCAGAACCGTGAGCGGATCCGACGCGAGGAGGCCGCGCTCGATCGCCCAACGCGTGAACTCCTTGCAGGCCTGGAGCCGGTGGTTCGACTCCCGTGCGGAGATCGACGTGCGCGGCGGCCTACCGCGACTGCTCCGGCGCTCCGCGGGCGGAACCCGCCCCTCGCGCATCGCATGCAGGCGGCGCTCGACGATCTCCGGTTCGATGTCCGACAGTTTCGCGAAGCCGCAGCCGACCAAGGTCGTGGAGACGCGCTGCCCGACGAGGTCGACCCATCGTTCCGTGCGACCGCGCGCAGCCAGAGCCCCGCGGAACTCCACAAGGAGCTCCGTTAGCGGGCGGCAGGCTGCGAGCTTCCGAGATTCCAGCAAACCGTAGCGGACCAGGCACTCCTGGAGGCGCGGCGGAAGCGTTTCGATCCAGAGCATCAGCTCGGGCGTAAGGGGCTGGCCCGCAGACCGGAACTCCACGAGGCGCTCCAGCCTGCGACCCAGCTCTGCGCTCATGCCCTTGTCGCTGAACGCAGGGATGCGGCGGATCACCTCGCGGTGATCTGTGAACTGGATGTACCAGGCCTTGGCCTCGCGGGTCCGGCCGGAGCGGTCCTTGTAGGTGGTTCGGAAGACTCTCATCGCTTCGACCCCTTCCTCATCTGCGGTGCGACAAGGCGCAGGCGGAGGAACACCGCCAGTCGATCCACGGCGTCGAGCCGGAGGCCTCGCTTGCCGGAAAGGAACCGCGAGAGCGCCGCGGGATCGATCTGAGCTCCACGCGCGACCGCGAGCATCGAGAGCCCGCTTCCGCGGACGTGTGCGCGGAGCTCGCCGCTCAACGTCGTGTTGGACTTGTGGCTCATGTTGGGGAGTTCATTCTCTGGCTGGATTGTTGCAACGTCAATCCCATCGCGCCTGGATGTGGGGGAGCCCGGACGCGTCGGCGCCTGCGTACCGGGTCAGGACGATCGACGTCATCGGTGATCCTCCACCCGGCGCAGCATTGGCCGCTCCAGCAACGCCTTAACTTGCGGCGCGAACTCGAGCGCGGACTTCGCTCCGTCGATCGCGGCGCCTTTGTCCTGCAACCCGCGCAGGGCGTCCCTGAACTGCGCGCGCAGCGTTCCGAGCGACTCGCCCTCCCAGTCGCCGCGGAAGTTGATCGCCTCCGCCGCGAGCCGCACGGCGTCGTTCGACCACGTGACCTGGACGCGCTTCTCGGGCCGCGATTCGTACCGCTGGATCGCCACGATGCGGCGGTTGCGCATCACCTCAGCCCAGCCCTCGGCAAACACGGTCGCGAACGCCTTGCCCTCGCCCGTCAGCGCAAGAGCGCGCTCGCGCCAGTCGGCGATCGTCAGCTTGAACTTGTGCGTTCTCGCCAAGTCGATTGCCGCTACGTACAGCGCGTCCGGCGGCACGTCCGAGAGCAGGCCTTCCCATGCCTGAGCCTGCGCGGGCGTAAGGTCGAATGTGGGGTTCGCGTGGAACAGCAATTGGAGCGCGGTAGCGAACGTCATCCGACCCTCCTTCCTTCGACCTTGATCGTCGGGCCCCGGTCGCGCTCGCCGTCGAGCAACGCGCGCATGGAGCCGCCGCCGGGCCCCTGGTGGGCGCTCGGGCGCACAACACGGGTGGGATTCGGCTCGAACAGCCCGGTCCACCCGTTCTCGATCGAGGCGGCGATGGCCTGGCGCGCGCGCTCCGACCCGAGGCTCGCGCACTTCGCGAGCTGGCGCCGTGCGGCCTCGGGCGTCACCGGCCTTCCGCGGGCCCTACGCTCTGCGAGCCACGCGCTCCACTCCCGCTCGAACTCCGCGTCGCGACAGAGCGGCTCAGGGATCAGAACCGAGGCCGCGTCAGCGGCGGGGACCCGCGAGCTTCGCGAGCGGGGCGGCTTGGGGTTCGAGGGCTCCGAGTCCTGCGGACGGGGGGTAGGGGGGTGAAGACCCGTAGGGTCTTCCTGATTGGGGAGTGGGGAGAGGGGAGAGGGGAGCGAGCCCACGGGAGCGCTGACGGGAGTCCCGTGCGCGTCCCGTGGCGCTCCCGTACGGGACCCCGTGGGCGTCCCGTCGGGCTCCCCTGCGGGGCGCGCCTCCTTCTTCCCGTGGCGCGCCTCGTTACCTCTTCGTCCAAGCTCCCGCCAGCGCTCGCGGTTCTCCTCCTGATAGCTCCGTTCGCGCTCCAGTCGGGGGTTCACGAGTTTCCCGCCCTGGAGCTCGAAGCACCGATCGAGGCCCTGCCAGATGCGCAGGAAGTCTTTGAGCGAGACGCCGATGATCCGCGCGAGCTCGGCGTGGTCGTTCTCGAGCGGGCCGTCGAGCCACTCGGAGCAGATGAGCTCCAGCCACGCGCCGCGCTGCTCAAGGGTGAGGCGCCGGGTCTTCCGCCCGGAGAGGTAGTCGGAGGGGTAGAACTGGAAGGCGGGCGATCGCTTTTCGCTGCGACCGGATCGGCGCTGGACGTTCACGGCGCACTCCCGCGTCCGAACGACGCCTCCCAGGTCGCGCGCGACGGCGCACCGACCGCGAGCCACGCCTCGACGGTTGCGACCGCCCACACTCGACGGCGCCCAAGACGCAGCGCGCGCGGCAGGCGGCCCGCAGCACTGAGCGCCCGGACATGACGCTCGGAGCATCCGAGCATGAGCGCCAGCCCGCGAGCGTCGACGGCGAGCGTCGCGTGCGGTAGGCTCCGCGTGTCGATCGGGTGCGAGTCCGGCGACATCGTGACGTGCGGGGCCTTGCCGGGCCCCGCCGCCCTTTCAGGGCTCGTCATCGCGGGCCTCCCTCCGAACTCGAGCGAAGCGCCTGGTCAGCAGCTCGCGGTCCTCGGCGCGCGCCTGAGCGCTGCGCGCCCTCACGTGCTCACGAAGCGTCTCCCGGAGAACGGCGGGCTTCCCGGCAACCGTGAACCACGGTCCGAAGTACCCAGCCTGGATCGACGCGACCGCCTCGGCGTGCGTGACGCCAAGGTGCAGCTGGATGTCGTCTGCGAACAGCAGGCTCGGGACCTCAGCCCGACGGACGGCCCGCAGAATGCCGTCCTGAAGCGATTGGGTGTCCATGCACACCCCGGGGGTGCGAGCCGGGGCAGTGCCTCAACAAGTCGTACCGGAATCCACTCGAGTGCTCGTAATCCCCTGTCAGTCCATGGCTTGCCTCGAGAGGAGGTCCTCCCAGAGCCTCATCTGGGCTCGTCGAAGCGACTCAGGGTCCAGCCCAAGTTCGGCGGCCAGGGCGGTGACCGACAGGTCCCCAGTGATCAGCTCCTGGAATTTTGCGAGCACCGCGGTCGCATGAGGATCGCCTGTGTCCCGCGCAGCCCTGGCCGCAGCCCACACCTTCACCACTTCGCCGAGGTCCTTAGCTTCCGCCAACCATGAAGGGGGCGGGGATTCGGAGACGAGCTCGGCTGCGAGCGAGGGCTCATCTGCCTCCTCGCTCCGCGCTTCCCTCACCGGCTCGACTGCACCAACTAGGGCCTCGAGAGCGTCTCGCAGCTCGGTGTTGCCCAGGCGGATCTGCTTCGACGTGGTAACCCAGCTCAGCTTCTTGCGGCTGCTGGTGTGTTCCATGATCCAGGCGAGCGTTTCCTCCGAAGCGTCAGGAACGGAAACGTCACCAGCATGCGTCGGCAGCACGCCGCGCTTCTCCACCTGCCGAAGGGCACTCTGGAGAGCGCTGATGTTGCCGTCGAGGTCGATCCAGCCTCGCTCGTTCCGGGTGAGTTCGAGCGTCCAGGCTGGTTCAAGCGACACCCGAGCTTGCAGGACCTCCTCGGTGGTGTTCGCGAGTTTCCGTGCCGCCTCCATGCGCTCGTAGGCCGGGGTCAGGACGACTCGCTCCCAGGTATCGACCGCCTTGAGCGCTGCATGAAAGCTCGACTTGTCCAGGGGAAGGCCCGCGACCCTCATCATGTGGAGCGTCGCGGCGTACACGAGGGCCCGGCTGTCCTCGTCGGGGTTCTTCGGGCTGATGTGGGGGTAGAACCTGCGGCACAGGTCAAGCCTGAGCAAGACCCAGTGCACGCCGCGGCGATCCTCTTCGGAGAGGGTGTTCGGCGTGAGTCTGGGCTCTGTTTTCGCGACGCAGTCGGCGGAGGGTTGCATGGGGTCCCATCCAGCTGCCAGGAACGCAGTCAGGAGCTTCGTCATCTCGGCCTCGCTCGTGATCTACAGCTGCCCCATTTCAGCTGTCGGTTTGGCGACGCGCGCGACGCTATCGCATGACCCCGGCCCGCGCGATCTGATTGCCGGTCGCTGACCTTAGTATCGGCGCTGCCGGAACTTCGACGCGGGGGGGCCTGTGCCGTTCTCCCGCCGGGTTCACTCGCGGCTGGCGGGGCTACCCCTTCGCAGGATCGCCCAGACGACGCCACGGCTCCACGGACGCCCGGACCTGGAAACGACGCCACGTCGGTTCAGCTCCTGAGCGATCGCCGCTGGGCTGCTGCGCTTCTTCCCGCGCGGCTTTCGAGCCAACGCGTAGAGGAGATCTAGGCCAGCGGCCTCTCCCGGGCGAGTTCCGTAGGGCTTCCGCCCCTCGCACCTTCCCGACTCCCGGCGCATCCGATCGCGCGCAGCCCGGAGCTTCAGGACCGTCACAGCCTTGTCGTACTCGGCGACGGCGCCCAGGACCTGCCGGATGAGCTTCCTCGTCGGGTCGTCCCCATCGACGGTGAGCTCGGTTCCGGACTCCGCTGCGATCACGCGTGCGCCGATCTCGCGGAAACGCGCGAGGATCACCTCGCCTACCAGGAGGTCGCGGGCCAGCCGGTCGGCACGCTCGACGAGCACGATGCGCGTCCCATTCGATTCCAGTCGGTCGAGCAGGCGCGCCAGGCCCGCCCGGTCGTCGAGGTCGCGCGTTCCGCTGACGCCTTCGTCGCGGAACTCCTCCTCGACGCGCAGCCCGTTCCGGCGCGCGTACTCCGCGACGGTGTCGCGTTGGCGACGAATCCCGTCGCCCTCGATCTGGCCCTTCCCGCTGACCCGCAGGTAGCTGACTGCGGAGGTTCGTGCCGTCGTCATGGGGTGCATGTCTCCATCGCTAACGGTTGCAGCCTAACGGGTTGTGGCAGTATATGTCCGTAATTCTGTAGAATTGATGACGGACGAGGCGTGCGAGCAGTAGTTGGAACCGACGGTGGCCGGTGGCCAGGGCGGGGTCGAAAGCTGCCCGGCAGCGCCCCCGCCGGGGGGCCTACACCGGGATGTCCGGGAGGAAGTAGCGCACGCCCCGCTTGTAGAGCTTGCAGAGTTCCCCGAACTCGATGGGGTCGAGCTTCCGCTCGCCCGACTCGATGCGCGAGATCAGCGGCTGGACGAGTCCCAGGACCTTGGCGACGTCCACCTGGCTGAGACCTGCATCCGCTCGCGCCTGGCGAAGGCGCTTCAGGAGCGCCTGGTAGCGTCTGTCGTGCGGGGAAACCAAGCGGACCTCGTCTCGAAGGTCCGGACGCTAGATGCCGATCTGGCATATGCAAAAACGTTATAGTTGGCCGCGGCTCAGGCCGCCGAAGGGGGCGTCTCCGCCTCGGTCGTCGCAGCCGGAGGCATCCTCGTGGGCGAATACGAACGACTGGCGCGGGAGATACTGCGGGCCAGGCATCCGAGCCTGCTGGCCAGGCTCGAACGCCAAGGCCTGCTGGGCCCCGTGCTCGCGCTCCTTGGGGAGACGGGCACGGTGCTGTGCGCCGCAGTCATGCGGGACGCCGAGGCGAGAACTCCCTTGCCGACGGACGAACCCTCTCGAACGGAGCGCCTGCGCGGGGACTCGGCCACAGCCCGTGAGATCGCGACGCAGCGTCTCGCCGAGGCGATCGACAGCCTGGCTCGCGGCGACGAAAGCGGCAGCCGCGCCGTCGCCGAGGCTCTCGGGGATCACGCAGGTGACGTTGAGGGGGCCCGGCCAGAGATGGCCCCCCCGCGACCGGCGCCTGATGCCCAGGCAACCGTCACCCGGCCGTGGGGCGACTCCGGAACGAAGGAGGTGCCTGGCGCGAACCGCCCCTCCCCGGTGCCTGAGCCATCGCGAACGCGGCGCCAGCAGCGTCTCGCCCGTGCGCTCGAAGTGCTCGCGGGTGAGTTCAGGGTGGGGCCAGCAAACACCGACGACGCGCAGTACGAGCGCGCGAAGGCCGCCTTCGACGCCGTAGCGAGCCGAATCCGCAGGGACCTGAAGGACCCCGACGCGCTGATCCGAGCGTTCGTCGCCTTCCTGGTGCGCCAACCCGGGGTGGACCCGGGAATCCTGCACCGGATGTACCCGTACTTGGAGAGGTACGCCGCAGGGAGGTCGCGGCAAGAGGGGGAAGCGGGCACGGAGGCCAGTGCCGCACTTGCGGGGGGATCGAGCGCGTCGGCAGCCGCGCTCCCTTCCTCCGGCCCCGTCCAATGTCCTCCTGCGCGACGCATCCCGTTCGCCCCGCCGGGGACCAACCCAGCGATCGGCTGGATCCACGCGCAGAAGGGGCAACTTCTGACGCGCCCGGAGTACCGGCAAGCCCTCAAGGACAAGGTGTTCTATCTGGTGGCGAAGGCGGGCGTCCCGGGCTCGTCGATACCCGCGGACCTGTCGCCGCCCCTGGAGCCGACGGACTCGGCGGAGCTCGTGGCGGAGAGGCTGTGGGTGGAGACGCCGCTGGGGAGCCTGCTCGGGATGGAAGTGGACAAGGTCAGGACGTGGCCGGTACGGGTCCCGTCTGAACCCAAGCGGATCCGGGAGCCGCTCGACCTGGCAGCCCTGCTGTCGATGGCGAGCGATCTGGGCTGACTGCCCTCGCGAAGACGTGCGCGATCGGGGAGACGTGAGACAAGCAAGGCCGTCGGGCCCGACCCCCGAGGGCTATCAAGGATGGAGCCTGGCGAGTTCCCCACGAGCGGGCGGACGGGCCGCCAGGTCAGCCACGCGCGGTTTCGGCGGGGGAGTGGTTCGCAGCCTCGTCGCTGTCTGAAGCCACCAGGACGAT